>NZ_JBQFUV010000009.1:0-135691 GCF_056539365.1 Ruegeria sp. BB7 | reverse complement strand
ACTTGGTGATTGCTGCGGTCAGCGTGGTCTTGCCGTGGTCAACGTGGCCAATCGTGCCGATGTTGACGTGCGGTTTTGTACGCTCAAACTTTTCCTTTGCCATTCCTCAGGCGCCCTTTTGTGCTTTGGGGGACCCTTGGTCCCGTGGTTACATCTGCGCGCGCGAGATATTTGGTTCAAAGGGGAAAATCAAGCACATCCTGCGTTAAAACCCGTTTAGGATGCTGGATTTTGCGTCACCACGCCGGAATCGAGCGGTTGGATCAGGTTCGGACGGCGATCAAACCATCCGTTCTCCTCATGTTCTTCGGCCAGCCATTCCTCGACTCGGTCCGCGACTTTCAGGGCCAGTCCGCTCATTTGTTCTTCTTTGGTGCGCTCGTGGCCCGAACCTTTCAAAGCGCTGCCACCGGTCGTGTCTTCCAGAACCTGGAACTGTTTCCCCTTGGCAAGGAATTCTTTCTTGTTCACGTCGTACACGTTCACCAGAACGATCGCCGTGCTTTTGGGGTTATAGATCACCGGGATGCCCGGTGGAGCCAGCATATAGCCTTCGAGGCTGATTCCGATGTCATATTCCTGCGCGCCCACATAGCGACCCAACCGGATATCGACCGCGTTCTGGATTGCAGACGTCCATTCGTCCGGAGTGGCGTCCCGCGACACCGGCCCCTGAACCGCCTTGTCAGCAAAGGCATAGTTCACCCGCAGTTTGAATTCCCCAAGCGACTCGGGCTCTTCATACAATTGCGTCTGCGTACAAGCGCCCATCAGGGCCAGTCCGGTGATCAGTGTCAGAATGCGCAACATGTCTCTTCTCGATAGGCCTGTTTTCCTTGATCTAACGCACCGATACGGCCTGTGCCAAGCCGTATCGGCGGAATTCCACTCCAGACGCCTGCCCGATCACGAGAATTTATAATCACGCGGGAAGCCGTAGGGCGGCTTTTTCCCGACGCTGGCGCGTTTTGCCAGCCATTGGGACATATCGGCCTCGTGCCGGGTTTTGTCGCCACCCATGGACCATTTCAGACCCTCTTCCCAGTTGAAGGTGGTAATGTCTGACAGACCGCCATCCAACTCCAGCGTACCCTGCCGTCCACGAGCCATGTTGTATTTCTGCAGACGTACACCCTTGCCACGAGTCATCTCGGGCAGTTCTTCCGCTGGGAAGACAAGGAACTTGCCGTTCTGGGAGACAACCGCAACGTGGTCGCCTGCAACCGGCTTGCAGATCATCGCCGTTTCGTCGCCTTTGACGTTCAGCACCTGTTTACCGTTGCGCGTCTGGGCCAGTACGTCATCTTCGGGCACCACAAAGCCATTGCCCGCGTCCGAGGCCACCAGCAGCTTGCGCCCGGGCTTGTGGATCAGGATGTCGATGATCTGTGCCTCGTTCGGCAGGTCAACCATCAGACGCAGCGGTTCGCCCATGCCCCGCCCGCCGGGCAGGTTGGCGGCGCTGACCGTGTAGAACCGCCCATTCGAGGCAAACACCAGCAGTCGATCCGTGGTCTCCGCGTGGAAAATGAAGCGCGGGCCGTCACCGTCCTTGAACTTCAACTCGCGCTTTAGGTCGATATGACCGGTCATGGCCCGAATCCAGCCCATCTGAGAGCAGACAACCGTGATCGGTTCGCGGTCGATCATCGCCTCAAGCGGGACTTCCTCGACCTGCCCGGCCTCGGCGAATTGAGTTCGGCGTGCGCCGCCTTCGTAATCCTTGCCGAAGGTCTTTCTGGTGTCTCTCAACTGTTCGGCGATCTTGGCCCATTGCAGGGCGGGATCGGCCAGCAGGTCTTCGAGATTGGCGCGTTCCAGCATCAGCTCGTCCCGCTCACGGACTAACTCCATCTCTTCCAGACGGCGCAGGCTGCGCAGGCGCATATTGAGGATGGCGTCGACTTGCACCTCGGACAACTCGCCCTCGCCCGGCTCGGGCGAGACATAATCGGCCTCGCTGGTGGCGCGAACATGATCGATCCCCCAATCCTCGCGCATCAGCGCAGCTTTGGGGTCGTCATCGTAACGGATAATGTCGATCACACGGTCGAGGTTCAGGAAGGCAACAATAAAGCCCTCCAAAACTTCCAGCCGGTGGTCGATCTTCGCCATCCGGTGACGCGAGCGGCGGATCAGAACCTCTTGCCGGTGATCAAGGAAGGCGCGCAGCACTTCCTTCATCGAGCAGACCTTGGGCGTTACGCCGTCGATCAGTACGTTCATGTTCAGACTGAATCGAACCTCAAGGTCCGAGTTGCGGTAGAGCATCCCCATCAGCACCTCGGGGTCCACGTTTTTGGAACGTGGCTCAAGGATCAGGCGGATGTCATCGGCGGATTCGTCGCGCACATCCGCGAGTATGGGAATTTTCTTGGTCTGAATCAGCTCAGCGATCTTTTCGATCAGTTTGGATTTCTGAACCTGATAAGGGATCTCGGTGACGATAATCTGCCACTGGCCACGCCCCAGATCCTCGACCTCAAACTTACAGCGCAGGCGGAAACTGCCGCGTCCCGTACGATAGGCCTGCGCAATATTCTCGGGCGGTTCGACGATGACGCCGCCGGTCGGAAAGTCCGGGCCGGGCACATAGTTCAATAGCGTGTCGTCGCGTGCATCCGGTATCTTGATCAGATGCAGACAAGCGTCGCACAGTTCGGCGATGTTATGCGGCGGGATGTTCGTCGCCATGCCTACCGCGATGCCGCTGGATCCATTGGCCAGCAGATTCGGGAATTGCGCAGGCAGCACGACCGGCTCGGTCAGCGTACCATCATAGTTGTCGCGGAAATCGACGGCGTCTTCGTTCAGACCCTCAAGCAGTGCCTCGGCCACGATGGTCATTCGCGCCTCGGTGTATCTCGAGGCCGCCGGGTTATCACCGTCGATATTGCCGAAGTTCCCCTGCCCGTCGACCAGCGGGTAGCGGACGTTGAAGTCCTGCGCCAGACGCGCCATCGCATCATAAATCGCGGCATCGCCGTGCGGGTGATAGTTACCCATCACGTCACCGGAAATCTTCGCGGACTTACGGAACCCACCCGTCGCGCTGAGTCGCAGCTCTCGCATCGCGTAGAGGATTCGCCGGTGAACCGGCTTCAGCCCGTCGCGCGCATCCGGCAAGGCACGGTGCATGATGGTGGACAGCGCATAGGTCAGATAGCGTTCGCCAATTGCACGGCGTAGCGGTTCAGCTATCTCGCCCCCATTGTCAGGGGTCTCCATATTGGGGTCGTCGATCGTATCGGTCATATATGATGTGATACGCCGCAAGAGCGCCTTGGTAAAGCAAGCAACACGTATTTTGCTGGGGACAAGTGGCGCTTTTTGCAACAGGGGGAGGCAACCCCCCGATTTCCCCCGTCTTTCGACTCGAACCCTGAAATATGGTACGCTGAGTGGATTAGATTTCTGCCTATTTCTTATTTCCAGCTATTGATCCGGGGGATGCGCCATGACGCGCCTTATTGTTATCACTTTCGCTGCACTCGGTTGGTGTTTCTACGTGATGAGCGACGGACCAGACTTCGAACCGCGTGGCCTGCGCGCTGAGCAGCCTGTTCGGGTAGCGCCCACCCCGATCCGATCAGTCGCATCTGCCCAGCCCGAAGAGCTTGTGACCAACGTCACGATCCGCGCCCCGTCAATTCGCACCAAGCCAGAGCCTGCTTTGGAAGAGGTGGTTGAGTTCATAGCAGATGACGCCAGCCTCGCGTCATTCCCGGGCTTCTCGGTGTTCGAGGATCAAAGCGCCAACATCACCTTGGCCTCACTTGAAGATGGCGTGGCCGGGCTGCGCCAGATTGCGGACGAAACACAGGACACCCAGACCGCGGCACCTTCCATCCCCGAACCCACAAAAGACATCCGAGAGATTTCGGGTACCCGAGTGAACATGCGCGACGGGCCGGGCACGATCTACCCGATCATAGGCAAAGCCACCATGGGTCAGCAGGTCGAGATTCTGAGCGAGTCCGGCACCGGCTGGCTGCGTCTGCGCGTGTTGCCGCAGCAACAGGTCGGCTGGATTTCGGCCTCGTTGGTGCGAAAAATCTCAAACTGACGCAGTCGTGTCATTGTCCTGCCCCCATCCTCGCAATAGCTATAGGTGAGGTTCGGAGGCGGGAAGACCATGCAGAAATCCATTCTTATCACCGGCTGCTCCTCAGGCATTGGGCTGGATGCCGCACATGGCATGCGCGCCCGGGGCTGGCGGGTATTCGCATCCTGCCGTCAGCAGCGCGATTGCGATCGGCTTCGGGCGCAGGGATTTGAAAGTCCGCGCATCGATTACACAGACACCGATAGCATTACCTCAGGTGTGGCTTGGGTGTGCGAAGCCACTGGCGGCACGCTGGATGCACTGTTCAACAACGGAGCGCATGGCCTGCCGGGTGCGGTCGAGGACCTGCCGACAGACGGCCTGCGCCAGATATTCGAGGCCAATTTCTTTGGCTGGCACGAACTGACCCGACAGGTGATTCCTGTTATGCGGGCGCAGGGGCATGGGCGAATCGTTCAGAACTCATCGGTGCTGGGTCTGGTGGCTTATCCCTGGCGCGGTGCTTATGTGGCCACAAAATACGCGGTCGAAGGCCTGACAGACACGCTGCGTCTGGAACTGGCGGATTCTGACATCAAGGTGATCCTGATCGAACCCGGCCCGATCACTTCAAAAATCCGAGAAAACTCGATCCCCTTCTTCGAACGTTTCATCAACTGGGAAAGCTCGGCCCTGCGAGAGCGCTATGAGTCTTCACTGTTGAAAAGATTATACGAATCCTCCCCGGGTCCAGACAGGTTCGAACTGCCTGCGTCAGCGGTGACCGACAAGCTGGCGCATGCTGTCGAATCCAAGCGACCGCGCGCACGGTACTACGTTACGACGCCGACCTATATTGCCGGATACCTGCGCCGCATCCTACCAACCCGAACCATAGACCGAATCCTGTCGGACGTCTGAGGCGAAATTACCCGTTCGCTTTTCATGTCCATAGGTCTAGATGATAGCCTAAGAAAACAGAAAACGCGGACGGTGTACCCATGGACCTACTGATGGTCATTTTATTGCTGGCCATGGCGGCTGTTGTCGTCGTGCTGGCGATCGGCATCTCAAACTTCGGCAAGAGCGGCAAAGCGGCCGCAATGAAAAGCAACAAGATGATGCGCCTGCGCATTCTGTTTCAGTTCATTGCCGTGATACTGATCGTGCTTTACGTCTGGCTGCGTGGACAAGGGGCACAGTAAATGGTCGTTCTGAACAAGATTTACACCCGCACCGGCGATGACGGCAAAACCGCTTTGGGCAACGGCGAACGCGTTGCAAAATATTCCGGCCGTGTCGCCGCCTATGGCACCGTGGACGAATTGAATTCATTCGTCGGTGTGGCCCGCACCGAAGCGGACGGCGAGGTCGACGCCGCCCTGTCCCGCATCCAGAACGACCTGTTCGATCTTGGCGCAGATTTCTGTCGCCCTGATATGGAAAAAGATGCCGAGGCCGACTATCCCCCGCTGCGCATCGTTGCATCTCAGATTGACCGGTTGGAAGCTGAGATCGACGTCATGAACGAAGCGCTGGAGCCGCTGCGCAGCTTCATTCTGCCCGGCGGTTCACGTTTGGCAGCGCATCTGCATGTGTGCCGGACGGTCTCGCGCCGGGCCGAGCGTCTGGCAGTTGAATTGACCAACATGGAGCCGGTAAATACGGCCGCCGTGAAATACCTCAATCGCCTCAGCGATTGGTTCTTTGTCGCCGCGCGTTGCGCCAACGAAAACGGCACTCAGGACGTGCTGTGGGTTCCGGGCGCGAACCGCTGAAAGCGGCGCAGTGTCCAGTGGACACTGCGGCGACCGGAAGGGCGGAACCCCGGCCCGAAGGGCGGGCGCTAACCGTTAAGTGATGGGAAGTTGCGTCAAAAAACACAAAACGCGACGTCCCAGGGCCATGGCGTGACGATTTTGCCCTGTTGCAGGTCGAATTGAGGCGTTATTCATCCCCCCGAGAGCATTGGTGGAGTCGCTGGGCGGCTTACCGTTATTTGTGAGGAGCAAACGCAAAATGAAGGTACTCGTGCCTGTCAAACGCGTGATTGACTACAATGTGAAGGTCCGCGTGAAAGCGGACGGGAGCGGAGTTGATCTCGCCAATGTAAAGATGTCGATGAACCCGTTCGATGAGATTGCCGTGGAAGAGGCGATCCGTCTGAAAGAGGCCGGCAAGGCAGACGAAGTCGTGGCCGTATCGATCGGCGTGAAGCAGGCGCAGGAAACACTGCGTACCGCACTGGCCATGGGTGCCGACCGTGCGATCCTGGTTGTTGCTGCAGATGACGTGCATCAGGACATCGAGCCGCTGGCCGTTGCGAAAATCCTGGCCAAAGTGGTCGAGGAAGAGCAGCCGGGTATCGTTCTGGCAGGCAAGCAGGCGATCGACAACGACATGAATGCCACCGGTCAGATGCTGTCGGCCCTGCTGGGCTGGTCGCAGGGCACCTTTGCCTCTGAGGTGGACATTGAAGGCGACAGCGCCAAGATCACCCGCGAGGTGGATGGCGGTCTGCAGACCATCAGCGTCAAGATGCCGACCATCGTCACCGTCGACCTGCGCCTGAACGAGCCGCGCTATGCGTCGCTGCCCAACATCATGAAGGCGAAGAAAAAGCCGCTGGATGAGAAAACCGCCGCCGATTACGGCGTGGACGTCACTCCGCGTCTGGAAGTGGTCAAAACCGAAGAGCCACCGGCACGTGCTGCAGGTATCATCGTGGGCTCGGTTGACGAGCTGGTCGGGAAACTCAAAGAAGCGGGGGCTGTGTAATGGCTGTTCTTCTTCTCGCCGAAGTTAACAATGGTGAGCTGTCGTTGGACGCCACCGCCAAGGCCGTCAACGCCGCAAAGGCTCTGGGTGACGTAACCGTTCTGGCCGCAGGTGGGTCCGCCGCCGCTGCCGGTGAGGCCGCCGCCAAGATCGACGGTGTCTCCAAGGTTCTGGTTGCCGAAGACGAATCACTGGGTCACCGCCTGGCGGAATCGACCGCAGCTCTGATCGTGTCGCTGGCCGATGGCTACGAACACATCGTCGCCCCCGCCACCACCGACGCCAAGAACGTGATGCCGCGCGTTGCCGCGCTGCTGGACGTGATGGTGATCTCGGATGCGTCTGGCGTTGTTGACGGCTCGACCTTCGAGCGTCCGATCTACGCGGGCAACGCGATCCAGACCGTCAAGTCGAACGACGCCAAAAAGGTTGTCACCCTGCGGACCGCCAGCTTCGACGCGGCGGGCGAAGGCGGATCGGCGCCGGTCGAAACCATCGCAGTTCCGGGTTCCGAAGGTCTGTCGTCATGGGTCGAGGACAAAGTTGCCGAAAGCGACCGTCCGGAACTGACCTCGGCAGGCGTTGTTGTCTCGGGTGGCCGTGGTGTTGGCTCGGAAGAGGACTTCAAACTGATCGAAGGTCTGGCCGACAAACTGGGCGCGGCGGTTGGTGCCTCGCGTGCGGCAGTCGACTCGGGCTATGCACCGAACGACTGGCAGGTGGGTCAGACCGGTAAGGTTGTTGCCCCGGATTTGTACGTTGCTGTCGGCATCTCGGGTGCGATCCAGCACCTTGCCGGTATGAAGGACTCGAAGGTCATCGTTGCGATCAACAAGGACGAAGAAGCGCCGATCTTCCAGGTTGCCGACTTCGGACTGGTCGCCGACCTGTTCCAGGCCGTGCCGGAACTGACCGAAAAACTGGGCTGATCACAGCCCAAGCCGTTTCGAAGAAGTATCTTAAAAGGCCCGCCAAATGGCGGGCCTTTTTCAATGGAGGTTCCGGATCGGTCCCACCAGTGCATCCGCGATGGATTTGTGCGCCGCAGGGCCGATCATATGCTCAGCCATTGGCTGCTGCAGGGTGCCGAACAGCATATCTTCTATCTCGTCAGATTGGCCGGACACATAGGCAGACAGTTCGACACACTCCCTCGTAAACGGACGAACGACATCCAGCATCTGTTGCGTGACAGTGACCGGCCCCCTTTCGGTCGGAACGTCGTCTTTGTTTTGCAGGACCTTCAGGGCCAACAGAACAACCGGCGCATCCAGCTTTTGCAGTAAAGTTCTGATTTTCTGCACCCAAATGCCGCGCAGTTCGTCAGCAACCACTTCAAAGCGAGCGTCCTGATATCCTTGCAGCAAGCGCATCAGATGCCCCACGAAATGCACATTGGTGAAGTCGACCTCGGGGTAGAGGTCAACCAATGCAGCGGTTGGCGCCAAAACCCGGTCATTGCGCCGGGGATGAACCCGGTAGAATTGATTCGACTGGCTCAGAACACCGGGGGCCTGCAGAACACACAGCTTGGCCCCGTTCATCAGGTTGAACAGCCCAGCGTCGCCGCACAGCGCCTCGACCCCGCAGAAGAGGCTGCCAAAGTTCAGACAGCGCCGATCCAGCCGGTTTTCAAGAATCGCCGCATAAGGACTCTCGACAAACCGCCCATAGGTCTCATCTCCGCCGAAACAGCCTATGTAGGCTGTGTCCAGCGACCGCTCTGGGCCACGGAACCAAAGACGTGATTCACCATATTGGCATACTGCATGCCCGGCACCCGCCGAGCCTGTTTGATGATAGCTCATAACACTCACCCATTTTTCACCCAGTTGCCATCTTGCAGCCCCATGTCTTGAGAAAATCCTAATGTGCGCATTTGAAGCAAATTCGATGCGCCTGATCCCCTTGCCGCCCCTACCGATCTGCCAGTACTGTTCCCTCAATCCCTTGGCACAGAGGCATCAGAAAATGGACGTAAAATCAGTCGGAGTTATTGGCGCAGGTCAGATGGGCAACGGTATCGCCCATGTCCTAGCCCTGGCGGAGTATGACGTTCTACTGAATGATGTGAATCAGGACGCGCTTGAGGCAGCTTTGACCACGATCGAGGGCAACATGGCGCGTCAGGCCTCACGCGGGAAAATCACCGAAGAGGCGATGCAGGCCGCGCTTGGTCGTATCCAGACCACGCTTGCGTTGCCTGAACTGGGGCAGACAGATCTGGTGATTGAAGCCGCTACCGAGCGCGAGACGATCAAACAGGCGATATTCGAGGATCTTCAGCCACATCTCCAGCCGCATACGATTCTGACCTCGAACACCTCATCTATCTCGATCACCCGACTGGCCAGCCGCACGGATCGACCCGAGCGCTTTATGGGCTTCCACTTCATGAACCCTGTGCCCCTGATGCAGTTGGTTGAACTGATCCGCGGCATCGCCACTGATGAAGAGACTTTCAGCACCTGCAAGGCCGTCGTTGATCGCCTTGGCAAAACCGCTGCAAGTGCCGAGGATTTCCCCGCCTTTATCGTCAACCGTATTCTAATGCCGATGATCAACGAGGCGGTTTATACCCTTTATGAAGGCGTCGGGAACGTGCAATCCATCGACCAGTCGATGAAACTGGGCGCGAACCACCCGATGGGGCCGCTGGAATTGGCGGATTTTATCGGCTTGGATACCTGTCTTGCAATCATGAACGTGTTGCATGAAGGGTTGGCAGACACCAAATACCGCCCCTGCCCGCTACTGACGAAATATGTCGAAGCTGGGTGGCTGGGCCGCAAAACCGAGCGCGGGTTTTATGACTATCGGGGCGAGGTTCCGGTTCCGACCCGCTAAGGCAGGATGCGGTAAGGCAGAGGGGGCCAGCCCCCTCGCCCGGATTTTATCCGGGCTCGCCCCCGGGATATTTTCGGCCAGATGAAGAGGCGGATCAGCCTTTGAGCGACTGCCCCAACGACAATGTATGCTTTCTGAGCCAGGCCATGAAGCCGCGCGGATCGCGCTCCAGCAATTGCATATCCTCGTCAGAAATCGGGTCACCGATAACCGGAGATTGCGGTTTATGGCATGACCGCACGATCTCATGCAGCAAAAGGCCCTGCCGCAGGATCGGGGAGAGCCTGTTAGCGATCTGATAGGCGCGTGAGTTGCTGCCGGGAAAGAAGATCGGCACCACGCGTGCCCCGGAACGGCGGATCATTTTAGCCGTGAACACGTTCCACTCCCGCTCTTGCGCAGGGCCGAACCAATCGTCCGAGGACATCACGACACCCGATGGGAACAGGGCAACAACGCCACCCTCTTTCAAGTGGTCCATGGCTTTGCCGCGCATCTCTAGCATTTTGCTTTGCGCTTCGGGGTCATGCGGGAAAGGCACAGGGATCATGAACGAGGTCGCGGCCTCATCCAGCCCGGTCAGGACTGAGCGGGTCAGAATCCGATAATCACTGCGCACTTTGCCGATCAGTTCGGCCAGGATCATACCATCCACCATACCGTGAGGGTGATTGGCTACCACGACCACAGGCCCTTCTTTCGGAATACGCGCAATCTGCTCTTGCGGTGTGGTCAGGTTGATCCCCATGATCTCGAGCGCGCCGCCCCAGAACCTCTGACCCCGATAATATTCATTCTTCTTCTCGAACTTGTTGACCATACGCAGGATGGTCAGCTTGCCGGTACACCATTCGATCGCGCGAATGGCCGTCGAAGTCCAGGCATCATCGAACGAGTTTGCATAGGTCAGGGTTCTACGATCGTAGATTTCGCCCTGATCAGTGGTCCCATCCGCCACCGGGCCTGTCTTCGTCTCGTGCGCTGTTTCCGCCAATTCCTGGTATTCCCGTTCTTCGTCGTGAGGCAGATGACGTCAGTACCCTTCCCCGAACTTGTCGTTCACCAAGGTTTCCAACGCATCAGCCAACGCCTCAGCATCCGGTCCGGACGTCTCGACGTCAATAGTCGTTCCGCGTGAGGCTGCCAACATCAAAAGACCCATAATGCTGTCGCCAGATGCAGAAAACCCATCCTTGGATACTTCGGCCTGTGCGTCAAAGCCCTCGACCACTTCAACCAGCTTGGCCGAGGCGCGCGCATGCAGACCTTTTTCATTAATGATTTTCAAGCTTCGATTGGTCATTCTTAATCAGTCCGGTCTTCTTCTAATGTCACATTTTGCGCATTGATATACTTGCGTCCAGCCTCCATCGCCTGCCGCACTGCATCCGCGATGGGCAGGTGGCGGGTTTTGGCCAGTTTAATCAACATAGGCAGGTTGGCACCGTACAGAATTCGGCGATCCTGCGGGGTGCAGGCGCGCAGGCTCAGATTCGATGGGCTGCCTCCGAACAGATCAGTCACCACAACCACACCATCCCCGACATCAACACTGTCGGCCGCCGCGCAGATTTCTGCCTGCTTGGCTTCACGGTCATGATCGGCCTCAATCGAAATTGCGATCAGGCCGGGCTGCTTTCCAACCACATGCTGCATGGCTGCCAGATATTCCTTGGCCAACCCACCATGTGCTACGAGTACAATCCCGATCAATCCGGCCTCACATTCAACGATCGACGTTCCATTTCGCGGTGCCTAATTGCCACTTGCTGCCCCTCTTGCGCAAGGGCCTTTGCGACCGCTTCTGCCATGGCCACCGATCTGTGTTGCCCGCCGGTACACCCAAAGGCCACCGACAAGTGTGCTTTGCCTTCTGCCCGGAAGGTCGGCAACAAGAGTTTCAACAGATCAACCACCCTATCGAAAAACGGTGCGTAATTTGCGTCGCTCTGGATATAGTGCGCCACATCCGGGTTTCGACCATCTTCTGCCCTCAATTCGGGTCTCCAGTACGGGTTGGCCAGAAACCGGCAGTCGAACACCATGTCCAATCCTCGCGGAAGCCCGCGTTTATACGAAAAGGATTCGATGGAGACTGCCAGATGCCGCCCGCCTTGCGGAGCGAACCAGCGTTCAACCTCTTCACGCAGTTGATGAACGTTCAGCGGGCTGGTGTCGATCAGAGTGTCCGCAATCTCGCGGATCGGTGCCAACAGCTCTTTTTCCTGCCGCACACCGGTTTCCGGACTAGCATCAGTGGCGACCGGATGCCTCCGGCGGGTTTCAGAAAAGCGCCGTAGTAACACTTCATCGCTGCAATCGAGGTAAAGCGTCGTCAGGTCGACTTGTTCCATTCGCCGCAACCCGACCGCAAGTTCAATGAACCCAGTCGTCGAGAAATCACGGTTGCGCGCGTCTATGCCCAACGCCATAGGACGATCACTCTCTGAGCCATCAAGCAGACGCATCAACAGCCCCATGGGTAAATTGTCGATGGCCTCGAAACCCAGATCTTCGAGAACACGGATTGCGGTCGAACGGCCCGCGCCCGAAGGGCCGGTAACCAGAACTATACGCCTTTGCGGTGTCATGTGCTGGGCCATGCCGGATCCACTCGTCCCATCTTTAGCAACTGCATGAGCGCTTCTGCCAAATTGGGGATGCCCGCAGCCCTTAGCAAGGGAATAGATTGCCTCAATACGTCAATTGTCATTGGCTCAGGCAGGCGCGCCGTCTCGGTTTTATCCAGATCCACAACGTAGCTGACTGGGATTTGACTTGCAGTTTCCGCACGAAGTAGCCCAACGCCTCGCACCTCGATCAGGCCGCAAAGGTTGGGCGCTGCGTCTGCCACGACTTTGTCATCGGCCCTTTGAAGGGCCACCCGATCATCAGCAACCAACTTCGCCCCTAGCGACATCATCCGCAAGGCCAGCGCAGATTTACCCGCCCCCGAACGCCCCACAATCAGCGCACCCTGCCCTTCTACGGCAACGCAGGTTGCGTGGAGGATGGCACTGTCCTGATGTTGAAAATCCGAGAGGCTATGACCACTCATGCGTCTACACGGGCAGTCCCACGACAAAGCGCGCGCCTTGCGGGTCGGACGTTATATCTGCCTCGGTCGGGCGGATATTCTCGGCCCAAATAACACCGCCATGGGCCTCGACAATCTGTTTCGAGATCGCCAATCCCAGACCCGAATTGTTACCGAAATGTTCGACCGGACGCTCTGAATAAAAGCGCTTGAACACTTTGGTCAGTGCCTGCTCGGGAATACCTGGACCCGTGTCTTCGACCACAATCAAGACGCGATCTTCACGCCGCCGCACCCAGACACGAATTGCGTCATTCTCCTCGCAGAAGGAAATTGCGTTGGTGATCAGATTGACAAAGACCTGTGCCAGGCGCGCCTCAAGCCCGTTCACGATGATCGGTTGAGACGGCAAGTCGGTGATATATTCGATTCCCTTGGCCTGGGCGTCTTCACCCAGATACTGACCGATATTGCCGAGCAATTTCAGCAGGTCAAAGGGCTGCTCCTCTTCCTTGACCAATTCGGCATCAAGGCGCGAGGCATTGGAAATGTCGCTGACCAGACGGTCAAGCCGCCGCACATCGTGTTCAATAACGCTCAGAAGCTTTTCGCGCTGATCGTCCCGTTTAACCATACGCAAGGTGCCAACTGCCGATTGAAGGCTGGCCAACGGGTTCTTGATCTCGTGCGCCACGTCAGCTGCAAACTGTTCGTTGGCGTCGATACGATTATAAAGCGCCGTTACCATTCCCCGCAGCGCACGGCTCAGCCGACCGATCTCATCCGGGCGGGCGCTGAGATCCGGAATTCGGATGCGGCCGGGATTGACACCCACGCCTCGATCTTTGCCCGTCTCAGCAGCCGAAGCGAGGTCGGCCAAAGGGTTGGCAATTGTCGAAGCCAGCACAAGGCTCAACCCGATAGACACCAACAGTGCCACGACGAACATCTGCAGAATGCGCTCTTGTTCACGCCGGGCGATGGCGTCAATTTCACCTGCAGGTCCGGCCATAGCCACTGCACCAACCGGCTGTCCGTTTAACAATACAGGCGCGGCTGCTGCGATAACGGTCTGGCCGAGTTCGTCCTGAACAGCCCGAACATGCATCTTGCCTTCCAATGCCAGCGGAACGATCTCTTGCACACGCTGGGCAAGTGTAGGCGCATCTTCGCGAACGGAACCCGCAAATACCCGAGAAAGACCTGTCCACACTGCGTTCAGCGCATCGCTTATCAATGTACTTCCAGTGGGAACCTCTGCTTCTGACCGCATTAGGACCGGCATGTCAGATGAGGCGAATGCCCCGCGCGTCCATCCGATAAGTGTGCCACTTGCGTCATAAACAAAAACTTCGCCGCCATCGGGAAGGCTGAGACCCGCGAGCGTTTCTTTAACATCCAGCGCAGCCGCGTCCTGTGCTCCATCGGATAGTTTCTGGCGTAGTTGAGCTTCGAACACGTTGGTGACCAGCCGCGCGTCTCCGATCAGGTTACGCGCTGTCTGCTGGACCTGCTCGCCGCGGGAATCGTCAAGGTAAAGAAGCCCGGTAACAAGAGTAACCAGCGCGACCAGATTAAAAGTGATGATTTTGCGCGCCAGCGGTGAACCATGTAGCGAAAACAGGTTACGGCGGCGCGTTGCGTGCGACTCGGATGACTCGGTTTCTTGAGGGATGACCCAGTCATCCCCAAGAACGATGTCACCGTCCCGCATTTCGCTGACTTGTTCCGTATCGCGCACGAGACCCGATTACCCCTTTTAAGCGATTAAGCTTACTCTTCGTTGTACCGGTATCCGATACCGTACAACGTTTCGATGGCTGAGAATTCAGAATCTGCGGCACGCATTTTCTTGCGCAGGCGCTTGATGTGGCTGTCGATGGTCCGGTCGTCGACATAGACCTGATCGTCATAGGCGACATCCATCAACTGGTCCCGGCTTTTGACGAAACCAGGGCGCTGGGCCAGGGCTTGTAACAGCAGGAACTCGGTTACAGTCAGAGAGACGTCGTTTCCCTTCCAACTTACAGCATGTCGTAAGGGGTCCATCCGCAGTTCACCACGTTCCATCACCTTGGTATCGCCGGTGTTGGCGTTTGCCACATCACCCGAGGTTGCCTCTTGCCGGCGCAACAGCGCGCGGATGCGTTCAACCAACAGACGCTGCGAGAAAGGCTTTTTCACATAGTCATCCGCGCCCATACGGAGACCCAGTACTTCGTCGATCTCATCGTCTTTCGAAGTCAGAAAGATCACCGGCATCTGGGTTTTTTGCCTTAACCGTTGCAACAGATCCATGCCGTCCATACGCGGCATCTTGATATCCAGAACGGCCATATCCGGTAATTTCTTATTGAAAGCGTCCAGCGCCGCTTGCCCGTCGTTATAGGTTTCCACCTCGAAACCCTCGGCTTCGAGCGTCATGGAAACAGACGTCAGAATGTTTCTGTCGTCGTCCACCAATGCAATCTTTGACATCGGGATTACCCCTATTCCTGCTCACTCATGCAATATTTCGCTTATTAGTAGGGCATTGTTGGCGTTTTTAGGACTGCGAATCAATCCGTAACTGCGAATCGTGCGATTGTTGTCACACAGCTGCGGCAAAAAAGCCGTTAATGCGCGCGAAAAAGCGCCTCGTTTTCCGGCAGGAAATTCGTGATGGCGCTAAACTTGAACTTGGTTGCGCTAACTGCGCCAAACCGTCCTGTTCATGCCCTAAACGACCGTGATAAGACGCGCCCAGCCGCCGGGCCTTTCCGGCACACTGCCCCAAGAGCGCACGCGACCCAAACACCGCAGCGCCGCCACAGGAGAAGACACACATGACATCTGGACGGGTTAACCCGCAATTCCGCCTCGAAGATCAGGGCATCGAGGGTCTGGGAAATGTCTATTACAACTTCATGGAACCGGCGTTGATCGAAGAGGCGCTCAAGCGCGGCGAAGGCACGCTTGGAAATGGCGGCGCCTTTCTGGTCACCACCGGCAAGTTCACTGGCCGCTCTCCCAAAGACAAGCACGTCGTCAAAACCGACAGCGTTGCCGAAACCATCTGGTGGGAAAACAACGCCGAGATGAGCCCCGAAGGCTTTGACGCACTGTACGAAGACATGCTGGCCCACATGAAAGGCCGCGACTATTTCGTGCAGGATTTGGTTGGCGGCGCTGACCCGGCTTATTCGATCAACGTGCGCATGGTCACCGAACTGGCCTGGCACAACCTGTTCATCCGTCACCTGCTGCGCCGTCCGGACCGTGAGGACCTGAACGAGTTCATCGCTGACTTCACCGTCATTAACTGCCCCAGCTTCCAGGCCGACCCGGCCAAACACGGCTGCCGCAGTGAAACCGTGATCGCCCTGAATTTCGACCGCAAGCTAATCCTGATCGGTGGCACGGAGTACGCGGGTGAGAACAAGAAGTCCGTGTTTACCCTGCTGAACTACATGCTGCCAGAAAAAGGCGTGATGCCGATGCATTGCTCGGCCAACCACGCTGTTGGCAACCCGGTCGACACCGCCGTGTTCTTCGGCCTGTCTGGCACCGGGAAGACCACGCTGTCCGCGGACCCGGCGCGCACACTGATCGGTGACGATGAGCATGGCTGGTCGGATCGCGGCACCTTTAACTTCGAAGGTGGCTGCTATGCCAAGACGATCAATCTGAACGCCGAGGCCGAGCCTGAAATTTACGCGACCACCAGCAAATTCGGCACCGTGATCGAGAACATGGTCTTCGATCCCGAGACCAAGGAACTGGATTTCGACGACGACTCGCTGACAGCAAACATGCGCTGTGCCTACCCGCTGGAATATATCTCGAATGCTTCCAGCAGCGCTCTGGGCGGGCACCCCAAGAACATAATCATGCTAACCTGTGATGCGTTCGGCGTGTTGCCTCCGATCGCACGATTGACCCCGGCGCAAGCAATGTATCACTTCCTGTCGGGCTTCACCTCAAAGGTGGCCGGGACCGAGCGCGGTGTTACCGAACCGCAGCCTACATTCTCGACCTGCTTCGGCGCGCCATTCATGCCGCGCCGCCCCGAGGCCTATGGCAACCTGCTGCGTGACAAGATCGCCCAGCACGGTGCCACCTGCTGGCTGGTCAACACTGGCTGGACTGGGGGTGCCTATGGCGTTGGCTCGCGGATGCCGATCAAGGCGACCCGCGCGCTGTTGACTGCGGCGCTGGACGGCTCGCTGCGCGACGCCGAGTTCCGCAAGGACGCCAATTTCGGCTTTGATGTGCCCGTGGCGGTGCCCGGTGTTGCCGAGGTTCTGCTGGATCCGCGCCGCACCTGGGATGATCAGGCCGCGTTCGACAAGCAGGCTGAGAAGCTGGTGCAGATGTTCGCAGAGAATTTTGAACAGTATCTTCCGTTCATCGACGAAGACATCAAAGCCGTCGCTATCGGCTAAGAGTTCAAGGGGGCGGTATCGCCCCCTTTTAGTTTTTGGCGTACCTCAACGAATGCCTCAACCCTTAGTTGCATAATGTGGACTAAAGCCACAAATTCGTTGCTCGGTTGGTCCGGTTCGGGCATTCTCCAACACCATTAGCAACAAATAAGCCCGGCGCTTTCGCACCGGGCGGGAAGTAAAAAAACCTTTGGGTAGCTCTAGCAACCACTCACATCTGCACGTTGAGCCGCCTAATGATACGACAAGTGTAAAGCAAAGGGGATGAGTGTCAACATGAGACCTTAATGAAGCCGATAACTACTCGGCATCTTTAAGTGCGTCTCCGGACAGCGACTGTTGGCACGGATTAGCAGGTAGACGATGACTGAAATCTCAAAACTGACCGAACTGCGCAAACTAATGCAAAGCATGGAACGGACCTTGGGCCTTGAGCAGCTGTCTCCGGTAGAGCGTGACATTTACTACGCGGCCGAAGAACTGTCCAAGTCTGACGATGAAGTCCGTACCTTCGGACTTATCGAGCATACGCTGGTTCAAAGCGTTTCGCGCCCGACTTTCTTCCGCGCGCTGAAATCGCTGGTTCAAAAAGGGTACTTATCGCAAAGCGGTACTGCCAATCGGGGACGGTATATCGTTCATGCCCCCAAGTAACACCTCCAACCTGCGCAGTGTTGGCTGATACTCGTGCGCAGGTGGGCTACTGACACGCTCTTCGCCTCTTTGGCCTATGTCGTGGCATCTTACCTCACGTTTGAGGTTCTGATGCCGCTCCAAAACGTGTTTTTTCCTGAATATCCCAGTCGGGCCAGTCTGCTTTTCCTGCCGCACGGCGTGCGGGTTCTGTCAGCATGGCTGTTGGGCTGGAGAGCGATATTTGCATTGCTGCCCGGCGTTTTTCTGGTCTTCGCCGCTTTGGGAGGCAGCGATGTCTTTCTGCCAAACCGTTTGATGGCCATGACCATTGCCGTCACGACCGTTCCAGCGGTGTTCTACTTGCTGAAATGGGCAGGGTGGGACCTGTTCCCCCGACCGGACCGCAAACCGTGCTGGACCTGTATCATGGGGGTCGGGATCATCACGTCATTCCTGGTTTCAAGCCTGACCAACCTGGCTTTCGGAAGTGCGCGGGTGGAATATGTCGCGTATCTGATCGGCGACATCTCGGGTCTGTTTTTTTTGATGCTGGGCCTGCATTTCACATTCCGGTTCGTGGACAAGCGGCGTTAACCTATAAACAGTCCCCGCCGTAACAGGTTCACACCCGCGACGAGCAGAACCAGCAGCGTCACCTTGCGAAACACCACCTGATCAATTCGCGATTGCAACCGCAGACCAATCCACATCCCTGCAAGCGCCGGTACTATCAGAACTGCCGAAAACGGTGCTGTTTTGGAGCTTAAGATGCCGGATCCCAGATGGGCTAACAACAGTGCCACCGCACCCAACCCATAGATCACCCCCTGCACCCGCATCTGAACTGCCTTGGGTGTGTTCAGCGCCGTCAGATAAGCAACGGTCGGAGGCCCCCAAATGCCAGACATCCCACCCACAAATCCGGCTATGGCCCCAATCGCCACTTCGATTCGTGCCGACGGATTGCTGAGCTTCAGCCCCACACCTAGCACCTGTATCAGCGCAAAAACTGTAACCGCCACTCCGATTATCAGCAAAAAAGTCTGTGTCGGCACAACGCTGACCAACTGCGCCCCCAGCAGCAAGAACACCAGCCCAACAATCAGGAAAACGCGAAACTGCTTGATCGCAGAAACCGCAGCCGCAAACCCCTCGCGCAATGCCTGAACGCCGTTGGTAACCAATGTGGGCAGGATTAACCCGGCAATCGCAATATCAGGCGGCAGGAACATGCTCAGCCCGGAAACCAGCACCATCGGCATGGCAAACCCAACCATACCTTTGACCCACCCCGCGACAAAAGCGACAGAAGTGGCCAACAGCAAGTCCTGAGGAGTGAACAATGAAAACAACGCCATACGTCCGTCATAGCACTGTTGACGCGCGCTGCACTGCAAAATCGTCAACGCAATTTTCGAACTTTTTAACGGCATAATTCGTATTTTTGTTGCGCTGCACGTGCAGCATGATATGACCAGACGACACCAGATAAGGACCTGATTCATGGCACATGACGGACAGGATATGACACAGATGACGACATCCGCGATTTTGCCCGACCTTCTAACATTGACCCGCGCGGCGCTGCCTGCGGTGGAAACGGTGTTCGAACGCGCCCGCGAGTCAGTCCGCGCAATGGTTACCGACGATGGTCGGGTCTCTGGCGCATTGATTGAGGCGCACCAGACCGCAGCGCATGGCCTGTCATGGCTGGCAACGTACAACCAGTCTCTGCAGCAGATGCAGCGTTGGGCCGATTCCTTGAACGCGGATGGCAAATTCGGTGAGATGGAACAGTTGCTGCACCAAATCGCTTTTGGTGAGTACCTGCACCAGATTGCGGGCGGTATCCCGATGAACCAGGGTGAGGTCGTGCGCCTGCAGGATATGGGCCTCGGTTGGGACGCGCTGTCGGGTTTCCAAAGCACCGAAATTCAGACGCTGATGGCGCAAGCCAACTCTCAGGCCGCCCGGACGCGGCTGGTGGCCCTGATGGAGGAACAGGCCGGATCCACGATGTTCGGCGCCTCGGGACTGGATGAAGAGCTGGAGATGATCCGTGACCAGTTCCGCCGCTATGCGCAGGAAAAGGTCGAACCGAACGCCCATGAATGGCACCTGAAGGACGAGCTGATTCCGATCGAAATCATCGAGGAACTGGCCGAGATGGGTGTCTTCGGCCTGACCATCCCGGAAGAATTCGGTGGGTTTGGCTTGTCCAAAGCCTCAATGTGTGTGGTCTCCGAAGAGCTGTCGCGCGGCTACATTGGTGTTGGCTCGCTTGGAACCCGTTCCGAGATCGCGGCAGAGCTGATCATCGCTGGCGGCACTGATGAGCAGAAAGCTAACTGGCTACCAAAACTGGCCAGCGCCGAGATTCTGCCCACCGCCGTCTTTACTGAGCCAAACACAGGTTCTGACCTTGGCAGCCTGCGCACGCGCGCTGTCAAGGATGAGAATGGCGACTATAAAATCACAGGCAACAAGACCTGGATCACACACGCCGCACGGACCCATGTGATGACCCTGCTGGCCCGTACAAACCCGGACAGCAAAGACCACCGTGGTCTGTCGATGTTCCTGGCGGAAAAGACACCCGGCACCGACGAGAACCCGTTCCCAACCCCCGGTATGACCGGCGGTGAGATCGAAGTTCTGGGCTATCGCGGCATGAAGGAATACGAACTGGGCTTTGACGGCTTCCACGTAAAGGGTGAAAACCTTCTGGGTGGAGAAGAAGGCAAAGGCTTCAAACAGCTGATGGAAACCTTCGAGTCTGCCCGCATCCAAACCGCTGCCCGCGCCATCGGCGTGGCGCAAAGCGCGCTGGATATCGCGATGCAATATGCGCAGGATCGGAAGCAGTTTGGCAAATCATTGATCAACTTCCCCCGCGTCTCGGGCAAGCTGGCGATGATGGCAGTTGAGATCATGATCGCACGTCAGCTGACCTATTTCTCGGCCTGGGAAAAGGACCATGGTCAGCGCTGTGACCTTGAGGCCGGGATGGCCAAGCTGTTGGGCGCACGTGTGGCCTGGGCGGCGGCTGACAACGGATTGCAGATCCACGGCGGCAATGGTTTCGCGCTGGAATACAAAATCAGCCGTGTCCTGTGCGACGCGCGCATTCTGAATATTTTCGAAGGTGCTGCCGAAATTCAGGCACAGGTTATTGCGCGGCGTCTGCTGGGCTGACCGGTTTCGGCACTCCTGTTTCCCCAACTGACCCGGCCTTGCGCCGGGTCTTTTTCTATAACCGGGCCGAACCGCACAGCGATTGGACAAATCCGTCGAAGCCACGACATCTTCTTTGAACTCTGACAGAATTCCGGCTAGGGCAGCTAACAGGCTTTGGAAATAATGGCTTTTGGAATGAGCAGACGACTATTTACACTTTGGGCAACCCTTACACTCCTCGCGCTTGGCGGTTGCGCTGTTGCCAATTTCACGGCGACCCAGAGCGATGTCGACGCTCTGGCGCAGGCCATTCGGGCGCTGGGGCCAGAGGTCGATCCGGTCGAGGCGCAAAAGGCCGCAACCATCGCTTACTCCTACTCCCAGCAGTTGAAGCAGGAATGGAACGTCACCGACTCGGCGATCATCCACAACGCCAAAGTCATCAACGGCTTTCGCGAATTTGGCCTCTGCAATGACTGGGCTCAGGCCATGACCACACGTCTAAAGCAAGAGAACTTCCGCACGTTAGATCTGCACTGGGCCACTTCCCCGCCGACCGCTTTCCGTATCATCCACCATTCGGCTGCAATCAGCGCCAAGGGGGATTCGATGTATGATGGGCTTATTCTGGACCCGTGGCGCAACAGCGGTGTCCTGTATTGGGCGCCGATGCGCGAGGACACGCGGTACAACTGGAAACCCCGCCTGGAGGTGCGCACAGCGCTTCTGAACGGTGAAAACCCCTACTGACGCCAACTTTCAGATGGTCTAATTCCTATTTATGACACGCCTGATCCTGACCCTGCCTCTGCTCGCCCTGTTTCAATGCGAAAAGGATGAAACTGTCGCTGCCTATGGTGCGGCTGATCAGACATGGGCGCTGCAGGAAATCGACGGCCAACCTTTCGAGGCCAGCGCATTCTTGCGTTTTCCAGAAGAGGGCCGGATCGAGGGCAACGCCCCCTGCAACAGCTATAACGGAACCCTGAACGCGCCTTATCCGTGGTTCGAAATACAGGATCTGGTCGCCACCCGCGCCACTTGTTCCGGGCTTGAGGCCGAAGGGTTCTATTTCGCTGCCCTCATGGCAATGACCCAATCCGAAGTCTCTGGAAATGTACTCATCCTGCGCAATGAAGCCGGACACGAGATGGTGTTCACAGCCGTCGAGTGAACTGTTCCAAGAACCGCGCCCGTGCTTCGGGCAATGGATGATGGCCCAATGACGGTGCCAGATGGTGCTTTAGAAAATAGCCGGTGGTATTTAAACCTTGGGCGATCTCGGCGTCCGGCGCGGTTCCTTCACCACGCAAGCAGGGCGGTAACGGCAACAGCTTATCCGCCCATTGCCCTGCCCCTTCGGCGCTGACTGCTCGGCCGGTTTTCGGTGACACATAGACCAATCCCTCTGTCGCCCCGGTCACGGCACACGCTGACAGGTCGAGGCCAAATCCCAATTCCTCAAGAAGCGCCAGCTCCCAGCGCAGATAAGCCAGCGGCCAGATGTCATCCTGCCCCAGCAGGTCCATCAGCTGCTCAGTCTGCTTGTAGATCGCCGGATGAGGTTCTCGTTCCGGCAGACAGAAGGATAGTAAAGCCACCGCCGCATTCAGCCCAGCCAGCGCCATCCGTCCGGAAAACGCCGCCGCTGCGCGGGATCGTAGGGGCTCAACCTGAAAGGTTCCGATATGCTCCTCCAATCGCGCCCGCCAGAGAACATCCAGCTGAGCGCCCGGTTGCAGGATGGGCGCGATCTTGCGGCTGGTTCCGCCGCGCACAACCCCGGCATGGCGTCCGTGACCTTCGGTAAAGACCTCGATGATCGCGGCAGTTTCGCCATGGCGGCGGGAGGTCAGAAGTATGCCGTGATCGCGCCAGTCCAATGCTTCCTCAGCTTTTTCAAGAAGATTTAGAAAACTCAATCGCAACCCGTGCGCTTCTGCAAGGACAAAGCCTGCACGTAGCAATTTTTTGTTTTTCGAAAGTGGGAATGATCCACTTAGCGTGTCCCTCCGTATCTAATTTGTAGTTAAAACTTGGGAGGGGAAAAATGCGCCATCTATTGTCTTCGTTAACGATCCTTGTTGTCACTGCTGGCCTTGCAAACGCGGGTTCGGAAAACAGCAACGCAAGTGCTGCTCGAAACATGGCTGACACGCTTTCGTCAACACCTGGTATCGGAGGAGCCGCACCTACAGTCAGTGGAAAAAATGCGGCGAAAGGCGACAGCGGCTGGGGAAATGCAGGTTCGCGAGAGGTTTCCGGCCAGCAAGTATCTCGTGGAAAAAAAGGCAATCGATAGAGCCTCCGACGAGGCAGAGAATACTAACCTTTTCTGACGACGCGTTGGTTCTGGCCAGCGCGTCGAACTCTATGAGCAGAAGCTAAACACTGCGACGCTGCGAGGTTCTTATTCAAGCCCCTCTTCGCCCAACAAGTGCCGCCCTTCTCGGTCTTCGACCTCAATCACCCAGAGATCGGGATCAAAACCCCGCTGGCGTTGGATTGCGTTGTCTACGTCAGTCTCTGGCCCGCTGGACAGCTCGACCCATTTGCGCTCACCGCTCATCAGGTCAAAGCTGCGTTGGAATGCAATCGCCTGGCCGTCAAGAGTGTTCAGCTTGACCAGAACCGCACCTGCAGTGTCGTCTCCGTGGGCGACGACAAAGGCCGGGATCTCCTGAAACCGTAGCCGCGCCAGATAGGCATGGACCCAAAACTCAGCCGTCAGGCGCGTCATGCGTTGCCGTCTTTGAAATCCAGCCCCATTTCCGAATAACGCTCGGATTCTTCCAGCCAGTTTGGCCGGACTTTCACTTGCAGGAACAGGTGAACCTTGCGGTCGAGGAACTCTTCCAACTCGGCCCGTGCCGCCTGACTGACCGCCTTGATGGTCTCTCCGCGTTTTCCCAGCACGATACCCTTGTGGCCGTCACGCATGACATAGATGACCTGATCGATCTTGGCGGATCCGTCCTTACGCTCTTCCCAGTTTTCCGTCTCAACTGTTAGCTGATAGGGCAGTTCCTGATGCAGGCGCAGAGTCAGCTTTTCGCGCGTCATCTCAGCGGCAATCATGCGCAGCGGCAAGTCAGCGATCTGATCTTCGGGATACAACCACGGGCTTTCGGGCAGTTCCGAGGCCAGCCATTTGCGAAGATCATCGACGCCGTGGCCTTTCTCGGCTGAGATCATGAAGGTTTCGGCAAACGGGTAGCGTGCGTTCAGGTCACTGGTCAGAGCCAACAATTTCTCGCTCGGCACCTTGTCGATCTTGTTGATGGCCAACGCGATGGTGCGGCCCTGCCCGATCTCTTCCAGGCCTTCGAGGATACGCTCAACCCCTTCGGTTATGCCGCGGTGCGCTTCGACCATCAGCACGACGATATCGGCATCCGCAGCCCCACCCCACGCTGCGGCCACCATGGCGCGATCCAGACGGCGACGAGGTTTGAAGAGGCCCGGTGTATCAACAAAGACCAGTTGCGCATCGCCCTCCATCGCCACGCCGCGGATGCGGGCGCGGGTGGTCTGCACCTTGTGCGTCACGATTGAGACCTTGGCCCCAACCATGCGGTTCAAAAGGGTGGATTTGCCTGCGTTGGGCTCTCCGATCAGGGCGATAAATCCGGCGCGTGTGGTCATGTGTCCTGCGATCCTGTTTGCAAGTGCGCACCCCTATAGCAGAAAGCCACGGCGGGCCAGAGGGATTTGTCGCAATACCGCCATGCGTTTAAGGTGACAGGGTTGCCGCACGATACTCCGAAAGAAGCCAGTTGAGTTCCGGCCCCTGGAGTCAGCATTGAACGGCCTGAGTTTCTACGAGGCAGCGGCGCCACTGCCGCTACACAAGGTATGGGCAGTCTTGGTTTGGTTGCAGGGTCATCCGAACTGATTGTCCAGCTTGCCAGCTTCACGCTGCGAGAACCGGCAACCAATTGGGGGGCCAGCCCCCCCAACCCCTCGAGGTATTTTTAGCCAGATGAAGAGGGATCCCGAGCAGAATGGCTGGGTTATTTCGTCAGATTGCCTAACAGCGCTTTGGCCG
This sequence comes from Ruegeria sp. BB7, assembly GCF_056539365.1. NCBI lineage: Bacteria > Pseudomonadati > Pseudomonadota > Alphaproteobacteria > Rhodobacterales > Roseobacteraceae > Ruegeria > Ruegeria sp. BB7. Next base: position 110,699 of record NZ_JBQFUV010000009.1, on the reverse strand, counting down.
CCGCCTGTTCGGCTTGGCGTTTTGACCCGGCTGTCGCCTGGGCTTCGGTTCCGTCTTGCAGTCGGGCGCAGATGGTGAAGACAGGTGCGTGATCAGGACCGCTGCGTTTGACCTCGATATAAGAAGGCGGTTTTTGCCCCCTAGCTTGCGCCCATTCCTGAAGCGAGGTCTTGGCGTCGCGCGCGTCCGCCTCAACCGTGTGAATGCGATCCCCCCATAGTGCCAAAATAACGTCGCGGGCGGCTTCGAAACCGGCATCGCGGTAGATAGCGGCAATAACCGCCTCCATCGCATCGCCCAGCAGCGCCTGTTTGCGGCGTCCACCGGACAGCATCTCGGATCGGCCTAGTTTCAGAACCGCGCCCAGATCGATCTGACGGGCCACATCTGCACAGGCTTCTTTGCGAACCAGCGCGTTGAACCGAGGAGCCAGCTGGCCTTCGGATGCCTTCTTGTCAGCCTCAAGCAGTGCGGTTGCCATGACAAGCCCCAACACCCGATCGCCCAGAAACTCTAGCCGTTGGTTGTCGGGCCGGGTCGATGACGAGACCGACCCGTGTGTCAGCGCGCGCACCAGCAGTTCGGGGCTCGTGAATTCGTACCCTAGACGCTGCTGGAACGCCTTTATTTCAGCCGAGAGCTTCAATTCACAGCCTTGAAGAAGCGATCGCCGCGCCAAGTCCAGAAGAACAGCATCGACCGGCCAGCGGACGAGAACATGATCCGATCAGCCCGGCCAATCAGATTTTCATATGGCACATAGCCCACCCCACCCGCAGATTGCGGCAGGCGGCTGTCACTGGAGTTGTCGCGGTTGTCACCCATGAAGAAATAATGGCCTTCGGGGACAGTATAGATACCGGTATTGTCCGAACCCTGATTGCCGATGTTCAGCACGTCATACGAAACACCATTGGGCAGGGTTTCGACATAGCGGGATTTTTCGCAAACGGCGCCGATACCAACCGGACCATTTTCGCAGCGCGGGCGCAGGCGTTGCGGGCCTTGCGGTGCGGCAACCTCGGTGAAAACCCCATCCGGCTTCTGTGGCACTGGGGTACCATTCAGGATGAGCTGACCGTCACGCACCTGAATGCGATCACCCGGCAGGCCGATCAGGCGTTTGATATAGTCTCGCCCAGTGACCGGATGGCGGAAGACGATGACATCACCACGCTCGGGTTCCCCACCCCAGATGCGGGAGTTGTCGCCTTTCATCCAGCCGCAGACATCCTCGGCGTCCACATTCAGACCAACGCTGGGGATGATCAGGCTGGGGCACGAGGCGTAGGAATAGCCATAGGCCATTTTGTTGACGAACAGGAAATCCCCGATCAACAGGGTCTGCTTCATCGAGCCCGACGGAATCCAGAACGGCTGAAAGAACAGGGTGCGGAAAACGCCTGCGATCAACAGGGCATAAACGATGGTTTTGATCGTCTCCCACACGGGATTTCCGGTTTTGACGTCCTCGGCCATACTGCTCTCCGGTCCTTTGATTGTTGGAGTGCTACATGCGTGGCCAATGGGGGCAAGTCAAGGCTGCGTGGCTTGATCTTGAAACGGACGCGCTTCGATCACCACAAAGGCCTGTGCCCAGGGATGGTCATCTGTCAGCGTAACATGAATGATCGCTTCATGCCCCTCGGGTGTCATCTCTTTCAGACGTTCGGCAGCCCAGCCGGTGACATGCATCACGGGCTGTCCGGTGCGCAGGTTGGTGACCGCCATATCCTTCCACGCAATGCCCATGCGCAGGCCGGTGCCCAGCGCCTTGGAACATGCCTCTTTCGCCGCCCACCGTTTCGCATAGGTGCCTGCCGTATCGGCGCGACGTTCGGCCTTGCTCTGTTCGATCTCGGTGAAGACACGGTTGCGGAACCGGTCGCCGAAGCGATCGAGCGTTCCCTGAATGCGGTCGATATTTGCGAGGTCTGTGCCAATGCCGAGGATCATTTTTTCCGCCCTCTCATCAATAGATCGCCCGCGAATAATCCAGCCATTCTGCCCAACACAACACGGCACAAAACAACGGCTAACACCGCCCATAACAATAGCACAAAATTTGCATTCAACATGGCCGCGAAGTTTACGTTCGCCAAGTTTCGCGCCCCAAATAGCAAAGATGCAACCTGAGCGATCCACAAAACTGCCATACCGATTCCGACAATGTAAATCGCGTTAAACCAAAGCGTTGGCCTAGATATCTTTTCCTTTGCCTGTTTAAACACCGGTGTGAACTCGATAAGGGCGGCAAAAAACAAAGGACAAATTAGAACCCTGACCGGAAACAGGTATTGCGGCGCTGTTCCCACAAATCTTTCCACGAAAGGCACCCCAAAAGAAACAAACAATCCGGTGACGAAGAACACTGCAAATCGTATCCGATGGAACAGCAGCGTTTTGTCAGATTGTGCAACACAAATCATTACCTAGAGCCGCGCCTCATCCATCAGCCGCCGCATTTCAGCGATGGCCGGGGTAAGTCCGCGAAAAATTGACTCACCGATCAGGAAGTGGCCAATGTTCAACTCGCGCACCTCGGGGAAAGCCGCAATAGGTTGCACCGTGTCATAGGTCAGGCCGTGACCAGCGTGGACTTCCAACCCGAGCGAATGTGCGAATGCAGACATTTCACGCAAGCTTTCCAACTCTCGCACAGCCTCGTCCATGCGTCCTTCGGCATGGGCGTCGCAATAGGCGCCGGTGTGCAGTTCGATCACTTCGGCCCCGATGCGGTGGGCGGCTTCGATCTGGCGCTGATCAGCAGCTATGAAGATCGACACGCGGCACCCGGCCTCTCGCAGAGGGGCGATGAAATGGGCCAGTTTGTTTTCCTCGCGCGCGACTTCAAGGCCGCCTTCGGTGGTGCGCTCCTCACGCTTTTCGGGAACGATGCAAACCGCATGTGGCTTGTGGCGCAGGGCGATCTTCTGCATCTCGGGTGTGGCGGCCATTTCAAAGTTCAGCGGGACCGAGAGGACTTCCATCAGCCCGTCAATATCAGCGTCCGAGATATGGCGACGGTCTTCGCGCAGGTGGGCGGTTATGCCATCGGCACCCGCCTCTTCGGCCAGCTTAGCGGCCCGCAGCGGATCGGGATAGGCACCGCCACGCGCGTTACGCACGGTGGCCACGTGGTCGATATTCACGCCTAGACGCAGGTGGTTGTCAGACATCGCTTGATTCCTTTCCCGAATTCCGGTCCGAGCCTAGAGGTTTTGTTACCGGAACGGCAGCCTTGGTTTCGGCCAAACGTTTGATTTCATCGAATTTCGCTTTGATCCGGGCGCGGCGGCGCTGCTGATAAGTCCGCACCAAAGGAAGACTGAGGTAGTAGCAAATGAAGCCCCCGATAATCCCCGGAAAGATACCTCCGATCAGCCAGGGGAAAAACACTTCGTCATAGAAAATGCTCAGCCCGCTCCAGTCAGCTACATGGTCCGTGAACATGGCGACAAAATTGTTTTTCAAATCGCCTAACGCCTGGACAAAACTGTCCATCAGGCCGTGGGTCTCACCTTCTTCAAAATCGTCGCCGAGAATGAAATGGCCTATCTGCAGACAGACAACACCGATAGGGACATAGGTTAGCGGGTTACCGAAGAATGTACCGCTGAGCGACGCCAGCAGGTTGCCATTGAAGATCCGGCTAAGCACAGCGGCAACCACGAAATGCAAACCATAAAATGGCGTGAATGCCGTGAACACCCCGACCCCGACCCCACGCGCAATACGCTCAGGCGTATCTGGCAGCCGCCGGATGCGATGTTTTACGTAGTGAAAGGCACGCGTCCAGCCGCCGCGCGGATAGACAAATTCCGAAGCGATCCGAATGGGCGAGCGTCGGTCTCGGCGCTTGAAAACCACTCCTGATCACCCCTTCTCAGCCAGCCGCAACCGCGGCTTTTTCCCTGTCTCTGTAGCGCTCGACCGCGGCCACATCGCTTTCTGCCTCAAGCATCAGCATCAGCGAGTGCAACTGTTCCAGATCGCGCAGTTCGACACTGATCAGAAGACGGTAAAAATCCGGTTTGCGATCAACGAACTCCAGGTTCGAGATATTGGCCTTTTTCTCGCCAATCAATGTGCAAATGCGCCCCAGAACCCCGGCGTCATTGCCGATGGTCAAATCCAGCGTAACCCCGTAGACGGCCGGATGGGTGCCCGAATGCCAGTGCAGGTCGACCCAACGGTCGGGTTCGCCTTCGTAATCAGACAAGCGATCACAGTCGATGGCATGCACAACCACGCCCTTGCCACGATAGGTGATACCGACGATGCGCTCGCCCGGCAGCGGTTGGCAACAGGGCGCGCGATCGAATTTCTGTCCAGGCTCCAGACCGATCACTGCACGGCGCGGGGAAATGGCATCGCCTTCGTCCTGTGTCAGTTCGGGGTAGACCGCGCTGACCACATCATGTGCCGTCAGCTCGGCACTGCCCAGACGGGCCAGCAGCTCGTGCCGATCTTTCAAACGCAGGTGTTTCGCAGCGGTGTCCAGAGCCTTGTCAGTAGCCTTGCGGCCCACGTGATCGAACCCGGAACGCGCCAGTTCTTTGCCTAGCTTGATGAACCGCTCACGATCCACTTCGCGCAGTGCGCGGCGAATGGCGGTGCGAGCCTTGCCTGTAACCGCGATCTCAAGCCATGTGACCTGAGGGGTCTGCCCATCAGCAGTAATAATATCCACCGATTGACCATTCTTGATCCGGGTCCACAGCGGCACGCGGATGCCGTCGACTTTGGCCCCGACGCAGGCATGTCCGATCCGTGTATGGATAGCATAGGCAAAGTCGATCGGCGTTGCACCACGCGGCAGTTTCACCACATCGCCCTTGGGCGTAAAGCAGAACACCTGGTCCGAATACATCTCAAGCTTGACAGCCTCGAGGAAATCCTCGTGATCATCCTCGCTGTCGAACTGCTCGGTCAGGTTGGCAATCCACTTGGCCGGATCGACAGCGAACGGGTTTTCCGAGCGCACTCCATCGCGATAAGACCAATGCGCCGCAACACCGGTTTCGGCCACGTCGTGCATCTGACGGGTGCGGATCTGAACCTCGACCCGTTTACCGTCACGACCCGAGACGGTGGTGTGGATCGAACGATACCCATTCGATTTCGGCTGGCTGATATAGTCCTTGAAACGCCCCGGCACCGCGCGCCAGCGTTGATGGATCGCGCCTAAAGTGCGATAGCAGTCTTCTTCGGTCTGGGTGATGATGCGGAACCCATAGATGTCGGATAGGCGCGAAAAGCCCTGATCCTTTTCCTGCATCTTGCGCCAGATCGAATAGGGTTTCTTGGCTCGGCCAAACACCTCGGCGTCAATCCCGGCTTTTTCCAGCTCGTGGCGCATGTCGCCGGTGATGCGATGGATCACATCGCCGGTTTCGCGTTGCAGCGTGATAAAGCGGCGGATGATCGACTGGCGACCTTCAGGGTTGAGCACGCGGAAAGCAAGGTCTTCCAACTCTTCCCGCATCCATTGCATACCCATGCGGCCTGCCAGCGGCGCGTAGATATCCATCGTCTCACGCGCTTTGACAATCTGCTTTTCGGGGCGCATCGCCTTGATCGTTCGCATGTTGTGCAGACGGTCGGCCAGTTTGACCAGAATGACCCTCAGGTCCTTGGACATGGCCATGAACAGCTTGCGGAAGTTTTCGGCCTGCTTGGTTTCACGGCTGGAAAGCTGCAGGTTGGTCAGCTTGGTGACGCCATCGACCAGCTTGGCGACCTCATCGCCGAACAACTCGGACACCTTGCCGTAATTGGCCTTGGTGTCTTCGATCGTGTCGTGCAACAGCGCCGTGATGATGGTCGCATCATCCAGACGTTGTTCGGTCAGGATGGCGGCAACAGCAACGGGGTGGGTGAAATAAGGTTCGCCAGAGTGGCGGAACTGCCCCTCATGCATCTGCATCCCGAACTCATAGGCCCGGGCGATGCGATCAGCATTGGTTTTGGGGTTATAATTGCGGACCAGCGCAATCAAATCGTCAGCAGAAATCATCCGGTCCGCACCTTCGTGTTTGGGGATTACCCCTGGCCTTGAGCCTCCATCAGAGCGCGCAGCAGCTTCTCTTCGGACATATCGTCATCCGCAGGCTTATCGGATTCCGCACCCATCAGCAGAGCCATCTGATCTTCTTCCGGCTCATCAACCTCAATCTGGGTCTGATTGGCTTCGATCAGACGCTCGCGCAGCTCATCGGCGCTCTGGGTCTCATCCGCGATTTCGCGCAGAGAAACGACTGGGTTCTTGTCGTTGTCACGGTCGACGGTGATCGACGCACCGGCGGAAATTTCGCGCGCACGATGGGCGGCAAGCATCACCAGTTCAAACCGGTTTGGAACCTTGTCTACGCAATCTTCAACCGTCACGCGGGCCATGGGGCGCTCTCCGTTACTGAATCTATATCAGGAAGCCGTTTATCTAAGCGCGATTCCCTGCCTTGACAAGCAAGAAATAGCGCCGATCGCACCAATCACAGAGGGGTGACGGCCTCAATGTCATCGACAGGCAGGTCTGCAAGCATTTCGATGACCGTCCGCCCCAGCACCGGATGGCGCCAATCCGGGGCCACATCCGCCATCGGCACCAGCACAAAAGCCCGATCCTGCAAGCGTGGATGCGGCAGGATCAACTCCTCGGGCGCTTGCTGTTTTTGCACCTCGGGCGGCAGGTTCAGCCAACGCGCAAATTCCGCACGATCTGGCAAAACAAGATCGCCATAGCAGATCAGATCCAGATCAAGCGTGCGCATCCCCCACCTCTGCATCCGTTCGCGGCCGTATTCATGCTCGACCTCGTGGAGCAGTTGCAAAACTTCGAGCGGGTTTTTGTCAGTTTCGATCAAAGCAGCCGCATTCACGTAATCCGGCCCAGCACCAGGAGGGAAGCATGGAGTCTCAAAAAAGCGACTGACAGCGCGAATCACCACCCCATGACGCGAAATCGCGTCAATACCCTTTTGAAGTGTCACCTTGGGCCCCGACTCTCTCATACTGAGATTTGCACCCAGTGCAATCACCGCTTTTAACGAAGAATTGCTCATCTTACTCCCTATATTCGGCGAATTGCATGCTTGCGATACACATTAAAACCCCTAATTATAGTGCTATCAGCGCGCTGCTTATTTCTAGCTCACTCACCTAACACTCGGCGTTGCTGGATTGTACCGGAAGGAACTATTTATGTTTTATAAAGACGAACGGCTAGCGCTGTTCATCGATGGCTCGAATCTTTATGCAGCCGCAAAAGCACTGGGGTTTGATATCGACTACAAATTGCTGCGCCAGGAGTTCATGCGCCGCGGCAAAATGCTACGAGCATTCTACTACACAGCGCTACTTGAAAACGACGAGTATTCGCCGATCCGTCCCTTGGTCGACTGGCTGCACTACAACGGCTTCACCATGGTGACCAAACCGGCAAAAGAATACACCGACAGCATGGGGCGTCGGAAAGTCAAAGGAAACATGGATATTGAGTTGACCGTAGATGCCATGGAACTGGCACCGCGGGTCGATCATATCGTGCTGTTCTCGGGCGATGGGGATTTCCGCCCGCTGATTGCAAGCCTGCAACGTCAGGGCGTGCGTGTCTCGGTGGTTTCGACCATTCGCAGCCAGCCGCCAATGATCTCGGACGAACTGCGTCGTCAAGCCGACAACTTTATCGAGCTTGAAGATCTGCGTGACGTCATCGGACGCCCCCCGCGTGAAATGCCAATGGAGCCGCGCAGCGTCGCGACTGCTGGCGAATAAAACCCGGGATCTCACCAAACCGGGGAATAATTGGCGCGGTTTGGACCGAAGTCCGGACCGCGCCTTTTTAACTATGAACTGATACTTAAACACCCTTCGAATAGCACCGATTCATGTCAGCTAAATGACAAGGTCGCGTCTGGACCATGGCCGGGAAAAGACTTACCTGTGGCCTATGGAGACCAAGACATGACCAAGCCGCCCCTGACTCTTTACCTTGCTGCCCCACGTGGCTTTTGCGCCGGTGTCGACCGCGCCATCAAGATCGTCGAAATGGCGCTGCAGAAATGGGGCGCCCCTGTCTATGTACGTCATGAGATCGTGCACAATAAATTCGTCGTCGACGGCCTGCGCGCGATGGGCGCGGTCTTTGTCGAAGAACTGGACGAATGCCCCGATGACCGGCCGGTGATTTTCTCGGCCCACGGTGTGCCGAAATCCGTGCCCGCCACGGCCGCCCAGCGCGAAATGATCTATGTCGACGCCACCTGCCCGCTGGTCTCCAAGGTTCATGTCGAGGCGCAGCGCCACGCCGATGCGGGTCTGCAAATGATCATGATCGGCCACAAGGGCCATCCCGAAACCGTCGGCACCATGGGTCAACTGCCCGATGGCGAAGTTTTGTTGGTCGAAACCGTCGAGGATGTTGCCGCGGTGCAAGTACGTGACCCAGAGAAACTGGCTTTTGTCACCCAGACCACGCTGTCGGTGGACGACACCAAGGACATTATCGCTGCGCTTGAGACACGTTTTCCTGCAATCGTAGGCCCGCACAAGGAAGACATCTGTTACGCCACCACCAACCGGCAAGAGGCAGTCAAAGCGGTAGCGCCACGGTCAGATGCTTTGCTGGTCGTTGGTGCGCCGAATTCCTCAAACTCACGCCGCCTTGTCGAAGTCGCCTCGCGCGCCGGGTGCAACTATGCGCAACTAGTGCAACGCGCGACCGAGATTGACTGGCGGGCGTTGAAAGGTATCTCGTCTGTTGCCATCACAGCCGGAGCATCGGCCCCCGAGGTCCTGGTCAACGAAGTAATCGACGCGTTCCGCGATCATTTCGACGTCACCGTCGATCTGGTGGAAACCGCCGTCGAAAACGTCGAGTTCAAAGTCCCGCGCGTCCTGAGAGAGCCCGCATGAACGGAGTTCCAAGAGCTCCGCTGATCCTCGGGTTGGCAGGGCTGATCCCGTTTATCTGGGGCGCGTTGACTTATCTGAGCGATGATCTGCACGCATGGGGCACCCATACATTTGGTTCGCGCTTTGTCGGGCCATATGTCCAACTGTTTTACGGCTCGGTGATCCTCAGCTTTATGTCCGGCGTCCTATGGGGCTTCGCCACCAAGACCTCGGGCAGCAAGGCAGCGACCTTCTATACGCTATCCGTTCTGCCTGCGCTCTGGGCATTTTTGAAAACCGGCGGAGGACCAATTAGCGCTGGTATAAACCTGATGTATGGCTTTGCCGGACTGCTGGTGCTGGATGCAATCTTTGCCTATTGGCGACTGACCCCAATCTGGTGGCTGCGATTGCGCGTGACGCTGACGGCCATCGTGATCGCCTGTCTGGCGGTGGGAGTGTACCTATGACCGACGAAAGAACGATCAACGCTTATGCGACCCGCGTGGCGGAGTATCTGCAAATCCCGTTGCCACCGGAGCAGATTGAAGCCCGCATGGCCTTTGCCGAGGCCGTCGGCACGGGTCACGTTCTGGATCTGGGTTCTGGCCCCGGATCGGACAGCGCCTTTTTCATGCGCGAGGGCCTGACGGTACGGGCGCTGGACGCCACCCCGGCCTTTGTGGAATATGCGCGGGAAAACGGCGTCGATGCCCATCTCGGTACATTTGATGATGTCACTGAAGAGGCAGAGTACGACGGCATCTACGCCAGCTTTTCCCTGCTGCACGCCCCTCGCGCAGAGTTTCCACGTCATCTGACCGCCATTTACCGCGCGCTGAAACCCGAGGGCGTCTTTTTCCTCGGCCTGAAACTGGGCACTGGTGACCATCGCGATGATCTGGACCGGTATTACACCTATTTCTCGCAGACCGAGATCGAAGAAGCTCTGACCCAGGCCGGGTTCACCATCGACCGCATCACCACCGGCATGGGAACGGGTCTGGCCGGGTCGTATGACGGGTTCATTCTGGTGCTGGCTCATGCCTGAACTGTTTGCCTATACCGATGGTGCCTGTTCCGGCAATCCCGGCCCCGGCGGCTGGGGCGTACTGCTGCGCGCGATGGATGGCGAGACCGTCCTGAAAGAGCGTGAACTGAAAGGCGGCGAAGCTGAGACCACCAATAACCGCATGGAACTGTTGGCGGCGATTAGCGCGTTGGAGACGCTAGAGCGGGCCTCGAAGATCACTGTCGTCACCGACAGCGCCTATGTCAAAAACGGTGTGACGGGATGGATATTCGGGTGGAAGCGGAACGGCTGGAAGACCTCGAACAAGAAGCCGGTCAAGAATGTCGACCTGTGGCAACGGTTGGATGAGGCGCAGACCCGCCACGATGTGACCTGGGAGTGGGTCAAGGGCCACGCTGGTCATCCAGAAAACGAAAAGGCTGACGAACTGGCCCGCGCCGGGATGGCCCCCTTTAAGCCTAAGAAGACGCAGGCATGAACGGACTGGCCCTGCTAGACTACGCGTCGGTTCTGGTCTTTGCTCTGACAGGAGCGCTGGTGGCCAGCCGGGCGCAGCTTGATTTGGTCGGGTTTGCCTTCATCGCCTGCCTGACGGCAGTCGGCGGAGGTACTGTGCGCGATCTTCTGCTGGACCGGCATCCGATATTCTGGGTTGGCGAACCCACCTATATCCTGATTGGCACCGCGGCGGCCGTGTTTGTCTTCTTTACCGCACATCGGGTCGAAAGCCGGTACAACTGGCTTGTCTGGCTGGACAGCTTCGCGTTGTCCATATCCGTCGCCGCCGGGACGGGCGCGGCAATGTCGCTTGGACATTCCGGCACAATCGTCGTGCTGATGGGTATCTGCACCGGCTGTCTGGGCGGGTTGATGCGCGATGTTGTCTGCAACGAGGTGCCGCTGGTTCTGAAACAAGGGGAACTCTACGTCTCCTGCGCCTTTGCGGGCGCCGTGACCGCCGTAATCGCGCACCGGATTGGGTTCGACGAACTTGTCACGCTGGGGGGCTGCGCGTTGACGTGCTGGGCCTTGCGCGCAGGATCGCTGTTCTTTGGCTGGCAACTGCCCGTCTACAAAAGCCGCCCACCGCGCCATTAACGTGTCAGTAACCGCGCGCCGATTTCCTTGACGAATTTCGCCGCAACCATCGCGGTCATGCCGTAAGGATCACGATGGGGGTTCAGCTCAACAATATCTGCACCAACAAGTTGACCTTCGAACCGATGGACCAGGTTAATCACCTCGCGCGTACTGAGCCCACCGGGTTCGTGGTGCGAAACACCGGGGGCAAATGCCGGGTCCAGCGCGTCCAGATCCAGTGACAGATAGACCGGGCCGTCAAAGCTGATCTCAAGATCAGGGCGCCAGTTGCGCATGTCGATCACCTCGACACCAAACTTGTTGGCCTGCTCCTGCTGGTGCTTGTTCATGGTGCGGATGCCCACCTGCACCAAACGGTTGATCTTGCAGGTTTCCATCACTCGGGCAAACGGGCAACCATGGCCCAGCGGACCGATCTGCTGACTGTCATAAAGATCCGGGTGCGAGTCGATATGCAGGATGTTCAACCCCTCATACCGATCCGCATGTGCCTTGATCAGCGGATAGGCCACCGAGTGATCACCCCCCAAAGACAACAACCGCGCACCACTTGCAATACGATCTTTGGCTCCGGCTTCGATCCGGTCGAGGGGCTCCTGCCCCATCATCTCGAATACGTCCAGATCACCTGTGTCCTTGAACCGGTCGGTCGCGCCAAGGTCGGTGCCATCCTCAGCAGTCAGGTTGGCCGCACCTGAATGCAACGCCTCACGGATGCGGCCCGGCGCGAAAGCTGGGCCTTGTAAAAAGGACGAATGCAAATCCAACGGCACCCCCATCAGGGCAACGTCACCGGGGTTCAGATTGTGGGACATGGGGCACCTTTTGCGCTGGATATTCCGGCGATCTGGCCGGTAACTCGCCAAAAGGTCAAGAGGTTAGCGACGCAGGTAGGTCTGCCAAATCCAGATCACCAGCAAGGCCCCAAGCACCGCGCCGACAAAACCCGATAGCCAGCCTGCCACGGCAATCAAGGTCCGCAACAGAAACCCACCCACCAACGCACCCACGATACCGATCAGCATGGTCGTGGGGATATCCGCCTCGATCCGCATAAACCGAGTGGCCAGAAATCCGGCGGCGGCTCCGATGACGATCAAGGCAATGACAGGCACGTTATTTCCTCCAATGTGTCGGCACGATGATCAAAGCGCCGATAGACGACAGAACCGCATTCAGACCGGGCGGGCCAAAGCTGATCCCAAACATGATGCGGACAAAGTAGAACAGGAAGGCACCGCCCACGCAAATGATGATCGAGGGCAGGTATCCATTGTGAGTAAACCCAGTTTTCTCGGACAGGTATCCGACGATCCCGGCTATCACGACGGTGCCCATCAAGACCATGAACATCGGCTTACTCCGAACTCAGGCGGGTTCCAGCCGCAACTGGCCAGCCCCGCAGAAAGGTTTCCATATCCTGTGCACCTTTGCCTGCCCGTTGCAGGCGCAGTAGGTCAATCGCACCTTCACCACAGGCCACGCGGAGCGTATCATTCAATACCTCTCCTGGCGCGCCCTGCCCCTCGGCCAGCTTCGAGGCCAACAGCTTGACCCGGCTATCCCCAATTTCGGTCCACGCACCCGGAAAGGGCGACAAACCGCGGATCAAGCGATCAACCTCGATTGCAGGGCGGGTCCAGTCCACCCGCGCCTCGGCCTTGTCTATTTTTGAGGCATAGGTCACGCCGTCTTCGGGTTGCGGTTCGGGCGTCAGATCCGGTAGGCGGTTCAAGGCCTCGACGATCAGTCTCGCGCCCATGGGGGCGAGGCGATCATGCAGTTGCGCTGTGGTTTCCTGCGGTTCGATATCGGTCGCCTGACGCAACAGAACGGGGCCGGTGTCCAACCCGGCCTCCATCTGCATGATGCAGATACCGGTCTGCGCATCCCCCGCCATGATCGCGCGATGGATCGGCGCGGCCCCGCGCCAGCGCGGCAGCAGGCTGGCGTGGATGTTCAGGCAGCCATGCGTGGGCGCATCCAGTATGGGTTGGGGCAACAGCAGACCATAGGCCACAACCACAGCCACATCAGCATTCAGATCGGCAAACGCGGTCTGCTCCTCAGGTGATTTGAACGAAACCGGATGACGGACTTCCAGGCCCAGCGCCTCAGACCGCGCATGAACCGGAGTCGGGCGGTCTTTCTTGCCTCGACCCGCAGGGCGCGGTGGCTGGCAATAGACAGCGGCAATTTCGTGCCCGGCTTCGACCAACGCGTCCAGCACCGGCACCGAAAAATCGGGCGTCCCCATGAAGACAACGCGCATCTTTACCCCTGTTTCTTGGCTTTGCGCAGTAACATATCGCGTTTCACCTTGCTGAGCCGATCAAAATACAACTTGCCGTCCAGATGATCGATCTGATGCTGCACACTGGTGGCCTCGATCCCGACGAAATCGCGGCGGTCGATCATGCCCTGTTCGTTCAAAAACTTTACCGTCACCGCGCGCGGGCGTTTCACCTTGGCCGACACACCCGGCAGGTTTGGGCTGGCCTCTTCATGTTCACGCAGTTCAATCGAGCTGTGAAGGATTTCAGGGTTCGCCAGACGGACTGCACGGCCCCGTTCGGTCGCCCCATCAACAACTGCCAAGCGCAGCATCACACCTATCTGCGGGCCTGCGAGACCAACGCCAGGCATTGCCTCCATCGTGTCGATCATGTCGTCCCAGATGGCCCGGATCTCATCGGTGACCTCGGGCACCTCTTCGGCCTTAGTCCGCAGGCGTTTATCGGGCCAAGGCAGGCAGGTGCGAACGGTCATGCGCGGGCCTGCTCGCGCTTCAGCTTCTGCATCTTGCGGGTGATCATTTGGCGTTTCAGCGGCTTGAGATAGTCAATGAACAGCTTGCCGTTCAGATGGTCGATCTCGTGTTGCACGCAGGTTGCCCAGAGCCCATCGAATGTCTCTTGCTGCAGGTTGCCATCACGGTCCATCCACGTGACGTCGACCACTTTGGGGCGCGTCACTTCAGCGAATTGTTCGGGGATCGACAGGCAGCCTTCTTCGTAGACGTTGGCTTCGTCCGAGGATGCAATGACCTCGGGATTGAACATGACCAGCGGGCGCGGCGCCTCGCCTTCTTCCTTGATGCAGTCCATCACGATCAGTCGTTCCAACACACCGATCTGCGGCGCGGCCAGCCCGATACCGGGGGCGTCATACATCGTCTCAAGCATGTCGTCGGCCAGTTTGCGCAGCTCGTCCGACAGGTCGGCCACCGGGGCGCAGACCTTTTTCAGACGAGGGTCGGGATGGATCAGGATCTTGCGTTTCATGGGCTTGATTTAGGGCATCCCGCCCCCCGCCGCAACGCCCCCCTTGCACCTGCTGCAATTGTGGCTAGCTTTCGTCCGGACAGATGGAGCAGACATGACTTTCAACGACCTGATCGACCGCCGGGGTACCAACAGTTCAAAATGGGACAAGATGGAGAAACTGTTTGGCGTTTCACCACAGGATGGGCTGGCCATGTGGACAGCCGATTCCGACTATGCCACCGCGCCGTGTGTGATCGAAGCGGTACGGAACGCTGCTGATCACGGTGCGTTCGGGTACTCCTGGGAACACCGTCAGTACCTGTCTGCGGTTCAATGGTGGATGCAGAACCGACACGATTGGGCAATCGAAACCGATTGGGTTCTGACCTCACAGGGTTTGGGCAACGCGATCGCCCTGTGTCTGGATGTTTGGACTGAACCCGGGGATGGCGTTGTCATCTTTACCCCGGTTTATCACGAGTTCGCGTATAAGATTAACACCGCCGGACGGCGCGTGGTCGAATGCCCTCTGATGCGGGAGGGCGACAGCTATGGCATCGATCTTGAGGACGCACAGTCGCGGCTGGACGGATCAGAAAAGCTGTTGATGTGGTGTTCGCCACAAAACCCGTCGGGCCGTGTCTGGGCGCCCGAAGAACTGCGAGCTGTGGCCGCATTTGCCGAGCGTAACGGGCTAATCCTTGTCTCGGACGAAGTTCATCAGGATTTGGTTTATCCCGGTCATACATTCGTACCGATGGACAAGGCCGCACCCGAGGCGCGCCCCTGGACGGTGACCCTGACCGCAGCCTCCAAGACCTTCAACATCGCGGGTCAGCGGACCGGCAACATGATTATTCCCGATGCCAAGCTGCGGGGCCAGATGCGGCATCGGCTGAAAACACTGGACTATGCGCCCAGCGCATTAAGCGTTGAGATGATCACGGCCGCATATTCATCTGAAGGCGCGGCATGGGTGGACGCGCAGGTCGCTCATCTGGATGGCAATCGCAAGCTGTTCGATGCAACCATCGCCGAAATACCGGGTCTGTGGTCAATGCCGCTGCAAGCCACCTATCTTGCCTGGGTCGACTTCTCAGGCGCGGGGATGGATCACTATGAGTTCGTTCGGCGCCTGCGGGAAGACGCTAGGATTGCCACTTCATCAGGCCCCGGATTTGGAACGGGCGGAGAAACTTTCGAGCGGTTTAACCTAGCCACTCAACGCGCGCGGGTCGAAGAAGCCTGTGCCCGGCTGAAACGCGCATTCTCGGATTTGCAGTAGTCAGAGGAATCCAAACCCGTGGGGCATACCCTGTTTTGGCGATCATGAAGAACTCAAAAGGCTCTCTATACCGAGAGCCTATTCTTCAAATTTTCAGCCCCTACTCATCATGCCCCAACAGGGCGATCGGCGCGTCGGGCGCGCGGTAGAAATCCAGCGGAGCCTTGTCGGCTGCGGCTGTACTGCGCTTGAATTCATAGCGCATCTCGCCCGATTGTTCGTCATCGGCAATTATCAAGCACTGGTACAGATGACGGGCGCCGTCGTAGATATCGACAAGCCCACGCAATTGGGGCGTCGTGGCAGCTTCCACCGTAAAGCCATCTTTCCACAATCTGAGGATTTTGAATGTATTGTCGCCAAACTCGACACGAAGGCGACTGGCTTTCTTTAACCCGGCGATTCGCGCCGCATCCAATTCGGCGCTAATTTCCTTTGAAACATAGGTACTCATATCAATACTCCCCGCGCGACATCTACTATTGTGAAGGCCAATTCGTAAAAATCCAGTGAAGGTGCACACACAGAACCGTTCGAATTCAGCTTGTTGCGCGGAAATCCCTCCAAAATCTGTGCGCAGATGCAGGCTCGTTGCGCGCGCCTTGGCATAGGAACGGCCCAACCTCCAACCTATCTTTGCTGAAACGCAATGCGGAGGATTTCCAATGGGCCTGTTGGTCGAAGGCAAATGGCAAGACACCTGGTATGACACCAAATCTACCGGTGGCGCTTTCAAACGCAGTGCCGCGCAGTTTCGCAATTGGCTGACCGCCGATGGCAACGCTGGCCCGTCCGGAAAGGCCGGATTCAAAGCCGAACCTGGGCGCTATCACCTTTATGTCAGTAATGCATGCCCCTGGGCCCATCGCACGCTGATCTTCCGCGAACTTAAGGGGCTGCGCGACTTGATCTCAGTCTCGGTGGTGCATCCCGATATGCTGGACAAGGGATGGACCTTTGAAACCGATAACCACGGCGCAACGGGCGACGAATTGTATGGCCTGAGCTACGCCCATCAAATCTATACCAAGGCTGACCCCCAGTATTCCGGGCGCGTCACCGTGCCGATCCTATGGGACAAGCAAAAAGAGACCATTGTCTCGAACGAAAGCTCCGAAATCATCCGAATGTTCAATTCGGCCTTTGACGGGATCACCGGCAATACTGACGATTACTGGCCCGAGGCCATGCGGGGAGAGATCGAAGAGGTCAACGCCCACGTCTATTCCAACGTCAATAACGGCGTCTACAAATGCGGTTTTGCCACCACTCAAGAGGCCTATGACACCGCCATTCACCCCCTGTTCGAAACACTGGACTGGCTAGAAGACCGCCTGAGCAGCAACCGTTATCTGATGGGAGATCGTGTGATCGAGGCAGACTGGCGCTTGTTCACGACACTGATCCGTTTCGACCCGGTCTATCACCTGCATTTCAAGTGCAACAAACGACGGCTGGTCGATTACCCCAATCTCTGGGCTTACACCCGCGAATTATATCAGTGGCCGGGCGTTGCGCAGACAGTGAACATGAACCACATCGTTCGCCATTATCACTACAGTCATGACACCATTAACCCGAACCGGATTATTCCCGTGAACCCAGTGCTGGATTACCTGGAGCCGCACGGACGCAATCAACGGCCCGCCGCGTAATGTTCGACCATCGCCGCCAGATCCTCTGGCGGCGTTTCACTTTGAACATAGGCACATGCGTTAGGGCTGTGGGCAAAGATCGAGCCATCCGAGAAAAAGGTAGTGTTGGTGACAAAGATCACCCGCGCCTCAGGGCGGCGGTAGCTGGCAAAGTCCGCCACGGCCAGCGCGCTGCCGGTTTCAAGCACAAGGTCCAACACGATGATCTCGAAATCCTGACCATACAGCGCCAGAATCGCGGCCTCTTGCCCGGCAACCAGCGTCACTTCGGCGCCGTGCCGTTCCAGATGCCTTTTCCAGACCCGACCAAGATCGGGGTTACTCTCAACAATCAAGACATTCATTTCCAACAACCTCGGCACTAAGAAGCGTTAGTGATGCCGATCCCCGTAAGTTGTGATCCCGCCATTTCCTTAACAAAGTGTTAATGCGATCTTTCACGGCCACGCCTCATGCAGATTTGCTTGTGTAGACGGCAAAAATCCGCTTGAAACGGGCCGAAACAGGCAATTCTGACGAGATTCCCATGACGAGCCCTAACGAAAACTTGAACCCGCGCGCCCAACGCGATCATGGCGGCGGGTTGGACGGGGCCGTTTCCACCTATGGCGGAGCGCGCGCAGACTGGATCGATCTGTCCACCGGGATCAACCCACATCCGTATGGGATTTCGGATCTGTCCTCTTCGGACTGGACCGAATTGCCCGATCATGGTGCGTTCGAGCGCCTTGCAGACGCCGCCCGCCAATTCTGGTCTGTTCCCGACCGCGCCGCCATTCTACCTGCCCCGGGCGCCTCGGCAGTAATCGCCCGCATTCCCGCGCTTGCCGCAGCGGGCCGAGTTCAAATCACGGCGCCGACGTATAACGAACACGCCGCCGCCTTCACCGCTCAGGGTTGGAGTGTTCAGCCCGACGGCCCCGCCGACGCCCGCGTCATTGTGCACCCGAACAACCCCGACGGACGGGTCTGGACCGAGGCAGACGTGAATGCCCCTCTGACCGTAATCGACGAGAGCTTTTGTGATGTCACCCCCGAGGCATCACTGATCCACTTAGCCGAACAACCCGGTGTGGTCGTTCTGAAAAGCTTTGGAAAATTCTGGGGGCTCGCTGGCCTGAGATTGGGTTTTGCAATCGGTCATCCCGACCTGATTGCACGGCTTAACGATCTTACGGGGCCATGGGCTGTATCCGGCCCTGCATTGCGGGTTGGGGAAAAAGCCTTACGGAACACAGGCTGGGCGAACGCCACGCGACAGCGCTTAAGTATGGAAGCCGACCGGTTAGACAATATGCTAACTACCAAAGGTGCGCGTCTTGCGGGCGGAACCACCCTGTTCCGGCTGTATGAGGTTGATGATGCCGCCACGTGGCAAGACCGTCTGGCCCGCGCCCATATTTGGAGCCGGGTCTTCCCTTACTCACAAACCTTTCTACGACTGGGTCTGCCGCCCTCAAATGGGTGGAACAGGTTAGAGGCCGCTCTGTGAACACCGCTTTCCTGTTGATCTGCGCCATGTGTCTGGACGCGGTTTTGGGAGAACCTGAATGGCTGTGGTCTCGGGTCCGCCACCCGGCCGTGATGATAGGCAACCTAATTGGCTGGCTGGACAAACGCCTTAACCGCAATGCACAGCGACGCTTGAAAGGTGTTGTCGTAGTGCTGTTGTTGGTGGTCGGTTCATTGATCATCGGGCGCGTGCTGTCACTGCTGGGTCCGGTGATCGAGATCATTATCTGCTCCATCCTGCTGGCACAAAAATCGCTGGTGACACATGTGCGCGACGTGGGCAACGGGTTGCAAATTTCGTTGACTGAGGGGCGTGCCAAGGTAGCGATGATTGTTTCTCGCGACACGCGCGACATGACCGATGCACAGGTCGCCCGGTCCGCAATTGAAAGCGCGGCTGAAAATCTCAGCGATGGAATCATCGCACCAGCATTTTGGTTTCTGGTCGCCGGGCTGCCGGGATTGATCGTCTACAAGGCCATCAATACAGCCGACAGCATGATCGGCTACCGCACAGAAAAATACCGCGAGTTCGGCTGGGCTGCTGCGCGTCTGGACGATGTTCTGAACCTGATCCCTGCGCGCCTGACCTGCGCCATGATTGTATTGCTATCCGGCCAATGGGCGCGCTGGCCCGAAATGGTAACAGATGCGAGGCGCCATATCTCACCTAATGCTGGCTGGCCCGAGGCCGCCATGGCCCAGGCCCTGAACGTGGCGCTGGCCGGACCGCGCAGCTATGACGGGCAGGTCCGTGATCTGGCCTGGGTAAATGGGGATGCTCCCCGCGAAATCGGTGCGCCGGAAGTTTTCCGCGCATGCCGCATGCTGTGGGCCGTTTGGGGGCTTGCGCTTGGCCTTCTGTCAGTGTGGGTTGGGGTCAGCTTTATTCTCTGACGGACCGTCTCATGCGCTTTCTTTTTGGCCTAGTCGCCGCCACCCTGTTCGCCTCACCCGCTCTGGCCCAATGTGGCGGTGGGTTCAATTCCTTTGTCAAAGGATTGAAAACAGAGGCCGTGCAACATGGGTTCGACAATGCCACTGTTAACGCTTTCTTCAAAGGCGTGCAAAAAGATGGTGCTGTGCTCAGGGCCGACCGCGCGCAAGGCGTGTTTCAGAAACCGTTCATCGACTTTTCCCGGCATCTGATCTCACAAAACCGGATCGAGCGTGGTCAGGCGATGTCGCGCAAATACGACGCGGTGTTTGATCGGATCGAGGCAGAATACGGCGTTTCACGCGGGGTTCTTCTGGCCTTCTGGGCGTTCGAAACCGATTACGGCGCGTTTCAGGGAGACTTCAACACCCGCAACGCGCTGGTGACGCTGGCTCACGACTGCCGCCGACCTGAGCTGTTCAGACCGCAAATTTTCGCGGCTATCGAACTTTATAGCCAAGGGAATTTCGACCCCGTTCGCACAACCGGTGCTTGGGCCGGAGAGATAGGAATGGTCCAGATGCTGCCTCGCGACATTCTGGAAAACGGGGTCGACGGCGATGGCGATGGTAAAGTTTTGCTAAAAACCTCTGCTCCTGATGCGCTAATGTCAGGGGCAAAGATGCTGTCGCATCTGGGCTGGCAACCGGGACAGCCTTGGTTGCAAGAGGTAACGGTGCCCGCGCAGATGGACTGGTCACTGTCCGGCCCCGGCAAACCACGCTCGGTGGCCGACTGGCAAGCGATGGGCGTGCAGGCGCGCAACGGTACTTTGTCAGACCTGCCCGCTTCGCTGATCCTGCCACAGGGGCACAAGGGGCCGGCCTTTTTGGCCTATCCGAATTTCGATGTTTATTTCGAATGGAACCAGAGCTTTGTTTACGTCCTGACCGCTGCTTATTTCGGAACCAGACTGGAGGGCGCCCAGATTTACAATGCGGGCAAGCCAGAGCCTGGGCTGTCAGGCGCGCAGATGAAACAACTGCAAAGCAAACTTCAGGCACGTGGCCATGACGTCGGTAGAATTGATGGCATTTTGGGGGCGGGAACACGAGCCGCTGTTCAAGCCGAGCAGAACCGCCTTGAGTTACCTGCAGACGCATGGCCGACGGCCGAGCTGCTGAACAGGCTGTGAATCTATCCTTCGCCACATTTTATCTACAGAAGAACTCAACTGCTTAGATGTCAGGCCAGCGCACAGGAAAGATATAAATATCTGAAACATCTATGCTTTATGACTTTTCCACAGCATAAGGCCCTGCACGGCATCCAAATTTGGAAGTCCCTCGTTCATATTGCGTTAACATTATATTCATTTTGAGTAATTTAAACAGCAAATTTGTGGCCTAAATACGCCTACATCCTACGCCATGGTTAATCCGATTTATGCATATCGCGGAGACTACCATGAGCAACCTGCTGCCACCGAAGGTTTCGAACTCTGCACGCAATTACAAAAGCTTGAATAAGGCCAAGCTTTTTGCGGCCGAGGAAGACGGATCTTTTACAATCTTTGTTCTGCTTGGCTTTATAGTCATTCTGGCCATGACGGGCATTGGCGTCGACATGATGAATTACGAGCGCGACCGGGCCAAGCTGCAATGGACCCTCGACAACGCCGTATTGGCCGCTGCCGATCTTGAACAAGAATTGCCACCCAAAGAGGTGGTGAGCGCATATTTGGCCACCCAAGGTCTTTCTGGGTACGATGACAATGTCGTGGTTGACGACGCCTATCTGGACCGGACAGTCAGTGCGGGCCTAGACATGAATTTTAATACCCACTTCATGCGGCTGAGTGGTGTCGACACCATTCCAATGGGTGTGTTTGCAGCCGCCCACGAAGCGGCGCCTTGCACCGAGATTTCCATGGCCTTGGATATCTCAGGAAGCATGGGGGAAAACGACCGCCTTGCTCTGATGCAGAAAGCAGCCAAGGCATTCGTATCAGAAACTTTCGAGCGGAATACTGACCCGGACACCGGCGAGGAAACCGTATGCCAAACCTCAATCAGCACGATCCCATTCGCGGGCCAAACCAACCCCGGTGCCACGATGTTCACTTATCTGGGCGGCGAACGGTTTGGGACGACCACGGACGAGGACTACTTCCCCAAGTGGGAGCAGGACATCTCAAACGTTGTGTTCTGGTTTGATACAGATGGCGATAATGAGGTCGACTTTTCCGTCAAGGTCGACAACTTTCCGGACAGCACGACTGATGTATTTGTCAAAGACGACGTGGATACTTACTACCACTATGTCAGAGACTATATCATCCAAAACTCCTTGGATGTGCCTGAGGATGCCGTGCTGGTTGGGGCCTCGATCAAAGGCGGCAAACAGCAGACTGAGTTCTTCAGCATAGCCGGGGATCACATCGTTGGATCAACGAAGTTCAACAATACGGACCTTACAATCGAATACAGCGATTTTGAGACATATGTTGATACGATCCCGAACAACACCTCATCGTGCTTGGAAATGACCTATTCGGACTTCCTGAATTCCAATCTGCCATCCGGATCGATTGATCAGGTACCTTATTTCGTGAACTGGGAATATGATGCAACGACCCAGAACTGGGGCTGGTGCCCGGATGATGAAATGAGCATCCAATATGCCCAGAACGATGAAGCCGCCTTGCATACCTTCATCGACGGCTTGCGGTTGTTCGATGGAACCGGCACCAATTACAGCCTGAAATATGCGCTGGCCCTGCTGGACCCCGCGGCCCGAGATGCCTTTGCTCATCTCGCTGACGAAGGCGAAATCCCAAATGAATTTGCTGACCGTCCGTTGGATTGGGAAGCAGAAGACGTTGCGAAGTACATCGTCATCATGACTGACGGAGCAACCAGCCCGCAGGTTCGGCCAACCGATGAATTGGAAGCGGAAAACGGAACCACCGAGCTGATTGTTCGCCCGGACGACGACACCATCATTACGTCATCGCACACAACCAACCTTCAGTTGTTCCTTGACCAATGTGCCATGGCAAAGGCGAAGGGTGTTACCATCTTTGCCGTCGCGTTCGAAGCCTCTAGTGCAGCCGCGGCAGAGCTCAGAGCCTGTGCCTCGACTGAATCGCACTATTACGAAACAACTGGCGAAGAAGTCATCGAAACCTTCGTATCGATCGCCGGTGCGATCCAGAACCTGAGGCTGATCCAATAATCCAGCCGGGTGACGTGGCTGCTCGGTCCGGTCTGACTGGATAGCGTCCCCAAATACAACAATCTTGATCAGCCCTTCGCCGCTGCGCACAAACAAGTCGCAGCGGCGATTTTCATTTTTGGAAAGCTGTGACCTCTGCACTGCTTAGCGAATGCAAGCCAACTTTTCAGTTGTCTTCAAAAACAGGCCGGGGCGCGCCTTCGTCATCCAGCGCGACAAACACGAAATCCGCATCCGTAACCTTATGACCTTTTTCGGAAAATCGAGCACGCGCCCAGGCATCCACGTGAATGCGCATCGACGTGCGCCCCACTTTGCGCAGGGTGGCATACAAGGTCACCTCGTCCCCCACCTTGACCGGGCGCAGGAACTGCATCGCTTCTACCGAAACCGTGGCCCCGCGCCCTTGCGAGACCCGACCGGCCATATTCCCCGCTGCAAGGTCCATCTGGGACATCAACCACCCTCCGAAAATATCGCCCGAAGGGTTTGTATCCGCAGGCATTGCTACGGTGCGGATCACAAGAACGCCCTCATCCTGTTGGCGACCGTGTGACCCGCGCTGTTTTCCAAGGGCCAGGTATTTTTCTGTTTCGTCGGTCACTTGGTTGCTCCTTTGGTGGCTTGTATATCTGGCTTGGCGTGTCGGGCTTTCCCGACCTTAGTTTCTTGGGCAATTATCTGAAATACAAAGCTGGTCTGCGTCAGGCACAGTCCTTCGGTGCGAAACCAGATCAGGTGTCTGAAATTTCACTCGGGGCGTACCGGGTAACGGTCGCCCTTTTGATCAATCAGGATCAACCGCTCGCCGCTAAACACATACAGATCGCAGCGACTAAAACCGTTGCGGTATTGGATGCAAACGCTGCCATCCTCGGCTATCGAATAAGTGCCAAACGCAGATTCCCCGCTAGCATAGGTATAGGAATAAGCACCGCCTGCCGAATATTTGGACTGCCCATCATCGTAAAACGTCAGCGTGCGTCCGGCCAACGCGTCCAATTCTGCGGGCGTCAGCGGTACATCACCGGGTTTCATGCGCCATTCAGCGGCCCAAACCGGGCTTGCGGCCAACACCCCAAGGATTAAAATTCGGCTCATGCGGCCACCTTAGACGGTTGCACTGCAAATGGCTTATAACGTTGCGGTGAGGGATCAGGCCACCATCTGCTCGGCCTTCTTCAGATCGACCGAGACCAACTGACTGACACCCTGTTCCTGCATGGTTACGCCAAACAGACGATCCATTCGCGCCATCGTCACCGCGTGGTGAGTGATGATGAGGAACCGCGTGTCGGTCTGGCGGCACATCTCGTCCAGCAGATCGCAGAACCGAGTAACGTTGGCGTCGTCCAAAGGCGCGTCGACTTCGTCCAGAACACAGATCGGGGCCGGATTGGCGAGGAAGACGCCAAAGATCAGTGCTGTTGCGGTAAGGGTCTGCTCCCCCCCCGACAACAGGCTGAGGGTCGAGAGCTTCTTTCCCGGCGGCTGGCACATGATCTCAAGCCCGGCATCCAACGGGTCATCGCTTTCGACCATCACCAGATTGGCCTCGCCGCCACCGAACAAATGCTTGAACAGCATCGCGAAGTTCGAGTTCACCTGTTCGAAAGCGGTCAACAGCCGCTCGCGGCCCTCGCGATTGAGGCTGGCAATACCGCTGCGCAGAGCTTTGATCGCCTCCTCCAGATCGGCTTTTTCACCGTTGAGAGTATCAAACTCTTCCTGAACCTCTTTCGCATCTTCTTCGGCGCGTAGATTCACCGCCCCCATCGCATCGCGCTGACGCTTATGGCGGTTCACTTCGGCTTCCAAAGCATCCGCTGCCGGCATTTGATCAGGGTTCACATCCAGCTGGTTCAGCAATTGGTTCGGGGTCAGCTGCTGATCTTCGGCAATGCGTTCGGCGGCTGCAGTCACGCTCTCCTTCGCCGCATCACAGCGGGCCTCGGCCGCAGCCCGGCTTTCGCGTGCTTCCGAGGCCAGGCGTTCCGCGTCCCGCTCGGCCATCACCACTTCGCGCTGCTGTGTTTCCGCCTCGGCCAACTTGTCGGCCGCCTCAGCGCGGCGGGCTTCGGCGGCGTCGATCAGTTCATTCAGCTCTTCACGCGCCTCGGCGATTTCACCCGGGGCCGCCATGGCTTCGGCCAATTCTTCTTCCGAGCTTTCCTTGCGCTCGGCCAGTTCAGATATCCGCTTTTCTGCGCTGTCCAGCCGGTGCCGCCAACCACTCAGGTCCTTTGTCACTTCTTGCGAGCGCCGCGTCCGAGCCTCGCCCTCACGCCGCAACTCATCATGGGTCGAGCGGTGCGTCAGCATGGTGATCCGCGCGGCCTCGACCGTCTGCTTGATGTCCTCAACCTGTGCGCGGGCATTGTCGAGGTCTCCCAGACCAGCCAGCCCACTCTCGGCCTCGCGCAGTTGCGCACGGGCGGACATGGCATCTTCTTTGTGGCGGTCTACTGCAAGAGCCAGGGTTTCCAGCTTGCCCTGCGCCAGATTTCGATCTGCTTCGGCTCGGCTGAGCTGCCGTGCAGTTTCGGCCATGCGTTGGTCAGCGGCACGGCGCGCCTCGCGCGCGCGGCGGTCAGCCTCGGTCACGTCGGCCAGTTGCTGCGACAGCGCCTCATGCGCGGCGCGTGCGCCATCGGCCTGCGCCTCAGCCCGGGCAAGCTCCTGTTTCAGCGCCTCAAGCTTGTTGAGTTGCTCCAGCCTCAGGGCCGCCGCACTTGGCGCATCTTCGGCCCAGGCGCGGAACCCGTCCCAGCGCCACAGATCACCAGATCGAGACACCAACCGTTGTCCGGGTTTCAGCGACGCCTGCAACCGCGCGCCCTGATCTGCGTCGACCAAACCGATCTGCGCGATCCGACGGCTCAGTCGATCCGGGCCTGATACGTGCAACGCCAATGGTTCAACACCATCTGGCATGGGCTGGTCCGTGTCGTAGGCCGTGACCTGCACCCACCCCGAAGGACCGTCCCCTTCGACCAGCGGCGCGCGAAGGTCATCAGCCAGTGCTGCACCCAATGCTTTTTCATAACCCGGCGCGACACGCAGCAAATCGAGCACCTGACCGCCCTCGGCGGTATCGCGTTCGACCAACTTGGCCAGTGCAGAGGTTTCAGCACGAATTGCACCCAGCTCACCTTCGGCTTCGGATCGCTGCGCCCGGGCTTCGGCCTCTCGTGCCTGCGTATCATTGCGCAGCTCATCCGCAGCGGCCAGAGCCTCTTCGGCGGCTTCGGCAGCTTCACGAGCCTCCTCTTCCCCTTCCTGAGCAGCCTCGAAAGCCTCGCTAGCGCGGGTTAGCGCCGTTTTGGCTTCATCCACGGCAGCACGTGCTTTTTCTTCTTCTGCTTCAGACCTGGCCAGTGTCTTACGGCTATCCTCGACCAGTCGTTGCGCCGATTGGTGACGGGCAACCAGACGGGCCATATCCTCGGTTTCCTGCGAAAGATGATCTTCACGATCCTGCAGCACGGAGGCCGCTTCGCGGGCGATTTCGGCAGCCTCAGCCACCTTGTCGTCGTGTCCCTCAGCCGCTTTGGCCAGTTCACGTGCTTCCCATTCCAAGCGCTCAATCATCTGACCCGCATCGCGGTTCAGACCTGCCTCGCGTTCGATGTCATTGCCCAACTGCTGAATACGATTGGTCAAGGTTTCGATGGTCTGGCGGGCGCGTGTCTCTTGATCCGCCAATTGGTCACGCTGCACTTGCTGACGTTGCAGGACCGCGGCAGCGATAGCCTCTTCTTCGCGCAACGGCGGCAGCGTCTCTTCAATCTCGGCGCGTTTTGCGGCAGCCGCGCGTGCCTCGGCCTCGGCACGGGAGGCTTCGGTGATCCGTTCGCGCAGCTTCTCTTCCGCCTGCTGGCGGGCCATGTCAGCCTCTTTCCAGCGACGATACAGCAACATCCCTTCGGCCTGCCTTAGCTGTTCGCCAATCTCGCGATAGCGCGCGGCCTGACGGGCCTGACGCGCGAGTTGCGCCAACTGTGCACCCAACTGCTCCAACACGTCATCGACACGGGTCAGGTTTGTCTCGGTGCCTTTCAGTTTCAGCTCGGCCTCGTGCCGACGTTGATAGAGGCCCGAGATTCCGGCGGCCTCTTCCAAGATCCGGCGGCGCGCGCGCGGCTTGGCATTGATAAGCTCGGCAATTCGGTTCTGTCCCACCAGCGCAGGCGAATGCGCACCCGTCGAAGCGTCGGCAAATAGCATCTGCACATCACGCGCACGGACATCTTTACCGTTGGTTTTATAGGCGCTGCCAACATCGCGGGTGATGCGACGGACGATCTCCAATTGATCATTGTCATTAAACCCCGAAGGGGCCAGCCGTTCCGAGTTGTCCATGGTCAGGACAACCTCGGCAAAGTTGCGGGCTGGACGTGTGGCTGCACCGGCAAATATCACGTCTTCCATCGCGCCGCCTCGCATGGATTTAGGGCGGTTTTCCCCCATCACCCAGCGCAAGGCTTCCAGTAGGTTGGACTTGCCGCAACCATTTGGACCCACCACACCGGTCAACCCATCCGCGATAATCAAATCGGTCGGATCAACAAAGCTTTTGAAGCCGGTGAGTTTGAGTTTGCTAAAGCGCAAAGGCGGCGGGTCCCATGATTCCTACGTCTTTGAAGTCTGCGCAACGGATTGGGCTTGAGTCAACGAGGTTGCGCAGGATATGGGATATCAACCCGACTTATCCACAATATCTTGCCGAAATGCGCAGGAAAGCGCGTATTTCAGTAAGGCGTACACTCGAACACCTGATATCCGTAGCCATTACCAACATCTTCGTAGACCCCGTAATCCACACATTCATAGTTCGGGGTCGAGATAGAAGTCAGCAACAAACGCTCTCCTGCTTCGCGGTCGCAGCCCAGCACGCCAACCGTCACCGCCGCATCGCCCAGTACGTCCAGAACCGGGCAACCTGAGACCTGCGCCATCGCCAGCCCGGCCCAGTCCCGGATCGGCCCCAGACGCGGTGCGTATTGAGCATTTACCCGAACGGCCTCAGCTATGTCTCCGCGTATGCGCACATCAAAGATGCTGCCGTTCACCGCCACACGAGTTGCGGGTATATCGCGAAAATAAGGCGTGCCGGCCGAACAGGCGACCAACACCAATAGGAGGTATAGATACCGGATCATACGTCCAGTTTTGCCGCCACAAGGTTAACAAAATCTTGCCGACACTCAGGCGCGCAGGACTTCTCCCAACCGGCGGACACCCTCTTGGATCGTCGCTTCGTCGGAATTTGAAAAACTCAGTCGGATCGTGTTGGCCCCGCTACCGTCCGGAAAGAATGCCTGCCCCGGCACAAAGGCCACTTTCACCGTATCAAGCGCTCGGGCCAATAGATCAGACCCGACAATGCCCTTTGGCAAGGTTACCCAGACAAACATGCCGCCCTCGGGTTTGGTCCATTCCACACCTTTCGGCATATGTTCAACCAGCGCATCCAGCATTGCGTCACGGCGCGCTCCGTAAACACGCCGCAGCATGGGGATATGCGTATCGAAACAGGCCCGCGCGACGTCATTGATAGCCATCTGATTAATCGTTGCGGAATGCAAATCGGCTGCCTGTTTCATCAGCACAAGTTGCGAAATCACCTGTTTGGCAGCCACAACCCAACCCACCCGCAAACCCGGAGACAAGGTTTTCGAGAAGCTGCCGCAATAGATTGTCCGACAGTCCTCAATCGAGCCCTTACGCGCAAGTTCCAGCGCCAGAACCGGGGGGACGGGCTCTCCTTCATAGCGGAGGGCCTGATAGGCACCGTCTTCGATCACAGCGCAGTTCAGGTCCTCGGCCAAATCCAACAACGCTTCCCGGCCACGAAGGTCCACGGTCTCGCCAGTTGGATTGGCAAAGTCGGGCGAAAGATAAGCGAATTTCACCAAACCTTCGCCTGCTGCCGCGGCATATTCAGCCGCTCCGCGATTGCCATTGATGCTGAGCTTGTCAAAACGCGGCTCATAGGCGTTGAACGCTGCCAGCGCACCCAGATAAGTGGGCCACCCCACCAGCGCCGTGTCACCCGGAGAGAGGTATAGCTTACCGAGATAATCCAGAGCTTGTTGCGATCCCGAAGTGATCAGAATGTTGTCTAACCCACACTCAATCCCGATCTGACGCATGTGATCGACCAACCATTCGCGCAACGGCGCGTACCCCTCGCTAACCGAATATTGCAGCGCCTGCGCCTGCCTCTCAGCCCCCAACGCGGTCTGAAAGGCATCAGCAAATGCTTCCGCTGGGAACAGCGCTGGGTCAGGAATGCCGCCTGCAAAGGAAATGATGCCAGGTTGGTCAAGAAGCTTGAGCAATTCGCGTATCTCAGACGCCTTCATCCGCGACATTCGCGTTGCAAACAGATCTTTGGTCGACATGGGCTTCCTCCGCATTCACGTCGGGCAGCCTAGGCATTGACTCAACAATGTCAACAGTTCTGACCTAGTGTAACAAAAAACTAGGGATGCGCGTTCTTGAACCCTCAAGAAAACCGTGGTCATATGATTTGACCAATTTTGGAAAGCACGTATGCCCTTTCACAAAATTCAGACTGAAAAGCTATCCCTCGCGGTTGTGAGACAGATCGAACTGCTGATCCTGCGCGGTATCTTACGCCCAGGAGAGCGGCTTCCGGCGGAACGCGAATTGGCAGAGCGATTGGGCGTTTCACGCCCTTCATTGCGCGAAGCGATATCGGACTTGCAGGATCAAGGATTGCTGACCGCCAAGGCAGGGTCTGGCATTTACGTCGCCGAGGTTCTGGGCTCGGCCTTTTCTCCGGCGCTGGTTCGGCTCTTCAGCAGCCATAATGAAGCCGTGTTTGATTTTCTGTCCTTTCGCCAGGATCTGGAAGGGCTGGCCGCCGAGCGTGCTGCCCGTATGGGATCAAGCAGCGATCTGAAAGTGGTGCAGGCGATATTCGACAAAATGGAAGCTGCGCACGCCCGCAATGCAACCGAGGAAGAATCCGAGCTGGACGCGCAGTTTCACATGGCCATCATTGAAGCCAGCCATAACGTCCTGATGTTGCACATGATGCGCTCAATGTATGACCTGTTGCAGCAAGGCGTGTTCTACAATCGACAGATGATGTTCCAGCAAAGCACCACGCGTGGCGCAATTCTTGACCAGCATCGCGCCATCAATGCGGCCATACAAGAGCGCGACCCAAAGAGCGCGCGCAACGCGGTTCACCAGCACCTGAGCTTTGTGCAGCGCTGCATGGAAGACCATCAGAAGGCCCTGCGCAATGAAGAGATCGCGCAGCAGAGGCTTGCGCATGAGACCGAGCAAACCTGATGTTCATCGGACACCTGCCCGGAGCCTACCTGTTCTTTCGTACCGCCACGCCAAAACTCAGCCCCGTTGCATTTGCAGCAGCCATGATCGGAGCGGTGGCACCAGATATCGACATGCTGTGGTTCTACTTTGTCGACAATCGCAGTCATCACCATCACGAATACCTCACCCATCGACCGATCGTATGGCTGGGTTTTCTGATCCTCGGCTTGATCCTTCGTAAATGGTCCGATCGGGTCGGCAGCATCATTGCCGGGTTCGGCGCCGGAGGCTCGGTTCACATGGTGCTGGATTCGATCGTGGGCAGCGTTTCCTGGGCGTGGCCGTTCAGCGATGCCGCTTATCCCCTGGTGACGGTCCAAGCCACGCATTCACACTGGATCCTTTCCTTCCTGAACCACTGGACCTTCATGGTTGAGATCGGGATCACACTGCTCGCTGCATTTGTCTTTTGGTACAGGCAAAGAAAAACCCGAGAACCAGAGGCTCTCGGGTCTTAAATTCAGGTCATGTGACCAGATTTAGTGAAGCTTCTCACCAACATCTGCAATGGCAGCGTCGATCAGTTTGTTCGCCTGAGTCGCAGTCATCTGCTTAGCCAATACCGCGTTGGCTGCCGAAACAGCGACGGTGATGGCTTGATCACGGACCTCTTTGACAGCCGAAGCTTCGGCCGATGCGATCTGATCTTGCGCAGCAGCCAAACGGCGTGCGATGGATTTCTCCAGATCGGCCTTGGCCTGCTCAGCCGCCAGAGCCGCGTCGTCTTTCGCAGCCGCAACGATCGCGTCTGCCTGTGTCTGCACTTCGCGCTGCTTGCGCTCATACGAGGCCAGCAGGCTGCGGGCTTCTTCGTGCAGGGCACGGGCTTCGTCCAGCTCGGACTTGATGCCTTCGGCACGGTTGTCCAGCGCACCGCCAATCATGCCCGGTACTTTGAAGTAGAACAGGACCGCGATGAAGACGAGGAAGCCCAACGTCACGACAAAGTCGGTGTTGCCAAGCGAGAAGAACGGGCCGCTTGCGGCCAGCGCGGGGCTGGCTGCGCCAAGGGTCAGGATAAGGGCAAGAGTATTCCGCATGTCACTTATCCTTTCACTTGCGCGTCAACGGCACTGTCAATAGCTTTGGCATCTGCCTCGCCGCCCAGAGCTGTGACCAGTTCAGCCGCCGTATCCTTGGCAACCACTTGAATGCTATCCAGCGCACTGGCACGGATTTCGGCAATTGCCTTTTCCGATTCAGCCGCCTTTGCAGCGATTTCTGCGTCCGCCTGGGCAATCGCGTCGTCCAGGCCAGCCTGGATTTCTGCTCGGGCTTCGGCAGCGATACGCTGCGCTTCGGCACGGGCATCGGCCAGCGCCTTGTTATAGGCCTCTTCGGCCTCGACCGCCTTGGCCTTCAGATCTTCGGCCGCAGCCAGGTCATTTGTAATGGTCCCCTGACGCTCAGCCAGGATTGCCGCGATGCGGGGCAGAGCCACGCGAGACAGGACCAGAAAGATGACGACCAGCGTAATGACCAGCCAGAAAATCTGGTTGGGGAACCAATCGAAGCAGAGCTGCGGCATCCCGATGGCAGAGCCATGCGAGTCGATGCACGAGCCAACTACTTCTTCGCTAATGGGTTCAGTCGCCATGATGTCCTCCGTCGGAACGTTGTCTTTACAACAGGTGGGCCGCTATGGCTTGGGCCCACCTGCGCGTAAGGATCAGGTTCCGCAGATTAGACGGCGAACATCAGCAGCAGCGAGACCAGGAATGCGAAGATGCCCAGCGCTTCTGCGAATGCGATACCGATGAACAGGGTTGCGGTCTGCGAAGCAGCCGCAGAAGGGTTGCGCAGGGCGCCGGCCAGGAAGTTGCCTGCAACGTTGCCCACCCCGATTGCGGCTGCGCCGGAACCGATTGCTGCCAGGCCTGCGCCGATGTGTGCGAGATCGCCTTCCATGATGTTTCTCCTTACGAATTGGAAGTTTCGATGTTTGGGTATCGGACCTTAGTGCGAAGGATGCAGCGCATCTTTCAGATAAACACAGGTCAGAATGGTGAAAACGTAGGCCTGGATGAAGGACACGAGGACCTCGAGGCCATACATTGCGGTGATCGCCAGCACGGACACAGGCGAGATCGCGGCAATCGCGGCGAAGCCTGCGAATACCTTGATCACGGCGTGGCCTGCCATGACGTTACCAGCAAGACGAATGGAGTGGCTGACCGGACGCACGAAGTACGAGATCAGCTCGATGATCGCCAGAACCGGGCGCAGCGCCAACGGTGCGCTGGAGACCCAGAACAAGCCCAGGAAGGCGGCACCGTTCTTGACAAAGCCCAGCACGGTCACGGTTAGGAAGACCGACAGCGCCAGCGGGATGGTCACGGCGAAATGCGATGTGGTGGTGAAGGACATGGGGATCATGCCCAGGAAGTTTGCGCAGACAATGAACATGAACAGGGTCATGACATAGGGGAAATACTTGACGCCTTCCTTGCCGCAGATGTCTTCCAGCATCTTGTAGATAAAGCCATATGCCAATTCAGCAATCGACTGCATCCGGGTCGGAACAATCGCGCGCTTCGAGGTGCTAAGAACCAGCAGGCCAAAGATCGCCGCAATTGCGAGGAACAGCCACAGGGTCACGTTGGTTGGCGTGTACCATGCAATGCCGCCGTCACCGAACAACGGTTTAACGATGAACTGATCCATCGGGTGGAAAACCAGGCTGCTGCCTTCTGCTGCGGTGGTCTCAGTTGCCACGTTCAGTCCCTCTCGTCCTTTTCGGCCGCCTCAGCTGCCGCTTGTTTCTCTTGAACCTCTTTGGCGCTGCGGAGCATAACCTTCACTCCGGCGACAAGGCCCAGTAATGTAAACAGCACCAGAAAGATCGGGATTGTCCCGAGCAGGCTGTCTAGCCCGTATCCGATGCCAAATCCGATCCCCAGACCGGATACCATTTCTATGACCATCCTCCAGGCAAGTTCGCCTCCGGACACGTCAGCATCTGCGCGGGGCTTCGGCGCTTTGGCCTTTTTCGCCGCTTCGATCTTGGCCTCAAGCTGCGCCATACGCTGCTTTTGGTCGTCATCGGTCACGGGCGTTTCCCTCGTACAGTCTTGGGCACGGTGCTAAGCGGCAAGAGGCACAGAGTCAACGGCGTTGAGTGCCCCAATTGACGCATGTTAAGCTGTTGTTTTTCAGTATTTTTTACCCGAACCACATCTTCGCAATACTTGATGCATCACCTTCCTGCAGACCAAAAGGACAGATATCGCATATTCAACCAAATGGTTGACCAATCCCCATGGCTGTGGTTCAGCGAAGTCATGTCCAACGATCTCGATACCGTATTCGCAGCCCTTGCTGACCCTACGCGCCGCTCCATCCTGGCGATGCTGCTAGAAGATGATATGGCCGTGACCGACGTTGCCGAACCGTTCGACATGTCATTGGCCGCGATCTCAAAGCACTTGGTCATACTGACAAAGGCCGGGTTGATCAGCCAAGAAAAACGCGGTCGGGTAAAATGGTGCAAGCTGGAACCGGATGCTCTGCGCGATGCCTCAGTCTGGATGCAGGGGTTCGGACAGTTCGAACCTGTCAATTTAGATGCGTTCGAACGGTTTCTAGAAATCGAACTGCCCGCGTCCGAAGATCCCTAGTCCGATCTAACGGACCACAAAGACGGAAACATTGGCGTGATTGGCCAAATATCCTGCATGGCTGGAAAAGATATAGTCGGTTATCCGCGGTGCATGGGTGCCGACAATAATCAAATCAGCGCCGATTTCTTCGGCAGCGCCTTTTAAGTCGCCGTCAACCTCAGCCGCAACATCGACCGAGTGAATATTGCGAAACGCAACTTCTGTCTCGCTGTTTTTGGCCAGTTGATCAGCGAAAGCGCGCAGCTCTTCGTTGGTCGTGGCGTCCGTCTGAACAGGATCACCGGGCTGGGTTCCGGTCACACTGACAACTGTAATCTTTGCTTGTTGCCATTTGGCAACTTCAGCCGCGACATCGGCAGCCTTGCGGACTTCTGGCGGCAGGTGCAGGTCAACAGGAAACATGATGTGGGTGTACATAACGACGTCCTCCTCCGCCAAAAGAATAGAGATATTCGCATATATAAACTTTGATCTACCTCAACGGTCGGCTTAGCCACGAATACGGCGACCACCCTTCCTAATTGCGGACTGACAAACCTGCCGCTGCGATCAGATAAATGCTGGCTTCTAAATCAATTGCCTGTGCGTGTTTCCTGTCAACGCTGGCACAATCCAATCTGAAACCAACCCTCACTCAGTCACCGGCTTGGTCGAACTTCCGGGCTGTTCTTCAGATTTCAGCAACAGCACAAGCGCAACGACTGTCAGGATCGCTCCGACCAACACCAATAACGCAGGTGGCTGCTGGCCCAACGCCATTTCCCACAAGATCACCCAACTGGGGATCAGGTAGGTGTAGGCCATGACCTTGGCCGAAGGCAGCCGCAGGGTAGAAAACTGCACGAGAACAAAGCTGGCTGCCGTCGCAAAAATCGACACATATAACAGCCCAACCCAAACGATCAGCGGCAGGTTGACCCAGTCTGTCGAGCGAATTTCGGACCAGCCGTAAAGCGTAAGCAAGAGGCAGCCCGCGACCAGAGTGCCAAAGGAAAACACCACTGCCGGCTCACCCCGGTTCAACTTACGCACCATTGGTGTATAGATCGCATGCGCCACACAGCCAAAGAAATAGATGACTTCGCCACGATCGATCTCAAAGGCTTTGAAAGCCTGCCAGTCCGCGCGGAATATGACCCACAATGCACCTACGGCGCCCACCGAAAGCGCCAGAGCCATTCTTGGTGTTGTGATCTGTCGCAGCAATACCCACCCGGCCACGGCTGACATCACCGGGGTGAGCGTGAATACTGCTGCCGCGCTAACGGGCGGTGCAGTTTTCAAGCCATGAAACATTAGCACGAAATAGGCGGCGAACAGCCCGCCGAGCACCAGATAGCGCCACGGTGCCTGCGCCGCGCTGCGCGGCAAACCAGTGGTCAAAAGCGCAACGACCCCAATCAGCACAGAGGCAATCAAAAAGCGCGCCGCCGTAATCGCTTCGGGGGCAATTTCATTGGCAATCAGCGATCCCAGTGAAAAACTGCCAGCCACCAATGCCGAAAAGGTCAGCATTGCCAAATGGCCCTGCGCTTGCGACGTCACGCCTTCCACTCTTTCATACGGTCTTTTAGAAAGGTCAGGAACGCCTGCACCTTGGTCGTGCGATGCAGATCCACATGGGTTACCAGCCAAAGCTTGCCGGACCATTCGGGCAGGTTGGTCATCACCTCCTGCAATTCAGGGTTTCTTGCGGCCTCCCATCGCGACATAAAACCGATCCCGGCCCCTGACAGCACCGCCTGACGCATAGTGAAATTATTCGAACACCGGAAGGTGATGGCCTCGGGCGGCGCATTCTCCCGAAGCCATTGCGAGAATGGTGCGCGACTATTTTCGTCATCATTGCCAACAAAGGAGTGATTGGCAAAGTCCTCAATCCCCGATGGAACGCCGTGCCGCGCGACATAATCCTTGCTGGCGTACAACCCCATCTCCTGGGTCCAAAAGGGTTGCACCACATTGTCGGGTTGATCCGGCACAGAACCAGCCCGGATCGCCACATGGGCCTCGCCATACTCAAGGCGGAACAACCGATCGCCGGTCAGGTAGCGTACGATAACGCCGGGATGGAGCTGTTGAAACTCACTGAGAATAGGCACCACAAGCGGTGCGAGTGATGCCAGTGAGGTGACAACGAGCTCTCCCGCGACATCATCACCCCGGCCCTTCATGCGACCGACCAATTGATTGAACTGATCTTCAGTCGCTTGCGCGACGCGTAAAAGATCCTCTCCGGCCTCTGTGGGCGTGTAACCCCGCGCGTGGCGCTGGAATAGCTTGACGCCCAATCGCGCCTCGATCGCGTCAATGTGGCGGATCACAGTTGCATGATGAACACCCAAAACATCGGCTGCCCCGCTGACCGTTCCCATTCGGGCGACCTGATAGGCGGTTCTCACTTCATCCCAATTGTCCATGGCAACCATCTTATGTGCAATTTCCAACAGTCAATGTTGATATATCCGAGTTTTGTTCACAGGCGCAACATCCATATTCGGGGCAGACAAAATTTCCTACTGGAAGGACCAAGTGAAATGACCAAAACCATCCTGCATATCGACGCCTCTGCCCGCCGCGAGGGTTCTGCCACTCGAGACCTGTCTGACCGCATCGTCAAACATTTGGGCGCGGCCCGCATCATTCGCCGAGATCTTGCAACTCCCCTGCCCTTGCTGACTGAAGGCTGGATCAATGCCAACTTTACGCCCGCAGATCAACGAACCGAGGTTCAGCGCGATCAGCTGGCACTGTCGGATACACTGGTGACCGAACTGCAGGACGCCGACACCATCGTCATCGGTTTGCCGATTTACAACTTCTCGGTTCCGGCCGCCTTCAAAGCCTGGATCGATCTTGTCGCCCGCGCGGGTCTGACATTCTCGTACACCGAGAACGGCCCCAAGGGTCTGCTGGACAGCAAACGCGTAGTTCTGGCCATCGCCTCGGGTGGCACTGCTGTCGGGTCCGAAATCGACTTCGCCACTAACTATGTACGCCACGTGCTGGGCTTTATCGGCATCACAGATGTCGATGTTGTCGCCGCCGACAAGATGGCGCTGGACGCCGAAGCGGCCCTTAGCAACGCCCACAAAGCCGTAACCGAACTAGCCGCCTGATCGGCTCTGGTCCTTGCCTGATGAAACGTCCAGTCTGTTCCCGAACAACAGGCTGGGCGCTTGCATATGAAGAAAATCGGCATTCTGGGTGGTGTAGGCTGGGCCTCGACCGTGGATTACTACCGGGCGATTGCCCAAGGCGCGGGCCGGTATTTTGCCGAACGCGGTTACGGCTCTCCGCTGCCGATCCCGCCAATGACTATCGAGTCCGTCACGCAGGCCAAAACACGCGCTTTGCGTGGCGTGGCCGGGGATGAGGCCAGTTGGGCCGGTTTTGACGCTGTTTTTCGCGAGGCATTGCTAACGCTGGAAAATGCTGGTTGCGATTTCGGGATCATCGCCTCGAACACGCCGCACGCGCGGCTGCATGCGATCCGGCAGGGTGTTTCCATGCCCATCCTGAGTATTTTTGACGCCACCGCCGAAGTCACAGCAGCCACAGGCGCGTCAAAGGCCCTGATCTTGGGCACCTCGGTCACCATGCAAGCAACCGACTACGCCGACCGGCTGGCCCAAGAGGGCATCACCGCCAACAACCACTTGCCCAATCCTGAAATCACGGAAATGCAGGCCATGATCGACAGCGATTTCTACGGTGGCGCTTCCGATACCGCCCGCGCACGGTTGCTGGCCTTTTGCAACAAGCACGCCGCACCCGGCACGGCCATCCTGCTGGCTTGCACGGAATTGCCACTGGCCTTCCCCGATCATCTGGACGATCCGGTGTTCGAGGCAGAGGGGCATCTGTTCATAAATCCATCGGCTGCGCATGTGGCTGCCGCACTGAAAGAGGCGCTGGAAGGCTGATCAGGGCAGCCAGATCACGTCACAGCCGATCTTGTCGAAAAACGCCAGCAGGTCTGCCCGCGCCAGAACCACGGTCCGGTCATTGACCAGCGGGTGCATATAGATGACATCCGCTTCTTGCCCAGCGCCATCCATGAAGAAGCGAACGTTATTCTGCACCCCATTTATCATCGCCAGCGGACTGACCGCGCCGGGACGAATTCCAAGGTTCTGCATAAGGCGATCTGCCGAGCCAAACGACAGGTTCCCCACTCCCAATTCAGCCCCCAGCGCTTTGAGGTCAATCTCTCGGCTCTGCTCTAGCGTCACCAGGTAGTTCCGCTTTTTCTTGTCGCGCAGATAGAGATTCTTGAGCCGCAAAGAGTTCTCACCCGGCACCATGAACTGATCCTCGACCGCTTTGGCGTCTTCAACCGTGCGCAATGGTACGTGCGTGTGCAAGCGATAGGTCAGGCCCCAGCCATCCAACTGCGCCAACAGCGCATCCGAGCTGAGTGGTAGTGTATCCTGAAAAGCGGATGATGCGTCCATGGGAACCTCCTGTCTGTCGCGCTCATCGCGCAACCTGAGGGCAAATTCAAGCCACGACAGAGGCGGAATTCGATGCTAGCGTGCCGCCATGAAAGTGACACGCAATGACCCGAACCAACTGATCCTGTCCGACACACCTTGGTTTATAGGCATCATGTTGGTCTTCTTCATTCTTGCCTTTGTTGGTCCTGGCCTGCTCCTAATGAGCGAAGGCGGTGAAGGCATCTGGTTCGGCCTTATCTTCGCACTTGGCGGGGGCGGATTGGGCTTCGGCGCCTTTTGCGCCTTTGTTCGCCGTGTGCAGGTCATATTGGACCGCACCAAAGACAGCATCGTAATCCGCAGGCAGTCTGTTTTCGGCTATGAGGCAGTTGAGCATGTGCTTTCGAACCTATCCCACGCCGAAATTGAATCCACGACGTCGCGCAGTAACAAGGGCTCATCGACTCTTTATCGCCCCGTTCTCGTTTTGAACAAAGGCATGAGCGCAGGACGCCATCCGATTGTCGAGGCTTATTCCAATGGATCAGGGTCACACCGGCTGGTCGATGCAGTCAATGAATGGCTTCCGGCGCACAAGGTTGACTCTGACAGCCAATCGGCCTAAATCGCCGCAAACATCCGGAAGCATCTGATCTTCCGGTCCCTTGAGTCGTTCAGGGATCGCCCCCCACCAGCGAGTTTCGCCCGTGGGGGCAATTGTGCATTTAACCGGTGCTTCTTATCTAAGAGGCGCCACCAGATAACCGGCTAAGGAGGCCGAAGGCATGTTTGAAAATCTATCCGAACGCCTTTCCGGCGTCTTTGACCGGCTGACCAAACAGGGCGCGCTGTCCGAAGAAGACGTAAAAACCGCCCTGCGCGAAGTCCGCGTTGCCCTGCTTGAGGCCGACGTCTCGCTGCCGGTGGCGCGCGCGTTCGTCAAGAAGGTGCAGGAACAAGCGACCGGTCAGGCGGTCACCAAGTCGATCACTCCCGGCCAGCAGGTCGTCAAGATCGTGCATGATGCGCTGGTTGATACCCTGCGTGGCGAGGAAGACCCCGGCAAGCTGAAGATCGACAACCCGCCTGCCCCGATCCTGATGGTCGGCCTGCAGGGCTCGGGTAAGACGACCACCACCGGTAAGCTCGCGAAGCGGCTGAAAGAGAAAGAGGGCAAGAAGGTCCTGATGGCCTCGCTCGACGTCTATCGTCCGGCGGCGATGGATCAGCTTGCGGTTCTGGGCACGCAGGTCGGCGTGGATACGCTGCCGATCGTGCCGGGCCAGACGCCGGTTGATATTGCCAAGCGTGCCAAGCAGCAGGCAACGCTGGGCGGCTACGACGTCTATATGCTCGACACTGCGGGCCGTCT
The DNA here is from genome assembly GCF_056539365.1 of Ruegeria sp. BB7. Lineage (NCBI taxonomy): Bacteria > Pseudomonadati > Pseudomonadota > Alphaproteobacteria > Rhodobacterales > Roseobacteraceae > Ruegeria > Ruegeria sp. BB7. The sequence continues at coordinate 71,036 of NZ_JBQFUV010000009.1, read as the reverse complement.
GCATATTGACGAAGTCCTGATGGACGAGGTCGAGCAGGTCCGCAACGTGGTCGACCCGCGAGAGACGCTTCTGGTGGTCGACGGTCTGACCGGTCAGGTCGCCGTGGAAGTGGCCGAAGAGTTCGATGCTAAGGTCGGTATCTCGGGCGTGGTTCTGACACGGATGGACGGCGACGGGCGCGGTGGTGCAGCGCTGTCGATGCGCGCGGTCACTGGCAAGCCGATCCGCTTTGTCGGTCTAGGCGAGAAGATGGATGCGCTCGAAACCTTCGAACCGGACCGGATCGCCGGACGTATTCTGGGTATGGGCGACATCGTTGCTCTGGTCGAAAAGGCCCAGGAAACGATGGAGATGGAACAGACCGAGCGCATGATGAAGCGCATGGTCAAAGGTCAGTTCAACATGAACGACCTTAAAATGCAGCTGGAACAGATGATCCAAATGGGCGGCATGCAGGGCATGATGGGCATGATGCCGGGCATGGGCAAGATGGCCAAGCAGATGGATCAGGCCGGTCTGGACGACAAGATTCTGCGCCAGCAGATCGCCATGATCCAGTCGATGACCAAACGCGAGCGCGCCAACCCGCAACTGCTGCAAGCCAGCCGCAAGAAACGGATTGCAGCCGGTTCGGGGATGGAGGTCAGCGACCTCAACAAGCTGCTCAAGATGCACCGGCAGATGTCGGACATGATGAAGAAAATGGGCAAGATGGGCAAAGGCAAAATGCTGAAACAGGCCATGAAGGGCATGTTCGGCAAAGGCGGCCCCAGCCCCGAGGAAATGGCGGCAGGCATGGACCCCAAGGCGCTGGAACAGGCGGCCAAGGCCATGGGAAAGATGCCCGGTGGAATGCCCGGAATGGGCGGCGGCATGGCCCTGCCTCCGGGTCTCAGCGGGTTCGGTAAGAAAAAGTGAACCTGATCGCCCAACATATCCCCCGGCTTGAGACCGAGCGCCTAATCCTGCGCGCGCCGTCCGAGGCTGATCTGGACGCGGACGCTGAGTTCTATGCCAGCCCGGCGGCGGATTTCGTTGGCGGGCAAAAAAATCGAAGCGAAACCTGGCGTTTAATCGCCATGCTGTTGGGCCATTGGACCCTGCGTGGCTATGGATTCTGGGGTGTCGAGGAAAAAGACACCGGCATCTATGTCGGGCGGGTCGGACTGTGGTTCCCCGAAGGCTGGCCTGAACCCGAAATTGGCTGGACACTTATGAACGGTGCCACCGGGAAGGGATACGCGACCGAAGCCGCTTTGGCCGCGCGCACCCATGCCTATGATATTTTGGGCTGGGACACAGCAATCTCGCTGATCGACCCAGAAAACCATGCCAGCAAGGCAGTGGCCAAGCGCATGGGCGCTGAACTCGACTATCATTTTGAGCACCCGAAATTCGGCACGACCGAAATCTGGCGCCACCCCGCCCCCGCCGATCTGGTGAATGGCGGCATGGAGGCCTACGCATGACCCGCATAGCTTTGACCTCTGAGAGGACCGGCCAATGACCAACCCCGTAACACAGGCTGCTGCGCTGTTGAAAGACCACCGCGAAAGCATCGACCGGCTGGACGCGATCCTTGTCTATACGCTGGGCGAGCGGTTTAAGCACACGCAGGCCGTTGGCAAGCTCAAGGCTGAACACGAACTTCCCCCGTCCGATCCCACGCGTGAGGCTACGCAGATCGCACGATTAGAAGACCTGGCGAAAGAGGCCGATCTGGACCCCGACTTTGCCAAGGCTTTTCTGAATTTCATCATTCAGGAAGTCATCCGACACCACAAGAAACACCAGAATTAACCGGAAACGATCCCGGTAAACGCCATCCAAAGGAGATTCCACCATGGCAATGAAAATTCGTCTCGCCCGCGGCGGCTCGAAAAAGCGTCCCTTCTACCGCATCGTGGCTGCTGACAGCCGCATGCCGCGCGACGGTCGTTTCATCGAAAAGCTGGGCACCTACAACCCGCTGCTGCCGAAAGACAGCGAAGAGCGCGTGAAAATGGACATGGAACGTGTTCAGTATTGGCTGGATCAAGGCGCACAGCCCACCGATCGTATCGCACGTATGCTGGAAGCAGCTGGCACCCGCGACAAGGCCGAGCGTAACAACCCGAACAAGGGTACCCCTGGCAAGAAAGCTCAGGAGCGCGCGGAAGAGAAAGCTGCAAAGGCTGCTGAAGCTGCCGAAGCGGCGGCTGCACCGGCTGAAGAAGCTGCAGCAGAAGAATAAGCAGGCGGGCGCGTGCAGGATCAGACTTTCAGTGACGATTTTCGCACGCAGTTCGATCTGTTGATGCGGCTCCGGCGCGATGTGCGCCGGTTCCGCACCGACGTTATAGACGAGGCAGTGCTGACGCGCTGCCTCGACGCGTTTCGGCTGGCCCCTTCGGTCGGGCTGAGCGAACCTTGGCGCGTTATTCGCGTCGAAAGTAAGGCCGCGCGCAAAGCGGCGCTTGAGAATTTCCAGACTGCCAATGCCGAGTCTCTGGCCGGGTATTCCGGTGAGAAAGCGCAAATTTACAGTGGGCTTAAGCTGTCGGGGATGCAGGAAGCCCCGGTGCAATTGGCTGTGTTCTGCGACGATGCCACCGACAAAGGGCAAGGTCTGGGCGCGGGAACTATGCCCGAAGCGCGGCGCTATTCCGTCGTTTCTGCGATCACGCTGTTCTGGCTGGCCTTGCGCACCCACGGGTTGGGCCTGGGCTGGGTGTCCATTCTGGACCCCGACAAAATGACCCGTGACCTGAACGTCCCGGATGGCTGGCGCCTGATCGGGTATTTCTGCGTCGGCTGGCCGGAAGAACAATTGGACACACCCGAACTGGAACGCGTCGGCTGGGAATCTCGTTACGACACTCTGCCGATCGAGGTACGATAAGCAGATGTTCGGATTGATACGTCTTCCCATCCTGTTGCTGATCGCCTTTATTGTCGGCGTGTTTTTTGAACGTGGTAACCAGCGCGAAGCTTGCGAGGCGCGCGGCAATTGGCAAGACGGGCTATGTGTGACTGTGGAAGGGCCAAATGAGTGATCTGATCTGCGTGGGCAGTGTTGCGGGCGCATACGGCGTTCGCGGTGAGGTGCGCCTGAAAAGCTTTTGCGCCGTGCCTGAAGACATCGAAACCTACTCTCCACTAACCGACGAAGAGGGCAAGGAACGGTTCCCGCTGGTGCTTACGCGCGCTATCAAGAACGGGTTTGCCGCACGTCTGGGCGGCGTTGAAACCAAGGAACAGGCAGACGCGATCAACGGCCTGCGCCTCTATGCCCGCCGCGATCAGTTGCCGTCGTTGCCCGATGACGAATTCTACCACACCGACCTGATCGGGCTTGAGGTTTATGACACGGGCGGCACCCTGCTGGGCCGGGTGAAATCGGTGCAGAACCACGGCGCAGCCGACCTTCTGGAACTGCACGGGCCGGGCCTGAAATCCACAGTCCTGCTGCCTTTTACAATGGAATCTGTGCCGACGGTTGATCTGGACAAGGGCCGCATCATCGCTGACCCGCCCGAAGGGCTTATCTGATGCGCCGCGTCCTGCTGCATCTGGGCCTGCACAAGACAGGAACCACAGCGGCACAGTCTTTCCTCTATGACAATCGCGAGCTGATCTGGCCGCATTTCGCGCTGGTGCTGCCCTATCGTACGCGCAAATCCGGCCTGTCGCGGGCGGCGACCAACCACTCGGTCTATGGAACCGTCGGTACGCTGTCCGAATTTGGCACGCAAGTGAGCGACTTTTTGGACTCGATCGATTTTGGCGACAAACGCGGCCTGATCGTCAGCGAGGAAAACTTCGCCGGTTTGCGCCCCAGCCGTAACATCGAAAACGGCTATGCAACCGCGCCAGAGCTTGCGGCCTGTCTGGTGGATGCCATCCGCCATCGTTTCTCCGGGCAAGAGGTCGAAATTAGCATCTACCTGTCGCTGCGCCAACGCGGCGGCTGGCTGCGCAGCCTTTGGGCGCATGATCTGGAGCGCATCCGCCAGGTGCATGATTACGAAGCCTATCGATCGAACATGGATCACCTGCCACCCTTGCAGGATACCGTGGATCAGATCCGGGACAGGCTGCCATCGGTCACCGTTACCGCCGAATGGCTTGAGGAACTGCAGTTGCGCCGCTATGGCCCCGGCACCCCGTTTGCCGAGTATCTGGACCTGCCCCGTGACAAGGCCAAGCTGCTGGTGCAGCCCACCAAGGTCAACAGTCGCCTGCCCGAGGACGTGCTGGTCGAATTGCTGGACCTGAACCGCTCGCGCTTGGACGAGGCTGCTCTGATCGAACAGAAGAAAGCGATTATTGAACGCGCGAAAGGCGCTTTGATCGGCACGACATGACTGACAAGCCTAGCAAATCCCACGGTCGCAAAGCGATCCGACCCACCCTGAAACCGCGTGAGTTGATGACGCCCACGCCCGATCTGCATGGTGTATGGAAGGCAAAGATCATCACGCTGTTTCCTTCCGCCTTTCCCGGTGTTTTGGGCGAAAGCCTGACCGGCAAAGCCCTGCAAGAAGGGTTGTGGCAGCTGGAAACCGTCGATCTGCGCCAGTTTGGCATCGGCAAGCACCGCAATGTGGATGACACACCCGCAGGCGGTGGTGCCGGCATGGTACTGCGCGCCGATGTGCTGGGCGAGGCCATCGAGCACACGATGGCGGGCATTCGGGGCAATTGGCCCCTGATCTACCTCAGCCCACGCGGTCGCCGGATGGATCAGAACATGATGCAGAACCTTGCCCGCTGCGATGGGATGACTTTGTTATGTGGCCGGTTCGAAGGTGTCGACGAACGGGTGCTGGAGCATTACGGCGTGCAAGAAGTCTCGTTAGGTGATTTCGTCATGACTGGCGGCGAGATCGCAGCGCAGGCGTTGATTGACGCGACAGTTCGGCTGATCCCCGGTGTGCTGGGCAATCAGGCCTCAGCCGAGGAAGAAAGCTTTTCATCGGGCCTGCTGGAACATCCGCAATACACCCGCCCCGCCGAATGGAAAGGCCGCCCGATCCCTGACATCCTGATGTCCGGTCACCACGGGCGCATTGCCGAGTGGCGGCACGAGATGTCCGAACAGATCACCCGCGAACGACGACCCGATCTGTGGGAGACCTACAAAAAGGAGCGGGATTAACCCCCTGCCTTCCAACGCGCCCAAGTCTCGGGGTGGCCATTGAAGGTGTTGATGTCCACCTTACCCTGCACTCCCGGAACCAGCCCGGTGCCAGTATACTGCCAAAACCGCCAGGAGGACTTGGGGTATACCTTGTGCGGATGCCCGGCAACGGACCGCAGCCAGAATTCGGTTCCGCGCAATCGGTCGATACCTGTGTCAGCGTGGAAATCCACAGTGGTATAGACAATCGGGCGACGACCATAATGGCGTTCAAGAATATCTAGGAACCGCTTGGCCTCGGCCCGGACAGTGGCGCCGTCGGGACGTAATCTGCAGGTTCTGGAATGTGGTGTCCACTCCATATCCAGCACATGCGGCAGGTCAGCCCCCTTTGGCACATTCTTGATGAACCACCGAGCCTGTTCATGCGCCGGGCGGCAAAAATAATAATAGTGATACGCGCCCCACGGCACGCCCGCCGCCTGTGCGCCGCGCCGGTGATCGTCGAACATGGGGTCGGCCACGTCGCCGCCCTCTGTCGCCTTGATGAACACGAAGCTGACGCCCGACGCCTTGGCCCGTCGCCAGTCAATTGTCCCCTGCCAGCGCGACACATCCAGCCCGTGTACCGGGTAATGACCCGGGTGCCGCCCATCCCAGTCATGCGGGTCTGCATCACCAAAGGCCGGGTAAATGACCGAAGGCGAGGTTGTGCTCAGAAAAGCTTTGGCCTCGACCTGTTGGGGCGGAGGGGTGCTGCGACCGCAGGATAGGGTCGCAAAGGCCAGGACGGCCAGCATCAACGCAATGCGCATGATCGGTTCCTGTTTTAAATGACTGCTCTTATAATTACCTCCAGCATGCCTGATCGAACTTACAAATCAACAGCGAAACTTATATACGGCACACAAGCGCTCATACCGCAAAAAATATGGGCATTTTTTCTTGCTGCCTGCCTAAAAAGTATATAAGAGACCGCAATCCGGTGCCGCAACTTCGCGACTCCGGCGTTTGGGTTTGCATTATGGCGCAACGCTCGGCTTTCTTCAGCCACGGCGTGTCAGGGCAGACCGGACCAAAGGAACATTCGATCTGACCTCTGGCGGGCTGTACGCAGGACCCGATGAAGACCAAGAGCTCTCAGGCCGTGCCCAAACTTCGTGGACCAACCACGAGCAGATAGGAGAAACTGCGATGGACCTGATCGCACAGCTTGAGGCGGAACAGATTGCCGCCCTGGGGAAAGACATCCCCGATTTCAAAGCCGGTGACACCATCCGTGTCGGCTTTAAAGTGACCGAAGGGTCGCGTACCCGTGTTCAGAACTACGAAGGTGTCTGCATCGCGCGCAAAGGTGGCAGCGGCATCGCCGGTTCGTTCACCGTCCGGAAAATTTCGTTTGGCGAAGGCGTTGAGCGTGTGTTCCCGCTGCATTCGACCAACATCGACAGCATCACCGTTGTCCGCCGTGGCCGCGTTCGTCGCGCCAAACTGTACTACCTGCGCTCGCGCCGTGGTAAATCCGCGCGTATCGCAGAAGTCACCAACTACAAGCCCAAGGCTGGCGCCGAGGCGTAAGGAGCGGAAAGATGAAAAAAGACATCCATCCCGACTACCACTTCATCGACGTCAAAATGACCGATGGCACCGTGGTTCAGATGAAATCCACCTGGGGCAGCGAAGGCGACCAGTTGGCCTTGGAAATCGACCCCTCCGTGCACCCCGCATGGACCGGTGGTTCGTCGCGCCTGATGGACGCCGGCGGCCGTGTGTCGAAGTTCAAGAAAAAATACGAAGGTCTGGGCTTCTAAGCCTGACCCGTTTGAGATGCGAAAGGCCGTCCTTTGGGGCGGCCTTTTTGTTTTAGAGGCGCCGAAGTTCAACATTGCCTCCAGATCACGTCAGGCACGGGGCTTCATTTCATCAAACGCAACTCAATTTACGCACCATCTGGCAAGGTCTGGTTCTCCAAGCACCCGAGACACCAATCCATCCTCCGTCGGTTCGTGTGCTTTGTGCAGCAAACTGCCTCGACGCAGGCCAATTTCGTCGAAGGCCGGTAAATGATACAATGGGCTGCGACAGAGGCTGAGTGACCACGGAGACCCGGAAAATGCCCCAATACAACGATATGATCGAGCTATCGGTCGAGGATATGGATCTGATCGAAACGGCTTTGCGCGGCTCCGCCGCCTCCTTGTCACAGGCAGCACTGGAAGATGGGAAAGACGGCAGTGCGGACCGCGAAAACACCCTGCGGCGGATTCATGATCTTCTTGGAAAACTACACGATCAGAAGGTCTTTTATCGCCCTAAGGGTGGGGTATACCTTGGCGGCTAAAGCCGCATAAACCAACTGGTTGAAATTAGTCCTACTATCGCGGATTTCGCGTCAGTTCCGCTGCGCTGTGAACCGGCGGCACCGGTCCTCGCAACAGGATCAGCGCAAGCGTCATGCCAATAAGCGCGGCAACAGCGGCAACCACCATCGCGCTGTCAAAAGAATTATCCTGCAGGTCCCGCAGCGCTTTGGCCAGAGCGGCGCTGGCCGTCGGGTCCATCTCTGCAATCAGCTGCTGTATCTGGCTCGGCGTACCGTGGGTCAACGCATGGGCCAGATCCTCGCGCTGAGTTGAGCCTGCGGGCAGCGCGTCGATCACTTCGGACAGACCCCTGCGGGTGGTGATAGCCTCGGCCAGTCCACCGACCACAGCCCCCAGAGTTGCACCAAAATAGAGGCAGGCATTGATCACGCCGGACCCTTGCCCCACGTGCTCGTCGGGCAGTAAGCGCAAGCCCAGACGGGGCAGCAGTGAGAAACAGATACCCAGCCCGACACCGATAATCAGCAATTTCCACCAGATCTCGGCATATTGCGTGGTGTTCGTCGTCGTCATCATCAGCAGGAACCCGCAGGCCATCGCCCCAAGGCCAATCGCAACTGGCCATTGAAAACTGTAGGGGGCGAGGAACCGGGGGGCTGTGACAGATATGACAAACATGCTGAGGCTGAGTGGCATGATCGCCAGCCCCGCCCCGATGGAGGAATACCCAAAGGCATCGGGCGACTGCACGAAGGTGTTAAAATAGACAAAGAAGCAGAACAGCGTGAATCCGGTACAGAACATCCCTGCTCCGGCCATAAAATAGCGCGGATGGCGGAAGTATCGCAGCTCGATCAGTGGATCGTCGCTATGACGGGAAACTCTCACCAATACAATGGCGGCAGCGGCAGCTACAGCCAGAGGCAGCAGCGTCAAGGGAGTGGCCCACCCTCCGCTTTCACCGTTGCTGAGCGCAAAGGACAGCGGCCCCAAAAAGAAAAGGATGGCGACCGCCCCCGGATAATCGAATTTCGCCCCGGCGAGGCGGGTATCCGGCACGTAATTCCGTTTACTGACATGCAATCCGATAGCAAAGGCCGTGGCCAGTAAAACAATGTCGATCGCAAATACCGCTCGCCAACTGACATAGTGCCCAAAAGCGCCACCCACAATTGGCCCTAGGCCAATCGCCAGCCCCACAATCGCCCCCCAGGCACCCGTAGCGCTGGCGCGTTGCTCCTCGGGCGTAGCCGCCGTCAGCAAGGACAGAGAGGTCCCGAACAACGCCGCCGCGCCCGCGCCCTGCGCGCCACGGCCAAACAACAGCATCCCTCCATCCTGCGCAAACAAGGCCAAAGCTGACCCGATTGAAAAGACAATCATGCCAAAGAAAAACACACCCATTTTCCCAGTAATATCGCCGAGGCGGCTGACGATGGTGACAAGTGTCGCGCTGGCCACGGTGTAGGTTGCCATAACCCATTGCAGGCCAGATGGTGTCAGGTCGAACTCAGCCTTCAGGTTGGGCAGGATGGTAGCGACGGCTGTGGTGTTGAACCCTACGACCATCATGCAGATTGCAGTCATCGCAAGAACCACTCGTGCGCGGGCCTGCGGGGTTACTTCTGCCGAGGTCTTACTCGTCATCAACGTGCCCTCAAACTATGAATCTTTAATGCAATTAATCAGCAGTTTAGCGATTTTCTCCTCTTCGCCTAGGGCAGCCTTCAGATCCAGTAGGCCAGCGCAACCGGCAGCACGACGATTGTTGTAAGCGTCGAGACCAGAATAAACCCTGCCACGTCTGGTCCATATTCCGGCACGTGCTGGTCGATGAATAAATAGGTCGCGACTGAAGCGGGCATCAGACAGCACAGGATAACTGCCCCGCGCTCGGCCCCTGTGAAACCGAAGGCCCAGACTAACGCCGCCGCAATCACGATAGCCATTACCAGGTGAAGCAGGGTCAACAACACTGCGCGACCAAGGCTTTTGATTCGCAGCGTCGCGAGGGTATGCCCCAGCGTCAGCAACATCACCGGGATCGAAAGCCCACCAAGAATGTCAAAGGATTTGGCCACGGGTTGCGGCAGGCTATATCCGGTCGCCATCAGGACCAGCGACAGGATAACTGCATAAATGATCGGCGATGAGGCAAGCTTTTTGGGAGAGAATTCTCCGGCAGGAATCCACATGCCCAAAGTGAAAATACTGATCAGTACGACGACAACGAAAGCCATGGTATAGGCCATACCCGCGTCGCCCAAGGCGAGCAGGGTAATCGGCAACCCGATATTACCCACATTGCCATGCATCAGCGGCGTTAGCAACGCACGTACCGGCAAACGCATGCTCTTCAGCGCAACGAAACCCAAGACGCCAAACCCCGCAATTGCCAATGCGGCGGCGGCCATCACGTCAAGAAATGTGCCAACGGCAATCTTGGTGGTGGATAAGTGCGAGATAATCAGCGTGGGATAACCGACCCGCGAGACAACTCCCCCGATCACTTTATTGTCAAAAGGCGCCTTGATCAGCGCCAGGCAATACCCGATTCCCGCGCAGATCAGCACAGGCAAGACCACGTCCAGAACGTTAAGAAACAGGCTCTCCAACGACCGCCCCTATGCGCAAATCTCTATACCGGACAGTGAAACACAGCGTTATATTTGGCAAGTACGCAGCCCAACCCACCCGCAAGCCGCTCTTTTCCAATTTAGAGCCTAATATCGCGCCGCAACAAGCTTGGGGTTCTTCCCTTCCAACCTTACACAACATATAGTGGGTCGCAACAACGTGTGGGTAAGCACGGCGGGACATGGGAATACAGGCATGGCACATATCATCGTAGTGGGGAACGAGAAGGGTGGCGCGGGTAAATCGACCGTGTCGATGCATGTGGCCACCGCGCTGGCACGGTTGGGGCACAAGGTCAGCACGCTTGATCTGGACCTGCGACAGCGCAGCCTAGGGCGCTATTTCGAGAACCGCGACAACTTCATGAAAAACGCAGAGCTGAACCTACCCAGCCCGCGCCACCATGACCTGCCCGAGATCGACGCCACCACGCTGAAACCCGGCGAGAACATCTACGATCACCGCCTTTCCGCCGCCGTGTCCGAATTGGAAAGCGATAGCGACTTTATCCTGATCGACTGCCCCGGCTCTCATACCCGCCTAAGCCAAGTGGCGCATTCGCTGGCCGATACGCTGGTCACTCCGCTGAACGACAGTTTCATCGATTTTGACCTGTTGGCGCGCATCGACTCGAAGGGTGAGAAAATCCTTGGGCCGTCGGTCTATTCCGAGATGGTCTGGAACGCACGTCAGTTGCGGGCACAGGCCGGGCTGAAACCCATCGACTGGGTTGTCGTACGCAACCGCGTTGGTACCCAGCGCATGGTCAACAAGGAAAAGATGCAGCGCGCAATCGAGATGCTGTCACAGCGCATCGGCTTCCGCGTTGCAGCAGGGTTTTCCGAGCGAGTGATCTTCCGCGAACTGTTTCCGCGCGGGCTGACCTTGTTGGATCTCAAGGATATCGGGGTCAAGCAATTGAACATCTCGAACATCGCCGCAAGGCAAGAGCTGCGCGACATGATGAAGGAACTAAACCTGCCGGGCGTCGAGATCGACTTCTAACGAAACAGTGTCACACAAGTTACAGCGCAAGATAGCCGATCAGTGGCAATGCAAACAGACTGAGCACGAAAGTAGCGACAAGCAAGGCTGACGCAATCGCTGAATCGCAGCCGTACCGTGCAGCAATCACAGCCGCCAGCGCCCCGGACGGCATCGCAGCTTCGACCACCAGAATGTCGTGCTGAAAATCTGCCAACCCCAGCGCAAAAGCAAAGCTCCCTGCAACCACCGGCTCGAGGATCAACTTGAGCGCGCAGACAAGCAAAACCAGCCCCGCCAACTGACCAATCGCGATTGGTCGCAACATCAGACCGATGGTAAAAGCCACAAGGAATGTCAGTGAGGCGCTGGCGATCCCGAGAAAATCGTCCAACAACGCCACGACCCTGTTGTCTTTTGGCAAACCGATGGCCGACGCAAGCACCCCCAGCACAAAGGCCAGAAAAATAGGGGATCGCAGAAAGGTCAGGAACGCATCGCCAACCGTGGGCCCCTGCCCATCGTTTTCGCCAAAATAACTGGCGATGGCGACACCGACGGTGAACAGAGGCAGTATCACTCCGATCTCGCCCATAACGACAAGCTGGCTCATGATTTCCGCATTGTCGCCATAGATGTTCTGAAGCAGGGAATAACCCAGCGTCGAGGTGCTACCGACCCCGGACACAAGGATCACCGAGCCCAGCACTGGCCGTTCCAGCCGCATCCAACGCCCGGCCAACCAGGCTGTGACCATAACTGTGGCGATGGAAAGAAATAGAACCAGTGCCAATTCGAAATTCTGAATTCGGAAGGGCTCACTGCTGAGATTCGCGAAAATTAGGGCTGGCAACGCGAAATCCGTCACCAGACGGGCGAACACACCTTGTTCTCGGTCTTGAATGACATTTCTGCGCCGAAACCAGACCGCAGACCCAACCAGCGCCAACATCACAACAAAAGCGTCGAAGAGAGTATCGAATTGCACGGTCTACTCGACTCCATTCTTGCGTAACCAGTTATACTTGACGGCCTTCGAACATGAGAGTGGATCATACAACAGAAGTCTGATCCGTCAAAATCGTTCAGAAACAGACAGTTGTCATGGGTTGAATATTACTTAAAGGACAGTAGTTGGCACCGGTTTTTCTCGGCGGCCAAGCCCAACTAGAGAGGCGCTTTGTAGATCGTGAACAACTCCTTCGGCTCAGTTACACCGCGCAGCATATAGCGCCCGACCGAGATCAGATCCTGTCCGCAAGGCTGTGCCGCCTTTGCCACGTCGTCCGAAATCAGAATCCGCTGCCCGAGGGATCGGTGCATTCCGGCAATCCGGGCAGTCTGATTCACAGCCGGGCCGATAACCGTAAAATCCAGTCGGGTTTCAGACCCGATGTTGCCATAGAGGATTTCTCCGGCATGAAGGGCAAGAGTAAAGTTGGCAACCGGCAACCCCTCTGCCTCTCGGCGGGCGTTCAGCGCGCCCATCCGCTCTTGTAACTCCGGCACGGCTTTCAATGCGGCGCGCGCGTCTTCATCAATCTCGCCGACGTCGAACATCGCCATCAGCCCATCGCCCATAAATTTCAGGATATTGCCGCGATTGTCATGCACAACGCCAACGGCCACAGCCAGATAATCATTGAGCATGTCGATGATTTCGTTGCCCGGCAGCTCTTCTGACAGGCTGGTGAAACCTTCAAGGTCAAAGTTCCATATCACGGCATCAATCTGCTGAAGCGAACCGCGCCGGATTTCACCGGACAAAACACGCCGCCCCGCGTCGCGACCCAGATAAACCCGCATCAGGTCCTTGGAAATCCGCGCACTTGCAGCCGATTTCAGCGCCAACCCCAGATGTGGCAGCGCGATATTGATCAACTCCAAGTCTCTATCTTCAAATCCTTGCGGCGCATTCGAGGCCCAGGACAACAATACGCCGTCCACCGCCTTTTTGGCATCCTTCGGTGCGTTATGGGTCGGCACGTCAAAGCTGACTCCGGTGGCGTAGTAATCCGTGGCCCCAATCTGACGCAGATCGTTCAACAAAGGATACCGGCTCGCCTCATTCTGATCGACCAAACGTTCGCGGATTTCTTTCAAATTGTCATTGAGGATCGCAAACAGCGGGCTTTGCTGCCACTGCTCGCTGGGTTGTTCGGAATACTCAAATGTTTCAGACGCACCGCCCTGTCCTTGATACCAGCTGAACCCGGTTCCGCCGTAAACCGGATGCAAGGCCGACTGTGCTGCGTGGAAACGCATGAGCGGCACGCCCAGCTCCAACAATTTGTTGCAATAGCCGTCCAGCAGGTCTTCTTTCGTGGCGCCTTCCAGACCACGTGTCACAAGCCAGTTGATAAGATCGGTTGATGTCGCCGCTACAGCGTTCGGGTTGACCATTAGTTTTCAGTGTCCGCTCTGAAGTGCCAGAGGGTAAATCTACCACTGTTCACCCCATATGCGCCAGCCGTCGCAGCAGTTTCCGCAACACCACCACCTCTTCTGCCCTGAACTGGGCGGCCAGCTTTGTGTCGTACTGCTCTGCAATAGCACTTAATTCTCTGTAAACGGATTGCCCCATTGGGGTCAGGGTCAGATTTTCGACTCTGCGATCCGCCTCACTGCGACTGCGCGAAAGATACCGGCGGGTTTCTAACCTGTGCACTGCGCGGCTGATCTTGGTTTTGTGTATCCTTGCAAGCTCTCCGATCTGTTTTGCGGTCATTTCACCGTAGTTTCCCAGATGGAACAAAACCCGCCATTCCGTGCGCAACATGCCATAGCGATCCTTGTAGATCTGCTGAAACTCTAACGAGATTTCCTCGGCCGCACGGTTTAACAGATAGGGCAGGAAATCCCGCAGATCAAAACCTTCACTTTCACTGAAATCACCGTCCGTCATCCTTGTTAGTTACAAAATCAACTATTATTTCTCAAGTAACAAACGGAGGAACACAGGATGAACCGTCCGACCGATCCGCACACACTGACGCAAGCCAGCAGCCCTGTTGGCACGCACAAAGGCTATATGCCCGGCTTTGGCAATGATTTCGAAACCGAGGCACTACCCGGCGCATTGCCACAGGGCATGAACAGCCCGCAGCGCTGTAATTATGGACTGTATGGCGAACAGCTTAGCGGCACAGCCTTTACCGCGAACCCGCCCGAACGGACCTGGTGTTATCGTATCCGACCGTCGGTAAAGCATTCGCATCGTTATGATAAAATCGACCTTCCCTGCTGGAAGTCTGCGCCTTGCATTGATCCGGACGTGATCAGTCTGGGCCAGTATCGCTGGGATGCAGTGCCGCATTCTGAAGAAGGGCTGACGTGGTTAACGGGTATGCGGACGATGACCACAGCAGGTGACGTGAACACGCAGGTAGGCATGGCCAGCCATATCTATCTTGTCACCGAGTCGATGGTGGATGACTATTTCTTCTCGGCCGATTCCGAGATGCTCGTGGTTCCGCAAGAAGGCCGCCTGCGTTTTACGACTGAACTGGGCATCATCGACCTCGAGCCCAAGGAAATAGCCATCATTCCGCGTGGGCTGGTTTATCGGGTCGAGGTACTGGAAGGTCCCGCCCGCGGGTTCGTCTGCGAGAACTACGGCCAGAAATTCGAATTGCCGGGTCGTGGTCCGATCGGCGCCAACTGCATGGCCAACCCGCGTGATTTCAAAGCCCCCGTGGCGGCGTTTGAGGATCGTGAGGTGCCCTCGACCGTCACCGTCAAATGGTGCGGCCAGTTTCACACCACCAAGATTGGCCAAAGCCCGCTGGATGTGGTTGCGTGGCACGGCAATTATGCGCCCTACAAATACGATCTGCGCACCTATTGCCCTGTGGGAGCAATTCTGTTCGATCACCCGGACCCGTCGATCTTTACCGTGCTTACGGCACCCTCGGGTCAGCCCGGCACGGCCAATATCGACTTTGTCCTGTTCCGTGAACGCTGGATGGTGGCCGAGGATACATTCCGTCCGCCCTGGTACCACAAGAACATCATGTCCGAGCTGATGGGCAACATTTACGGCCAGTATGACGCGAAACCGCAGGGATTTGTTCCGGGCGGCATGAGCCTGCACAATATGATGCTGCCGCACGGGCCGGATCGTGAGGCGTTCGACAAAGCCTCGAACGCAAATCTCGGCCCAGACAAGCTGGACAACACCATGTCCTTCATGTTCGAAACCCGTTTTCCGCAGCATCTGACACCATTTGCGGCCAATGAGGCCCCTTTGCAGGACGATTACATTGACTGCTGGATCTCGCTTGAGAAAAAGTTCGACGGAACACCGGGGAAAAAGTGATGGATGCTGGCTACATAGTCATTGCCGTGTTCTTGGGCATAATCGGCATGTCGATATGGGCGCGGCGCGGGCATTGGAATGGCAAACGCGACCACTACAAGCACAATCCAATGCCCGGCCATCGCCAGGAGGGTTCTTCCAGCGGGGCCGATCCCGGCGGCGACTAAAAGACGGAAACAGGACCATGCGGCACGTCCTTTCCCGGTGCCACATTCGCTACGACGACAAAGGCGACAAGGAACACCAATGACACTTTCGAAATCCTGGGTGGCCTCGGCCAATTCCACCGAACACCCGTTTCCGCTGAACAACCTGCCTTATGGTGTCTTTTCGGTCGACGGGTCCGAACCGCACTGTGGTGTAGCGATTGGTGACATGATTCTGGACGTCACCTTGGCCGAGGCCGATGGGGTGATCGATCTGGGTGACGAACCCCTTTTCGACCTGCCCTTCTGGAACCCGCTGATGGAACAAGGCCCCGCTGTCTGGGCCGCCCTGCGCGATCGGCTGACATCTCTGTTGGCCGAAGGGACGCAGGAGCGGGACGCGGTCGAACCCCTTATGGTCGCGCAGGATGACGCGGAAATGCACCTGCCCTTTGCGGTCAGTGAATACACCGATTTCTACTCGGGCCGTCACCATGCCCAGAATGTCGGCACCATGTTTCGAGGTCCGGAAAACGCCCTGCCGCCCAACTGGCTGCATATTCCCATTGGCTATAATGGCCGGGCGTCGTCGGTTGTTGTGTCAGGCACTGAAATTCGCCGTCCTTGGGGGCAGCTGAAATCACCCGATCACGACCGGCCTGCCTTCCTGCCCAGCCGCCGGTTCGACATCGAACTTGAAATGGGCGCAATCGTCGGAACGCCCTCCGAGGGGCCGGTCACGGTACAAGAGGCGGACGACATGATTTTTGGCTATGTCCTGCTGAACGACTGGTCTGCCCGCGACATTCAGGCGTGGGAGTATCAACCGCTGGGCCCCTTCCAATCCAAGGCAACAGCCACCTCGATCAGCCCGTGGATCGTGACCAAAGCCGCATTGGAGCCGTTTCGCTGTGACGCCCCTGCGCGAGAGGTCGAGCTGCTGGATCACCTTAAGGATTGCGGCCCCATGCTGTACGATATTGATCTGGAAATCACGATGGCACCACATGGCAAGCAGGCCACCACCATTGCCCGGACAAACTACAACCAGATGTATTTCTCGGCCGCGCAACAACTGGCGCATCATGCGACATCCGGCTGCCCAATGAATACCGGAGACCTGCTGGGCTCTGGCACCATCTCTGGCCCGAACAAATCCGAACGCGGCTCGTGGCTGGAGCTCAGCTGGGGCGGAAAGGAACCGCTGACATTGGACAGCGGCGAGACGCGCAGTTTCATCGAGGATGGGGACACTTTGACCCTGAAAGGCACGGCCAAAGGCAAAGGCTATACTATCGGGTTCGGCGACTGCACTGGCACCGTTCTGCCTGCTCTCGAAGACCCTTTCGCCCGGTGAGGAGTACGAAATGACAAAAGCTTTTGCTTCGCAAGGCGACACGTCACAGAAGAACATTGCTTTTACTGAGATCGGAGAAGGCCTAAACGCCTTCACGGCCGAGGGCGACCCAAATTCCGGCGTGATCATCGGCGATGACAGCGTGATGATTGTCGAGGCGCAAGCCACCCCTCGTCTGGCCCAAAAGGTAATCGACTGCGTGCGCTCGGTTACCGACAAACCGATCACCCATCTTGCTCTGACCCATTATCACGCCGTTCGGGTGTTGGGCGCCAGCGCCTATGACGCGCAACAGATCATCATGTCCGACAACGCCCGCGCAATGGTAGCAGAACGCGGGCAAGAAGATTGGGACAGCGAGTTTCAGCGCTTTCCCCGCCTATTCGAAGGCTACGAAAGCATCCCCGGCCTGACGTGGCCAACTACCACTTTCCGAGACAGAATGACGGTCTATCTGGGCAATCGCCGGGTCGACTTGATGCACCTGGGCCGCGCTCACACCGCCGGCGATATTGTCGTCCACGTGCCCGATCAAAACGTGATGTTTACTGGTGACATCGTCGAGTACCGCTCGGCCTGTTATTGCGGGGATGGCCATTTCGCGGATTGGGGCGGTACCCTGGATGCAATCGAAGGGTTTGACCTGGACGCCATCGCCCCCGGGCGCGGAGATGCTTTGATCGGGCAGGATATGGTGAACGCCGCGATAAAAAGCACTCGCGATTTCGTCGATAGCACCTATCGTCCGGCGGCCCAGGTCGCAGCGCGCGGCGGTTCGCTGAAAGACGCATGGCTCGCGGTGCGCGCCGAATGCGACCCGAAATTCGCCGACTATGCGATCTATGAGCACTGCCTGCCGTTCAACGTCTCACGTGCCTATGACGAGGCACGTGGCATTGACACTCCGCGCATATGGACAGCTCAGCGCGATCTGGACATGTGGGCGGCTCTGCAAGGTTAGGGACATACCGTCGCATTTGATCCAGATCGTTTTACCGCGGTTTTTTCGGTGAAACCATTGTCTCAAGCCTCTGGACACACGCCCGGAGCACGAAATCCTGCGCACATCCGCGCCGGTACATCGGGGAGAGATCATGAACAAGATTTTCGAGATCCCACTCTACGCTTATCAGCGCAGCCCGGATCAGGATGCAACCATCGCCGTCCGCCACAAGGTGATCGTGATCGGTGCTGGACCAATCGGCCTGGCGACAGCCATTGATCTGGCGCAGCAAGGGGTCGAAGTCGTGGTGTTGGACGACAATGACAAGGTTAGTTTCGGCAGCCGCGCCATTTGTTTTTCTCAGCGCACCCTTGATATCGCCGACCGTCTGGGGGCAAGCCGTCCTATGGTGGAAAAAGGCGTGCAATGGGACACGGGCAAGGTCTTTTTCAACGATCGCCAGGTCTATGAGTTCAATCTTCAGCCCGACGCTGGCTATGCGAACCCAGCCTTCATAAATCTGCAACAATACTATTTTGAGAACGCCCTGGTCGACCGCGTACGGGAATTGCAGTCTGACGGCGCGCCCATCGAAATCCGCGGGCGCAACAAAGTCGAAGCCATTGGCACCCATGACACTCATGTCACGCTTGAGGTTGAAACCCCCGAAGGGCCCTATAATGTCGAAGCCGAATGGTTAATCGCCTGCGACGGGGCAAGTTCTCCGACCCGCCGGATGCTAGGGCTGGATTTCGAAGGCCGCGTGTTCGAGGACAATTTCCTGATCGCCGATGTGGTGATGGAGGCTGATTTCCCGTCGGAGCGTTGGTTTTGGTTTGATCCTCCCTTCAATCGTGGTCAATCGGCGCTGTTGCACAAACAACCCGACAACGTCTGGCGCATTGACCTGCAGTTGGGCCGGGACATCGACAAGGACCGAGAGAAACAGCCCGAGAACGTCATTCCGCGCCTCAAGGCGATGCTGGGCGAGGATGTTGAGTTCGATCTGGAATGGGTATCGATCTATACGTTCCAGTGCCGCCGGATGGAGCGCTTCCGCTACGATCGTGTGCTGTTTGCCGGCGACAGCGCCCATCAGGTCAGCCCGTTCGGAGCACTGGGTGCGAATGCCGGAATGCAGGACGCCGACAACCTTTGCTGGAAGCTGAAACTGGTGATCGACGGCAAAGCACCCGAACTTCTGCTGGATAGCTACAGTCGAGAGCGGGTGCAGGCAGCGGACGAAAACATTACCAAGTCCAGCCGCTCGACCGATTTCATCACGCCGAAATCCGAAATGTCACGCCTGTTGCGGGACGCTGTTCTGGACCTGAGCGAAAAGCATGAATTCGCGCGTCCGCTGGTCAATTCCGGACGGCTGAGCACACCGTGCACCTATGAGAGGTCCTCGCTAAGCTCGGCCGACGCGCTGAATGGACCGAACATAACCCGGCCCGGTTCAGCCTGCCCTGATGCGCCTCTGGGAGGCGAATTCCTGCTGCCGAAGCTGGCGGGCAAGTTTACCCTGTTAACCATCGACGCTGACGCGCCTGAACGGATCGAAGAGGGCGGTGTCGAAGCCACGCGGCTCGCGCTGTCGGTCAAGGATGACCTCACGCTGGAGCTCAAGCGCCGCTATCTGGGCGATGCGTCCAGTGCAGTCTATCTGATCCGCCCCGACCAACATGTTGCTGCCCGGCGAGACAGCTACGAAGAAAACACATTCCGGCAGGCGATCCGCCGGGCCACAGGTAAGGAGTAAGTAAGATGGCCGATCTGATCCTCACCCCCAACCTCGACGACGCCGATGATTTTTATGCCAGTTTGCTGGCTGCGTATGATGGGTTGGACAAACCTGCCAGCGATGCGTTGAACGCGCGGCTGATTCTTGTACTAGCCAACCATATCGGAGATGCCGACGTACTGTCGGAGGCCGTGAAAACGGCGGCAGGGTATTCGACCTGAAGAAGGTCTAAGCCCGCGCACATAATTTGTGTGTGGCCGCAGGTAGGAATGGGTGTCGGGTCGCCTTAGGTTGGTCTCATCTGAGAAATGAGGACGCCATGCCAGAAATCTTAGGCTATCACGCCCATGTCTATTTCGACGCAGACACCCAAGACACAGCAAAACAAATCTGTGAAGAAGCTGCCCGCCTTTTTCCCGTTGCGATGGGTCACATGCACACGCGCCCCGTTGGCCCGCACCCCCGTTGGAGCTGCCAACTCGGCTTTGCAGCCGATGCCTTCGCTCAAGTCATTCCCTGGCTGATGCTAAACCGACAAGGGCTGACCATCTTCACCCATCCCGAGACCGGCCAGCATCTTGAGGACCATCGCGACCGGGCCATCTGGATGGGCGAGATGCTGGATCTGAACCTTTCCATGTTCGACAAGGCCGGTTCTTAAGACAAAACCCGCGCCTGATCCCGCAGTACGAACTTCTGTACCTTGCCTGTCGATGTCTTCGGCAGAGTTCCGAACACCACGGTCTTTGGCGCCTTGAAGTGGGCCATATTGTCCCGGCAAAACGCGATCAATTCCGCCTCGGTCGCCGTAGCGTCGGGTTTCAACTCGACGAAGGCACAAGGCGTTTCCCCCCATTTCTCATCGGGGCGAGCCACCACCGCGGCCTCCATCACCGCAGGGTGTTGATACAGGATTCCCTCAACCTCGACGGATGAGATATTCTCGCCGCCCGAGATGATGATGTCCTTGGACCGATCCTTGAGCGCGATATAGCCGTCGGGATACATCACCCCCAAATCGCCCGAGGTGAACCAGCCGCCATTAAAAGCTTTGTCCGTCGCATCAGGGTTCTTCAGATAGCCTTTCATCACGACATTGCCCTGCATAAAGATTTCACCCATGGTTTCACCATCTGCAGGCACAGGCTCCAGCGTCTCGGGATCAGCCACCATCAGCCCGGACAGGGCCGAATAGCGTACCCCTTGCCGCACCTTCAACGCGGCGCGTTCCTGCGCATCCTTGGCATTCCATTCATCCTTCCATGCACAGACGACGGAGGGGCCGTATGTCTCAGTAAGTCCATACACGTGGGTCACCTCGACCCCCATCGCCTCCATCGCCTCGATCACGGCGGCAGGTGGCGGGGCGCCGGCGGTCATCACCTTGATCTGATGGTCGAAATCCTTCAGCTCGTCAGGCGCATGGGCCAGCATGTTCAGCACAATGGGTGCACCACAAAAATGCGTGACCTTTTCATCGCGGAAGGCGGCATAGATCGGCTCGGCCCGCACCGCGCGCAGGCAGACTGAAACGCCTGCATTGGCGGCCATCGCCCAAGGGAAACACCAGCCGTTGCAGTGGAACATCGGCAAGGTCCACAGATAAGTGGAATGTTTGGGCATATCCCAATCCAACAGGTCGGACTGTGCGTTCAGTGCCGCTCCTCGGTGGTGATAGACCACCCCTTTGGGGTTGCCTGTGGTGCCCGAGGTATAGTTCAGCGTGATCGCGTCCCACTCATCACCGGGCAAGGACCATGCGTATTCCGGATCGCCCTCAGCCAGCAGCGCATCATAGGTCAGGCTGCCCAGCTTTTCGCCGCCGTCAAAGCTGGGGTCTTCGATGTCGATCACCAGAAGGTCATGATCGACCTCCTTCAGCGCCTCTTTCACAACGCCCGCAAACTCGGGATCAACCAGAAGCACTTTGGTTTCAGCGTGGTTCAGGATGAAGGCTATGATCGGTGCATCCAACCGGGTGTTGATCGCATTCAGAACAGCCCCGGCCATAGGAATGCCAAAATGCGCCTCATACATCTCTGGAATATTGGCGGCGATGATTGAGACAGTATCGCCCGAACCGATACCGCGTCCGGCGAGTGCGCCCGCTAAACGGCGGCAACGCGCGTAGGTCTCAGCCCAATTGTAACGGCGTTCGCCATATACGACCGACGGGTAATCCGGATAAACCTGCGCCGTGCGTTCAATGAAACTCAGCGGGGACAAGGGCGTATAATTCGCCCGGCATTTGTCCAGATGATATTCGTAAATTTGTGTGGCTCCCATCCGCCGATCCTCCCAAATCGCGATTGCCAGACTTGAGCATAAAGATGCGCGCCTGAAAATCCGCAAAAATACTATGTTAGGATGAACTGGCGATATGGGATAATGCTATCTGGCCCTATCTCTGGCAGGCCATTTTGGGTGATCTGCACTATCACAAACATCTGTCGGATCGGGACCATTCCCGTATTCCGCCTTCCGCATCTGACTGAAAGGACATGTCATGGACGGCACGTTCAACGAAAACGATCTTTCCCGCGTAGTCGAGGCCGACCGCGCCCATCTCTGGCATCACCTGATCCAGCATAAACAGTTTGAAACCAATGACCCACGCATCATTGTCGAAGGCAAAGGCATGCGCGTTTGGGACCAGAAGGGCAAAGAGCATCTGGACGCGGTTTCGGGTGGCGTCTGGACCGTCAACGTCGGCTATGGCCGCGAATCGATCTGTAAGGCGGTTTACGACCAGCTGATGAAAATCTGCTATTTCGCCAATTCCGCCGGCTCGATCCCCGGTTCGAACTTTGCTGAAATGCTGATCGACAAAATGCCGGGCATGAGCCGCGTCTACTACACCAACTCGGGCTCGGAAGCGAACGAGAAGGCCTTCAAAATTGTCCGTCAGATCGCGCACAAGAAATACGGCGGCAAGAAAACCAAGATTCTGTATCGTGATCGCGACTATCACGGCTCGACGCTGGCAACCATGTCGGCAGGTGGTCAGGACGAGCGCACCGCGCAATACGGCCCCTTCGCGCCGGATTTCGTGCGCGTGCCGCACTGCATGGAATACCGCAAGCACGAACTGGACGGCGCACCTGTTGAGAACTTTGGTGAATGGGCCGCCAATCAGATCGAAGAGGTCATCCTGCGCGAAGGCCCCGAGACCGTCGGCGCACTGTGCCTTGAGCCGGTAACCGCAGGTGGCGGCGTGATCGAAGCACCCGAGGGCTATTGGCAGCGTGTGCAGGAAATCTGCAAGAAGTACGACGTGCTGCTGCATATCGACGAAGTGGTTTGCGGCGTTGGCCGTACCGGCACCTGGTTCGGCTATCAGCAATACGGCATCAAGCCGGACTTCGTAACCATGGCCAAAGGCGTTGCCTCGGGTTATGCGGCGATTGCCTGCATGGTCACCACCGAAGAAGTCTTTGATATGTTCAAGGACGACGCATCTGATCCGATGGGCTACTTCCGCGACATTTCGACCTTTGGCGGCTGCACCGCCGGTCCGGCAGCGGCTATCGAGAACATGCGCATCATCGAAGACGAGAACCTGCTTCAGAACTGCACCGACATGGGCGACCGTATGCTGGGTAACCTACAGGCGCTGATGGAAAAGCACAAAGTGATCGGCGACGTCCGCGGCAAGGGCCTGTTCCTGGGCGCAGAACTGGTCGCAGACCGGTCAACCAAAGAGCCGATGGACGAGAAGAAGGTTCAGGCGGTTGTGGCCGACTGTATGGCGCAGGGCGTCATCATCGGCGCGACCAACCGCTCGATCCCAAGCCGCAACAACACGCTGTGCTTCTCGCCTGCGCTGATTGCGACGGCGGATGACATCGACCAAATCACCGACGCAGTCGACGGCGCACTGGGTCGTGTTTTCGGCTAAAGGGTATTAGCCCTACCCGACACACTAAAGCTGAAGAAAGTACAATAAGAACCGGCGCATTGGATGCGCCGGTTTTTTTCGTTCCAGATTGAGCCTGTTAACCTGTGGACGCGATACCTGCGGGTAACCCAAGGTTCCTGCCTCGCGACATTATCCAAAATATGCTATATTCAGATGTGAATATATTACTGCCGGGAATGGAGCAGAGACACACAGGATTTTCTTAAGTAAAAAAAATGAGGGGAACGTCAGATGAAGGGTTTGGTGAGGACTACAGCCATAATATCTTTGCTAGGCATTGGTGTAGTTACCGGGACATGGATGGAGCGAAATGGCACTACTCCGGAAACTGCTTTGCGCGATACCCTCGACGCCATCGGTCCGAAGATAGCTTCCGCTCAGGAGGCCAAACCCGATATCTCTCCTACTGCGGTTCGGGATCGCCCGCGCGATGCGTATTACCCCAATACAGAGGACTTGACGCCTGACGAAATGCGCGTGGTCGCCTGCGGAACAGGTATGCCAACCACACGGGCGGCTCAAGCAGCCGCTTGCTTCCTTGTCGAACTCGGGAATGGGGATAAGTTTTTTTTCGACATCGGCTCGGGGTCTTCAGAACGAATTTCGTCACTTCAGATTCCCTATAATTATCTGGACAAGGTGTTCATAGGGCACCTGCACACAGATCATTTCGGGGCCTTACACGAACTCTTCATTGGGGGCGCATTAATGGGGCGAAACAGACCCCTTCGCGTCTGGGGACCCAGCGGCTCAGTTCCTGAACTTGGTACAAAAGCAGCCACGGATAGCATGAAGGACATGTTGCTGTGGGACCTAAGTGCGCGGGTCGGCGCAACTGATCCTCGTGGGTATCAAATGGATGTAACCGAGTTCGACTACAAAGGAGAAAATGCAGTGATCTACGACGAGAACGGTGTCGTTGTCCGAACATTTCCGGCAATTCATGGGATCGACGGGGCCGTCAGTTTCTCACTGGAATGGAATGGGTTGAAGTTTGTCTACAGCTCCGACACTTACCCGAATAAGTGGTTCATAGAATACGCCAAAGACGCGGATATCGCGATCCACGAATGCTTCATCACTGTACCAGACATTGTTGGAAAACTCGGTTTCACGCCTGAATCAGCACTTCAAGTGGGAACGCAAATTCACACTGCCCCCGAAGCCTTTGGTAAAGTCATGTCAGAAATAAAGCCGCGGATTGCTGTAGCTTACCATTTCTTTAATGACTTCGACACGGCAGGAGGAGTCGAAGAGCGCATTCGCACGACCTATGATGGACCGCTAAGTTTGGCCGAAGACTTCATGGTTTGGAATGTCACCAAAGACGATATCCGAGTGCGCATGGCCGTTACCGAAGAACACACTTGGTCGCCTCCTCTCTCGGAGCCGCCAATACCACCGGGTGAAAATGACCGAGAAACTTTCGCAAAAAACCAAGGTATTCCAGTGGAGTCCGTGGGCTTTTCGGAGTTTATAGAGGGGGGAAAATGGGACGTGGACGATGCGCTGCGGCCAATCTACGAACAAGCCAGCGAAGCGCTTGGCCGCGAATTCCCCTATCCGGGTGATTAAACACGCGATCAAACAAACACCACCTACCCTGACAAAAAAGGGTCGCTCTATCCAGAGCGACCCTCTTGTTCACTGTCTCTCTAAAAGAGGATCAGGCTGCCAGAGCGGCCTGAGCTTTGGCGACGATCGCGCCGAACGCTTCCGGTTCGTGCACGGCCAGGTCGGCCAGAACTTTGCGGTCCACTTCGATACCGGCCAGGTTCAGGCCGTTGATGAAGCGGGAATATGTCAGTGCTTCGTCATGCGAACGCACAGCAGCGTTGATACGCTGGATCCACAGCGCGCGGAAGTTGCGCTTGCGGTTCTTACGGTCGCGGGTTGCGTACTGGTTGGCCTTGTCGACGGCCTGACGGGCAACCTTGAAGGTGCTCTTGCGGCGACCATAGTAACCTTTGGCGGCCTTGATGACCTTCTTGTGACGGGCGTGAGTTACGGTTCCACCTTTAACGCGGGACATCTCTTAATCTCCTCTTAGCGGTCGTAGGGCATGTAGCCCTTGACGATCTTGGCGTCGGGGGCGGACAGGGTGGTGTTGCCACGGGCGTCGCGGATGAACTTTTTGGTCCGCTTGATCATGCCGTGCCGTTTGCCGGCCTGGCCAGCAAGGACCTTACCGGTCGCAGTCACCTTAAAGCGCTTCTTGGCGCTCGACTTGGTCTTCATCTTAGGCATTTCCGTCTCCTTTCAGGGTTCGGTACTAAACGCGACTCGGCATGCCATCTCGGCCGGTCACGCGATCAGAAGCGCCGTTTACGCAAGTTTTGTCATACTGGCAAGGGGGTTTGGAGCAGAATCTCGCGATTCTCAGGGTGGTCATGTACCGGGGCGGCGCAGGCCGCCCCGATAGGATGGATTAGTGCTCGAACTTGCGAATCTCGCCGCTCTTCAACCGGGCCGCGTAGCTGGCCAGTTCTTCACGCACAACCTTCATCAGGAAGTACAATGCAAAGACGTTCACAACCGCCATCGCAAAGATCGCCGCATCCGAGAAGTCGATAACCGGACCAAGGTTGGCCGCCGCACCGATCACCACGAAGATGCAGAAGATGACCTTGAACACCAATTCCTTGGTGTGGCCTTCGCCGAACAGGTAGGTCCAAGCCTTGAGGCCATAGTAGGACCAGCTGATCATGGTCGAGAAGGCAAACAGCACCACCGCGATCGCCAGTACATAGGGGAACCAGCCAAACGCACTGCCAAAGGCGGCCGAGGTCAGGCTGACGCCCGAGTTGCCATCGACTGTGGCAATCGCGTTACCCGCTTCGTTCAGCATGTACTTGCCGGTTTCCGGGTCAATGATCAGCTGCTGGGTGATGATGATCACAAGCGCGGTCATGGTGCAGATCACAACTGTGTCGATGAACGGTTCCAGCAGCGAGACAAAGCCCTCGGTGATTGGTTCTTTGGTCCGAACAGCCGAGTGTGCAATGGCCGCAGAACCAACGCCCGCCTCGTTCGAGAACGCCGCACGGCGGAAACCCTGGATCAGCGCACCGACCATGCCACCCGCCACACCAAGACCAGTAAAGGCACCTGCGAATATCTGGCCGAAGGCCCAGCCTATTTGGTCTGCATGCATGATGATGATCACAAGCGCAGCTGCCACATACATCACACCCATGAACGGCACGACTTTCTCGGTCACGCGCGCGATGGATTTCAGACCACCGACAATCACCGCAAAGACAATGCCTGCGAAGACCAGACCGGTAATCCATCCAGGATAATCTCCGGTTATACCTGCGATTTGCTGATGCGCCTGATTGGCCTGGAACATATTGCCCCCACCCAGCGCGCCTAGAATACAGAAGATCGAGAACAGAACGGCCAGAATCTTACCGCCAGGCAAGCCCAATTCAGCGAACCCTTTGGACATGTAATACATCGGACCACCGGAAACGGTGCCGTCTTCGTACTCATTGCGGTATTTAACGCCCAGCGTACATTCGGTGAATTTCGACGCCATTCCCAGAAGGCCCGCGACGATCATCCAAAAGGTGGCACCCGGCCCGCCGATCCCGACAGCCACGGCCACACCGGCAATGTTACCAAGGCCGACTGTGCCGGAAAGCGCCGTCGCCAGCGCTTGGAAATGGCTGACCTCACCGGCATCGTTTGGATCAGAATAATCACCTTTGACCAAGCTGATCGAATGCCCAAAGAAACGAAGCTGCACAAAGGCAAAATACAGTGTGAAAACTGTTGCCGCGATCACAAGCCACCCCACGATCCATGGGAATCCCGTGCCCGGAAATGGAGCAAAAATAAAGCTGACAAAAGGCCCCGTGAAATCAGCAAACGCCTGATTGATCTTGTCGTCCAGACCAGGCGCCTCTTGCGCGATTGCCGGATTGGCGAACAAAGCCGCGACAGTACCGAGGCATAGTTTTTGAAGCATATTCATTTTCATCACTCCCCTCAGTTCACGACCGTGACCGGCACGTCGGCATGCATCACCAAATTCTGGGTCGAACTGCCAAACAGCCGTTTCTTGAAGCCATCTGCCGAGGCGCGACCGACGATGATCTGCGTTCCATCATTTTCGACCGTGATGGCATTCAGTGTCTCCGCCACGTCGCCATGTCGAACAATGCCTTTCGCCGTAAAACCAGCGGTATTCAGCGCGTCCACTGCCGGGGTGACAATGCGTGAGGTAGCTAGTTCAATCTCTTCCTCGCGCCGTTTGTGCCGCAAAGCGTTTTCTTCAGGTGTCTGAAAAGTAAATGGAGACCATTCAATCACATAAACTACAAGCAACTCACATGATCCGATCCGCCCCGCCAAGTCCTTGGCAAAGGCGATTGCGCGTTCCCCGGTTTTTGTCCCGTCCAGTCCTATGACAATTTTCGTTGTCATGACGTCCCTCCGTTATCGTTGATTTTACCGAGGCCCGTGCCCCCGGCAGAGCGGCCGGAACTTGGAACTTTCTGAGTAGACCGCCCCTACGGGCAAGTATCCGTGAAAAACACCAAAAAACAGAGGGGAAATTGCCGGAATCAACCTTAAGTCCGGCTTTTCATTGATTTCATTGTTCTTTTACCGCCTAAAATATAGGCAAATCCAGATTGCAGTATCGCGCGGATCTATCTCAGCACCCCGTTCAACCCGGATCGGTGTTATAGATCAGACGTTCATCACAGGGTGCAATCCGCAGGATATTAGTGGTTCCGGGCACGTTAAACGGCACGCCAGCAGTCACCACGATCTGGTCTGTCTCTGTGGCGAACCCACCAGAGCGAGCAGCGCGGGCGGCGTTAACAACGGCGCCTTTAAAACGCTCAAGTTCGGGCGTCATCACGCAATGGCACCCCCAGGTCAGGCACAAGCGTCGCGCGGTTCCTGTCGCAGGCGTCATTGCAATGATCGGAACTCCAGGGCGTTCCCGAGCTGTAAGCAGCGCCGTGGTGCCACTTTGGGTGAAGCAACAGATGGCCTTGATGTCGGTCTTTTCCGCAATCTCACGCGCAGCGGCCACGATACCATCGGCGATCGTTGTACCTTTGGCGGTGCGCGACGCCGCGATGATCTGCGTGTAGGTCGGATCAGCCTCAACCTCGATTGCAACCTTGTTCATGGTTTGCACGGCCTCGATCGGGTACGAGCCAGCCGCCGATTCCGCGCTGAGCATGATGGCGTCAGTGCCTTCATAAATCGCAGTGGCCACATCCGAGACTTCGGCCCGTGTCGGCATCGGGCTTTCGATCATGCTCTCCAGCATCTGAGTTGCCACGATCACCGGCTTGGCCGCACTGCGACATTTCCGTACCAGCCGTTTCTGGATCGGTGGCACGGCAGAAACGGGCAGCTCAACACCCAAATCGCCCCGTGCGACCATGATTCCGTCCGAGGCATCCAGGATATCTTCAAATGCCTCAACCGCCGCAGGTTTTTCGATCTTTGACAGGATCGAGGCACGCCCGTCGGCCAACGCACGCGCTTCGAACACGTCCTTGGCGCGCTGCACAAAGCTAAGTGCCAGCCAATCGACACCCAATTGGCAAACAAATTCCAGATCGTCACGGTCCTTGGCCGACAGCGCCGCCAGTGGCAGAACCACGTCAGGCACGTTCACCCCCTTACGGTTAGAAATCGTTCCACCAACCTCGACAGTGCAATTGGCAAAGTTCTGACCACAGTCCTGAACGATCAGGCGGATTTTACCATCGTTGACCAACAGGCGCGCGCCCGGTTCCAATGCGGCGAATATTTCAGGATGTGGTAGGCATACGCGGCTGCCATCGCCCAGCGCGGCGTCAAGATCCAAACGAAACGCAGCGCCCTCTTCCAGTTCTTCCGCGCCGTTGGCGAACTCACCCACCCGCAACTTTGGGCCCTGCAGATCGGCCAGGATGGCAATCGGACTGTCCAGATCCTTTTCCACCTGCCGGATGATCCTGTGCCGCTCGCGGATTTCGTCGTGGCTACCGTGGCTCATGTTGAGGCGGAACACATCCGCACCTGCCTCGTGCAGTGCACGGATTGTATCATAATCATTGGACGCCGGTCCCAGCGTCGCCACAATTTTTACATTTCTCAGGCGTCGCATTGGTGGCGCTCTCCTCAGGTCCCTGTTCAGTTCCGCAAAAATGTTACCGCAAACATTGCTTCAAGCCGCTTATTGCGCAATTCCCTTTCCGAAGCAACTGCCCTACACCTGCGACAAACTAGATGACAGGCTTATGACGTACTCTCCGTTTTTTATCCACGGCGCTGATCGCCCCTCGCGCTGGTTGATCACATGCGACCACGCGACCAATACAGTACCGCCCGAAATCAATGGCGGTGACCTCGGCCTTCCGCGCGAAGACATGGAACGTCACATCGCCTATGACGTGGGTGCCTATGAGGTGTCAAAACATCTGGGAGAGATCCTGAACGCCCCCGTGATTGCGGCCAACTTCTCGCGCCTGGTGATCGACCCAAACCGGGGTGAGGATGACCCGACCCTGCTGATGAAGCTCTATGACGGTTCGATCATCCCCGGCAATCGCAATGCTGATGCGGCCGAGCGGGAGCGGCGTCTGAACATGTGCTACCGCCCCTATCATGAGGCGCTGGAGCGTTTGGCCGGCCTGCCCCATGCGGTGATCGTTTCAATGCATTCGTTTACGCGCCAATTGCGTGGCCGCGACCCGCGCCCGTGGCATATAGGTGTGCTGCATACCCCGGACGAACGGTTCTCGCGCCCACTCATCGACCGACTTGAGGCGGAAGACGATCTGTGTGTCGGCGTCAACGAACCGTATACCGGCGTGCTGCCGGGCGACGCGATTGACCGGCATTGCACAGTTCATGGCCGTCCGAATGCCCTGATCGAACTGCGCAACGACCTGATTGCCGATCACGCGGGACAGCGCGACTGGGCCGAGCGGCTTGCCGTGATCTTGCGGGACGCATTGGTCGACAGCGGCTTGTGACGTTGGGTCATCCGAGGTTGTTTTCAGGCCTCACGTTATTGTGAGTGTTTTCCTTGCACCCCATATATTGGAGGAAAGGAGACGACCATGACTCAGGAATTCCTGACGACCGTCTTCGGTTGGATGACGGTCCTGAACATCGCCCTTTTGGGCTTTACCACGCTGATGATCCTTGCCTTGCAGGACTGGATAGCGGGCATTCACGGCAGAATGTTCCAGATGGAGCGGGCCGACGTGAAAAGGGCCTATTTTAGGTATCTTGCCAACTACAAGATCCTGACGATCGTGTTCTGCCTGATGCCCTGGCTGGCGCTCAAACTGGCATAACACTGACATCCAAAGCTGCGAAGGGCCTTATGGCCCTTCGTGATTGTTGTAAGACCACGATTGGATTGTTAGGTCAGACACTACACACCAGAAAACCGTTCGGAGCCAGACCATGGAGAAGCAAACCGAAATCGAACTTCAGGCCGCCGCTTTCCGCCGGTTGCAGAAGCACCTGATGGAAGACCGCACGGACGTTCAAAACATCGACATGATGAATCTGGCCGGGTTCTGCCGCAACTGCCTGTCCCGCTGGTATCAGGAAGCCGCCAATGAAAAAGGCATCGAGATGGGCAAAGACGAGGCCCGTCAGATTTTCTACGGCATGACCATGGATGAGTGGAAGGCCAACTATCAGACCGATGCCAGCCCCGAGAAACAGGCCGCCTTCAAGGTCGCGTTTGAAGAAAATGTCGGCAAACAGGACTGACGCCCCGAAATGCAAAAGGCCCGCCGAGTTGGCGGGCCTTTTCTTTAGATCGCTGCCTTGCGGCTTTCATCCAGATAAATCTCACGCAGGCGCTTGGCAATCGGGCCGGGTGTTCCGTCGCCCAGTGTTACGCCATCAATCTCGACAACCGGCATAACAAAGGCACTGGCTGAAGTCGTGAAGGCCTCATCCGCCTCTTTGGCCTCATCAATGGTGAACAG
Organism: Ruegeria sp. BB7; assembly: GCF_056539365.1. NCBI lineage: Bacteria > Pseudomonadati > Pseudomonadota > Alphaproteobacteria > Rhodobacterales > Roseobacteraceae > Ruegeria > Ruegeria sp. BB7. The sequence continues at coordinate 39,574 of NZ_JBQFUV010000009.1, read as the reverse complement.
GCGCTCTTCGATTTCCATCTGCGCCTCGGCCGCCATACGCAGGACGGCTTTGCGAGTGATCCCGTGCAGGATGTCCCTGGACAGCGGACGGGTAACAATCTTACCGTCCTTGACGAAATACGCGTTGTTGCTGGTGCCTTCGGTCACATAGCCGTCTTCAATCAGCCACGCATCGTCACAACCTGCATTCTTGGCCATCATCTTGCCCATCGACGGGTACAGCAGCTGCACTGTCTTGATGTCGCGGCGACCCCAGCGGATATCCTCGATCGAGATGACACTGGCGCCTTTCTTGGCCGCAGGGCTGTCGGCGAGGCCCGGTTTGTTCTGTGTGAACAGAACGAGGCTGGGCTTAGTATCGGCCGAAGGGAACACAAAGTCCCGGTCGCCATCCGAGCCACGGCTCACCTGAAGGTACACAAGACCTTCTACGATGCCGTTCATCTCCACCAGCTTGCGGTGAATTTCCAACAATTCGTCCTTGGTGCAGGGCTCAGCCATCTCCAGCTCGTCCAGCGAGCGTTTCAGGCGCACAGCATGGCCTTCGAAGTCAATCAGCTTGCCATCCAGAACGCTGGTGACTTCGTAGACAGCGTCTGCAAACAGAAAACCACGGTCAAAGATAGAAACCTTGGCTTCGGTCTCGGGCAGGTATTCGCCATTTACATATACGGTGCGGGTCATGTCTTGTCTCCTCAGCCCCAGAGTTCCGCTTTCGGCGGGTGCACTCCGGCGTCATCAAAAATCAGCGGGTTGTCGCGGTCTTCAGCCAGAAGAAGCGGGCCGTCAAGGTCTGTAACCATCGCGCCTTGCGCCAGAAGTGTCGCAGGTGCCATGGCAAGCGAGCTGCCGACCATGCAGCCAACCATCACGCGATAGCCCTCGGCCAGGGCCTGTTCACGCAGGGCCAGCGCCTCGGTCAGACCGCCGGTTTTGTCCAGCTTGATGTTGACCACATCATACTTGCCTTTCAGCTTGGGCAGGCTGCTGCGGTCATGGCAGGACTCGTCGGCACACACCGGCACCGGGCGCTCCATTCCAATCAGCGCATCATCTTCCCCGGCAGGCAAAGGCTGTTCAACCAGCGCCACACCCAATCGCACCAGATGCGGTGCAAGATCTGCGTAAACCTCGGCGGACCAACCTTCATTGGCGTCAACGATGATCTTGGAATTGGGCGCTCCGGCCCGGACGGCTTCCAGACGTGGCATGTCATCCGGCGTGCCCAGCTTGATCTTCAGCAGCGGACGATGCGCATTTGCGGCGGCCTGCGCCTGCATCGCCTCGGGCGTATCCAGCGATAGGGTATAGGCAGTGATCTCGGGGCCCGGCAGCGGTAGCCCGGCCAGTTCCCAAGCGGGTTTACCAGCGCGCTTGGCCTCCAGATCCCACAACGCGCAATCCACCGCATTGCGGGCGGCGCCTGCGGGCAACAGTTCCATCAAAGCAGCACGATCAAAGGTGTCGGGCAGCCCAGCAATCTCGGCCTCAACCGACTCCAGCGTCTCGTCATAGCGCGCATAGGGAACGCATTCGCCCCAGCCCTCATACGCCCCATCCGTCACACGCACGGTCAGCACCTTGGCCTCGGTCCGCGACCCGCGCGAAATGGTAAAGACCTGCGCCAGCCGGAATACATCACGAGAGACTTCAATCTGCACGCGCCCGCTCCTTCATCTTTTTGAAAATACTCCCGCCGGAGGCATCCTCCGGCGGGGTCCTTTGATCACATTGCAGCCAGCGCGTCGACCAGTTTACCTGCGCCAAAGCGATACGGATCGGTTGCGGGCAGACCCATTTCGGCTTCGACCTTGGCGATATAGTCCTTCGCCTCGTCCTCGCTCAGATGCTGCGTGTTGATCGAAATACCAGCGACCTGACAATCCGGGTTGGCAACCCGCGCCAGCGGCAGCGCCGTATCACGCAACTGCTCGAGGGTCGGCAGCGAAAACTCTGGCAGACCACGCATATGCGTGCGGGTCGGCTCGTGGCACAGGATCAGCGCGTCCGGCTGGCCGCCATGGATCAGAGCCATGGTTACACCAGAATAGGAAACGTGGAACAGCGACCCCTGCCCTTCGATGTGATCCCAGTGATCCGCATCGTTGTCAGGTGTCAGGTACTCAATCGATCCCGCCATGAAATCCGCAATCACCGCGTCCAGCGGCACGCCGTGCCCGGTAATAAGAATGCCAGTCTGGCCTGTCGCGCGGAAGGTCGACTTCATGCCACGCTTGCGCATTTCGGCGTCCATGGACATCGCCGTATACATTTTGCCGGCCGAGCAATCGGTTCCGACGGCCAGACAGCGTTTGCCGCTGCGCTTTTTACCATTGGCAATCGGGTAACCAACGGTCGGAACACGCACGTCGTGCAGGGTGCCACCATGCGTCTGTGCAGCAGCGACCAGATCACCTTCGTCCCGCAGCAGGTTGTGCAAGCCCGATGCCACGTCATACCCCATATCCAGCGCGGCAATCAGAACCTCTTTCCAGGCTTGACTGATAAAGCCGCCACGGTTGGCCACGCCGATGACCAATGTCTTGGCACCAGCCTCTTTGGCCTCGGCCAGGGTCATGTCGGTCAGGCCCAGGTCAGCCTTGCAGCCTTCCATCCGAAACTGGCCCACGGCATTTTCAGGACGCCAATCCCGGATGCCGATGGCCACTTTGGCCGCCAATTGGTCGGGCGCATCGCCCAGAAACAGCAGGTACGGTGTCTCGATCATTGCGGTTTACTCCTTTGATTCCGAGCCAGCCTATGGGACGTGTCCGACGAGTGCTTCGCGTTTTCATCCGACATCATTCGGACGAATGGGAAATTTTCCCGCATTATCGCAAAATGCTGCAATTATCTTTCAAGTTTTCACAGTGATTATTATTTAATCACCGAACTGGAGGCTTCCTGCAGCAGATGCTGCGAACGCAATGCCGCATCTGCACAAAGATACTTGCGTATAGTTGCGCAATTTAATACCTCAACACGCAAGAAAATTGTAATTTCCTTACTCGCACGAGGTCCAGATGAGCTTTCGCCTTCAACCCGCCGCCCCTGCGCGCCCCAACCGTTGTCAGCTGTTCGGGCCGGGGTCAAATACCAAGCTGTTCCCGAAAATGGCTGCATCGGCAGCAGATGTAATCAACCTGGATCTTGAAGACTCGGTTGCGCCCTCGGACAAGGACGTCGCCCGCGCCAATGTGATCGAGGCGCTGAATACGGTCGATTGGGGCAGCAAATACATGTCGGTGCGGATCAACGGCCTGGATACACCTTATTGGTATCGTGACGTGGTCGATCTGCTTGAACAAGCCGGAGACCGTCTGGATCAGATCATGATCCCAAAGGTCGGTTGCGCAGAAGATGTCTATGCCGTGGACGCGCTGGTGACTGCCATCGAGCGTGCAAAGGGCCGCACAAAACCGGTTTCCTTCGAGGTCATCATCGAATCCGCCGCTGGCATCGCGCATGTCGAGGAAATCGCAGCTTCGTCGCCACGGATGCAAGCAATGAGCTTGGGTGCAGCAGACTTTGCAGCCTCGATGGGAATGCAGACCACCGGTATCGGCGGCACGCAGGAAAACTACTATATGCTGCGCGAAGGTGAAAAGCACTGGTCCGACCCTTGGCACTGGGCGCAAGCCGCCATCGTCGCAGCCTGCCGTACTCATGGTGTGCTGCCGGTCGACGGGCCATTTGGCGATTTCTCGGATGATGAAGGGTACATCGCACAAGCCAAACGCTCGGCCACGCTGGGTATGGTTGGCAAATGGGCAATTCACCCAAAGCAGATCGCGCTGGCCAATCAGGTCTTTACCCCCTCGGACGAAGCTGTATCAGAGGCACGCGAAATTCTGGCCGCGATGGAACAGGCCAAAGCCAATGGCGAGGGTGCCACCGTTTATAAAGGCCGCCTGGTCGATATCGCCTCGATCAAACAGGCTGAGGTCATCGTGGCGCAGGCCGAATTGATCGCCGCCAACGGCTGACACTAAAAAGGCGCCCTGCGGGGCGCCTTTGCTTTACCGGCCGAAAACGTCGTTGGGTGTCCAGGTGAACCGCTCACCCTGTTTGCCCGACTTCATCATCAGGCAGGACGTTCCGAGTTTCTGGTAATAATAGATTTTCAACGGATACCACCCGGCTTGCGGCACTTCCACCTCGGTTCGTTGATTGGCTTCACAACCCTGAACACCGTTCACGCGGCCAATCTCTTGTCCCCCAACCCAAGCTTCTATCCCGTCGTTCGACCATGTTTCGAGCTCGTAAATTCCGGGTGAATCAAAACGCATATACCCCGTGACTTCAGCGGCAACATTATAAGCGCCGTCGAATGTCATAACATCCTCACCCTTGCTGGTGTCCCTGTAATCCAGCCCCCGCAACGGTGTTCCGGGCTGTGCTTGAGACAGTAGGCTTTTTGCCTGGCTCAGGTCCCGGATCTTCTTGTGCTGATTGCCGGTACCGAAGTATTTCACATTCAACCCGGCCTGCGGGCTGGGTTGCGGGTTGGCGGGTTGCAGTTTCAGCGGTGCAGACATGGCTACCCCAGCGATCAACGCCAAGGCTGAGGCAAGCGCTCCGGTTCGGATGAATGTCATGGTCATCTCCCTGAGTTTGGTCCTGATGGGGTTGATCCCCATTTGATTGACCTTTGTGATGACAGTAAGACCTGAGAATTTACCGGGCAAGACGGCAAACGATCACATTCTCGACCATTAGGCGCGCATGTCCTTGGGCGATCCCATTACCACGTAAGACGTGATCGAAGTTACATGCGGCAGAGTTCCCAATACCTCGGTATGAAAGGTTTTGTATGCGGTAAGATCCGTGCATTCGACACGCAACAGATATTCAATAGTGCCGGTAATATTGTGGCATTCCACAACCTCTGATGCATTTTGCAAGGCGCGTTCGAAACCTTCTTGGGCTGCTTTGGTGTGCTCTCCCAAACCAACACCGATATAAGCGACAAAACCCACCCCCAGCGCAGCGGGATTCAGCACCGCACGATAGCCCGAAATCACACCTGCACGCTCCAGCTCTTGCACCCGACGTAGGCAAGCCGAGGGGGATAAACCGACCCGATCTGCCAGTTCCAGATTGCTGATACGGCCATCACGGGACAATTCCCGCAATATTTGATGATTTATTTGATCAATCTTCGTCATTAATTGTGAAAATACTATAGCTACGCATCAGAACGCAATTTCATTTGCCCCTTGCGCGGTAATTATGCGCCGCATGACCTATGACATTCTTCTGGCCCTGATCGCCTTTGCCTTTGTGTCGTCCATCACGCCGGGACCGAACAACTTGATGCTGATGGCATCGGGCGCCAATTTTGGATTTCGCCGTACGATCCCGCATATGCTGGGAATCGGTCTGGGGTTCACGGTCATGGTTCTGCTGGTCGGTGCTGGTCTGGCGCAGATGTTTGAACGGTATCCGATAAGCCATACAATTCTGAAGGCAGCCTCGGTGCTTTACCTGCTGTACCTCGCGTGGAAGATTGCGCATGCGGCCCCCGCGTCGGGCGCGAAGGCCAAAGGCGACCCCATGACCTTTTTGCAGGCCGCCGCCTTTCAATGGGTCAACCCCAAGGCCTGGACAATGGCCCTAACGGCCACCACGGTCTATACGCCAGACCATACGTTGCAGGCCATTGTGATCGTGGCTGTGGTATTCGGTGCAGTGAACCTGCCATCGGTCAGCACATGGACCGTGCTAGGGCAGCAAATGGCACGAATTCTGACCAACCCGCGCCGATTGGTTATGTTCAATTGGACCATGGCGGCGCTACTGGTCGCCTCGCTTTATCCGGTCCTGCTGTCAAATTGAGCTGCTTCGGCGGAAGGCTGATTTTGGCATCCTTCCATTCTCTTTGCCCTTTCGGGTGGTCATATTCCACATCCGCAAATCATGCTGAGTTGCATCCCGGGCGGCCACAGGTCATATAGCAGAGAACTTCCGCGTTGAGAGGCGTCATGACCCAGTATCTGGATTTCGAAAAACCGCTGGCCGAAATCGAAGGCAAAGCCGAGGAATTGCGAGCGCTTGCCCGTGCCAACGAAGAGATGGACGTGGCCGAAGAAGCCGCCGCGCTGGATGCTAAAGCCGCCAAACTATTGGAAGAGCTTTATGACGATCTGACCCCCTGGCGGAAATGTCAGGTGGCACGCCATCCTGAACGCCCCCATTGCCAGGATTATGTCGAGGCGCTGTTCACAGAGTTCACCCCACTGGCCGGTGACCGAAACTTTGCAGACGATCTGGCAGTTATCGGCGGCCTGGCCCGTTTTAACGACCAGCCGGTGATGGTGATCGGCCACGAAAAGGGATCCGACACCAAATCCCGGATTGAGCGCAATTTCGGCATGGCCCGCCCCGAGGGGTATCGAAAGGCTGTGCGCCTGATGGAGATGGCCGGGCGATTTGGCCTGCCGGTGATCACCCTGATTGACACAGCCGGCGCTTATCCCGGCAAAGGGGCCGAGGAACGCGGCCAGTCCGAGGCTATCGCGCGGTCAACCGAGATGTGCCTAAAGATTGGTGTACCACTTGTGTCAGTCATCATCGGCGAAGGTGGCTCGGGTGGGGCCGTTGCCTTTGCGACGGCAAACCGTGTCGCGATGCTGGAACATTCGGTCTATTCGGTGATCTCGCCCGAAGGCTGCGCCTCGATCCTGTGGAAAGATGCCGAGAAGATGCGCGAAGCCGCCGAGGCGCTACGCCTGACCGCGCAAGACCTACACAAGTTGGGCGTTTGCGATCAGATCATCGCCGAGCCCAAAGGCGGTGCGCACCGCGATCGTCCTGCTACGGTTGAATCGGTCCGCGAGGCAATTACCGCCATGCTGAAAGAGCTGGATGGCAAAGATGCGGCGGCCCTGATCAAGGACCGCCGTCAGAAATTCCTGGATATCGGTTCAAAAGGGTTGGCGGCGTAACCGTCAGCCACCCAATTGCCGTAAAAGCGCGACAGAGGGTTCACCGGTCACCGGCAGCCCATTGGCGCGCTGATAGGCGCTGATGGCGGATTTGGTGTTGTTGCCGATCACCCCATCCGCACCCTGTGTGTCGTACCCCGCCGAGGTCAGACGACGCTGTAGCTCCTTACGATCTTCCAGCGTCAGACCCGTGGCATCCGGTCCGAAGGATGCCTTGAACGGTGCACCACCCGCAATTCGATCAGACAAATGCCCGACGCCAATCGCGTAACTGTCTGAGTTATTGTAGCGCTTGATCACCTGAAAATTGCGGAACACAGCAATGCGCGGCCCGGGCTTTTGCGGTTGCAACAGCGCGACAGGTGTACCCGACACGGTTCCCACCTCTCCACCCCAAGGCTGTCCCCGCACCCAACCTGCACGCGCCAGATAAGCCGCGGTTGACGCCAAGGAATCCGCGGGGTCATCCGACCATATATCGCGACGCCCGTCACCGGTGAAATCCACCGCATAAGCAAGGTATGATGTAGGAATGAACTGGGTGTGCCCCATCGCTCCGGCCCAGCTGCCGGTCATTTTGTCGGGCGTCGTGTCGCCCTCTTGAATGATCTTTAGGGCTGCGATCAATTGCTTCTCGAAAAACGCACCGCGTCGCCCATCATAGGCCAAGGTTGATACGGCCGAAACCACCGGCACATCGCCGCGCCGCGCGCCATAACGGCTTTCCAGACCCCAAACCGCCACTACGACCTCTTTATCGACGCCATACTTCGCCTCGATCTGCGACAGAGTACCTGCGTGGCGCACCAGCATCTGCTTGCCGGTCTCGATCCGCTCATCCGACGCCGCAATCGCCAGGTAATCTTCAAGCGAGCGTTTGAATTCGACCTGATTGCGGTCGCGCTCGATTACATCGGGCAAATACCCTGCCCCCTGAAAGGCGCGATTCAGAGTGTTCTGCGAAATACCCTGCGACGCCGCGCGCCCTTTGAACCCGGCCACCCAAGCATCCCATCCTGCATTGGGCACCGCCCGCATCCGCGTGGCTGGGGCGCTTGTGGGGGCACCAGTGGAACAGGCGGAGAAAAGGGTCGCCCCGAGCCCTAAGGAAAATGTCCGTCGATTGATCATGACTGAAATCTGCTCTTGTTGTGATTTGGTCCAGAGTAACCCAGACCTAACCTCCAAGCCACTACGACAAAGCCGTTCAGACGCAATTTCAGGGCTTCGGCAACAAGCCGCTCAGCTTACCAGCAGCCGCAGGCCCTGCGTCACGTCCGAGCGAACGGCCAGCCGCAATCCGGGTTCGTCCCCGGCTTGCAAAGCTGCGATGATCAGCTTGTGGTTATGCGGCGGATCGGTGCGCCGCAATCGCCCGTAGAGCGCACGCATGGTGGGGCCAAGTTGCAACCAAACGGTTTCAGCAATCGCCAGCATGGCCGGGGCCTGCGCCCGCAGATACAGCGTGCGGTGAAATTCCAGATTGGTACGGATATAGCCGACAGCATCCCGCTTGGTGACCATCTCGGCCACGTTCATGTTGATGCTCTGCAGCCGGTCGATCAGTGCCATATGTGCCCTCGGCAACGCCCGGCTAGCCAGCTCGACCTCTAGCAATGCGCGCAGGGCTGCCAGTTCCTCGATCCGGTCATTGGTCAACTCGGGTGTTGAGACACGGCCCGAGGTCGACAGGAACAACGCCCCTTCTGCTGCCAATCGCCGTACGGCCTCACGCGCGGGGGTCATCGAAACACCGAATTCCTTGCCAATCCCCCGCAGAGTCAACGCCTGCCCCGGTGCCATTTCTCCGTGCATGATACGTGAACGCAAGGCGCGGTAGACCTTGTCATGCGTGGCAGTCTGCGATTCTGAAGGACGTGCAGTCAACATACTCTCATGTGATCACAAATATGCGCTGGGTCAACTCACTGCTGCGTCAAATCGGTACTGATGCAGTAACGCTCCGTTGTCGCGCAACCAGCGCCGTTGCGTATGGTAGTCCCCGAATATCCGTTCCACCTGTTCCCAAAAGGCCGGTGAATGGTTCATCTCGACCAGATGTGCCACCTCATGCGCGGCCACATAGTGCAGGATTTCTGGTGGGGCGAGGATCAACCGCCATGAAAACATAAGACCCCCGGCAGAACTGCACGATCCCCAGCGGGATCTGGTATCGCGGATCGTCAGGCTGGAATAAGACCAACCCAGCATCGCCGCGTAATCGTCGCAGGCTCCGGTCAAACGATCCCGCGCCAACTCTTTAAGAAATCGGGCAAGACGCCTTGCCTCCGCCCCCTCGGGAACTGCGATCTCATCGCCACGCAGTTGGACCCGTCGGCCAGGCGCTGGAACGATTCGTCGCTCGACCCCCTCGACGGGTATGGACCGACCGAATTGAACCACCGCCGGGTCGGGACGATCCTGCAGGTGTTGGCGTATCCAGCCCTCTTTCGTTCGGGCGAAACTCAGCGCTTCGGCCTCGGGCACACCCTGAGGGTAAGTCAGTGTAACCCGTCCATCCAATTGCGAAATTCGCAGGCTGATCCGCCGTGCCCGCGCCGATTTTCGCAGCGTCAGCGCCACCGGAGGCCTGCCGGGCAGTGCGTGATCTCCCATATGCCTGTTTCTCCTGCTCAAAGGCTTTGACAGTGCCCGCTGCATGTGGCACGTGACCTGAATCATTACTACGACTCACCTGATATCAAGGGGATTTGAGATGCCCAAGGAAGAATGGGGTGTAAAGCGCGTTTGCCCGACCACTGGCAAGCGGTTTTATGACCTGAACAAGGACCCGATCGTTAGCCCCTACACTGGCGAGATCGTGGAGCTTGAGACCGGCAAAAGCCGAATGATCGCTGCGGATGCAGAAGATGCAGCCTCGGCCAAAGCGCGTGAGAACGCGTCGGAGGACGATCTGGTTCTGGATGATGACGACAATGTCGATGTCGATCTGGATGATGATCTGTTGGACGATGATGACGAAGACAATGACAAGGTCTCGTTGGACGATATCACTGACATGTCGTCGGAAGACGAAAACTAAAACCGGCAAGAGGCGGCTTGCCGCCGCCTCATGTCGACCTGGACGTAGGTTGGAAAGTTTTTAGCATTTTCCATTTTTTGGACTTGCACTAACCGCCGTCGTCTCATAAACGTCCGTCCACTGCTTCGGCAGTACCTTGATGGGGCCTTAGCTCAGTTGGGAGAGCGCTTGCATGGCATGCAAGAGGTCAGGGGTTCGACTCCCCTAGGCTCCACCATCTCACCTTTCCCAAAAGCTTTATAAGAGAACGTTCTTCTCGATTGGCTCCATATTGCCGAAGTTTGGGTAAATACGCCGACTGCTTGCCGACGACCGTCATTTCATGCGGCTGGCTTGCCTGTATTGGATTTTATCAATCCACCTGTACCAGGTCACGGCAGCGGGCAGAAACCATGGATTACCGCGATAAAGCGGTCGGGTGGGAAAGGGTAACCCGTCCAAGGCAGTTTTACCCGCAGCCTTGCCAAGAATTTTCTGTCCAACCCGCATACCCAAGTAGCTGGCCAAAGACACACCTGTACCACAATACCCCATCGCATAGTGCATGCCGTCATGAACCCCGATATGAGGCAACTCATCAAAGGTATATCCCACAGTACCAGTCCAAGAATTTGAGAATCCGTAAGAGGCCAGCTGCGGGAAAATCCGGCACATATCAGCATGTAGTTTCGGGCCACTGACGGATGGGTCGGTTTCCTTGGCTGAGACACGCCCCCCAAACAGAATACGCGTCCTGTCAGGAGAGGTTCGGTAATAATAGACAACCTTGCAGGTGTCGTTGACGATGCGGTTCGTTGGCAACAATTCATCCATCAAGTGCGCGGGCAGAGGGTCGGTTGCAATGATATAGCTGCCGATCGGAATAATGCGGCGCTGCAACCATTTGCAAAGTGGCCCGCTGTAGCCGCCAGTGGCGACCACTACATCTCGTGTTTGCACCACGCCTTTCGATGTTTGCAAAAGGAATCCATTGGGGTTTTTCTCTACCGTATCGACCCGGCAATTGCCTGTGACATGTACACCAGCCTCTATCGCTTTTTCCAACAAGCCACGGTGATACCTCGCAGGATCCAGGGAAGCATGATGCGGGTAGACGACTCCGCCAAAGTAGGCGTCCGAGCCCAGTTCACCATGCTGATCGTCTCGCGGAACCGCATAAGCATCCGCACCTTCGGTCTTGTTCAGCTTTTCCGCAAGACGCACCAGCCCTTCATAATGCTTAGGCGTATGAGCCGCGTGATACCGTCCGCATCGCACGAAACCGCAATTGATCCGCTCAGTTCGAAGGAAATCATCAATCCAGTTCAGAGCATTAATGCCTTCTTGGCGAATACCTCTGGCTCTCTCTGGCCCGTAACGCGCGCTGAGTTTCTCAAAATCAGGCTTGATACTGGTGCTGATCTGGCCACCGTTTCTTGTACTGCAGCCCCAACCAACGTCGTTTGCATCAAGAACCAACGTCGATCTTCCCGCCCGGGCCGTCACCAATGCCGCATTCAGTCCGGTATATCCAGATCCGACAATGGCGACATCGACCTTCTGCAAAGGGACTTCTGGGCGCGCACTGGGCGAAGGCAAATCCTGAAGCCAATACACCCCTTCGGCTTTATCTTGAGGATGAGCAGCCCCAGATTCATGTAGTGGCATAGTCGCTGTCATTCCGTTCGGCTCGCAGAATCTCTGTATAATCTGTTATACTTACAAGTGTCGGCGACAAAGGCATTCTTTGCCGTTCAATATAAAACCTGGGAGGTTGGTGTAGAACTTGCCATCAGTCCGGGTAAAACCAATGCGCAGAATGGTCAGCCAATCCCAGCCAGCATTCGGACCAAAAGCAGAACGCTCAGAACTAAGCATTGGAGTTTTAAAGCCGAAACATCAACGAAGGGGCGTTTTTGCGACTTCTAGCTGTGCAGCGAGTGAAGGCACCCTATCGGGCGTATTGTCCTCGCAGGGTCGCGAGTGACAGGCGAGCACGAAAATTACCGTGCGGGCACGGCCTCACCTATATTTCCAGAACCCGCAAGAGTTAGGTTGAATTGACAGGTTGCTGCTATTTTCCTGGGGCGTTTGCCAGCCCCGTGACTATCACAGAAGATATTCACAGGGCGATTTGGGCAACTTTATACGTTGGTAAGGTTTACACGCGGAGCACATGCACTGAGCACCGAGCGTGGCGCACGACGAGAGCGGCTGTTGAACCTAGGAAGAAGTCTTTCATTCCGGGTTTGTGCGACGCGAGTACAATGCAGTCGATGCCGTGTTTGTTGGCGTATTCCGTAATTGCGCGGCCTGCCGATTGGCTTTCGATCAAGACAGAAGAGACTTCGGCTTCGTCTTTCAGGCGTTCAGCCAAGCTCGCCTTCGCCTTCTCGAGAGATTTTTCAGCGATCCCTTCATCCATGTAGTACATGATCTGTCTATTTGGAGGTTCATGAATATGGGCCGCGGTGATTTTTCCGCCTTCCGAGAGCAGGGCGCGCGCTGCCGCAAGAGCAGGTTCACTGATGCCATGCTCAAGAGAGAGCGCTACTAAGATATTGCTGTACATTTCTAACCTCTTGTTAAAGGTTTCCACATTTCTGTTTTAGACTTGTCTCCCCTACCTTGTTTTTAAGGGAGATAACACGCACCCCAAACCTAAACTTGGGGTGCGTCCATCGATACAAGACGTGGTATTTACACTTTCGCGCAGTTACCGACCCAGCAGAAGGTCAGGCAGGAAGAGCGCGAGCTCTGGCACGAAAGTGGTCAGCATCAGGGTCGGAAGCCAAGCGAATACGATGAAGACCAAGGTTGGCCACAGCATACGCGAAACCGGCTCATCACAGACCTGAGCACCAAGATACAGCAATGGCGCTGTAGGAGGTGTGATATTCGCCATACCCAGGTTCACACCGATTACGGCCGCGAAATGGATCGGATCCATGCCGGTGCTCTGGGCGATGGGCAGCAAGATCGGTGTTGCCAGCAGCAGACCCGAAATATCGTCCATCAGCATCCCGATCAGGATCATCACGACGTTGATCATAAGAAGGATCACAATCGGATTGTCCGACACCGAGTAAACCATATCTTTGGCCAGCTGAGGTGCGCCTTGCGAGATCAGGTTGTCCGACACGATCAGAACCATGAAGATCATGACCATGACCACACCAATCGTAACGCCCGAATTCTGGATGGTCTGAGCCAGCGTCTTCCAGGTCAGGCCACGGTAGAAGTAGATCGCGATCGGGATCGAGTAAACCACGGCGATACCGGCGGCTTCGGTTGGCGTCATGATGCCGCCATAGATCCCGCCCAGAATGATCAGCGGCATCATCAGCGCCGGTCCGGCCAGGCGTGCCTGTACACCGAAGGTTGGCAGAAACGGCTTGGGACGTTCCGTCAGGTTGATGTTGTCATACTTCCGCAGCATGAACTGATTGACCACAATCAAAAGCGTGATCAGGATCATCGCGGGAATGACAGTGGACAAGAAGCATTTCAGCACGTGTTGTTGCGCAACCCAGCCATACAGGATGTGCGACGAGCTTGGCGGGATCAACAAACCCAGCGGGCTTGCCGCCACGATCAGCGCAGCCGATTGCCCACCCGGATAGTTGGCCTTTTTAAGGTGAGGCATCATAATGCCGCCAATACAGGTCAGTGTCGCGTTCGCACTGCCGGAAATGGAGCCGAACACACCGCAGGCCAAGACGCCCGCAGCGCTCAGTCCACCTTTGACATGTCCAATGAACATCTCAGCCAGCGAGACGAGTGGTGCAGCAATCTTACCTTTTTCCATGATGCCGCCTGCGATCATGAAGAGCGGAATCGCCAGAAGCACCAGTGAGCGAATTCCGGTAGAACCGGTCGGCAAGTAGCCGGTGATGGATTGATCACCAACAAGGGCGATGAAAATCAAAACCGATCCGAATGCTACATAGACGCTAACGCCCAACAGCAGCATAAAGCAGACAATAAGAAGACTTCCTCCGATGATCATTGGGCTTCTCCTTTTTGCATTTCTGATCTCAGGGGCAGACCCAGCCCCTTACGGATATGCACGTACAAATATGCAGCCGTGAACGTAGCCATAAAGCCAAAGGCCACCATGATGAAAATCCGCCAGGTTACGAATGGAATACGCAGCACCGGGGTCGCGCGCAGCCGGGGGAATGAGAAGTCATCAAGCAGCGAGACATAGCACGCGTACATGAGGAACAGGATCACAAGCACCTCAACTGTCAGGACGACAAAGCCACGCCACCAGATGAGCCGGGGGTTTTGAATCACAATCCCAAGAATATCCGCGTTGATGTGCAAGTTGCGGGCAGAGGCCAGAACAGCACCTGCGAAAAAGCCAATGATGCTGATGCCGAGAAGCCATTCTTCGTAGGCAAAAAGGTCTCCACCAAATCCATAGCGGATGACAACAACGGCGCCAAATGTGAATGCCATCAGGAAACCGGCAAACGTAACAATCTGTCTCATGACGAATGCCACTGCTTTCAACGGGTATCCGATAGCAACTGGCAGCTCATCAGTGATCTTTTGCGAGGTTTTGTTTTCTGCGCTTTCAATGACCACTGTGTGCTCAGCTGGTGAGCTAGACATCTTTCTCCCTCCCTCTGTTGAGCTAAAGATCGAAAAAGGGCCAACTGATTTGCTGGCCCTTTTCTTATTTCTTATTGTTGTGCTTTAGCTGCCAGCAGGCGGTCGATGATGTCCTGACCAACGCTTTGGGCCATTGCAGGCCAGACAGTCTCTTGAACGTGTTTGGCCATCGCAGCCTGCTCTTCGTCATTCAGGCGCAGGATGGTGTAGCCTTTGTCCAGCAGTTTCTGACCGAATACTTCGTCATTCTCGCGGTTATACGCAAAGAAGTCTTCCGAAGCTTTGGTCAATGCTGCCTGCAGTGCGGCAGCCTGTTCTTCGTTCAGCTTGTCCAGTGTACGCTGCGACGCGTAGAAGGTTGTCAGTTCCGAGATCGAGTTGTACTCGACGAAGTGGGTACCAACATCCGACTTGGCGAAGATCGAGTAGGTTGCGGTCTTGGTGCAGCAGATCGCGCCATCAACGATACCGGCTTGAAGCGCCGGGAAGATGTCACCCCATGCCATGGTGGTTGCCTGGAAGCCCAGCTCTTCAACCATCGACTTCACAACGCTGGACGACCAAACACGAATGTTCATGCCTTTGTCGTCAAAGTTGTTCCAGTTGTCTGGCTCTTGCGAAGCAACGATACCGATGAACCCTTCGGGGTTCTGTGCCATCACTCGGACACCGTATTCGTCGGTGATCTCTTGCAGGATGGTGTTGAACTCGGAATCCATGTTCAGCAAGGTGCTTTCCATGTCATCCCAACCGCCCAGCAGGAACGGCATCGACAGGAATTCCAGACGGGGGTCAGTGTCTGCATAGATAAAGGCCGATGCCAGATCGATGTTGCCGCGTGCGACATCTTCGAACAGCGCCTCGCCCGAACCCAGCTGGTTGGCCGGGAAAACTTCGATCTTCAGGCCAACGTCAGCAGCTGCAACGTCTGCTGCGACCTGCTCCATCATTTTGGTGCCCTGGTGATCGATCGGGAACACGCCTGCAAAACGCAGAGTCATGTCTTCTGCAAATGCAGCCGTCGACATCAGTACGCTCAGTGCGCCAGCTGCCATGCCTGTTGTAAATTTATTGAAACTCATCGAGTATCTCCTCCTAGTTGACGAGTAACGCCCGCCCAGCAGCATGCTGAAGCGGGCGTTTATTTGCTGATGTCAGCAAAGTTCCGGGGCAACGAACTCATATCCGAGATCATCTGCCACAGCCTTGTATGTCACCTTACCATGGGCCACGTTCAGGCCGTTCATAAGGTGACGATTGTCCGCAAGCGCCTGCTTCCAGCCATTATTGGCGATGGCCAGTGCATGCGGCAGGGTGACGTTGTTGAGCGCGTAGGTAGACGTGCGCGCAACAGCGCCGGGCATGTTGGCGACACAGTAGTGAACTACATCGTCGACAACATAAGTGGGGTCTGCGTGAGTGGTGGCTTTGGATGTTTCAAAGCAGCCCCCCTGGTCGATCGCCACATCCACGACGACCGCACCGGGTTTCATTTTTGAGATCAGTTCGCGCGTGACCAGCTTGGGCGCAGCAGCACCCGGGATCAGAACCGCACCAACAACCAGATCAGCATTGATAACCTCTTCCTCCAGCGCAGCTTTGGTCGAGTAGACAACCTTAGCCGATGCCTCGAAATGGTTTTCCAGCTTTTCCAGAACTGCAGGGCTGCGATCCAGAATGGTCACGTCCGCATGCAAGCCGACAGCCATTTGGGCTGCGTTGAAGCCAACGACGCCACCGCCGATAACCACAACCTTGCCAGGCTTCACGCCGGGTACGCCGCCAAGCAACACACCTAGACCGCCTTTGGCTTTTTCCAAAGCGCTCGCACCAGCCTGGATCGACATACGTCCTGCAACCTGGCTCATCGGCTTCAGCAATGGCAGGCCGCCATTGTCGTCGGTCACAGTTTCATAGGCGATGCAAACCGCGCCCGAGTCGACCAGATCTTTGGTCTGCTCTGGATCGGGAGCCAAGTGCAGATATGTATAGAGGATTTGACCTTCGCGCAGCATGGCGCGCTCTACGGCCTGAGGTTCCTTCACCTTCACTACCATCTCTGCATTGGCAAAGATGTCGGCTGCGGTTTCGGCAATCTCGGCACCAGCGGCACGATAGGCATCATCATCAGCCCCAATGCCGATACCGGCATTGGTTTCAACAAGAACGTTGTGGCCGTGCGACACCAGCTCGGCGACGCTCTCGGGCGTCAGGCCAACGCGGTACTCGTGGTTCTTGATTTCCTTGGGAACACCAATGAACATTTTCTTCACTCCTTAGACAGGATGATCACTTAGCCGTCGGCATGACGAACTCGGCACCTTCCGAGATGCTTTCAGGCCAGCGCTGCATGATGGATTTCTGCTTGGTGTAGAAACGAACACCCTCTTCGCCATAGGCGTGCATGTCGCCGAACAAGCTCTTCTTCCAGCCGCCAAATCCGTGCCAAGCCATCGGAACCGGGATCGGAACGTTCACACCGACCATACCGACCTGAACCTGCTTGCCGAATTCACGTGCAGCGTTACCGTCACGGGTGAACAGGGACACGCCGTTGCCGAATTCATGATCGTTGATCAGCTGCAGGCCCTCAGCGAAGCTCGAAACGCGAACGCAGGACAGAACCGGGCCAAAGATCTCTTCCTTGTAGATCTTCATGTCAGTGGTGACGTTGTCAAACAGGGTGCCGCCCAGGAAGAAGCCTTCCTCATGTCCTTCGACCGTGTAATCACGGCCATCGACCAGCAGATCCGCGCCTTCTTCAACGCCCGAGTCGATGTAACCCTTGATCCGCTCGCGTGCAGCAGCAGTGACGATCGGGCCCATCTCAGCGTCAAGCTCGATACCGTTTTTGACTTTCAGTGTTTCGGCACGCTCTTTCAGAACCGGGATCAGTTTATCAGCGGCATCGCCCACCAGCAGGGCAACCGAGATCGCCATGCAGCGCTCGCCAGCCGAACCATAAGCTGCACCGATCAGCGCGTCCGCTGCTTTGTTCATGTCCGCATCGGGCATAACCAGCATGTGGTTCTTTGCGCCACCCAGAGCCTGAACACGTTTACCGTTACGCGCGCCCACTTCGTAGATGTAGTTCGCGATCGGGGTCGAACCGACGAAGGACACCGCCTTCACGTCGTCGTTATCCAAAAGCGCATCCACGGAAACCTTGTCACCCTGCACGACGTTGAACACACCGTCGGGGAAGCCAGCCTTTTTCATCAGATCGGCGTACAGCAGCGAAGCAGACGGATCGGTCGGCGACGGCTTCAGGATAAAGGTATTGCCTGCGGCGATGGCGATTGGGAACATCCACATCGGAACCATGACCGGGAAGTTGAAGGGAGTGATCCCGGCCACTACACCCAATGCCTGGCGCGTAGTCCAGTTGTCCATACCAGTAGACACCTGTTCCGTGTAATCGCCCTTGAGGAGTTGCGGAATGCCGCAGGCAAACTCGATGATATCAATACCGCGCTCAACTTCGCCCTGAGCGTCGGTGAAAACCTTGCCGTGCTCGACGGTAATGGCACGGGCCAATTCGTCCTTATGCTCGCGCACCAGAGCCAGGAAATTGTTCATCAGGCGGGCGCGACGGATTGGGGGAGTGTTCGACCACTTTGGGAATGCTGCTTTAGCAGCGGCCACTGCAGCGTCAACCGTTTCGACGGTTGCCAGAGAAACCTCGCCGGTCTGAGCACCGGTTGCAGGGTTGTACACCGGCTGCGTGGTTTCGCCGGAAGGAGCGGTAATTTGGCCATTGATGTAATGACCGATCAATGTGATCGGGGATGCGTCTTTCATGATCTCAGTCCTTTTAGGAGTTGTAAGTCAAGAGTTATGGCAAGTCCGCCAGTACCTCTCCAAGTGTTTGGCATAGTTTGTTTATTTCTGGTTCCGAGATGATCAGCGGCGGCGACAAGGCGATGATATCGCCGGTGACGCGGATCATTATTCCAGCATCCCAGGCGCGCTTCATCGCGTCATAGCCCCGCGCACCCGGCGCACCGTCACGCGGTGCAAGTTCGATTGCGCCCACCAGGCCCAGATTACGAATATCGATGACATTCGGCAGGTCTTTGAGGCTGTGAAGCTGATCCTCCCAGGGCTGCGACAGCAAAGCAGCGCGGCGGAACAGATCGTTCTTCTCGTAGCTTTCCAGCGTCGCCAGG
The DNA here is from genome assembly GCF_056539365.1 of Ruegeria sp. BB7. Taxonomy (NCBI): domain Bacteria; kingdom Pseudomonadati; phylum Pseudomonadota; class Alphaproteobacteria; order Rhodobacterales; family Roseobacteraceae; genus Ruegeria; species Ruegeria sp. BB7. Next base: position 20,816 of record NZ_JBQFUV010000009.1, on the reverse strand, counting down.
GCCGCAGCACACGACACCGGGTTGGCTGAATATGTGTATCCATGGAACAACTCGATAGGCGCATCGGCGTTTTCCATCGCCGAGTCATAGATCGCGTCGGACACAATAACCGCACCCATCGGAATAACCCCGTTGGTCAGACCTTTGGCTGTTGTGATGATGTCTGGCTTAACTTCGAAATACTCAGAAGCTGTCGCCGCACCCAAACGTCCGAACGCGGTAATAACCTCGTCAAAGATCAGCAGGATGCCATGTCGGTCGCAGATTTCACGAAGCCGTTGCAGGTATCCCTTCGGTGGCAGAAGCACACCGGTAGACCCGGCCATCGGCTCAACGATGACGGCCGCAATGGTTGACGCGTCATGCAGTGCGACCAACCGCTCCAGATCATCTGCCAGCTCGGCACCGTGTTTCGGGCAACCGCGTGAGAATGCGTTTCTCTCCAGATCATGCGTATGGCGGAGATGATCGACACCGGTCAGAAGTGTGCCGAAATGCATGCGGTTCTTCACGATGCCACCGACGGAGATACCGCCAAAGCCGGTCCCATGGTACCCGCGCTCACGCCCAATCAGACGTGTGCGTGCGCCATCACCGCGCATCCGGTGGTAATGCAGCGCAATTTTGAGTGCCGTATCCACGGACTCGGAACCCGAGTTGGTGAAGAAGGCGTGGTTTAATCCCTCAGGCATCATCGCTGTCAGTTTCGTCGACAACTCAAACGCCTGAGGGTGGGAGAACTGAAAGTTAGGTGCGTAGTCCAGTTCATGGACCTGTTTTTGAACTGCCTCAACGATAAGCGGGTCACGGTGGCCTGCGTTGACGCACCACAGCCCGGCCGTACCATCCATGACCTTGCGGCCATCGGAACTGGTGTAGTACATCCCGTCAGCCGACTGAATCATTCTTGGTTCACGAAGGAAATCGCGATTAGCCGAAAACGGCATCCAGAAAGATGACATTGTGTTGGCTTGATCGAGCACGTCCATTCCCCATGAAGCAGAATTTCATTAGATGTAAGATACTTGCAGAGTTAGCGCATCACGCACACCCGGCTTTATGGAAATCTGTAAGTTATTGAAAAACAGTCCGTGGCTGCTTAAAGTGCTTTCGATCACAAGCAGGAAATCACCATGAGCAACTCTTCAAAATCTGATCTGGAAACCGCAAGGCGACTACGATTGATTCGAACGTCCAAAGGACTCAGTCAGCGCGAGATGGCCAAACGAGCAGGAGTAGGTAGCGGTACGATCTCCCAAATTGAAAGTGGATCGACTCAACCTTCTGTTGCATTATTAAAGAAAATTCTCGCGGGGGTCGATATCAATCTGGGGTTCTTTTTCAGCTTTGAACTCAAAAACGAGGATAGCTTCTATTTCCCCCACAGCAGCATGCGTGATCTTGGATCACCCGGCGTTTCCTACCTGCTTGTCGCGGGTGAGCGCCGAGACCGAAAGCTGCAGATGTTAATCGAAGAGTATGACGTTGGTGCCGACTCAGGTCGATCTGACCTATCTCACGAAGGTGAGGAATGCGCAGTTGTCGTCGAAGGCCGACTAGAAGTTACCGTAGACGGGCAGTCCAGGGTGCTGGGCCCCGGAGATGCGTATTATTTTTCCAGCATTCTGCCACACAGATTTCGGAATGCCGGAGACACGCCTTGCAAAGTTATAAGCGCATGTACTCCATCGTCGTTCTGAAGCATCGCGAGATTTCTATCTGAAGGTGCATCATTTACTGTCCTGCGGCCCTGAACTTCCCTCTGTTTCGGGCGGAACCCACCATTGGCAACCAGCAAAAGACGCAGATTGCGTTCGAGTGAAGGGAATTGCGGACTCTTGAGGCTTGTCGCGAGCCCCCGAAGATGCATTGCACTTTGCCAATCAGTTGATCCTCGCCGAAGCCGCGAGCGCACCAGCCAGCGCATTCTGAATCTCCGGCGGGAGATCATGGCCCTTTTCGTGCAACCCGGCGGCGACCCAGCCCACCGTGTGCCCCCTGCACCCAATGTCGTTCGCTCTCGCCAGCGCAGGAGATGTTCGCTCTGCACCGACCAAGGCCATTGACCGTTCGATTTCGCTGTCTGTCAGAACCATTTTAACTGCACTGAAAATGTCTACGGATACCTGCAGGGTCTGATGCTCAAGCCGATGCGCGGCGTCGGTAAGAAGGCGCGTGCAAAAGGCCGACAGGAAATACCAGCGGAAAATGGAAAACACTCGACCCTGCAATTCGCCGCGGACCGGGAGGCTATCCGTGGCCATACAAGAAATTCGCTCGAATGCCGCCTCGGCAGCTTTGGATGCTTGGCAAATCTGCTGCTCACGCTTGGCGATCGAGATCACACGCGGCGCAAATTCGACTGCGGCTTCGTGAGATTCCAAATTCATATCCGTCCTCCAAGTCTTACAACTGATGAGGACATGGAAACTCTTAATAAAATTTGGTTGCGATTTAGCGCCATTTTTTTGCAGAAAACGTCCTTTATTGGCGCAACAAAAAAGCCCACAAACTTACATTAAACGCAAACATAATCGATCTATAGCATACATTTTTACCTATCTGATGCAGTTAGGAGCCATCTCAAATAGGGCAAAGCCAACAGTTTTCGACCAAAAGATACATATATCTGACACGTTCTCGCAGAAGTTATGCCCCTTTTGTCGCCTATCAATACCTAATCCTGCTGATCAGTTTACGAGTTTGAATTTAACGAGGGGGTACGAGCGGGAATATGGGGGTGAGCGCCTGACCAACCGGGCTCGCCGAGGTTCAGAGCAGCTCCCCCCGTCGCTATTACTCAGTCTATCTTGCTTTTTTGCGCGTGCGGCGTAACGCCAAAACTGGACCGATACACCCGCGAAAAATGACCCGGGCTTTCAAATCCACAAGCCATCGCAACTTCGGTCACCGAGGACTCGGTCTGCAATAACAGCTTTTGGGCGCGCTCCAGGCGCAGCTCCATGAAGTACTTTTTGGGGGACGTGTTCAGGTATTTGCCAAACAACCGCTCCAGCTGTCGGGTCGATATTCCCAGATCGTCAGCGATTTTCGATGGGGATACGGGTGCCTCGATGCAGTCCCGCATAATTTGGATCGCGCTGGCCAGATGCGCATTTCGCATCCCATTGCGCGATTGCAGCGATACTCGCTGTTTGGCAGTGGCATTGCGCACAGCGTTGTAAACCATCTGATCGGCCACTGCGATGGCCAGCTCTTCACCGTGATCACGTTCGATCAGGTGCAGCATAAGGTCGGCTGTGGCCGTACCGCCCGAAGCCGTGATGTGTTTTTCATCAGCTACAAAGACGCTACGGACAAGATTCACCTCTGGGAAGGCCTCCATGAAAGCGTCGTGGTATTCCCAATGGATCGCGGCCTGCATCCCAACCAGAAATCCCGCTTCGGCCAAAAGCCATGCACCCGAGCACAGCGCACCGATGGGGGTGCCCCTTGCCCGCTCACGACGCAACATGGCAAGCAGCGGCCGCGTAACATGGCTTCGCATATGGATACCCGACAGCACAAACAACTGATCGGTTTTCGGCAGGGCGTCCAACCCGCCGTGCACCAAGGTGATCGAGCCATTCGAACACACTGCCTGCTCGCCATGTTCCGAGAGGAACGTCCACTCATACAGATCTTCCCCACTAACCAGATTTGCAATCCGAAGCGGCTCGACTGCGCAGGAAAAGGCAAGGTGCGAGAATTCCTCGATCAGGATGAAAGTAATGTGGCGCGGTTGGCGCATGGGTGTCCCATTCAGCTTGGCGTGGTCGATGATCTATGCTGCACGATTCTTTACTGTATACAAGTTGTATTTTTTTAACGTACAGAAAGATTGCATGGTGCCCTTGCGATTCGTGCCAGTGCAGCAAAGGAGATAGGATGAAAGACGACACCAAATCCCGCAAAGATGCGTTCAGGGATCACCTGCGGGCGTCGATCCTGACCCTGCGATTGCAACCCGGCACCGATTTGGACGAGGCGCACCTTTCTGACGCTTTCGGCTTGTCTCGGACTCCCCTGCGTGAAGTGTTTCGTCAGTTGGCAGGCGAAGGTTATCTGGACCTGCGCACCAACCGCAGCGCGCGGGTATCTGAAATGTCCTATACCACCCTGCGCGATTTCTTTCTGGCTGCGCCGATGGTCTACAGCGCAATTCTGCGGCTGGCGGCACAGAACTCTACGCGTGCCCAGATTGATGACCTGAAAGACGCGCAACAGGCGTTCAAGGCGGCATTGCGGACTGGGTCAGCCGAGGATCGTGCACTGGCGAACAATCGCTTCCATGACGTGACTGGCGAGATGTCGGGAAATGTCTACCTTCTGCCGTCGTTCAATCGGCTACTGATTGATCACGCGCGGATCGGCATGACCTTCTATCATCCGCAAACGGCGAAGATGGCCGATAAACTGTCCGAAGCCAGCCTTCAGCATGACGCCATCATTGCTGCCATCGAGGCGGGCGATGAGGCAGCTGCTGCGCAGCTGGCCGAGGACCACTGGAACCTGTCACGCGATCAGATCGAGCTGTTCGTAATGCCTGACGCGTTGAATGTCCCTATGGGCACCCTGCCCCTTTCGAAACCCGCATGAGGACAGAATGAACCCGATTTTCAGATTTGAGGGAATCTATACCCCCGTGGTTACACCCCATCATGACGATGGCAGCGTGAACTGGGACGCATTGTCTGACGTGATCGAATACCTGATCGAGAATGGCGTGCATGGCCTGATCTCAGGCGGTTCAACCGGTGAAAACTATGCCCAGACCGTTGAGGAACGGCTGGATCTGGCGAAGTTCACTCATGAACGATTGAAGGGGCGCCTGCCCCTGGTTGTAGGTACTGGCGCGATGCTTACGCCGGACTCGATTGCGTTGGCCTCCGGCGCGCGCGAAATCGGCGCGGATGCGATCCTGCTGGCCAGCCCGCCCTATTCGGTACCAACTGATCGGGAAAATGCCTTGAATGCGCTGGCCATCGACAAGGCAGCCGATCTGCCGGTGATGCTGTACAACTATCCGCACCGCACCGGTACGATGATGGGCGAAGAATTTCTGGATCGTGTGGGTCGCAGCCGCAACTTCTGCGGCATCAAGGAAAGCTCGGGCGATATCAACCGGGTGCACCTGCTGGCCCGCGACTATCCGCATATCCAACTGGGCTGTGGCATGGACGATCAGGCGCTGGAGTTTTTTGCCTGGGGCGCACCTTTCTGGGTTTGCGGCGGGTCGAACTTCCTGCCGGCAGAGCATGTGGCGCTGTACAACGCCTGCGTGATCGAAGGCAATTTTGCCAAGGGCCGCCGGATCATGAGCGCGATGATGCCGCTGATGCGGGTGCTGGAACAGGGCGGTAAGTTCATCCAGACCATCAAACATGGCGTGACCATGAATGGGATCGACGCGGGCGCCATGCGGCCTCCGCTGAAAGGTCTGAACAAGGACGACAAGCGTGCGTTGGAACAGGTGACGAGTGTGCTGAAGAAGACAATCGCAGATATTGTGGCGGAAGGGTAAGAAACATGGATCTGCTGACACAGGACGAATACAAATCCATCGCCGCAGGCCTGACCCTGCCCACAGGTGCCTTCATTGACGGCGCGTTCCGCCCGACGATCTCAGGTCAGACGTTCGAAACGGTAAACCCAGCCACCGGCGACAAGCTGGCCGATATCGCCGCTTGCGGCGCGGCGGATGTGGACTTTGCCGTCGAAAAGGCGCGTGAGGCGTTTGACGATGGCCGTTGGTCGAAACTGCACCCTTCGGACCGCAAGGATGTTTTGATCCGGCTGTGCAAGCTGATGACCCGCAACGCGCGGGAACTGGCCGTGATGGAGAGCATCGACAGCGGCAAGACCATCTATGATTGCGAAACCGTGGACGTACCCGAGACCATCCACTGCCTGAAATGGCACGCCGAGGCGATCGACAAGATCTATGATCAGGTGAGCCCTGCCAGCGATGAACACATCGCCATGGTGGTGCGCGAACCGATTGGCGTTGTCGGTCTGGTGCTGCCGTGGAACTTCCCGCTGCTGATGCTGGCGTGGAAGATCGGGCCAGCCCTCGCGGCTGGGTGTTCGGTGGTGGTGAAACCGGCGGCGGAGACCACGCTGACAGCCTTGCGCCTGGCCGAACTAGCGATGGAGGCTGGCCTGCCGCGCGGCGTGCTGAACATCGTTCCCGGCGGCGGGGCCGACGTGGGCGAGCCCATCGGGCGTCATATTGATATCGACATGGTGTCGTTCACCGGCTCGACGGTGACCGGCAAACGGTTCCTGACCTACTCTGCCGAAAGCAACGCCAAAGAGGTCGTGCTTGAGATGGGCGGAAAGAACCCCGCCATCGTGATGGACGATGCCGAGAACCTAGACCGCGTCGCATCGCATGTGGTCAATGGCGCGTTCTGGAATATGGGCGAGAACTGCTCGGCCTCGTCCCGCCTGATCGTGCATAAGGACGTTAAGACGGAACTGCTGGAACGCATCGCCCATCATGCCAAGCAATGGAACATCGGTGATCCGCTGGACCCGGAAACCCGCATGGGCGCGTTGGTCAGTGAAGGTCACTATAACAAGGTCTGCAGCTATCTGGATCTGGCCGAGAATGTCGTGATCGGCGGCAAGGCCGAAAACGGGTTCATCGAGGCCACTGTGGTCGAAGTCCCCGGCAACGACGCCACCTTGGCACGAGAGGAAATCTTTGGTCCCGTCCTGTCGGTGATCGAAGTCTCGGGCTTTGACGAGGCCATCAGGATCGCCAATGACACCGATTATGGTCTGTGTGCCTCGATCTTCACCGCCAATGCCAAACGCGCCATCCGCGGCGCCCGCGCCATCCGGGCGGGGACCGTGACGGTCAACAGCTTTGGCGAGGGCGACATCACCACACCTTTCGGCGGCTACAAACAGTCGGGCTTTGGCGGCCGCGACAACTCCGTCCACGCCCACGACCAGTACACTCAGCTGAAAACCATCTGGATCGACCTCGCCGACGACGCCGATGAGGCCGTCGATTGACGGCCTACACAGCAAAACGCCTGCCTCGGCAGACAGGTGCAGCAGGGTGGAACGCCATCCTGCCGCCTCAGCAGGCCCTGCCCGAACTGACCGAGGATCACACCGCTGATGTCACCATCATCGGCGGTGGCTTTGCTGGCCTGTCCGCCGCGCGACGGCTGATGCAATTGGATCCCAACCTGCAGATCACCCTGCTGGAGGCCGGGCCGTTCGCCGAAAGCTCTGCCGGGCGCAACTCGGGGTTCATGATCGACCTGCCGCATGATTTGTCTTCGGACAATTACGCCGGGGCTGGGCTGGAGGCGGACCGCGCCGCGATTGCGCTGAACCGCCAAGCCATCGCATTTGCTTCAGACGTCGCTTCGGAATGTGATCTGCCGCAAGAGATGTTCGACCCTTGCGGCAAGTTCAACGCCGCCGCGACGCGTTTGGGCGACCGCCATAACCGAGACTTTGCCGCGCATCTCGACCGACTGGGCGAGCCGCACACGCTGTATGATCGGCAGCAAATGCAGGAGATCACTGGCAGCCCTCATTATACGTCGGGCCTCTATGCGCCGGGTACGGTAATGATCCAGCCTGCCGCCTATGTCCGGGCCCTCTCGTCGCGGATGGAACAGAATATCGGTGTCTACGAAAATTCCCCCGTCACGGGCTTTGAGCGTCAGGGGCGCGGATGGGTCGTCAAGGCGGCCAAGGCCAAGGTGACGACCGGACGCATCATTCTGGCCAATAACGGACACCTCGAAAGCTTTGGGTTCTACCAGCGACGGCTGATGCATATCTGTCTCTATGCGTCGATGACTGAACCGCTGACGCCCGAACAAATCACAACGCTGGGTGGTCAGTCGCGCTGGTCCGTGACCCCCGCAAACCCCATGGGCACGTCGGTCCGACGCATCTCGGGCAGCTATGGAGATCGCATCCTGATCCGTACATGCTCCAGCTTCCACCCGACGATTGAGACCAGCCCGATGCGCCTGCGCAATGCAGGCTGGGTGCACGACCGCAAATTCCGCGAGCGGTTCCCGCATCTGTCAAACGTGCGCATGGAACACCGCTGGGCTGGGATGCTGTGCCTTAGCAGGAATGGCTCGGCCGCGTTCGGCGAAATAGATGATGGTGTATTTTCGGCCTGCTGTCAGAATGGTCTGGGCATTGCCCGTGGCACCTTGCAGGGCATGGGTGTTGCTGAACTGGTGGTTCAGGGCGAATCCAATATTGCCAGTCACTTCCTGGCACAGCCATTGCCGCCGCGCCTTCCACCCGAACCTTTCGCGTCGCTGGGCGCGAACAGCTATCTGATCTGGAAAGAGTGGCGCTCGGGCAAGGAGTGAACCCGCCCTTCAGGGCAGGCTCAGTTTGGCCATGCGGCCTCCATCCACAGTGTAGACCTGTCCGGTAATGAAGCTGGCATCATCCGAGGCGAGAAAGGCCACCAACGCCGCTACTTCTTCCGGTGCGCCGGTTCGGGCGATCGGATGTATGCGTTTGATGTCTTCCTGAAACGCTTGTGGGTCCGGCATCGACGCGATGAAATCTAGGTTCAGCCCGGTATCAATCCAGCCCGGCGCGACCGCGTTGCAGCGTACCCCGTCGACCCCGTGATCCACGGCCACTGCGCGCGTCAGACCGTGCAACCCGGCCTTCGATGCGCAATAGGCAGCGTGGCCGGGATTACTGCCCAGCCCTTCGATGGAGCCTATATTGACGATCGACCCGCCTACCTGCCGCAGATGAGGCAGTGCTGCCTTAATTAAAAGGAATGGCGCAGTAAGATTGACGGTCAGGTTGCGGTGCCAATCTATCAGGCTCATCTCTTCGACCGAGGCTTCCTGCATCATACCCGCGTTGTTGACCAGGATATCAAGCCGCCCTGCTTGGTCGACAACCTGATCGACAACAGATAGCGGGCTGTCGGGAGAGGTGAAATCAGCCTCGATCCCATCAAAATCAGGGTCTGCTCCGCGTTGGGCGGTGAACACCTGCGCACCGTCATCTCGAAGCCGCTGCGCAATGGCGCGACCGATACCGCTTCGCCCTCCGGTAACAAGGGCGGTTTTGCCTTCAAATCGGGTCATGAGACAGGTTTGCCTCCGTTCACTTCCAGCAACGCACCACAGATATAACGTGAGGCGTCCGACACAAGAAACATCACCACTTCAGCAATATCCTCGGGCTCAGCAATACGCCCCAGCGGGACCGTCTGGCCCAGTTCCGCCACCGCCGTATCAGGATCAAACCCGCGTTTGGCGAAACCCGACCGCAGCATCGGCGTGTTCACCTCATTCGGGCAGACGGCGTTGATGCGGATGCCTTGATGGGCGTGGTCCATACCCATGCATTGGGTTAGCGAAGCAATCGCGGCCTTGGTCATGCAATAGACAGCATGGTTCGGACCGGGCCGCAGACCCCAGCAAGAGGCTGTGTTGACGATGGCGCCCCCACCGTTTTCGGCCATGATCGGGATTGCGGCACGGCAAATACGGAAAGGGGCCTCGACATTCACGCCTAGCGACAGCGCCCAATCTTGGTCCGTCGTTTCAGTCACCGCCCCGCGCGAGATGACCCCGGCGTTATTGACCACGATATCCAGCCTGCCCAGCGCATCCGCGGCGGCCCGGGGCAACTCGTCCGCATAAGAAGCGTCTAGCAGATCCCCCGGCAGATGTGCGTCCGCCTCAATACCGTCGACCGAGCGATCTGCGACGGCCACACGGGCACCCTCCGCTCGCAGACGCTGCACCAGAGATGCACCTATGCCGCCAGCGGCACCGGTGACCAACGCTGTTTTCCCTTCGAATTTCATGCAATCTCCCATCAAAAAGATGCCACTGGTGTGCCGAAACGGCTTTCGTCGGGCACAACGCCCAACCCCGGCCCGGTCGGCACCTGAATGTGGCCACCTTCAATCTGAATTCCGTTCTCGAGGTCATAATGCCCCTCGATATAAGGCGCGGCCAACCAGACGCCCTCACACAGATCGGACCGCACTGTCGCTCCGATATGCGTGCAGGCCGCGGCGATGATATCTCCTCCCCAACTGTCATCGCATGTATGAGGCAAGTTACGGGCCTCACACAGATCGCGAAATGCGCGCATTGGGTGCAACCCGCCAATCCGTGTGACCTTCATGCCGAACCCATCCACCAGACCGGTGCCTGCGGCGGTGATGACCGTATTGAGGCTGGTGCTGCTTTCATCCATGTAGATCGGATGCGACACCTGCGGGCGAATTTTCTGCAAATCTTCGGTCGTGTTGCAGGGCTGCTCCATCACGAAGGGAATATCCGGGCATTCGCGGCTGACCCGTAGCGCATCCCGCGTAGTCCAACCACGGTTGCCGTCCACGGCAAGACGCATCCCTGATCCGCGCACGACCTCCCAGACCTTACGGATCGTTTCGATGTCAATCTCGACCGGACGCCCGCCGACCTTAATCTGCAAACGAGGGTAACCCTCGGCCAGCTTTTCGGCCGCCAGACGCGCAATATCGTCTGGGGCACCCACCCCGGTCGCATAATAAGATGGCACCCTGTCCGTTACAGCTCCGCCCAGCAGGTTCGAAACACTGACACCATATTGCTTGCCCAGCAGATCATGCACAGCAGTATCAATGGCGGCCTTGGCATAGTTATGGCCGTTCAGCAGGCTGTCCATCTGACGATGCAAGGTCACGGGCAACAACTCGGTCCCGATCAGGTCAGGTGCCATCAACGCCAGCGCAGCGCGGGCACCTGTGGCGTGTGCCTCGGCATAAGTTGGACCAACAGGGCAGGTTTCGCCCCAGCCAATCAGGCCATTTTCAGCCACCAGTTTGACCAAAGTCGTGTCCAAAGACCAAACCTGTGCCCGTGCCATGGTATATGGACCATTCCGAACCGGCAGGTTGTGGCTGTAGATGTGTATTTCTGCGATTTTCACTGCGCGTTTCCGCTAGTTTATGAAAGAAAAAGCCCGCCCGTAGCCCGGGCGGGTGAGTTGCGGGGAGTTTATTCTAGTAGCTCTGATTCAATTCATCAGCTGCAGGAATTTCCCGTTCTCGCCGCGCGATGTAATCCAGCAAGGCTTCATTCTTGGCTTCATCGAGTTTGGGTTCCTCGTATTCCGCCAGCAAAGACCGGGCACGGTTCAGGGCGCGTTCAGTGATCTCGACACTGCCCTCGGCCTGCCATTGTTCGATCGAGTTATTGTCGAACAGTTCTGGCATGAAGAAGGCACTTTGGAAGTTGTCCTGCGTGTGCGGGTGGCCCAGATAGTGCCCGCCCGGCCCGACATCCGGCACCGCGGCAATGGCCTGATCGAAGTCATGCCATTTCGGCCCCTCGGCCATGCGATAAGCCATGGCGCATTGCTCGGCATCAACGATGAACTTGGCGACAGAACAATGCATCCCGGCTTCATTCCACCCCGCGCTGTGCCAGATGTAGTTGGCCCCTGCATGGACAACTGCCTGAAGCGTGGTCGCAGATTCATATCCCGCCTGTGCATCAAACGTCTTAGCCCCGCCCAACGTGTTCGACGTGCGCCACGGCACATCGTAATATCGGGCCATTTGACCAATCATGAAGTTCATCAGGCTGATCTCGGGCGTGCCCGCCATCGGCGCGCCGGACTTCATCGACACGGTCGAAAGGTAGTGGCCATAGATCGCCGGAGCCCCCTTGCGGATTACCTGAGTATAGGCCAGCGCGCTCAGCGCCTCGGCATTCAGCTGTGCCACAGTAGCCGGAACAGACGCGGGCGTATTGGCACCACCCAGCACAAAGGGTGAGCACAGCACCGGTTGCTTACGGCGGCAGAAGGCCCGCATCGCGCCCAGCATGGTTTCATCCCACACCAAGGGCGAGTTACCATTGCAATTGCCTGTGGTGACAGGGTGATCCTCAAGGAATTCTTCCCCAAACAGGATCGCACACATATCCATCACGTCCTCGGCGTTTTTGGGGCTGGTGGTCATGCCCATGAACGTCTTGTCCGAGTGTTTCATCGACGAATATGTGATGCGCAGGTGGCGCTGGCTGATCGGGTGATCATAGGGTTCTACGATATGATGCGCCGAAGAATGCAGCGCGGGCATCATGTGGCTCAGCTTGTGGAACATCGCCAGATCGTCCAGCGTCGGGTTGCGGCGCACATCGTCCAGATCACGCAGGAAGGGCGCACCTGTCATCGGCACGAAGATCGAGTGCTTGCCACCCAGTCGCACATTCTTTTTCGGATCGCGCGCGTGATAGGTAAAGTCGCTTGGAATGGTGGCAATCAGTTCGCGCACCAGTCCACGGTCCAGATAGACCAATTCACCTTCGACCTTGGCTCCAACCCGTTTCCAGTCCTCCAAAGCAATGGGGTCGCGGAACTGGACACCAACATTTTCGAGAATATTCATCGAAGCGTTGTCGATGCGTTCAACTTGTGCAGCGTCCATTACCTCGCACAAGGGAATGCCGCGGGTCAGGCCCGGCAGCATTTCAAAATTCGGGGCCGAGCGTAAAGCGCGGCGGGCAGAGCGTCCGCCTGCACGGGACGCGGTTCGGATGTTCATGGGGCAATCCTCCAATCTTAAGTATCAAATTGGGGGATTCGGAACACTGCTGCCTCACTGATTGCGATATCTGCTTGCAAGAAGCGACCCTTTACTCAAAACAAAAAGCGCCGCCCCGATCTGGGGGCGGCGCATGTCTTGGAAGTAGTAGTTAGGCTGAACGCTTATTCAGCGGCCTGCGTCGCAACGCCGTGCTTATCGCGCTGGCTGTCACGGAACAGTGCCTTGGCCAAAGAAACCATCATAAGCCCCATGACCATGGTAAAGGGCAAGGCTCCGATGATCATGGCATTGCGCAGCGCATCCATCGGGTTGTTTTCACCCGCGGCCAGAATCAGCGCGCCGATCACTGCCGTCAGGATTACACCCCAGATGATACGGTGCTTGATGCCGGTTTCCTGGCTACCGCCAGACATGATGGTGTTCATCACCAGAATGCCCGAGTCCGCCGAAGTCACCAGGAAGGTCATGATCAGGATCACGCACATGACGTTCAGCATCGACAGAAGCCCACCGTCAATCATGTAGGACAGCGTTACAAACAGCTTGTTGGTGTTCGAGGCGCCAATGATCGCGCCTTCGGCAGCACCGGCCAGTTCCAGATCAATCGCGGTGCCACCCAGAACGGTCATCCAGGCAAAGCAGACCAGTGCGGGCGCGAACACGCAGCCCAAGATGAACTCACGCACCGTACGACCCTTGGAGATACGCGCCAGGAACAGACCCACGAAGGGCGAGAACGCGATCCACCAAGCCCAGTAGAACGTGGTCCAACCAGCCTGCCAACCGAACTGACGCCCCTGCTCACCTGCCGCATAGGCCGCGGTCAGAGTAGCTTCGTCCAGTTCGGCAGCTGCGCCTTCCAGACCGCCCTTGAAGCCGTCAAAGCTGCCCCAGGCATTGGTTGCGCCACCCATAAGATCAGCGGCATGCGCCTGTGCTTCGGTCGGCAGAGCCGCCGCGAAGGCTTCGGCCGATAGCGGACCATAGGCGTTAAAGCTAAGCGAGATGAAGTGCAGGATATAGTCGATCATGGCCGTGCCGTAAGTCGTCAACGCAAAGACAAACGAACCAAACACCACGAAGGTGCCCAGCAAAATGATCGATAGCACCAGGTTCAGGTTGGACAGATACTTAACACCACGGCCAACACCAGAAACCGCCGAAATGATCGACAGGCCCATGATGACGACGAGGCCCGAGATCAGACCAACTTTGCTGGGGGTTGGAACTTCGCCACCCAGATCCATAACCCAACCCATCCCGGTAATGGCATAGAGCCCATCAATGAACTGGCTGACGCCATAGCCAATGGTGACGGACACACCGAGGATCGTTGCGACAACGCCCAGAACGTCGACCACATGGCCGAAGAAGCCATTGACGAAACGACCAAACAGAGGGGTCAGCGCCGAGCGGATGGTCAGCGGCATCCCGCGGGTATAGGCATAATAGGCCAGTGAAAGACCAGTCACGACATAGATTGCCCAGGCGTGGAAACCGTAGTGTAGAAAGGTGAACCGATACGCCGACTGAACGGACTCGGGGTCGTTACCAGAAACATCGCCCGACAGAACCACGGGGTTCGACCCCCACAAACCTAACGGCTCGGCGGTGGCAAAAACCATTAGACCGACGCCCAGACCAGCGCCAAACATCATCGAGAACCAGGAGAAATTCGAAAACTCGGGCTTTTCTCCGGGTGCCCCCATGATCCGGCGCCCAGTGGCGGGGATGATGGCGACTATGGCCAGGAAAAAGAAAAACAGGCCTACGATAACAACGTAGAAGCTGTTGAAAACCTCAAGCAACTGGCCGTTCAGGCTGCCCAGCGTGCTGTTCGCGTTGGCAGGAAATACCAGCGCCCACAGCACCAAGCCGACCATGATGGCCTTACTGATCAATGCAATGGGAACGCTGTAGTTTTCATAGAAACCGGCGTCTGCCGTTTCTATCTCAACATCCGTAAATGGTTCGGGTACCGACATCTTGTCCTCCGTGTTGGCGGTATGCGTTGGGTTAAGCTCGCTGTCTTGCGAGGTCCCAATTCTGATCTTTCCTTCAACCCGGTCCTGTGGTGCGCCGCACCATTCCTCCGTCGGAGCAGGTCACTGAAAGGTTTTTGGGCGCTAAGCCCAAGGCCGCTTTAAAAAGCGACAGATTTTTGTCAGTTTGCGTAACCCAGCAGAACAGCGATCATCCAGCCAAAACCGACAGTTTTTGTTGTTTTACGACACAACCCTGAAACGTTACTTGCAAATGCACCTTCTGAGCAACCAGCGCTGGCTTTCAACCGCAAAAATCCTAATATTCAAGTGAACCAAGCTCACCCGTAACCCTGCAGCGATTCCTGAAGAACCATGTCTAGACGTCATTACAACCTTCCGCCATTGACCACGCTGTCTGCGTTCGAAGCCGCCGCCCGACACCTTAGCTTCAAGAACGCGGCCGAAGAACTTTCAGTCACACCCGGTGCGGTCAGCCACCAGATCAAGGCACTGGAGGGCGACCTGGACACAACATTGTTCCTGCGCAAGCACCGCGGCGTTACCTTGACTGAAGACGGCACAGCGCTGCACGAAGCTCTGTCATCCTCCTTCGGGCGCATTTCGAAAGTGCTGTCTTCGATCCGAGACCGCAAGTCAGGTGGCAAGGTCACGGTCGGGTCAACGACGGCAGTTGCGGCGTTGTGGCTGTCTCCGGCAGTGATCCGGTTCTGGCGCGAGATGCCGGACGTCAACGTGGATCAGCTATCACAAGACCGCCCGTTCCGAGATCGCCCAGATGTAGATTTCTTTATACGCTACGGGCGCGATAGCGACCCGACCCTGTCTCACACGTCCTTGTTTCGCGACCACCTTGTTCCGGTTGCCAGCCCCGAAGTTGCCAACAGGCTAACAGGTGCCAGCCTGCAGGAACTAGCGGCAGAGCGGCTAATTCATCTAGCCTCGGAGGATCGCAGTTGGACAACATGGCCGGAGTGGTTCCAACAATTGGGGTATACGGGCTCCATTCCGATTGAATCACGCGTCAACAGCTATTCGGTGGCGCTGCAGCTGGCGCGCAAGGGTGCTGGGCTGGCACTTGGCTGGCAACGCCTGATCCAACCAATGCTCCAATCAGGCAAGCTGGTAGTAATCGGCCCACATCATCTGAGCGCACCGAACCAGTTCTACCTTGTTGGCCGCCCGGACGAGGAGCTTACGGACAGCGCTCGTGCCCTGAAGGATTGGATCATTCAAGAAGTTCATGACAGTTCGGTTTAGATCAGATCACCCTCTGGTGAAGATTTCTGATATTGAGTAGAGGCGGCGCTACTCGCCAATAGGAAAAGGAACGCATCCAGCAACCTTCAGGAGAGCCCGATGAACAAGCACAGTACGCTGTCTTCCGTATTGGCCGATGTGACTGTCGCCAACGGCCTGCCGAACGAACATTACGTTGATCCGGTCATTTTTGCCGAGGAAAAACGATCGGTGCTTTATGCCAATTGGTCCGGCATTGGCTTTGGCAAGGATGTGCCCGAGGAAGGCGACGCAAAACCGGTCGATTTTCTGGGCATGCCGCTACTTATCGTCCGCGACCGTGATGGTGAGATTGGCGTGTTTCAAAATACCTGCCGCCATCGCGGAATGATCCTGGTCGACACGCCACGTAAGATAGGCGGCGCCATTCGCTGCCCCTATCACAGCTGGTGCTACAGCCTGAAAGGTGAGTTGCGCGCGACCCCGCATGTCGGCGGTCCGGGTCAGAACAAGCACGAAGACGTAAACCGCGACGATCTTGGCCTCGTCCGCATCCGCTCGCATGTCTGGCGTGATGTGATCTTTGTGAACGTCGATGGCAATGCGCCAGAGTTCGAAGACGCCCACGGCGCCTTGCTGGAGCGCTGGAAGGAATTCGACAAGCCCCTGCATCACGGCGGCGAAACGTCCTCATTCAAGCTGGAGGTCAAAACCAACTGGAAACTGGCGGTCGAGAATTACTGTGAAAGCTACCACCTGCCCTGGGTCCATCCTGGCCTGAACAGCTATTCCCGGCTGGAAGATCACTATAACATCGAAGCCCGCGGGCATTACTCGGGTCAGGGCTCACTGGTCTATCGTCAGCTTACCGATCAGGACGGCGCAACATTTCCGGATTTCGACGGGCTAAGCGACAAGTGGGACGAAGGTGCGGAATATGTGGCGCTTTACCCCAATGTCCTGCTCGGTGTGCAGCGTGACCATGCTTTTGCCATCGTTTTGGAACCGGTGGACCACGAAAATACCGTCGAGCATATCGAGCTGTACTACGCCCAAAGCGTTGAAGACACGCCCCAGCATGATGGTTTGCGGGCCTCGAACGCGCAACTTTGGAAAACCGTGTTCGAAGAAGATGTATTTGTGGTCGAAGGCATGCAGAAGGGCCGCCACGGGGTGCTGTTTGATGGTGGGCGGTTTTCGCCGGCAATGGACGGGCCGACGCACAACTTCCACCACTGGGTTGCAACCCAAATCGAAAACGGTCGCGCATAGTAAAATCAGGCCAGCCCCCTCGGCTGGCCGCTTCGGACGAGAGATATAATGGGCAAAGATGAGTTGGATCGCCTGCTGCTTGAGGCCCATGATCGAGACGACCATGCGGCCCTGATCCGCTATTACACCATCGCCGCGGATGAATGCGAAGCCTCTCAGGACATCGACGCGACCTGTTTCTATCTGACCCATGCCTTTGTGTTTGCGCTGGAAGCTGGCGCGCCCGAAGCAGACACGCTGAACGCCAGGCTGGCCGCTCATGATCGGGCGCATCGGCTAGAGTTCTAGGATTGCTCCGGAAATCCATACCCTCCCCTATTCGCCTGAACATACCGTGATCAGTCCCTGACCCAAAGGCAGGCTGTTCACATGCGCCTCTCTGACTATACTCAAACCGGACCGTCACGGTCGTTTTGGGAGGGTCGAGTGCATGGAGCATTGCACGGACATGCTGATTGTCGGCGCCGGGTTTTCAGGCCTGACCATGGCGATCGAGGCCCGCAAGCGCGGCATCCGTGATATCGCCATCCTTGAAAAAGCAGGGGATATCGGCGGCACCTGGCGCGAGAATACCTATCCCGGCGTGGCCTGCGATATCCCCTCGCACCTGTATTCGATGGCCACACATCTGAACCCGGATTGGAGCCGAGCCTATGCCGAAGGTCCTGAGATTCAGGCCTATCTGCAAAAAGTCTGCCGGGATGAGGGCTTGTATGATCTGTGCCACTTCAACCAGCAATTCAAGTCCGCCCACTGGGACGGCACCCGATGGCAGGTGGCAACAGAGGATGGGCAGCGTTGGTCGGCGCGGTTTCTAATCTCGGCCATCGGCGCACTGCACCTGCCCAGCATTCCTGATATACCGGGCACCGACAGCTTTCCCGGCCCCAAATTCCACTCTGCCGAGTGGGATCACGATACGGAGTTTGCAGGAAAACGCATCGCTGTGCTCGGCACCGGAGCGTCGGCCGTGCAGTTCGTGCCCGAGATTGCCAAGACAGCTGCCCATGTCATCATCTTTCAGCGTACCGCACCGTACGTCCTGCCCCGTCCTGACGGCCCGATTGCACCGTGGTTTCGCAGGTTGTACCGGCTCATCCCGATCCTGCCACGATTGCGACGCAAGCTGATTTATATAGTTTTCGAATACCGCCACCGCGTCTTTCGCGGAGAAGAGCGGATGGTGAATTTTGCCATGAAAATGTGGCGTAGAGGGTTGGAGAAAGCGATTTCCGACCCCGAAGAACGCAAGCGTCTGACACCCGACTACCGGATCGGCTGCAAACGCATCCTCAGTTCAAACGACTGGTATCCGGCTCTGGCGCGAAAGAACGTGTCGGTGATCCCCTACGGGGCAACCTCGATTAAGGGGAACCAAGTAATAGCTTTAGACGGTAGTCACGCGCAGGCCGATATTCTGATCTGGGGCACAGGGTTTCGCGTGACCGACGTGATCGAGCGCCTCGACATCACCGGCATTGACGGACTGACCCTGCGTGATGCGTGGGCTAACGGGATGCAAGCCAATTTGGGGACTGCAATAGCCGGGTTCCCGAACTTCTTTATCCTTTTGGGGCCGCATACCGGGTTGGGTCACAACTCGGTCGTACTGATGATCGAGGCGCAGGTCCGCCATATCGGCCGCGTACTGGATCAGATGAAACGCGACGGAATACAGGCCATCACGGCCGACGCCGCCAAGCAAACGGCATTCACGCAAGAGATACAGGACCGCCATTCAGACAGTGTCTGGCAAGCGGGCGGTTGTACCTCCTGGTATCAGGATGCCAAAGGTCGCAACACAACCCTGTGGCCAGGCACCGTGTCGGAATATGAAAAACGCATGGCTCGATCCGGGCTGGAACAATACACCCCTGCCCCATCACAAGGCGGAGACCGCTGAAATGACCGCTCTTCTGACCATCGTCCTGCTCATCACCGCATTTTTTGTCGGCATGAACCTGTGGACCCGCAAACTCACCCGCGATGGGCTCAAACGGGTGCCGCAACTTGGAGACATCATGCCCGTGAAGGGCGGTAGCATTCATTATGTCGAGAAAGGTGACCCGTCGAAACAGACCATCGTTATGATCCACGGGCTGACCGGGCAATTGCAGCATTTCACCTATGCTCTGGTCGATATTCTGGCTGATGACTACCACATCATTGCCGTCGACAGGCCAGGCTGCGGATACTCGACCCGTGACAGCGCCGATCTGGGCAGTCTGCCCGAACAAGCACGGATGATACAGGAGTTTCTGGACACCAAGGACATATCTGACGCAGTTCTGGTTGGTCACTCGTTGGGGGGCGCCGTCTCGCTGGCTATGGCGCTGGAGCATCCAGATAAGACCAAAGCGCTGGCCTTGCTGGCACCTTTGACGCAGAAAATGGCTACCCCACCACAGGTCTTCAAACCACTTGGGATTCGCATCGAATGGCTGCGCAGCTTGATGGGCAACACAATTGCCGTGCCACTGGCCGCCAAAACTGCGCCATATGCATTGGGGGTTGCATTCTCCCCCGAACCCGCACCGGCCGATTTTCTGGATCGCGCCGGTGGCGCACTTGGTCTGCGCCCCTCGGCCTTCATCACCGGCTCGCAGGATGTTGTCGGCATCGACGAAAGCATCGACGCGCAGATGGCCAGATACGCTGAGCTAACCGTACCCGGAGGAATTCTGTACGGCGCTCAGGACGCAATCCTGTCTCCGCAAAAGCAGGGGGAACCCATGAAACTCTTTGGCCTGACCAACAACACCATCGACCAGGCCGGTCACATGATCCTGATCACTGCGCCCGATGCCTGCGCCGCCTTCATCCGGCGGATCACCGAAGCTGCACGCGTCGACGCAACCAACAAAACGGTTTGACGAGTGCAGCAAAGAATCCGACTTTGACCGTGTTTTCCCTCTTGACCCTCATCAACCCCTCCCTTAAATCGCCTTTCACTCATGGCGGAGTAGCTCAGTTGGTTAGAGCAGCGGAATCATAATCCGCGTGTCGGGGGTTCAAGTCCCTCCTCCGCTACCATAACCCACACCTTTTTGGAACGGCTTGATACTAAGGCGTTGAAGTGGCCTTGGATCTCAACCGGCATGCCGTCTTCCTCGGTTTGCGACACAACAATCTCCGAGATCAAGTCGCGACACGTCCACAGTTGGCCACATTAAAATACGATGGTCGTGCTGACGAAGTCGTCAAACTAGAAGCCAGTCGACAAATTCGAAATCCAGATAGTCTGTCCGTAGCGGCTCGTTACCGTCTTTTGTTCCTACGATTTCGATCTCATCACCGCTGGAAAGAGATACATTTGCAATGGTACGCTCCACGAAAGATGTGTTGTTAGCAAGCTTACCGCCAGCATCCACATTCCAGATGAAATTATCGACCTCGACCCCATTTACCAACAGACTCATCTGTGATTGGCCATCGTTTTCATCAAAGTATCCCAAGTTCAGATCATACACCCCTTCGGCACCAGAAAAGGTATAAGACGCTCTCTGTTCGCCGTTCCCACCCGCCTGAAGATACTGATCGCCGGATGCAACATTGTTATTTTTAATTTTGAACCCGCTAACGATCTGAAAAGTCTCGGCTTCAACTCTGAAGGATGGCGGCGGGCCAGCGGTATCGGCGGCAAACCCGGCAAGGGCGGGATCTTCGGCCACCGCATTGCCGCCGGTGTCAAAAACCTCGTCCGCCAGCAGGGCAACGGTATAGGCGCC
>NZ_JBQFUV010000008.1:0-143890 GCF_056539365.1 Ruegeria sp. BB7 | reverse complement strand
CGCATACGGCGACAGAAACCTCGTCTGCACATGCCCCCCAATGGACGCATACCAAGACGCCGCAGAATAAAAAAACAAAACCCCCCGCCAAAAAAGCGGGGGGGATAACAACCTAAATCTGGCCAAGCCGTAACGGGATCAATCCGTTCAAAGCAACTGGAGGAACAATGAAACACTATGTCCTCGGAAACGACCATGCTCAATTGGCCAGAACAACAATTGAACGGCAACGCAACATAGACGTTTTTCTGAACGAATCTGAATCCAAGGCGTCGGCGGAAATGGTTGTCGAGTTCTTTCAAGCTCTCAATGACCTTGTTGAAGATCACACCTATTCTGTGAACATTCGCTGTGCGGCGAAGGCACCAGCGGGTGATCCGCTGTATTGGTCAGGCCGCACCGCGATTTTCTGGGGCGATTTCCACAAGACCTGGCTCAACGATTACAACGATACGTCGCGGCTTTCGCAGGTGCTTAACCTTGCACCCCGTTCGATACTGGTTGGCGGGGCAGTATTGCTGCTGGCACAAACCGGAAGAGGCGACCAAACCGTCGCCGCCATTCACCCCAATTTTCTGGCAGCTGCACAGGAAATTGGCCTCGCTGACTGCCATCAGTGTTCGTACCGATCTCCAGGCGGTCGGGTACACAGTGCCGCGACCAAGCTCAGCGCCCTACGCCTTTTGTCGGAATTTGTGGCACTGGATCACGGCGAGCATCTGGCAGAAACCTTGCGCAGCTATATCGGCCTGACCGAGCCAAAACGCAGCTGTTCAAGCCAGCTTGCGACCCGGCTTGTTCAGCGGTCGGGGGCAGATCCGATGGTGCGCCAAGTGGTTGAAAAGATGCTTAAAAATGTCGAAGATCCACTGAAGATTTCCGATCTTGCTGAGGCGTTAGGCGCGTCCACACGTCAGTTGCAGCGACGTTTTCTGAACAAGACAGGCGTCAAGCTGTTGACGACCTATCGTGAGTTGCGGCTGGAACGCGCTTACAGCCTCTTACGATACACCGACATGCCACAGCTTGAGATTTCGGCGGCAACGGGGTTTTCATCCACAGGCGCCTTGGGGCGCGCATTCAGGGCACAATATAAGACAACGCCCGAGGCGGTGCGCAGCCATCGCTTTGCTGGTAACTTATCGGAGCAATAAGCACCGCACTGAGCCGCCGGACAATAGCCGCAGGCGGGCTGACGTTGACGCTCGACGGCAAATTCTACCATGTGTCACCGGGCTTGCCTGTCGCCGACTCTTGGGATTTTCTGGTCTCACTCACCAATCACAAGGCCCGGCCGGAATGAAACTTGAATTTCACCACATCAATTTTGTCTCTGAAGATGTCGAGCGGTTACACCGCTTTTATACCCAGATCCTTGGGTTGGATAACATTCCGATCGAAAACTTCCCCCGGCCCAAAGCTACCAACGACAAGGGCTATGCTGGCAAGATTCGGTTTGCCACCGATGGTGGCATGCAGATGCATCTTGCCGAGAAAAACCTGGATGTCGCCTTCAAACATGGCGAAACCATCAACCCTGTCGAGCGCGGCCATATCGCGTTTCGAACGGACGACATTGAGGCCTTCAAAAAACTGCTCGACGACAATGAGGTTCCCTATTCAGACTATGGCACTGCTTTCGCGAAAGAATGGCACCAATTGTTTTTCCACGACCCTGAAGGCAACATCATCGAGGTCCATCAGGCGCTGTAACCCATTTAGGAGGCATTGATTGAAACAGGCCGTACTTGTCGTCGACGTTCAGCCCTGCTTTGATCCGCCATCGTGGCTGGTCGAGCGCAGCCGGCTATTGGCAGCCAAGTATCCGTCGGTCGCCACGGTCGTACGCCATGACGAGGCCAAAGTCCCTTTTTTCCGACAGCTTGGGTGGAAACCCCGATCCATTGATGACAGCCTGGTTCAGGCGGATAAAATTGTTCTGAAATACGGCTATGGCCTGCCCTCGGACGTGATCGAACAGTTTCAAATCTGGAATGTTGACCGGGTTCTGGTTTGCGGCATTCAGTCCGATACTTGCGTGCTGGCCGCAGGTTTCGCCCTGTTTGACGCGGGACTTCAGCCGACCATTGTGGCCGACGCGGTTGTCGGGTCCTCACTGGATCGCAGCGGCAAGCTGGGCGTTGACCTGTGGCGACATCATTTCGGTCAGGTTATTGATAATCATTTAGAGTTGCTCTGACGCGCACAAGTAAATGTGTGGAATAGGCAACAATACCAGCCAAACAGGTGGTCATTTTCGGTGTTTTTCAGGACTTACTGCGCGGTTGCGGGTTCTGCATCGCCCCACCCGGCCGTACGCATGGCCATAATCAGGTTCTGAACTGGCGCGGGGTCTACAAACACCCGAATTTTCAACGCCTCCAGAGGGAAATTCGGCCAGGTCTTAGTATAAACCTCGGCCAATCTCCGGGCCTCGACGTGGTCGCCATTGTGCCAATGTGCCGCCATCAAGTACGCGGTGGAAATCGGCCCGAACGGCCCACCGCGCGCAATTGTATCTTCGTAGGTACGGATCGACCCCGAATAGTCGCCCGTGTGAAACTGCGCCGCACCCAGCGCATTTCCGGCCACCGATCCTCCGCTATCTCTAGCGAGCGCCTGATACCGGTCGGCATGGGAAAGAACCCGGTCGAAATCCATGGTATAAAGCGAGATCAGGGCATCAAACTCGGCAATATGCGGGTCATTGGGGGCAATGTCGGTTGCCCGCCGCGACAGGTCGGTGGCCTTGCCAAAGTTGCCCACGGCAAACTCAAACCATGCGCGCGCGGACAGCGCCCATGGCGCATCCGGTGCCAGTTCCATTGCGTGGGTGCTATTGTCATTGGCGGCGGCCAGCAATTCGTCGGCAACCGGGTCCCAGAATTGCAGAATGGCCAACATGGTTTCGACTTGCGCCGCGCCTGCATAGCCGCAGTAATACAGCGGATCTCGTTGTGTCGCTGTTTCAAAAACCAACAAGGCAGGTCGAAGGCGCGACAAATCCACCACCGGGAAGATCAGGTCCCGTCCTGCGCTGCACAAGTTCATCGCCTCAACGCGGGTTGGAGAGACATCGTAGATCGTAGACTGATCGCCCAAAGGCCAAGCCGTGTGGCTTTCCCTAAAAAACGACGACGTCAGAAAAATGCCTAAGCCCAACGCAGCCACGCCCAAAGCTGCGCCGACAAGATATAGAGGCCGTACACCCTGGCGCCCGCCTTCTGCGCCCACGAGGAACTCCGGCGCATAGCTACCAACCGGTAGTGAAATGACCACCGGGTCCGACGCGCCCTCGCCGCCATAGTAAGCCTTGAGCTTGCGCCGTACGCGTCCTGCGTCGACGCGCACAACCCCTTCCCGCCGGGACAAGTCATCGGGGTCATAGCCATAGACATCCATGGCAATCGTCTTGGCGCGAATTTCATCAGTGCACCCAGCCAGCGCTTCGGTCACGACATAGGTCAGGAACGACTGCATCCGGGCCGATCCCTTAAAATCCTTCGAGGCCAATACCCGTTCAAGCGCAGCCTTGATCTGTTCCGGGGGGAACGACCCTGCGCTCTGTCGCGCGTTTTCGTCAGCTTTGGCAGTCAAGAACTATCCTTTCAAGGTAAGGACTTGGCGGCGTGTTGCTACGGTAGCATGCGGCCTTTTACGTTCAATACATATTCTTGGCCAGGCATACTTGAGGGGTAACTCCAGCGAGTGCCCTCTCAGATGACAGATGACGAATTCTTTGACGCACAATTTCCCGGCACAGCACATCGGCTGCGTGTCCTGCGTGCCCAAGACACGGAATTCGACCAGATTTGCGCCGATTATCACGAGGTCTTTTCGGATCTCGCCCTGGCCCCACAAGCAACAGGACAAACGCAAACCCGTTACCTCGCTGATCTGGCCGAAAGCGTCTCGGATTTGCGGAACGTTATCGAAAAGCGATTGCAAGCCTCCGATTGCACGAATGAGTGAAAGGTTGACTATGAAACTCCATGCCCTCCTGCCCCTTTTGATCCTCACCGCCAGCCCCGCGGTTTCTCAGGACGCTCCGATCATTCACGATGGCGAGTTCGAGTACCTGCGCGCGCAATTCGGTGAAACGTGGGATGCGCAAGACGCTGAGATTGACGCCAGACTGGCCGAGATCCGGGCCGCCAATGGCGGTCATCCCCCCAATCTCCTCTACATCCTGATTGATGATGTGAGCTTCGGCCAGATGGGCGACCGCAAGATGAACTACGTCATGGGGATCGAGACGCCGAACATCAACCAACTGGCGACTGAAGGCCTGTCCCTGATGCGGATGTATACCGAGCCCTCCTGCACCCCTACGCGTACAGCGCTGCTGACAGGCCGTCACCCGGTGCGTGCGGGCGTTGAAGAGGTCAAGGTCGCGCTGGTGGGCGAAGGTCTTCCTGCCTCTGAAGTCACCCTGCCCGAAATCCTGAAACAGGCGGGGTATTCAACCACCCATGTCGGCAAGTGGCATCAGGGCGATATCGAAGAATCTTATCCGCATAATCAGGGCTTTGAGTGGGCCGCCTTCCCCCTGCACCAGCAAGTCCAGCTGAGCCTTATGACCCCCGAGGCGATGCGGTCCAATGCCATGCTCGGCTATGTTCCCGAAGGGCAGAACAACCAGTTCCTTCTGGACGAGCGTTTCAAACCCTACGGTCTGGTCACTGGTGTTGAGGCCGAGGCTGGCGGTTTGGCGCGCGAAGTCGACATGGCGGCGGGTGAGGTCTGGACGCAGGCGAAGTACGAGGACATGAACCTGCGCTATCAGCAGCAGGCGCTGGAACAGCTGCAGCGTGTCGCGGCCGATGATGCGCCCTTTTTCCTGCAATACTGGCCGCTCTACCCGCTTAACTTTGTCTATGCCGATCAGGCGATCTCGCGCAACGGCGGGTTCCACGCCGACAAACTGCAACTGCTGGACGGTTGGATTGGTGACCTGCTGCAGGCGCTGGATGAAACCGGAAAGGCGGACAACACCATCGTGATCCTGATGGCCGATAATGGCCTGATGTATCACTACGAAGGCAGCTCGGGCCTGAACCAGCTGATCTATCGCGGCGGCAAGACCCAGCACCTTGAAGGCGGCGTGCGCACCGATGCCTTCATCCGTTGGCCCAACGTCATCGAACCCAACAGTGCTGCGGGCGACATCTTTCACGTCTCGGACATTTACACCACGATGGCCCGGATAGCCGGAGCCACGGACTTTATCCCGCGCGACCGGATAATCGACGGCATCGACCAAACAGCCCTACTGCTGAACGGCGAAGGTCATGGCCGGCGCGACTATGTCTACGTTTACGAAGGCCCGGTGCTGCGGTCTGTGGTTAAGCAGGAGTTCAAGATGCACCTGCCTGCCCCCGGACAGCCCGGCGCAGCGGCACCCACCTACAACATCTATCGCGACCCACGTGAGAAACATCCGTTGGTCGGGTACTCTCTTTGGGCCGGAGCTTCGTTTCAGGACATGATCAAACGCCACCAGAAGATGATCGCAAAATACCCCCATTCCGAGATCGGCAAGGGCCGTCCCTACGAGGGGATCGAAAACCTACGTCCGGAGTCGGAACTGACGCGCGATGTATTCATGAGCTGGCAGTGATGCAGTTCCGTAGAAATTTCAAAATAAGTATCGTAATGTTTTAATGTGAGATTAGTCGGCGAAATTAACCGCGGGGCATTCTGACAGCGGAGGGGGAGTACGGAATGGATTTGAGATGGTGGATTGCGGTGGCAGCAGGCCTTGTGACCGCACCAGCTGTGGCACAGGAAAACCCAATTCAACACGATGCGGAGTTTTACATTCTTCAGGCACAACACGCCGAGCAATGGGCTCAGGATGACGCTGCCGTAAATGAGGCGCTAGCGGCGTTTCGTGAGGGGAACGGGGGCAAACCTCCGAATATCGTCAGCGTATTGATCGACGACATGGGCTTCGGCGACATGGGTATTCCCGAGCTGAACGCCGTGCGGGGATACGAGACGCCAAACATCAATGATTTCTCGGATCAGGCCATGCGGATGGTGCGGATGTATACCGAACCCTCTTGCACGCCGACTCGCGTGGCGCAGATGACCGGACGGCTGCCGGTGCGCATGGGCATGGGCGATACGACCGTGGATATTGCCGGTTTTGGTCTGCCGGGGGGTGAAATCACTCTAGCGGAGGTGTTGAAGCAGGCGGGCTATGCCACCAGTCACGTCGGTAAATGGCACATGGGCGATATCGCTGAAAGCTGGGCGATGAATCAGGGCTTTGATTACGCCCAACACGCCATTCACCAACAGGGCCAACTAACCATTTTCAACGACGACGCGATCAAGGAACAGGTCACGGTCGCGATCCGGGACTATGATGATAAATACACTTTGGACGGTTGGTTCCGCCCGGACTCCGCAGCGATGATGACCGTGATCGAGGGCGAAACCGGTGGCCCGATTCGTGAGATCCGCATGGAAACCGGTGAGCGTTGGAATGCCGCAAAATATGACGAGATGAATCAAGCGTTTCAAGACAAGACGCTAGAGGAGCTGGAACGTCTTGGCGGGGGCGAAGAGCCCTTCTTCCTGCAATATTGGCCGATGATCCCGCTGGACAACACCCGCGCTGGACGCGACGGGCCCGAGAGCGCGAACGGTGGTCTGTATGTCGACAAGATGCAGTTGCTGGACCAGTGGCTGGGCGATCTTTTCACGCGGATGGATGAGCTCGGGTTGACGGAAAACACAGTGGTTGTGGTCATGGGGGACAACGGCCACTTCACCAAATACTCCCCACAATCCGGCTTCACTCCGTTAATCTACGCCGGAGGCAAAGGCGACACGACCGAGGGCGGCGTCCGCGTTGATGCTTTCATCCGCTGGCCCGGCATGATCGAAGCCGATGGGCTGCTGAACAACATTGTCCATGTCACTGACCTATATACGACGCTGTCGCGTTTTGCCGGGGCCGATCAGTTCATCCCCCGGGACCGTCTGGTGGATGGAGTGGACCAATCTGCCGCGTTGTTATTCGCAGATGAATCCAAGGCCCGTCGCGATCACGTCATCATCTATTCGATCGCTAAACCCGAAGCGATCGTGAAGGACCAACTCAAGCTAAAACTGCCCGCAGCAGGACAGAACGCCATCGCGGCCAAATTCTTCGACCTCTACCGGGACACGCGCGAGGAGTATTCAGTTTCAACTGAAGTCGGTGCCTGGGGCGGGCAGGAATTCGTACGCATTCTAGGCCGCCACATGGCCCGAAAGGAAAAATTCCCCGACACCACGCCCGCCTACGGTGTGCCCTATGAGGGGATCGAGAACATCCGCCCCGAAACGCAACAGGCCGTCGAAGCGTTTATGATCAAACGCGCCTCGCCGCAGCAGTAACACCAGACAGGAGGTGCACATGGCCGGAACTATACTCTTCGCTCTTGGCTTGGTTGTCTCGCTTGGGATCGGCTTCGTCTACTTCCGGGATCTGGGTGACATTTCGCAGATGCTGCTGAAGGTGAAACGCAAAAATATGGTGCGCTTTATCCGACAAGAATACCGTTTGATCGGCGTGGGGCTTGGCGGGTTTGTCATCGCTACGCTGGCGCATTTCATACTAGGCGGCGGGCCATTTTGGCTGTGGTGCATCTCAGCGCTGCTGGTTCTGTTTCTATATGGGTTCCCCTATGTCTGGGTTCATCTGGGCCTGCGCAATCAGTTGAATGACGCAGCCTTCTTTCCTATCAGCGAGGCGCAGAAATATGTCGGCCCAACCGCGCCGGTCATCGTGTTCGACAACAATGGCCACGCGCGCGCACACCCGGACGCGCAGATCATGCGACCTCATCTGGCTGGGGACGTAGATGGGTTGGGCGGTAAAGACGTCGTCATGACCTATTGCGCGATGGCCAACCTCGGGCAGGGCTATGTCCCTCGGATCGAAGGCAAGCGTTTAGACCTCGAGGTTCTGGCCCAGCATGGCAACAACCTGATCCTGCGCGACAACGAATCTGGTGAGCCGATCCAGCACATCTATGGTTTCCGTGAGGCTGACCGCGACCCCAATGCAGACGGTCTTGCCTGCCCCTTACGCCCTGAGGCGCAAATGAAACCCTGGCCGACCTATCGGATGACATTCCGTGGTTTTAAAAAGGCGTTTCCCGATGGCGAGGTGTACCTGAACATGCCCTCTCCCAATCCACTGCTGCGGCTGCTGGACATGGTGACCGAAATCACATTTGGCTGGGGGATCGGCCGCCAACATCAGGAAGATGCGCCGGTGATGGACAATATGGACCGATCAGACGACCGGCTGCCGAACAAAACCTATGTGTGGGGGATAACCGTCGGCAACGACGCCGCCTGTTGGACGGATGATTTCGTCGTGGACAACAACTGGATCGTCAACGCCTCTGTAGGCGGGCGCGACGTCGTGGTCAGTCTCGACCCGAAATATGAAAGCCTCGGCGTCTGGTACAATGACAGTGGCGCACCCGTCACCCGTTGCGATTTCTGGGGCATGTCCGATCAGGGCAGGCTGCAAAGGGTCGAAACCCTGCGCGCAGGCGTTTTCTGGCACGTCTGGTCCGAGTTTTTCCCTGACACCGACATCAATCGCGTCGGTGCTGACATGGGACGCTCAGATGGCGTAGCTGCATAACCTCAGTTTCAGCACCAAAAGTATAGTAAGGAAGGGATAGAATGGGACGCATACGAGGCATTAAACCAAGCGCGCTTGCCGCAGCTATTTCTGCATTTGCAGCAACGACGACCGCAGCGCAGGAATCCGGGTGGTCATACGAGGCCACGATCTATCTTTTCATGCCCGAGACCGAGACTCGCCTGGAAACGCCCTCGGGTACGCTGGACGGCACGCTGAGCTTTTCAGACGCTTTGGAAAACCTGGACTTCGCTTTCATGGGCGCGTTGGCTGCCTCCAACGGTCAATGGAGTGTGCTGGCCGATTACAACTATACCAACCTGTCATTTGGCAATACCGCACCGGGTCCTTTGGGCGGGGATTTGGAAACCTCGGTGAAAACACAGTTCCTCACGGCGCTATTGGGATACCGGGTGCGCAACGATCCGTCGGTAAAAGTGGATTTGGCAGGCGGTTTCAGGTGGTACAGTACAGACACAGAATTTACCCTCACACCCGACGGGTTACCCTCTCGCAAGAGTGACGCCGATGCGAGTTGGGTCGATCCGGTTTTGGGTGTCCGCGCCCGGTTCACCCTGTCGGACACGTGGACCAGCACAGCTTATGTGGATTATGGAGGCTTCCGCGGCGGCAGCCAGACATGGTCAGTTCTGCTAACAGCCGACTACGCCATCAACGACAGATGGGTGCTGCGAGGCGGTTATCGGTACATCTCGTTCGAGCACGAGATTGACGGCAATGATTATGATTTCGATCAATCCGGCCCGCTGATTGGCGCCACCTACCGGTTCTGACCATTCGAAACCAAGCTCAAGCCTTAGCCGTGAGCGCGAGTACGCTCGGTTGTAATTGCTGCGAGTGTGTGCGCGTGATACCCGGCTGCATTGTCGAGCCAGTTTAGAAAATCCCGCGCTTTTTGCGTAAAGTCTAGACGCTCTTCCGGGATGGAAAACACCCGTGCAAAGGCCGGAAGTCTGGGGCTGATCTCTAGCAGGAGTATCGCACTGCCAACGACAACTGTTGCGCTGACAAGCGGTGACGACGCCAATTCATAGCTATGCGTCGACGCGACCCACAACGCAAACCCAAGCCGCGTAACGGCCACCGCGTCCGTAATCCGACGCAGGCGCGGCAGAAAATAGGTGGTCAGCGCGGCTGCCCCAACTACGGCTACCATGTAGATCAGCCCGATAATGATCGGTACTGGCACTCCACCCGGAGTAGTACCCATGTGCGAGTACAAAATCACCCCTGCCACAAACGATAAAGCACCGATCAACGCCAGTCTGCGCCGTTCAAGATAGACATGCCGAAATATGGGCTGCATCAATCAAATCCTCTCAGATAGGCCGAGAATGAACCTGAAAGATGAATTTGTGGTTGATCTGACGAAATATAGGCAGAAGTAAGACTTTGTTGAAAAGTCGCGATCAGTGCAGCGCCACTTTTTTGAAAATTACTCTTGCAAACGCGAAAATCAATGCTGCCGTCTTATAATGGGCTTTAGAAAGCTGGGGCTATCATTGTCGCATAGTTGTTGGCCAGAATCTCAGCGTCAGTGCGGTTGAATTTGACAGAAGGCAGTGCCTGCATATCAATCCGTGCGCTGCCATCGAACAATTTTTCCGGATCGACTGTCAGATGTACCTGGCCATTTGCTTCCGCAAGAACATCTGCCGGAAGCGAGAACGCCACCTCTCGCGCATTTTCCGAGAACCCAACATGATAGACCAGAGGTGATACATCCTGATCCACTTTCAACGCGCCTTCGAAGACCACGAATTTATAGCCAACCTCCCAGTTCCAGGCCATCTGGCTGTTGGGATCCAGATCGCCCCTTACCTCGATAGATTTATTCGCTGCCGGATCGACACCGATCAGGAAGCGGACTGTATCAATCGAAGCCAGAGGTACTTCGGGCAGAGTGATGGAATGCGTCTTGTCCGTATTATCGAAGCGCAACAGGTGATAGCTGTCCGGTTCGGCGAAAGCTTGATCGCCTTGCCAAAGGGACAGGTTGCTCAGGTAGAACCTGAAATCGCGGACCCTATACTGCCCCGCCCCACCCGGATTGTCATAGACGAACTGATCATAGACCAAAGGTTCGCCCCCCAACTCGGCGTGAAAAATCAATGTGATCGGTGTGGGCTCTTTTTGCCCCGGCTTCAGGTAGATCCACCCTATGATCACGGTCGCAATTGCCAAAATCCCAAGAAGCAGACGCATCAGGAACCTCCATCAAATGGGTTGGAAAACAGCGGGTTGGTCAGAAAGGCGTCGTCTGTCAGCGTGTGGAGAAAGGCGATGATGGCCTCCATCTCTTCGGACGTCATGCGCAGGCCAAACGTGCCTTGCCTGGCCTCGGGTGCGTTGTCGGCCTCAAGGATCAAGGGGCTAAGCGTGTCGCTGACCACAATACCGTCATTGTAATGCGCCATCACATCCTCAAGCGTCTCGAACCGGCCGTCATGCATGTAAGGCGCGGTGACGGCGATGTTGCGCAGGGTTGGCACCTTGAAGAAGCCTTTGTGCGCAGGGTTTCCGGTCACGGCCATTAGGCCATCAGGCAGTGTCTCGTCCGGGTCCAGTCCATTGTTGGAAAAACCGTCCAGCGCGTCGCGAAACCCCGACGTCAGGAACTGGCTGTGGCAGTCAATGCAGTTGCCGCCCCGCAAAGAAATCTTGGTGTCCGGATGCGCCATGAACAGTTTGCGCCCATGTTCCTCTTGCGCAGTCAGTCGGACCTCGCCCCGCAGGTACTTGTCATATTTGGAATCTGCCGAGATCAGCATACGCATGAAGGTTGCCAAGGCATTGGCCGTGTTCTCGGGCGTAACCTCTCCGTAAGCCCGGCGGAACATCTTGCGATATGTACCAGAAGCCTGAAGTTCGGCCATCAGGTCGTCGATGTCCTGCCCCATCTCGTCCGGGTGCTGGATTGGCATCAGCGCCTGCACCTCAAGCGACGTCGCGCGGCCATCCCAAAAGAACCTCTCCTGCCCCCACAGCAGGTTGGCAAGGCTCATCGAGCTGAAGTCCAGTTCGCCCCCCGACAGTGACGGAGATTTGGCCCGCCCATCGGTAAAGCCCAGCGCCTGCACGTGGCAGGTGGCGCAAGAAACCTGATTATTACCCGACAACATAGGGTCGTAGAACAGATGCCGGCCCAGTGCGAAGGCTTCCTGCGTCAGCGGGTTCTCAGGCGGAACAGAAAACCGCCCGAACACAAAAGGCGCGGAAAAATCCGCAATCGGGGTTGCGATTGGAGCACGCAAACGATCCCATACCAACCACCCCGCCGCCGCAATTCCTGCGACGGCGGAGAGGATCAGAAACACCCGAAGCATAACGCTCTCAAGCCGTTAGTGGTGGTGCACAAAACCCGAGCCAAACAGGCCTTCGAGGTTGTCCACCCCCTTATTGTAGCGTT
The DNA here is from genome assembly GCF_056539365.1 of Ruegeria sp. BB7. Taxonomy (NCBI): domain Bacteria; kingdom Pseudomonadati; phylum Pseudomonadota; class Alphaproteobacteria; order Rhodobacterales; family Roseobacteraceae; genus Ruegeria; species Ruegeria sp. BB7. The sequence goes on along the minus strand of NZ_JBQFUV010000008.1, from coordinate 131,804 downwards.
CCTTAAAGTCGATCGTGGCCAGGCGCTCACCGGTCTCCAGATCGTGGACCGAAATCGTATGACTGGCCAGATCGGCGATGAAATCCACATCCGTCGGATCATCATCCGCGCCGTTGCCCAGATTCAGTAGGTTGTTCTGAATGGCGATCAAGTCGCGGCCCGATGCCGAGGTGTAAAAAATCATGTGATGCGCGCCCGGATCGGCGACGATATCCGGCCCGCTTGAAACCAGCTCGGGCAACGCAGCCAATTCATAGCGTTTCACCACGCCCGGCAAGGCATGTGAGATGAACAGCTCGTCCTCGGTCCCGTAGAACTCAAGCGGCACGGCCGTTTTGTTGGCCACGCCGCTGTAGATTACCTCGGCCTCACCAAAGGTTTTCGAGCTGGCGTCATACGGCACCTTCCATGTCTCGAAGCCAAACATCGTATTGGCCAGAATGGCCGGTTCGATTTCCAGGTGCATATCTGGACGGGCAAACAGCACTTCGACCGGAGACGACGGGAAGTTCAGCGGTTTTTCCTTTTCGACCAAGATGTTCTCAATGGGCTCCAAGGCGTTCAGATCAATGATCGTTAGTACATTGCCGACCCCTGTGGCCAAGTCCGGGTGTACAGTCGAGGTTACAACCATTCGGTCCTCAAAGGCCGAGATGCCGTGCGGGTACATGATATAGGGTTCGCCCTCACCCACCTGACTTTTACGCGCTTCTATGATCTTGACGACCTCATTCGTCTGCGTGTCGAACACTCCGACCGAACCACCATCATCCCCACCGGTTCCGCCCATGAAGGTCACGAACATGTATTCCTGCCCGTTCGAATTGGCCCACATGATGTCTTCACCGACCATCTGGCCTTGTGTATCCAGGCAGGTAAAACCAGAAATCACGGGTGCGCCATCCGCATCACGGGAAAGGCCCACTTCTGCCAAGCTGCACGACGGGTCCAAACCTGTCGAATAGAGCCTGCCGTTGGGGCTGTAGTACAGATGGTGCAGAGGATGCTCCATTTCAGGTTGTTCGACCTCGCTCAGGATATCCCCAAACCGATCGGACTCAGGGTCCAATTCGACAATCGCGATGCTGTGGCTGGTATCCAGCGTGGGCAACCCACGCAGCAGAACCATGCCCTGGCTTTCTTCGCGATCCTGAGACATCGCCGGCGACAGGCCTGCCAGTATCAGGCCCGCTCCGATCAGAATGCTTTGCTTGAATTGACTGATGTACATGACTTACCCCCTTTTTATGCAGTTTCTAAACACTTCAGAGTGGGATGCGCCTTAGCTTACCTCATACCATATCTCAGGGGCTGCACCAAACCTGTGCAATAGCTACCGATACGCAGGCGCCGCCTTTCAGTGTTTCAGATCACCGATGGAGGTAGCTCCGATCTGAGCCATTGCGATACTGAACTCGTCGCTTAAGACATGCCAGAGTTGCTGCAGCCCCGCTTCACCGGCGGCAGCCATGGCGAATTGCACGACGCGGCCAAAAAACACAAAGTCCGCGCCCGCGATCAGCGCTTTGACGGCGTCTTCGCCCGACCGCAACCCGCTATCGTAAAACACCGGGTAGTCATCGCCCACCACAGCCCGGACTTGCTGTAACGCCTCAAAGGCCGCCGGGGCGCTCTCCAATTGCCGCGCGCCGTGGCTTGAGACTTGAACCGCATCCGCACCAGCAGATTTCACAGCCAAGGCGTCCTCGGGGTCCAGAACGCCTTTGACGACAAGTCTCCCATCCCACTGGTCACGTAGGCGGGCAAGCGTCTCCCATGTCGCCTTTGCCCGGCTTTCCGTCCTGTCGAAATCGTAGCCATCCATCAGAAAGTTGGCCATCTGAGGTTTCCCGGCCAGCAATGTCGACAGCGACCAACGTGGATGTAAGGCAAAGTCAACGAACTGGCGCGGACCGATGCGGAAAGGCATCTTGAATCCGTGGCGCAGTTCGCGCGGGCGGCGCCCGACCTCGGGGACATCCACAGTCAGTATCAGCGTTTCGTACCCGGCCACCTGCGCTCGATCAACCAACTTGAACGTACCGACCCCATCCCCACTGAAATAGAGCTGAAACCAGGCATTACCTTCGGCAACCTCGATCAGTTCTTCCATCGTAGTGGAGCCAACAGTCGACACCCCCAACGGCACCTCGTACCGCGCCGCCAAACGCGCCAGCATCAGATCTGCGCCCGGTGTGGACAAGTTACACATGCCCATCGGCGCAATACCAAAAGGGCGCTGTGCAATGTTACCGAATAAGTTGGTGGCCAAAGACCGCTCGCTCACATCCTGCAAAACGCGCGGGCGCAAGGTCATTGTATCCAATGCGGCACGGTTGCGGGCGGCACCCATCTCGGCCCCCGCCGCGCCATCAATATAGTCGAACACCATCCACGGCAGACGCCGCCGGGCGATACGGCGGGCGTCCTCGGCGCTGTGGATGGCGCTGGCTGACATCAGGCCTGAACGGCCTTCATAAAGCGGTCACGGATCACCACCGGGTCCATCGTGATCGGCGGCATCTTGGCGTTACCGCTTTCGCATTTGCTGACGATGATGGTCATCTGCTTGGCGTCCAGCGCTTCTTGCAGCACTCGGCCAGTGTCCTCGGCGGCGCATTCTATGACCCGTTCGCACCCAGCCGCCTCGGCCATTTTCGCCAACGAAGTTTTCTGCCCGGCATAGGTTGGCTGATCCCCGGTAGAACCATAAGACCCATTGTCCACGATCAGCAGAATAAAGTTGTCCGCAACATTGTTGGCGATGGTCGGTAGCGTGCCAAGGTTGGTCAGAACCGAGCCATCACCATCAATCACTATCACCGGTTTCGGCTGCGACAGCGCCAGCCCCAGACCGATGCTTGAGGCCAGCCCCATCGTACCCAGCATGTAGAAATTGGTCGGCTGGTCGTCGATGGCGTGCAGTTCCTGACTGGGGATGCCGATATTGCAGACAACCAGTTGATCACGCAGGATCGGGGCGATTTCTTTCAGAATCTCAGAACGGATCATTGGTCGCCGTAGCCTCCCCAGAAATTGGCGTCGGTCAGAATGGCGACCGGTTTATTGCACATGAAGGTATATTTGAGGATCGCATCCAGTTCCTCGACATCCGCCTGATGATGGAAGTGGTAGGTCGGGATATTCAGTTGCGCCAGCAGCGCCTTGGTGTGTACTGCCATCTCGACCTGACAGGCGATGGGTTCGCGCAGCTCTCCGCGATAGGAAATCAGCATAGGCAACGGCATGCGGTAGAACTGGATCAGCGTTGCCAGCGTGTTGATGGTGACGCCAATTGCCGTGTTCTGCATGATGATGGCAGGGCGCTTGCCACCCATCCACGCGCCAGCGCACAGGCCCATGCCCTCGTCTTCCTTGTTCGAGGGAATGTGATAGATGCTGTCGCTCGTGTCGATTTCATCTATGACTCCGGCCAGTTGCTTGCACGGCACGGTGGTTACAAACGAGATATCGTTTGCGACCAGATCGTCAGTGATCTTCTTGTCTATGTTCATATCCGGTCTGTCAGTCCTGTTTGGGGCGCATGGGCGCGATTGAAAGGTCAGATCCTGCGATGCACATGCACCGCGCATCTGGCGTGGCGGACAACGCGCGACGCTGTCGAGCCAAGGAAATAGTCGCTGAGGCCCGGCTTGTGCGAGCCGATGACGATGCAATCCACATCGTTGTCGTTGGCGTAGTCGATGATGGTCCGGGCGGTATGCCCCTTTATGATCTCGGGCGTGACGCCCTCAAGCCCCTCGGTCTTTTCGCGCAGCAATCTGTTGGCCGCGCGGAAACCTTCGGCGACCATATCCTTATCGAGGTAGGCGCTGACCGAACCCTGAGGCATTTCATAGACATGCAGCGCGACGATCTCAGCGTCGTTTGCGGACAGCGCGCGAGCCACCTCAAGTGTGTGCTGTGAGATACCGTGATCCAGCGCCAGTGGAACAAGAATTTTCTTATACATGAATCCCTCCGTTTCTTCCGGGCCTACGCCCACGGCGCGAGGATGATCTTCGGAGCTGCAACGACCCCTTTTCGCAATTCACGGAACGCCTCTGCCCCTTCAGACAGATTCCGTTCCTCGATCCAGTCCAGCGCGCCAAGGCGGCCATCAAAAATAGCCTGCGCGGTCTGCCGGAAATCCTCGGCCGTATATGTATAGGTGCCGATAAAAGTGATTTCCTGCAAGGTCATGCGGCGTATATCCAGCCCTCCGGCATCTTCTCCAAGCCCAACATGCGCGATCACCCCGCCCGATTGCGCCTGCGCCGAAGCCAAGGCGCGCGTGGCCGCATAACCGACCGCGTCTATCACCAGCGGGAAGGCATCCACCGTCTCTTTGACCACTTTGAAAGTTCCGATGCCTTGCAAGTAGGCCCGACGGCCGTCATTCGGCTCAACGATCACAACATCTTCGACCCCCATCGCTGACAAGGCCAAAGCCGCGGCCACACCGATGGCACCACCGCCGATCACCAGTGCTTTGAGCGCCATCGCCGGGTGCAATGCTTCTAGGCCCAGCCGTACCGCATGCCAGCTGACCGCCAGAGGCTCGGCCAATGCGGCCTTGACAAAGCTCACGTGGTTCGGCACTTTGACCAAATTGGTGTCGGGCATAGCAACGTATTGGGCAAAGGCACCCTCACGTGGCGGCATTGAGATGATCTGGCGATCCGCGCATAGGTTCTCGCGCCCCGAGGTACACGCAGGGCAGATGCCGCAGGCTACCAGCGGATTGATGGTCACGCGGGTCCCATCACGTGGTCCCCCAGTGATCGTTCCTGCCGCCTCATGCCCAAGGATCAACGGGGCCGGGCGGCGCGCGTCATGGCCCAGATAGGCGTGCATATCCGAGCCGCATATACCCACCGCTTCGATACGGATGAGGTGTTCGCCGAACTGCGGAGTGGCATCGGGAACATCCCGAAACGCCACCTGTTCAATACCTTCATAGACCAGAGCTTTCATTTCGCCGTGAACCCTCCGTCAACCATCAGCACCTGGCCGGTGACGTAATCCGAAGCCTTAGAGCACAAAAACAGGATCGGCCCGTCTATATCCTCTAACCGCCCATTGCGTTGAGTACAGGTTTGCGCTGCATTTCGCGCGGCACGATCGGGGTCATCGAATACAGCCTGCGTCAGCTCGGTCGGAAAGAAACCCGGACCGATGGCGTTTGCGGTGATACCGAATCGCGACCACGCCTCGGCCATTGCGCGGGTCAACTGACCTATCCCGGCTTTGGTTGCCCCATAGGCGACACCGCCCGGAAAGGCTCGCGTGGTTTGCAAGGATGCGAAATTGACGATCCGCCCCCAACCCCGATCCTTCATGGCAGGCACCATCGCCTGACTCAGGAAAAACGGTGCGCTCAGATTCAGCGCCAGCGTCGCGTCCCATCCTTCTGGCGTGACTTCATCCGCTGTCTCGCGGGTGTTTACTCCGGCGGCGTGGACGATAATGTCCGGCGCGCCGAACTTGGCACCGATGCGATCAACTAGAGCAACGATGTTAGACCTATCAGCGATGTCAGCGACTACGGCATCGGCATTTTCACCGATCTCGCTCTGCATTTCGGCTAACGCCTCGGCGCGCCGCGCAATACCGACGACACGCGCCCCCGCGGCAGCCAGCACCGCAGCCGACCGGCGGCCAAGACCCGAACTGGCCCCGGTGACACAGGCGACGCGCCCCGTCAGATCAAAGAGTGTTTTAGGGTCACCCATCTGCGGTCAGGTCGAACTGTTCATTGGGGAAATACTTGGCCAGGCGCACATCTGCGGCGCGGGCATGCCCTTCCATCCCTTCTAGGCGCGAAATGCGGGCGGTTGCCACCGCTATGGATTTGGAACCTTCCCGGGTTGCCCGCTGCCATGTCACGATTTTCATGTATTTGTGGACACTTAACCCGCCTGTATAGCTGGCCGCACCCGAGGTGGGCAGCACGTGGTTGGTGCCTGTGGCCTTGTCGCCATACGATACCGTGGTTTCCTCACCCAGAAAGAGTGATCCATAACAGGTCAACCGGTTCAGCCACCAATCAAGATCCTCGGCCTGAACGGTCAGGTGCTCCGGCGCGTATTCATCCGAACAGGCCGCCATTTCTTCACGGTCCGAACAGACGATGACCTCAGCATAGTCACGCCAAGCAGCAGCGGCGTTATCGCGATTCAACTCGGGCAGGTCTTCAATAAGCGAAGGCACCAGTTCCATGACCTTCTGCGCCAACCCGCGATCATCCGTCACCAGCCAGACCGGCGAGTTGTATCCGTGCTCGGCCTGACTGACCAAATCGGTCGCAACGACTTGGGCATCTGCGCTGCTATCGGCCAGGATCAGACTATCGGTTGGGCCTGCAATCATGTCGATGCCGACCTTGCCGTAGAGTATGCGCTTGGCCTCGGCCACGAACTGATTACCCGGACCCACAAGGATATTGGCGCGCGGCAGGCCGAACAAACCATATGTCATCGCCGCCACGCCCTGCACGCCGCCCATGGCCAGAATACTGTCGGCCCCACAGATATGCGCAGCATAGACGATCGCGGGTGCGACGCCTTCACCCGGCTTTGGCGGAGAGCAAGCTGTGATGTGGCGGCAACCCGCCACTTTGGCCGTTGTAACCGTCATGATGGCACTGGCGATATGGCTATACCGCCCGCCGGGCACATAGCAGCCTGCCGCATCCACCGGGATCGCCTTTTGACCTGCGACAAAGCCAGGCACGATCTCCATCTGCACATCCGACACGGTGGCCTTTTGCGTCTCGGCAAAGCGGCGCACATTGTCATGGGCAAAGCGTATATCTTCCTTAAGCTTCTCGGGCACCAACGCGATGGCAGCGTCGATTTCATCCTGGGTCATCAGGACATTCCCATCGAACTTGTCGAACTTGGCTGCATATTCCAACGCCTTGGCATCCCCTCCGGCCTCGATATCGGCCAGGATGGTCTTGACCGTATCGTGCACCTCGGTGGCATGGGATTGCGCCGTCAGGGTCGCCTTTTTCAGATAGTCACGCGGCATAGTCAGCAAGTCCTATTGGTAGATTTCAGGAAGCAAGGTGGTCGACACCGCCGGAACATAGGCGATCAGGATCACCACGATCAGCATCGTTAGTACGAAAGGCACGGCGCGGGCAGCAATCTTCAGAATGGACTCACCTGTAATGCCAGATACGACGAACAGGTTAAGACCAAGTGGCGGAGTGATAAAACCCACACCCAACGCGGTGATCATCATGATGCAAAACTGGATTTCGTTCATGCCGATATTGTCGGCCAGCGGTTTCAGGATCGGCGCAAGGATCACGATGTTCGGCGTCGTTTCCATGACGCAGCCCGCAGCGATCAGAATTCCGATCATCAGCAATATCAGTAGGTACGGATCATCTGTCAGCGAGGTCACCGAGGTCACAAAGCCCTGCGGCACGCCCATGATCGCCAGCGCCTCGGCCAGAGGGGCCGAGAAAGCAATGATCGGAAGGATCACACCATTCACCTTGGCCGAGCTAACCAGCATCGACGGGAAGTCAGCCAGTGTCAGCGTGCGCAGGATGAAGCCCATAATGATGGTGACAACCACGGCTGTTGCACCGGCCTCGGTCGGCGTCAGGCGGCCCGAGAAGATGCCGTAGAAGATGATGCCGGGTACGATGAAGGCATACCAGCCAGATTTCAGTGCCTTGCCCAGATTGGCCAGCCATTCGCCCATGGTCATCATGCCTCCGCCCTCATAGGCGTAGATGCGATTCATGATGATGTTTGTGATCAGAATCGAGATCAGAATGGCCAGACCAGGGATCAGCGCCGCCAGGAACAAAGTCGAAGCGGATATGCCCAGCACCAGACCGATGATGATATAGGCAATCGAAGGCGGGATCAGAATGCCGGTACAGGCCCCGGCTGCCACCAGCGCGCAGGCATAGGGGCGCGGATAGCCGCTTTCGACCAGTCGGTTGATCGTCATGCGGCCCACCGCTGCGGCTCCTGCCGCGTCCGAGCCCGAAATGGCCGCGAACATACCGCAGACAAGCACCGTGGCTGATCCGAAACCACCTTTGGCGAAACAGGTCAAAGCCTCGGCCACGTCCAGAAACTTGCGCGACAGACCGGTGCGCACCAACACGTCTCCGGTCAGGATAAACAGCGGGACGGCGGTCAGGGCAAAGGCGTCGATGCCAGTGAACAGGCTCTCACCTACAAGGCTCAGTGGCAGGTCACCGGACATGATCAACATAACAATCGCAGCAGAACCGATGGCGGCCCATACCGGAACGGCCACAGCGATCAGAGCAACGAACAGAATGACCGGGATATAGAAATCCCAACCCAGTTCAACGGTTTGATTGAGGGTATTCCAAAGCATCCGGTCTCTCCTCAGTCAAACAGCTTGTCGCCTTCGAAGACGGGCGTGCCGTCGCGAAGGGATTTCAAATCACGCAGGAAAGACTGGATCAGCCGCCAGATCATCAGCGCAAACCCAGTGGGTACAGCCATCAGGAACCAGACTTTGGAAACCCGAAGACCATCCGTCACCGACCCAAACTTGGCCGAGACGTGAACCGCCTCGAACGACCAGTACAACGCGATGATCGCTACGGCGAACATCACCAAATCGCCGAATATATACAGCAGCGCCTTGGGACGTTGTGGCAAATAATGCATGATCACGTCGATGCGGATATGGGCACGTTCCTTGACTGCCGCCGCCGCCCCGATCCACGCGAGATAGATAAAGGAATAACGGACGATTTCTTCGCCCCAGATCGAGGAAAACGCGAAAATCTCACGCCGCAAAACCTCGATGGCCATGGTTATGACCAGCATCACGTAGAAAACCAACAGCAGCCAGCGTTCTGCGTTGCGGTCTATGTTTTGAAGAACGGTCATCCGTATCCCTCGGCGATGGAACAGCCAGGCGCAGGCCTTCTGTCTCGGGCCCATTCAGGCCTGACTGTCAGTGGTAAAACCGGGCACCCAGCGTGGGTGCCCAAGATGGCATCACGCGTCGTGGACGTAGTATTTGCCCTGCGTTCCGGCGGCCTCGACCAGTTTTTCGAAGTTGTCCATAGAACCGGCCAGTTCGGTTTTGAACGGGTCCCATTCGGACCGTTGATAACCGCCAGCGTCTTGCCATTCGGCCAGCTGATCGCCGGTCAGAGACTGGAACTGCACGCCCGCCTTGTTCAGCTCGGCCATGGCATAGGCACGGGCTGAGGGCACCTTGGACAGGTTCTGGTGGCTGGTCATTTCCGAGCCCCACATGATGCCTTCCTGTACATCGGCGGGCATCGAGTTGAACCACTCAAGGTTACAGGAATAGACCTGACTGTCCGGCACCGCCTGCGTAAAGGTCACGTGGCTTAGGATATCCTTGAAGCCAAAGACATACAGCGCTCCAACGGACGGATCGAGCGCATCGGCCACGCCCTGTTTGATCGCCGAAGGTGTCTCGCCCCATGCCACTGGCGTCGGGTTCGCACCGACCATACGGTAATATTGCTGCAGCATTTTTGATCCCGGCACGCGGAACTTGATACCGCTCATATCACCCGGTGTGACGACCGGATTACCACCTTGACGCACCGCAACGACGCGCGGGTCGATCACCACGTAGAACAGCGCCTTGAACCCCGCGGCCTCGACCTTGGGATGAACTTCATTCTTCCAGGTGTCGGAGTGCACAAGGTTGGTGAAGCGCTGGTTCGAACCACAAAGATATGGCATGTTGATCAGGTCAACTGTCGATGCAAACGGGGCGAAGTTCGACAGCGAATGCTGTGCCGCCTGAATGGTGCCGCCCTGTACCTTTTGAACCAGCGAACCACCCGCGCCCAGTTGCCCGCCCGGAGCCAGCTTGACGTAAACTTTGCCATTGGTGGCGTTCTGGATGTTTTCCTTCAGGTCCAGCTGCATGATCGGATAGCTGCGAGATGCACCCAGCACATAGGCCGTCGCTATCGTCATCACATGCTCTGCGGCTTTTTCCCGCTCACTCTCTTCCTTGGCGGTCTGAGCTGCGGCTTCGGATGACCACAAAACACCCCCCGCTCCGGCAACCAAGGCTGCCGTAAAGGACCCGGCGGCACTGAGTTTCAGGAAATTGCGGCGCTCTGCTGATACCAATTCGTTTCTTTCGTCGTTCAATTTAATGCCCTCCCAAGCAAAAAGTCAGCTGTCGCTCTCGGCGTCGCGGTCAGCTTCCTTTTTCAAAATTGCGACAACGAACAGGATCGACGCCGCGAACAGGACCAACATTTCTCCTACGTCCCCAAGAAACGCACTGCCTGCAAAAGCCCCCATTGCGACGTTCGCAAAGTAGATGACGAACACGATGACGGATGCGATCAGAAACATTCTCCGGACTCCCTATAGATTCGGCCCGACGCCATTTGTAAGCGCTTACATGAAAAATGCAAGCGCTTACATAATCGCTTTTCTTGCACCATTCTTAAGTTTAGAGTTATTGGCAAAAGCAAATTACGGGTTTGAAAATGTCGAAACTTGGATCAGCGCCAACATTGGATGATGTCGCCAAACTGGCCGGGGTGTCGACGGCCACCGTTTCGCGCTGTCTGAACAACCCGGATCGCGTGGTCGAGGCAACGCGCCAGCGGGTGCTGTCCGCAGTGGATACGTTGGGCTATATGCCGAACTTTGCCGCGCGGGTGATGGCAGCCAAGCGGAGTTCGACAATTGGCGCGATCATTCCCACCATGGAAAATGCTATCTTTGCCCGCGGCCTACAGGCGTTTCAGGAAGAGTTGCACAAGCACGGCTATACCCTGCTGGTCTCAAGCTCGGCCTATGAACCCGATATCGAAGAAGAGCAGATCCGCACTCTGGTCGCGCGTGGCGCAGACGGGTTGCTGCTGATAGGGCATGATCGCAATCCGCGAATTTACAATGACCTTGAGCGCAGGAACATCCCCGCCCTGGTAGCCTGGTCCTATCTGCCCCACGCGCAGGTTGCCTCAATCGGATTTGATAACCGAACGGCGATGGCCGAGCTGGCAATCCGTGTAATCGAACTGGGGCACAGAAAGATCGGTGTGATTTCCGGCATCAGCGCGGGCAATGATAGAGCCCGACTGAGAATCGAAGGTGTCAAAAACGCATTCAGGCAGCATGATCTGCCTCCATCTGATCTAACAGTCATCGAAACACCATATGAGATAGAAAATGGTGCCCAGGCGTTTTCCCAGATGATGTCCCGGGTCAACCCGCCCACCGCAATTCTATGTGGCAACGATGTTCTGGCTGTTGGCGCCTTGCACAGGGCAAGAGAAATGGGGTTGCAGGTACCCAAGGACGTTTCCATCACTGGATTTGACGATATCGAGCTGGCGCGGATCGCCACGCCGGCCCTGACAACCGTGCATGTACCCCATCGGGAAATGGGCCGCCGCGCAGCGCTGGAGTTGGTCGGGATGCTTGAAAATCGCAGGGCTGGCACAGGCGTACGGCTGTCCACTCGCATAGTAGAACGTCAATCACTTGGGCCACCAGCTTAGGCGGCCTCAGCCTCCATCGTTCGGAAATCGTCCTTCAACCAGCTATGATTTGCGCACATCGGGTCGGTGAAATGCTGCCGGATCAGATTGGCCATCGCCTTCTGAATCAGTTTCGAGGTCGTTTCCGGGTATACCTCGGTTGTAAACAAAGACACCGTTCGCACGAAATTTCGACCGGGAAACGGAATGGCCCGGACACTGTCATGAAACCTCTGACCGCGGTGGAAACAGGCGGCGGTCGTTATCGCCCAGCCGCTGCCCTCGGCCACCAGACCAATGATTGAATGGTTGCATTCCATCTCAAACCGATTGGGCAGGTTGTACTTGCTCCGGGTCAACTGAATCTCGATCTGCTTGCCGATCATAAGGTCCCGAGAATAGCGCAGCAGCGGCAAATCCGCGTCTGGCTTCAACAAATCTTCAGGCGCGCCCTGATAGGCATTTGGCAGGATAACGATAAACGGATCGCGCATTAGCGGATATTCAATCAACCCCTCAGTCCGCTCAGACGGCCGGGTGGCCACCCCTGCATCCAGCTTGTGTTCCTGCAGATTGGCAATGATTTCATGACTAGGGCGCGTGTAGTGGCGGAAACTGCATCGTGGCAGGGCCTGAGCGAGAAAGCGGAACAAATCCGGCGCGATCTGATTGTCAAAATCGTCGATCAAAGCTAGCCGCAGGTCAGTCGCGTGCCGCCAGTTTCCGGAACGGATTTCGGCCTCGCCCCGTTTCAGCACCGTCAGCCCATCACGGACATAGCGCGCAAACACCTCACCGGCAGGTGTCAGGCCCATTGGACGTCGCCCGTGATCAACCAGATCTACACCCAGTGCTCCCTCAAGGCTGCGCAGGTGGTTCGAAACAGTGCTGATCGACAGCCCCGTCTCGGAGGCGACCTGCTGGATCGACCCCGATCTGGCAACCAAACGGAAGACTTCCAGCCATCGAAGGCTCAGAGTTTTCGACACCGCACACACCCATTGTTTCGATTTCTTCGAAAAGAACCCAAGCAAAGTTTAGCGCCATCGGCAATGGGGAAGTTGTTCAAAGAGCCTCGATCACGCCTTCATTCGCTCAAACCCCGGATCGTACGGCGAAGGCGGTATAACTGTGGCCCGCACGCGTTGACCGCAGGAATCCAGCTCCATATCGGCTCCTACCTCGGACTGTTCTGGATCAACAAACGCATGCGCAAGGTTCAGGCCGGTGCGATGCCCCCAATCGCCAGAGGTAACCGTGCCCACAACCTGATCCCCCCGCATCAGCGACGCGCCCGGATGGGCGGGCCGTTGTGTTTCGTGGATTTGCATCACAACGAGTTTCTTTTGCGGCCCCACCGCTTGGCGCGCCAGCAAGGCGTCACGCCCGATGAAAGCGCCCTTATCCAGCTTTACAAATCGATCCAACCCGGTTTCGAACGGATCGAATTCTGTGATCAGATCGGCTTTCCAATGCATAAAGCTTTTCTCCATGCGCATGGATTCAACCGCCCGCGCACCGAACAGCTTCAACCCATGCGTCTCGCCAGCCTGCCGCAACGCAAGATAAGCCGCATAAAGCGAGGCGTTGGGAACATGAATTTCATAAGCCAACTCGCCCGAGAAACTGACACCCATGACCGTGGCCGGAGCGATCCCGACAAAACATTCTCGGACGCTGAGCCACGGGAACGCCGTAGCAGACCAGTCGCCGCGAGCGCAGGCGGACAAGACATCGCGCGCCTTGGGGCCCGCAAGCACCAAGATGGTCTGGTCATTGGTCAGGCTGCGCAGGTGCACGTCTTCGCCAACGCGCATGTGTTGGGTGAGCCAGTCCATGTCATGGAACTCGCTGGCGGCGGCGGACCCGTACCACAGACGGTCTGACCCTCGATCACTGGCTGGCAAGTTAGCGACGGTCGCCTCGGCCTTGACCATGCCGTGATGGTTCAGCAGATAGCCCAGCCCTACCCGACCGTCGCGCCGCGTGACGGTGCCACAGAACATCCGATCCAGAAAACTGTGCCTGTCTGTGCCCGTGATTTCAATCCGGTTGAAACCGTTTACCTCGGCCAGCCCGACGCCTGTCTGAACATTGGCCACCTCGTCCGCGATCAGGTCGAATGTTTCGTCAAAATCGAAACTGAGTGTTGGGGAAAAGTCAGGGGAAGGCTTTATATACTCCACTCTCTCCCATCCATTGACCACCGTGAACGCGGCCCCTTCGGCCGCCAGAACAGGTGTCAGAGGCGTTGTTTTCGCCGGTCTGCCTGCGGGGCGGTGTTCGTGCGGGAAATGAAAGCGGAACTCGTTCTGATAGTCTTCGATTGCCTTCAACGCCGTCAACTCCACGTTCGCATGGCCAGTGAACCGACGCGGATCCAGGCACCACGTATCATAACACGCCTCACCATGGACGATCTGCTGGGCCAGCAACCAACCATGGCCGCCACCCTCACCCAGCCCAGCGCGCAGCCCGATGATGCAGAACGCGTTGCGCTTACCCGGGATCGGGCCAACCAAAGGTGCCCCGTCAATGGTATAGGTGATTGGCCCGTTGACAATCGTATGGACCCCGACCTCCATCAACGCAGGCATACGGGCAAACGCGCCTTCAAGAACATCGGTCACCCGGTCCAGATCGTCCGGGCACAGAGCGTTGACGAAGTTCGGATCGATCCCGTCCATGCCCCACGTTTTGCAGTCCTGCTCATAAAAGCCCAGCAACAGACCGTTCTTTTCTTGTCGACAGTAATAGTCGCTGATCGGACAGCGCAGCAGCGGCATCCGGTGTCCCGCGTCCCGAATGGCGGGGATTTCTTCGGTCAGGAAATATTGATGCTCCATCGACGCGACCGGATGATGAACCCCCATCATCGCGCCAACCTCATTGACCCTGTAGCCGCAGGCATTCACCACAATATCGCACTCGATGTCGCCATGTTCCGTATGCACGGTCCAAGTGTCGTCGCTGTGCTGCGTCAAGGCCGTGACGGGTGTGTTCCGATATACCTCGGCCCCTGCTTTGCGCGCCCTCCGCGCCAGTGCCTGACACAGTTGCGCCGGATCGATATCGCCGTCCATCGGATCCCACAGCCCGCCGATCAGGTTCTCGGTCGAGATCAGAGGATGGCGGCGGGCGCATTCCTCGGCATCGATCACCTCGAAATGCACATCCATCCCGCGCGCCATCGAGGCGAAATGACCATACCCCTGCATCTGCGCTTCGGTATTGGCCAAGCGAATTCCGCCATCGCCATGGTGGTAGTTGATAGGATAGTCCGGATCCTCGGCCAGTTCCTTATACAGCTGAATTGAGTGTGTTTTCAGACCCACCATCGTCTGGTTCATGCCGAAATTCGTAACCTGCGCTGCAGAATGCCAAGTGGTGCCCGAGGTCAATTCGTTCCGCTCAACCAGAACCACATCCGTCCACCCCTCTTGCGTCAGGTGATACAGCGTTGAACATCCGGCGATCCCGCCGCCTATCACAACAACCTTGGTACGCGACTTCATTGGCTCTGCTCCCTCTGGCCTGAGGTAAGTTTTGCGAAACAAAAGGTTCAAACAACAAAGGTGTCGGTTCTATTGAAAAAACGAAACTGCGATTGAGGATTCTGAAATTCGCAGTTCCCCTTTGCAGCGGACGCAGATTGCCGATTACCCTTCGCGAAAGACAATCGGGAAAGGAACTGGATGTCCTCGGAAGGAGCCAAAAGAAGCGGTCGCCGCGCTCGGCATGCTCAGCGTGCGGCAAAACCGATTGTCGATCCCTGCCCCCCCGGCCAAAGCGGCGGCATGTTCAAACCGTTGACACAACCCGAAATCCAGCAAATCTATGACACCGCTTTACGCTTGTTGGAAACGCTCGGCATGGGCGATGTCCCGGACCGGCTGGCCGCCGACCTGAGGGCAGCGGGCGCACAATCCGGAGAGCCGGGCAGGCTAATCTTCCCGCGCAATATGGTGGAACGCGCGATTGCGACCGCCGCCAAGACGTTCACCTTCCATGGCCGGGACCAGGCGCGCTCAATCGAAGTCGGCGGCGACCGCGTGTTCTTTGGAACCGGAGGCGCGGCTGTGCAAACACTAGACATGGAAAGCGGCCTTTACCGCCCCTCGACGCTGGCTGATCTACACGACTTTACGCGGCTACAAGATACATTGACCAATGTCAGTTGGTTCACTCGCTGTTGCGTCGCGACCGATCTGCCCGACGTCCTCGATCTGGACGTCAACACGGTTTACGCGCTGGTGCGCAACACGACCAAACCGGTGGCAACCTCGTTCACATTGGCCGAACACGTCGCACCCATTGTCGAGATGCTGGACATCGTAGCCGGAGGACCCGGAGAGTTCGCCAAGCGCCCCTTTTTGAAAGCACATATCAGCCCGGTGATCTCTCCGCTGCGATATGGCGAGGATGCGGTGGACGTGGTCTATGAATGTGTGGCCCACAATATCCCCATGTCTTGCATCACCGCCGCGCAGGCGGGTGCGACCGCCCCTGCGACTTTCGCTGGCTTTCTAGCGCAATCTCTGGCGGAAACGCTGGCCAGTCTGGTCATGGTCAACACGATCCAACCTGGCTTTCCAATGGTGTTTTCCAACTGGCCCTTCATCGTGGACTTGCGCACAGGATCCTTCGCCGGAGGCAGCGGTGAAACTGCCATTCTGAACGCGGCATCGGCGCAAATCACCAACTGGATGGGCCTGCCCTCGGGTGTTGCGGCCTCAATGACCGACGCCAAGGCCATTGATGCGCAATATGGGGCCGAGAAAGGAATAACGTCCCTTGCCGCAGCGCTGGCCGGGGGCAACCTGATCTATGAAAGCTCGGGCATGACAGCCTCGCTTTTGGGCGCCAGTTTCGAAGCCTTCGTGTTGGACAACGAGATGCACTCGCACACCTACCGCGCATTGCGCGGGATCGAAGTGACCGAGGAAAACCTGGGCTTTGATGCGATCTGTCAATCGGTTCTGGGCGACGGGCATTTCCTTGGCAGTGCCCACACTTACGCAGCGATGGAGCGAGACTATTTCTACCCCGCCCTCGCCGACCGGAACGAGCCGCGCACGTGGCAGGAGGAAGGCGCGACCGACGCTTGGTCGGCTGCGCGCGAAAAGGCCAAAGAAGTGTTGGCCACGCATCATCCAGAATATCTGACGCCCGAGCAGGATGCCAAGATTCGCAATCGCTTTCGCATCCTGATCTGAACGCGCATTTCCAAGCCACAATTCTGCGGCTAGGCTCATCTCAAGAAACACCGAAGACGGGGACCTCATGACCAGTTCATTTTTTCAGCCGGTTTCAGCGATGGAGCTAGCCCGGTTCGCCGGCATTCCAACCTTCATGCGGTTGCCCAGCATGACACTGGACCACGACCGCATTGCCGAAGTTGAACTGGGCCTGATCGGCATTCCCTGGGATGGCGGCACCACCAACCGCCCCGGCGCGCGGCACGGACCGCGCCAGCTGCGGGATTATTCGACAATGATCCGGGCGATGAACCCGGTCACAGGCGTCGCGCCGTTTTCACTGGTCAATTGTGCCGATCTGGGCGACGTCGCGCCGAACCCGGTGGATATCGGAGATACTCTGGATCGGGTGACTGCGTTCTACTCGGACCTTCACGACCGGGGCATTGCGCCCTTGACCGCCGGAGGGGACCACCTGACCACCCTGCCCGTTCTGCGCGCGCTGGCGAAATCCGGCCCGCTTGGTCTGATCCAATTCGACAGCCATACCGACCTGTTCGACAGTTATTTCGGCGGCCACAAATTCACCCACGGCACCCCGTTCCGTCGTGCGGTCGAGGAAGGGCTGGTTGACCCCAAACGCTTTGTTCAGGTTGGCATTCGCGGCACCGCCTATAACACGGAGGACATTGAATGGGGCGAAGCGCAGGGCATCCGCATCATCCGCATCGAGGAATTGTTCGATCGGGGCATCGATGACGTCATGGCCGAGGTGCGCAGCATTGTCGGAACGGCGCCGACCTATTGCACCTATGATATCGACTTTGTCGACCCGACCTATGCGCCCGGCACCGGCACGCCGGAAATAGGCGGGCCGAACAGTTTTCAGGCGCAACAGGTCATTCGCAAGATGGCGGGCATCAATCTGGTCGGCGCTGATCTGGTCGAGGTCGCGCCGCCCTTCGATCCCGAGGGCGGCACAGCCTGGCTTGGTATTTCGCTGATGTTCGAACTGCTCTGCGTTCTGGCGCAGGCCGTGGACGCGCGGCGGCCTTAAGCCCCGCTTACGTTTTCAGCGATCATCGAGATCATCTCGAACATCACCGCTGCTGCAGTCAGGGCGGTGATGTTGTTGGGGCTGTCCTTGGTCGGCATCATGCAAACGACGTCTCCGCCAACAATGTTCAATCCGCGTGCGGCGCGCAGGATACCGACGGCTTCGTCAATGTCGAACCCCTTCTCGCCGGGTTCCAGATTGGATACCGCCGGTGCAACCGTCGGGTCGAGGCAATCCAGATCGAAGGTGATATAGACCGGACGGTCGCCCAGAACCTCGCGCGTCTGTGCCACCACATCCTCAAGCCCGCGCTGCTGGAATTCGCGCATAGTGACGATGTTATAGCCATAGTCATATGAGGGTTGCAGCCAGTCCAGACTGCGCGGATGCCCTCTTAGACCGATCTGCATGGATCGTGTCGGGTCAACCTGTCCCTGATCGGCCAGATACGCCCCCCAATGCGCCGCCGATTTCTTGGCGCCCAGAAAATGGTCGACCTTGGTGAACACATCCGTGTGGGCGTCCAGATGCAGAAAGCTGATCGGTTCACCACCTGCCAGCTTGCCCCGGCCCAGCGCCTGTACGATCCCGCCAGTGATCGAATGATCGCCTCCGACAGAAACAGGCCGCGCGCCTGCTGCGTCGATTTCTTTGTAGAATTCAGTGATCCGTTCGATGCAGTCTTCGTTGTCATTGGCCTTGGGGAACGGCACGTCGCCCACATCGGCAATCCGTGCGCTGTTCCAGGGGTCGATCCCGAACAGCGAATGCACCCGACGCTGCACGGCCGACACGTGACGCAGAGCACGTGGACCTAGATGCTGATCCCGTTCGGTCGTGCCGTTGCCGGTGGAATGGGGCACGCCCGCCAGCGCAATATCCTGCCCTTCAGGCCCTAAATTCGGGCAGCGGAACAAGGTGGGCACTCCCCACCAGTAAAGGTTTTCCATCATGGATTGTTCATAACGGTCGGTCATTGTCTTCCCCGGTAAAAGAAAAACGCCCCCGGCGACTACCGGGGGCGGGTTTGTTTAGATTTTCTCGTCTTCTCGCCGGAAAGCCCCTTGCACGATCCGGTCCATCACCATGGCGAGGAACAGGATTGCAAAGCCACCCAGCAGGCCCGGCCCCTTGGCGGCGTATTGCAGCGCCTCAAGGATTTCCTTGCCCAGACCACCACCACCAATCAGCGAGATGATGACCACCATCGACAGGCACATCAGGATGGTCTGATTGACCCCCGTCATGATCGACGGCAGGGCCAGCGGGATTTCGACGTCCTTCAGCAGCTGCCATTTCGAGGCGCCAAAGGCCACGGCGGCCTCTTTGATACTGTCCGGAACGCCGCGCATCCCCAATGCCGTCAGACGAATGACAGGCGGCATCCCAAAGATGATCGTGGCCAGAATACCCGGCGGGTTACCGGTGCCGAAAAAGGCGATAATCGGGATCAGATAGACGAAGGCTGGAAGCGTCTGCATCAGGTCCAGCACCGGCTCGGCCGCGCGATAGGCGCGTTTGGACTTGCCGAACCAGATACCCAACGGAATACCAAATACAACACACAGCAACACAGCAGCACCAACCAGTGCCACCGTCTCCATTGCCACATCCCAGTAACCCAGCAGGGCGATATAGGCCAACGAGGCCGCGGTGAAGATCGCCACCCGCGGCCCCGCCGCACGCCATGCCGTAACGCAGATGACCAGCATAACAACCGGCCACGGAGACCCTATCAACGCAATGGTCAATGCATCCAGAACCGACCTGACACCAGCCACAATCCCGTCAAAAACATCGCCCCCGGCAGCAGCCGCAGCGTCGATCTGCGCTTCCATCCAACTGGCGAGGTTTGAGAACAATGTTCCCTGCCCCTCACCCAAAATCATGGCCGAGACCTGTTGTTCAGGGAAGGCATCCAGCATCGCCAATGAGGCGTTCACCGTGAATTTGTAGATGATCAGCGGTGCAATTGCAGCCACCAGTACGGCACCCAGTACCGTGTTGCGCGTCGACCGGCCACTTTCCGTACTGGCCGGATCAATCCGCCATTTCGAGTACTGCTTTTCATAGACTCGGTCCGCGTAGAAACCCTGAGCCAGCTTGAAAACCAGCAACATCAGTAGGCCGGTGATCATGATCCCCGTCGCCTCGGACTGCGCGGCCTGCGCCTGCGCAAAGCTGTTATCCGCAGCCTTCTGGATGTTCTCGGCCAGTTTGGTGAACCGGTCTATGTCGGCTTTTTCAGAGGCATCGGCGGCCCTTCCCAGCAACTCGTCTGCGCGGGCTTGCTGCCGTTCGGCCCGTTCGGCCAGATCAGCACCGGGGTTGCCCCATGCACCGCGACCGATCTGCACCCACGCAATGATTTCCAGGATCAGGAAGGTCCAGAACATGCCCCAGATTGCGCGCGACGCCGACCAGAAAGGCCCGAGCACCGCCGCCCAATGGTTGAACGTATTGGGCACCGGGCTGGTCGCATCGTGGATTTTGTGGAACGCATTGACATAGTAGTCGCCATTTGGTCCGGCAAAGTCGTGAATGGACTGGTCCAGCGCCTCGCGGTCGACCTCGATATCAGAGGCGGCCGTGACTTTCACTTCCATTGCTGCATCAGTCATTTTTGCCCCCCTGAATTCCACGCAGCAGGCGCGGCTTGGTTACAACGCCTACATCTGCGCCCGCATCGGTGATGACGACCGGCATTTCGGTATTCACCGCCAAATCAATCAACTGATCCAGATCTGATCCCTCATCCGCGCGTGGCGCACCGTCGAGCGATCCAGAATAGCTGTCCATCGGCTCCATAATCGAATGCGCCTTGACCAGTTTGAGCTTTGAAATGCCCTGTACGAACTCGCGCACATAGTCGTCTGCCGGGTTCATGACGATGTCTTCCGGCGTGCCGATTTGCACGATCACACCATCTTTCATGATGGCAATCCGATGGCCGATGCGAATGGCCTCATCCAGATCGTGAGTAATGAACAACGTTGTTTTCTGAAGCTGCGCCACCAGTGCCTTGAACTGATCCTGCAATTGTAGCCGGATCAGCGGGTCAAGGGCCGAGAACGGTTCGTCCATCAACAGGATTTCCGGGTCCGACGCCAGCGCGCGGGCAATCCCCACCCGCTGCTGCATCCCGCCCGACAGTTCTTTCGGCAGACGATCTTCGTACCCGGTCAGGTCAACCAATCCCAGCGCGTGATCAGAGACCGCCCAGCGCTTGGATTTCGATACCTTCCGGATTTCCAATGGATAGGCCACGTTATCCCGCACCGAGCGGTGCGGCATCAGCGCCATATGCTGGAACACCATCCCAATCTGCTGTGCCCGGATACGGCGCAACTCGGACTCGGAAATTTTGGACACGTCATGGCCCAAAATCTCGATCTTGCCCGAGGTCGGCTCGATCAGGCGGTTCACGTGCCGCACCAGCGTAGATTTGCCCGAGCCCGACAAGCCCATGATGCAGAAAATCTCACCCCGAGGCACTTCGAAGGTGGCGCCCTGCACACCCACGACGCAATTGAATCTCTCAAGAACTTCAGGCTTTCCGATGCCCTCGTTCCGCACGGCGGTCATGGCTTCTTCGGCCCGTGCGCCAAAGATCTTCCAGACATCCGTCAGCTTTACGACTGTTTCGGTCATTTTTGTCCCTTTGATGCAGAACAGGCCACCGAACGAATCCGGCAGCCTGTCTGAGTTTCAGCTTGGATCAGCGTCAATCACTGAGACATCCAGTCCAGAACGGCATCCTCGTTCGTGGCGACCCATTCTTCGGCATAGGCCAACGGCTCTTTGCCTTCGATTACCAGCGCGTAGGTCATGGCGGATACCGCATCGGTGTCCAACTTCATGTTGGCCAGCATCTGGGCGACCTCGGGATACTCCTCTTCAAGAGACTTTGCATAATGCAGGTGCAGATACGCCAGATCCCACGCTACCCCTGCTTCGGATTTCTCAAGCCATTCAGGATCGTCAGTGGGCTGGAGAACATTCCACTTGGAGGCGTCATAAGCTGGTTCTTCCAAAATCTGCATGTCATGCAGCGCAAACACGTAATGAGGCGTGTAGCAGAATCCGACCCACGGCTCGCCTGCCTTGATCGCGTTATCCAGATTCGCGTAGGCCACAGTTTCGTCGATCTCGGTCAGCTCCATGACCTGATCATAGCCATAGGATTTGGCGCGGATTTTTTCAACATTGGTCGAGGCCCAACCCGGCGCACCTATCCAGACCTCGCCCTGACCGTCGCCATTGCTATCAAATAGCGCGGCAATGTCGGGGTTGGTCAAATCGTCGATTGAGCGGATATCGTTTGCATCCGCTGTTGCCTTGTCGACGCACATGCCTTGGAAGGCTTCAACACCATTAGCGTTGAACGCAACGGTGCCTTTATCGGTGACGTATGTGTCGTGTAGGTTTTGCTGGTTCGGCATCCAAACCTCAGGGTGGACATGCATCGCACCGGAATCCATTGCCTCGAAAACGATCGGGTTGGTACCGTTCTGCAATTCAACTTCCAGCCCTAGGTTCTGTTCAATCGCCACCTTCAGGATATGCGCGGTAGCGTTCACCGAAGGCCAGTTCGGCACACCTATTACGATATCCGCTGCCATCGCCGGTCCGGCGACCGCCATTGATACGCTTCCCAGTAGCGTTGCAAATTTTTTCATCTGATATCTCCATGTTGGTAGTCTGTCGTTTTTTGTCTCGGTCCGGACGGGGCGCGCCTTTTAGACAATTGTCGGCAGGCAAAGCCTCCGGATCATTTTGGCCAACGGCATGATTGCACCGTTTTGACCGGAAAAGTGAAACATGCCAGCATGCTACCCATCAAGAGGCAGACGTGACAAACACACATATGCGATATTATCGTAAATTAGTTTTTGTTTTTTGCAAATCATGACATGGACTGTAAAACCAGCCCGCCTTATCTGTCGGCAGTATGAGGACACCCAGAATGCGGCGACTAGGGCAATAACATCCAGATAGCTCAGCCTTTGCAGAACTCTCGCGTACTGTTCGCGTCCCTCTGTCTCTATTGTCTAGGGCTGGCGAGCGGGTATCCCAGCTAACTCGTAGTCGAGTAAGTTTTTTGCATGGAACGTTTTGTTCTCTTGAAGAAAATGCAGTCAGGAAGTCAAAGTAAGCTCGTTTGGCCCGCCTCAATCCGCGGGTGCAATCAGTCAGTCTCAAAAAAACTTGTTTTGTTCCCTTATTTCCTTTGAACTGCAAACGGGATGGGAAACCAAGGAAGAATGCTTCGCCGACATACTGGTTTCGCCCGTGGGAGAGCATTTTCATGAACCGATCCGGTGATCATCCAGAGCCTGAACTCAATAAAAAATCGCAAATACTTGCGGAAATAGAAACTCTGATCGCGGATAGCCTGGAACCGGATGGTGTACTTTTTGAGATCACACGTCGGTTGAGGGGCGCTTTTGATTTCGATGAATGCACGTTGGCAGTGCTAAGTGCAGATGGAAATACGTATCAAGAAGGGTCGCTGCTGGATACCCAGAACCCGCGACCCGTTTTATCACAGACGCAAATCCCTGTAACACAAGGCCATTTAGGCAAAGTGCTACAAAGCGGGCAAACGCAGCTACTTCCTGGCCCGACACGTGAAAAGAAGTCGGCTGGAACCGCCAGTAGAACTGCCGCCCCTACGGAACCGAATATGGCAATGGTGCTGCCGATGAAGGCCTTTGGCAAGGTTGTCGGAGCCATCACATTCAGTACCAATCATGCCTCGGGTTACTCTCGAGAAGATATTGAAATCGCCCAAAGTGCCATGACCCAATGCGCTCTGATCGTGGAAGCCAGTCATCTGGGGCAATCATCGCCAAGACAGGCCCTGAACAGAATTATTGATGCAATTGACGTGATACCCGAGGGCTTTGCGCTTTACGATGCGGATGATCGCCTGGTTTTAGCGAACGAGATGTATCGTAAGATGCTGTATCCGGGGCAGGAAAACCTGGTCGAACCGGGGATGAAATTTGAACAAGTTGTTCGAAAAGCGCTGTCGCTCAATGTGATCGCAGATGCAGTCGGGCGCGAAGAAGAATGGCTGACGCAACGGCTTGAAAGACACAAAAATCCCCAAGGTTCCCAAATGCAAGGTCGGGCATCTGGGGAGTGGATCAAGATAAGCGAACGTAAAACTGCCGATAATGGCATCGCCGCGATCTACAGCGATGTCACCGAGCTGAAAAAGGTCGAGGCGCGGAATGCCGAACTGGCACAAATCCCGGAAGAAAACCCCAACCCGGTGATGTGCATCAGCAACGATGGAAAACTGATCTTTGCGAATAGAGCCTGCGCGCAGTTGCTGGATGCGCTGAACCTCAAGGTCGGGGCCGAAGTCTGCGAGGACTGGCTGGCGCGCGTTGAGAAGGGGTTGCGCGAAAACGAACGCCAGGACTTTGAATGTCACGCCGGGGGTATGGTTTATACATTTCTGCTCTGGCCAGTTCCGGATGCCAAGCATGTCAACCTGTACGGACGGGATGTCACGCAGTTAAAGCAGGCCGAAAACCGGATGCGAGAGCTTGCGCGCATCCCAGAGGAGAACCCAAACCCGGTCTTGCGCATTACCAGTCAGGGCAAATTGATCTACGCCAACCGAGCAAGCGCCCCGCTTATCACTGCCCTACAGTTAAAGGTCGGTGACCGGGTGGGAACAGGGTGGCGCAAGCGTGTCGCCAAAGGGTTGCTTGAGGATCAGCGGCAGGATTTCGAATACGAAGCAGGAGGTCTGATTTATGCCCTGTTGCTGTGGCCGGTTCCCGAAGGCGGATATGCAAATATCTATGGCCGCGACATCACCACCCAGAAACAGGTGGAAAGCGAATTGCGCGTGGCAAGGGATATCGCCGAAGCCGCCAACAAAACCAAAAGCACATTCCTTGCGAATATGAGTCACGAACTTCGCACGCCGCTGAATGCGATTATCGGATACAGCGAGTTGATGCTGGAAGAAGCCACTGACCAGAATGACCAAGCGAACTTAAGTGATCTTCGAAAAATCCAATCTGCCGGAAAACACTTGCTGGCCCTGATCAACGATATTTTGGATCTATCCAAAATCGAAGCCGGCAAGATGGAGTTTAATCTGGAATCCTTTGACGTATTCCAGATGGTTAAAGACGTCATAACCACGGTGCAACCGTTGGCCGACAAGAACAACAACACCTTAGAGATTTCATGCACAGAAGATATCGGAGAGATGGTCTGTGACTTGACCAAGGTGCGTCAGGCATTGCTCAACCTGCTTTCCAATGCCTGCAAATTCACTGAAAATGCGACGATCGCGCTGACGGTTACAAGGTCGTCGACACCGGATGAGTTGGAGTTTTCTGTTGCTGACCAGGGCATCGGCATGTCCCCTGAACAAGTCGACAAGGTATTTGACGCATTCACTCAGGCGGATTCATCCACGACACGTCACTATGGTGGTACCGGTCTGGGACTGTCGATCACCAAAGTCTTCTGCGAACAATTGGGGGGAAGTATTCAGTGTATCAGCACTCTTTGTGAAGGGTCCAACTTCATCATCCGCTTACCGGCCGTCTGCCAAGACCCTTCGATCGATCGGCTGCAGAAAGCAGATTATTCAGAGAACGATCTGCACAGCGATCCTAACGCGCCGCTGGTTCTATTGGTGGATGATGACCCCACGGTACATGATCTTTTGGGACGGCGATTGCGCAAGGAGGGATACCGTATTCTTGCTTCGACCAAGGGTGAAGATGCGCTGGCGCTGGCCCGTGAAACCAAACCAGACGCAATAACGCTGGATGTGTTCATGCCCGAGATAGACGGCTGGGCCGTTTTGTCGAAACTGAAAGAAGATCCTGAGCTGTCGGAAATTCCGGTTATCATGCTGACCTTTGCGGAAGACCGAACCAAAGGGCTGTCACTAGGGGCCAGCGAATACCTCGGCAAACCCATCGACACCGTTGAACTGCTAAATGCCTTGAAACAGCACTGTCCTGTTGTCCCGGCACCTCGGGTTCTGGTCGTGGAAGATGAAACCGCAACACGGGAACTGATCTGCCGGGTTCTGAGCAAAGACGGTTGGCAGATAGAGGAAGCTGTAAACGGCCTAGATGCCCTTCGGCGTCTTTCACAATCTGTGCCGGATGTGATTTTACTGGATCTTTTGATGCCCGAGATGAACGGTTTCGAGTTTCTGGCAAACATGAGAAAGAACCCTGACTGGAAAGAAATACCGGTTATCGTCGTGACGGCGAAAACGGTATCTAACGAAGATCGGGCTCGGTTGAATGGCTCAATCAAAACGCTGATTGAAAAAGATGGGGATCAAATCGAAACGATCCTCAGGCAATTGAACGAAATCCTGCCCAGTTCTAGCCCCGCTGCTGATAGGGACAGTGATCGTGAATGACGATCAGGATAACGCAACACGGTATGCAGGGAAGGCGTGGCTGGCGAATTTGCGCCAAAACCTGATCTCTCCTGTCAGTGCGATCGTCGGCATTTGCGATCTTCTACGAACTGATGCCGCCCGTCTGGCACTGCAGGATGTTGCCTCTGATCTCGACAAAATTTCAAATGCCGCAACAGAGTTAAATGCTTTGGTGGACGAGCTTTTGCATCGAGACGTGGCGCTCAATCTTACGAACAACGGCGATGAGGGCCTGAAAAGGTTGCGCCACGACCTGCGTACGCCCATGAATGCGATCAAAGGTTACAGCGAGATGTTGCTGGAGGACTTGGAGGATTTGCAGGCCGGGCATCTTGAACCGGATTTGCTTGGACTTCTTGAACATACAGATACCCTGCTCCGACACGTAGACTCGGCAGCAACCCTGCCCGAAACCCCTCGAAGCGACGACTATAAGGGGTCCGGCACGCCAACAACAGCCGCGATGTTTGCCAATCTGGTCAAAAGTATGCAGCCGGTTGACCGGTCCAAGCTCACTCAGCCTGAAAAAGGCAAGATTCTGGTTGTTGATGATGTCGAGGCCAACCGAAGCCTTCTTGCCCGCCGTCTGGAACGCGATGGCCACCAGGTCTGGACTGCTGCGGGTGGGTACGCCGCGTTGGAAATGGTGTCTCAACAGCAGTTCGATCTGGTGCTTCTTGATCTTATGATGCCCGACATTAACGGCTTTGACGTATTGGCAAAATTGAAAGAAGACGACGCCCATCGCAAGTTGCCTGTCATAATGATTTCAGCCCTGGACGAGATCGAAAATGTAGCGCGATGCATCGAGGCGGGCGCCGAAGATTATTTACCCAAACCATTTGACCCTATCCTATTGCAGGCCCGGATCAATGCGGCACTGGAGAAAAAACGCTGGCACGAACGTGAACGTCACTATCTGAAGCAGATGAACGCTGAGAAACAGAAATACGAAACCCTTTTACATAGTATTCTGCCACAGCAAATCGTTACTCGGTTACACGGTGGTGAAACCGCAATTGCTGACCGTTACGAAGATGTGACCGTTCTATTTTCCGATATCGTAGGTTTCACCGAGATGTCGGCAAGCCTGCCTCCGGCGCAGGTGGTTCGCGATCTCAACCGGGTATTCTCGGGGTTCGACAGGGCAGCGATGGAGCTTGGCGTAGAGAAAATCAAGACAATCGGTGACGCGTACATGGTCGCCGCTGGCGTCCCTGATGGCCGCTCTGATCATGCCGAGGTTATAGTGGAGATGGCTCTTCGTATGCTCGAGCAAGTCGAGGCACTCAACCTGCAAATCGATACCCCGATGCACATCAGAATTGGTGTCCATAGCGGGCCTGTCGTTGCGGGAATAATCGGCTCACACCGTTTTCTGTACGATGTCTGGGGCGATACCGTGAATTTTGCCAGCCGACTGGAAACAACCGGTGCGCCGGGTCGGATACAGATATCCGAGGCAACCGCAAACCGTGTTAAGCATCGTTTTGATCTAACCGATCCGGTTTGGACCCGAATAAAAGGCAAGGGACAGGTCAGAACTCATTATGTCACTGCGCGCAAATCTGTGTCTGGTTAGCCTTTTGCCTGTCAAAGCGCAGGCAACAGTCTTTCCATTTTTTCCAGCAGGCGACTAAGTTCGACAGGCTTGGTATCGAAATCATCGCAACCCGCAGCTAGTGCTTTCTCCCGATCACTGGCCATTGCGTGCGCTGTCAGCGCAATCACCGGAATCGAGGCTGTTTCGGGCGCGCCCTTTATTCGTCGCGTAGCTTCCCATCCGTCAATCTCAGGCAAGCTCATGTCCATCAGAATAATATCCGGAGCTTCGCTTCCAGCCATAGAAACACCGTCCAGCCCATCCTTCGCTACAACGACGAGATAACCTTTGCGTGTCAACCGACGCGACAGCATATCTCGATTCATTTCGTTGTCTTCAACTAATAAAACTTTGGCCAACTCACCCCCTGCAAACCGCACCAATAACTTCGAACGGTCGAGACCGGATGAAGTACTGGCCAAACATGACCCAATGATCAGGACGCACATCCTGCTTCTGGTTACATTCTCTCAATAATGGGGTTTCATGCAACGGATTACTGGTTAGCCACGCCAATCAAATTCATCCCGGCGCGAAATCGATCTATAGCCTTCGCTCAACTTATGTCTGTCACCAACACCTGTGATGTTAATCAGATAAGCCGGAAAAAGGTGGGCCTCCTCAAGTGCAGCGGCCACCATTCGTCAGCCAAAGCACGAGCTTACCAGAGTTTTTAAAACACCTTGGCTCCTGGAGCGTTCAGATGGTCTGAAACCTTTTACCACTGCTGATGCCACGAGCGTGGGTCGAATATGAAATTGAAAAACTCGTCCAACTGACCCACCAAAACAAACGGGCTGAGATGGTCGCCCGTGAAGAGGAGGCACGTGCCTTCTTTCGCGATTACAACACCAAAATCTCATCTGAATCACCTTGCGCACGTAGCGTCGAGCGACTACACGGTCAGTCGGTATCGCCGCATTAGCTCAGCTGGTAGAGCAATCGCTTCGTAAGCGATGGGTCGGGGGTTCAAGTCCCTCATGCGGCACCACTCTTCCTTTCGACACCCATAAAAATTAGAAATGGAACCAAAACTTTCGATAAGTTCGCAAGGTGAAATTTGCACTTTGTTGAAGTATAACGTCGGACTGATGCCGCCAGTCTGATATTGTAGGGCTCCCATCTTCCTTTTAACGAAGGTACTGATCCGCGAGACACTTTACTATCCGTCAGACCCCCTACCCAAGAATCCAGCCGAACAGTGCAAGTATGAAATTTTTGTAAAAGTTTGCGATGTTGATTGACGGTTCAATTCTATTTCCATACTTCATGAAATATGATAGAAGAAACTACAAACCAACTAGCCATCCTCGGCCATCCGCAACGCATTTCGGTGTTTCGCATGTTAATGCGACGTTTTCCTGACACTGTTTCCGCAGGCGAGCTGGCGACAGAATTGGACATCAAGCCCAGCACCCTGTCGAATTACCTGAACGCCCTGCAGCGCTCAGGTTTGGTGACGCAAGAGCGGTCGGGAACCTCTCTGCTCTATTCAGTTGAAATGAAAAATGTGCAGCACATGCTCGGCTTTTTGCTGAATGATTGCTGCCGTGGTCGCCCTGATATCTGCATGCCCTTGGAGCAAGGAAACAGCAAAATGACGGATCGGAAATTCAACGTATTATTTATCTGTGTCGGCAACTCGGCGCGCTCCATTTTTGCCGAGACGCTACTGCGAGATATTGCCGGCGATCAGTTCAATGTCTTTTCCGCCGGAGCCAAACCTAGTTCCGAACTGAACCCATTCGCGATGCAAGTTCTGCAAGACAAGGGGCACAACACCGATATTCTGCGGGCAAAGAACATATCCGAATTTTCCGGTCCGGATGCGCCGAAGTTGGATTTCGTGTTCACCGTCTGCAACAAGGCCGCAAACGAAGAATGCCCCGCTTGGGAAGGCCAGCCGATCAGCGGCCATTGGGGCATGACTGACCCGGTCAACACCGAAGGCACCGATGCCGAGAAAAGCCTGGCTTTCCAGAACGCGTATGGCGCGCTCAAGCGCCGGATTCAGGCATTTGCCTCTTTGCCCGTCGAAAGCCTCGACCGGATCGCATTGCAATCTGCTGTCGATGACATCGGCAGAACATCTGTTGAGGAAGAATAATGACGACCTACGCACTGAACGGCCTCGGCCGGATGGGAAAGCTGGCCCTGAAACCGTTGTTGGAGAAGGGCGCCCGGATCGCATGGATCAACGATGCGGTCGGCGACCCCGAAATGCACGCGCATCTGCTGGAATTTGACACGGTACATGGCCGCTGGGACGCGACGTTTGAACATGACACCGACAGCATCACCATCAATGGCACCCGCCTGCCTTTTATCGGCACCAAAGATCTAAGCGCGCTGCCGCTGGACGGTGTAGACGTGGTGATTGATTGTACTGGCGTCTTCAAAACCGAGGCCAAGCTTGCCCCGTATTTCGAGGCCGGTGTGAAAAAGGTTGTTGTCTCGGCGCCGGTCAAGGACGGCCCGACCGCCAATATCGTCGTTGGCGTCAATGACGAGACCTACGACCCGGCAATCCATCAGATCGTGACAGCCGCATCCTGCACCACCAATTGTCTGGCCCCGGTGGTCAAAGTGATCCACGAGAATCTAAGCATTCGCCACGGCTCGATGACCACAATCCATGACGTGACTAATACGCAGACCATCGTGGACCGCCCCGCAAAAGACCTGCGCCGCGCGCGGTCGGCGCTGAACTCGCTGATCCCAACCACCACCGGTTCGGCCACGGCGATCACGCTGATCTATCCGGAACTCAAGGGGCGTTTGAACGGTCACGCCGTGCGGGTGCCGCTACTGAACGCCTCACTGACCGACTGCGTGTTCGAGGTGGAACGCGAAACCACCGCTGAGGAGGTCAACGCCTTCTTCAAAGCCGCAGCCGAGGGCGAGTTGAAGGGCATTCTGGGTTACGAGACCCGCCCACTGGTCTCGACCGATTACACCAATGACGAACGGTCTTCGATCGTCGATGCGCCCTCGACCATGGTAGTGAACGGGACGCAGGTGAAGGTCTATGCGTGGTACGACAACGAGATGGGCTATGCCCACCGTCTGGTCGACGTGGCACTGATGGTTGGGGCTTCGCTGTGACACAGCGGCCCAAAGGTTTGTCGGCCTATATCGCGGTTACGGCGGCCTATTGGGCCTTTATGCTGACCGATGGGGCCTTGCGGATGCTGGTGCTTCTGCACTTTCATACGATGGGATTCTCTCCGGTACAGCTGGCTTATCTGTTTGTCCTGTATGAGATTGCGGGCATCGTCACCAACTTGACTGCAGGCTGGATTGCGGCGCGGTTCGGGCTGACTTCCACCCTCTATGCCGGGCTAGGACTGCAGGTCTTGGCACTGCTGGCGATGACACAGATTGATCCGAACTGGACCATCGGGGCTTCGGTGGCTTTCGTGATGATGGTGCAGGGGGCCAGTGGCGTGGCCAAAGACCTTGCCAAAATGTCCTCAAAATCTTCTGTGAAGTTGCTCGCCCCCACCGAAGGCGGAGGGCTGTTTCGCTGGGTTGCGATTCTAACCGGATCAAAAAACGCCGTGAAAGGTCTGGGCTTCCTGCTGGGCGCTGCAATGCTGGCGACGCTGGGATTTATGATGGCGATCCTCGTTATGGCGGCTGTTCTGGCAATCATCCTGATTGCGATAATCGTCTTTATGCCACCAGGGCTGCCTAAGGGGCGCAAAGGTACGAAATTCTCCGAGGTCTTTTCGAAATCGGCCAACGTAAACTGGTTATCGGCTGCGCGTGTCTTTCTGTTTGGTGCGCGGGACGTGTGGTTCGTGGTCGGCATTCCGATTTATTTCTACGCCGTGCTGTCCGACGGCACAGAAGAAGGCAACCGCGCCGCGTTCTTCATGATCAGTACCTTCATGGCGGTCTGGGTCATCCTCTACGGAGCCGTTCAGGCCAGTGCACCTAAGATCCTGTGCGCGAGTGAACGCGCAGAAGGCGACCTGATCCGCGCCGCCCGCAGCTGGGCCGTGACGCTGTTTTGCGTGCCCGCCGCGCTCACCCTCGCCGCCCTGCTGTCCTCGGGGCCGCAGGCTTGGCTGACCGTTGCACTGGTTCTGGGCCTGTTGGTGTTCGGAGCCATATTCGCGGTGAATTCTGCGCTGCATTCCTATCTGATCCTAGCATTCACCAAGTCTGAACGGGTGACGATGGATGTGGGCTTTTACTACATGGCCAACGCAACGGGCCGCCTTGTGGGCACCGTCCTATCCGGCTTCACCTATCAGGTCGCAGGGCTGCCCCTTGTCTTGGGCACCGCCGCGTTGATGGTCGCGCTTGCAGCACTAACCTCGGGCAAGCTCACCGATCAAACAACTGAGGCGTACACATGAGCATCTTTGAGCGTTATCTGACCGTCTGGGTTGCCCTTGCAATGGTTGGTGGAGTTCTGATCGGCCTGGCCGCACCAAATCTTGTCGCTCTTGTGGCTTCTGCCGAAGTCGCCAGTGTCAATCTGGTGGTGGCTGTTCTGATCTGGGCTATGGTTTACCCCATGATGGTCGGTGTCGATTTCGGCGCAGTTGTTGGTGTCGCGCGCCAACCAAAAGGGCTGATCGTGACGCTGGTGGTCAATTGGCTGATCAAACCCTTTACCATGGCGCTGCTGGCGGTACTTTTCTTCGACTATATCTTCGCCCCCTGGATTCAGCCTGAAGACGCAGCGCAATACACTGCGGGCCTGATCCTGCTGGGCGCGGCCCCCTGCACCGCAATGGTGTTTGTTTGGTCCCAACTGACCAAGGGCGACGCAACCTATACGCTGGTTCAGGTCTCGGTGAACGACTTGATAATGGTTGTGGCCTTTGCCCCTATTGTGGCGTTCCTGTTGGGGGTCACCGACATCTCGGTCCCGTGGCAAACACTGGTATTGGCCACAGTGCTCTATGTAGTTCTACCCCTGATCGCTGGCCTGATCACACGCAGAAAGCTGGGTTCTCAACAGGCCATCGACGCTTTCTCAACTAAGGTGAAGCCTTGGTCGATCATGGGCCTGATCGCCACAGTCGTCATCCTGTTCGGCCTGCAAGGTCAAACCATTCTGGCAAAACCCTTCGTTATCGTTCTGATCGCGGTGCCTATTGTGATCCAAAGCTATGGAATCTTTGCGTTGGCCTACGGTGCAGCTTACGCGCTGAAAGTTCCTCACCGCATAGCTGCCCCCTGCGCCATGATCGGCACGTCGAACTTTTTCGAGCTGGCCGTTGCCGTCGCCATCAGCCTATTCGGCCTGAACTCTGGCGCGGCGCTGGCAACAGTTGTGGGCGTTCTTGTCGAAGTACCCGTGATGCTTTCTCTGGTGGCATTTGCCAACCGCACCCGTGCACGGTTCCCGGGTCCACTGGATACGCTCAGCGGCAAAGAGCTTCAGCCTTAAGGTCGCGGACAGATTCGCTGAGTATGGCGAAGGTAAACCAATTTCATTTGTCGCTACAGTACTTTACGAATAGAAAGACACGATCTCTGATCGGCCAATTGGATGAGTATTCTGCTCAGGCTTTGCCTACTTACAGCAAGTCCTCAACGATCTCTTGTGTAGGTGCCGTGATGTTTCGACAAAAACGCACAGAGTCATTACCACAGCTGTCGCTAGAAAGCTCGTCACTATCCTGCATAGCTTACCTAAATGGCCCCGAACCAGAGAAAGCACCATTAGATAGGGTAAGAACGGCCCTAACACGCCATTCACAGCGTCGGCTCGACGCTGCGACGCGGCCCGTTTGACTGGGTGCGCGCAGCAATTTCTATCCACAAAGCCAAGCCAATTTGCGCATCGCGGACATAAAGATCAAAGCGACATGAGCCATTTCTTGAAAATTCTTACCGTAACCCGTTCCTGGTCGCCGCGTCGGCATACAAAGTAGAGCCCGCGATCCAGTGGAATACGGCTTTCATCGAGACGGATCAGTCGTCCAAGCTCCAAGTCCCTGGCCGCCAGAAGACGTCTGGCCAATGCCACACCCTGTCCGTCAATTGCGGCCTCCAGCAGAACAGCGCTATCTACGTATTTGATGCTCTGCGAATTGATCCGATCAGCGCTCAGTCCAACTTGCGCTGCCCAACTTTCCCATCCGACGTTGAAGGCATCGTGCAATAATGGCAGGTCAGCCACGTCCTCTGCGCGCATTGGTAGGCGAGTTTTGCCAACAAGGGACGGCGCGGCCACGACTACCAGTTCCTCTTGTCTTATCTGCTCATGATACAACCCGTCCCAGCCAGGTTGCCCAAACCGCAGGGCAACATCCACCTCGGACGTATCGAATTCCGCAAAGGCATCATTTGTGTCCAGCAACAATGCGATACCCGGATGTTTTTGCTGAAACGAACTCAGTAGCGGTACAAGCCATTTGAGCGCCAACGACGTCGACAAAGACACTGTAATCGACTGGCGGTGATGTAATCACTTCACCTCCGAAACACCGAGTTGCAAGGCCGGAAACGCCCCCCGCGTTGACTGATACAGGCGTTCCCCGGCTTGGGTCAGTTCCACGCCATTTGGGCGGCGGTGAAAAAGCGTCACGCCAAGATGCAGTTCCAGCAACTTGATTTGCCGGCTGATCGCCCCGTGGGTGACGTTCAGAACATCCGCTGCCTTGGTCAGGCTGGAATGGGTCGCGGTTTCGTCAAAAGCCTGAAGGGCACGAAGGTGTCTGAGGTTTTCCGCCATGTGAGAAAATCTAACAGCAATGCCCAAAAAACTCGATAGGAACTGCCAGTTTACTAGGGCTATCCTGAATTCATTCCAGAAAACCTCACACCATCTGCCAAAGAAAGGACATACCATGCCCGATACCAAAGTCGCGCTGATGACAGGGACCGGACAAGGCATTGGCCGGGGCTGCGCCATTGAAATGGCAAAGGCAGGTTACAAGGTCTCGCTGATGTCCCCGTCCAATCGCTCGGTTGAATTGGCGGAGGAGCTTGGGGGCATTGGCCGCCGAGGCTCGGTGCTGGATGTCGATGATTTGCAAGCGATGATCGACGACACCATGAGCAAGTACGGACGTATTGATGCAATCGTCAGCAATATGGGGCATGGGGGTACAGTACCGGAAGCCATTAAAACTGTCGGATTCGATCCTGACTTTGACGGCCCGCTTTTGGAACTCAGCGATGAGTTGTGGCACGAAAGTCTGGACATGTATGTGCTTAACGTTGTGAAGATTGCACGCATTGTCACGCCTATTCTGATCGAACAAGGCGGCGGTGCGTTCGTAAATATCTCGTCCATGAATACAATCGAACCGCGAGCACCCTATCCCATGAGCATGTTGCGCGGTGCTCTGCACAGTTTCTCAAAACTTTATGGTGATCGCTATGCACGGCATAACATTCGCATGAACAACCTGCTGCCCGGATTCTGTGAGAACGTTAACCTGTCAGAACAGGCCCGCCGGGAAATCCCCGCTCAGCGACCCGCAACTTTCGAAGAAATTGGGCAAGCCTGCGTGTTTCTTGCCAGCGACGGAGCCCGGTATATTAACGGTCAGAGTATACTGTCCGACGGCGGGATGAACCGCGCAGTAAGATAGCAAAGAGGCAGTGAAAGATGATTGTGACGGCGCTCAAGGATATCTTTGGTACAGATCGGGACGTCTCTGGTCCGGGGTGGAATAGTAGGAGACTATTACTGGCATCTGATGGCATGGGGTTTTCGCTGACAGATACGATCATCAAGAAGGGTGCAGTGCTTGAGCTTGAATACACCCATCATTTAGAGGCGTGCTATTGCATCGATGGCATTGGTCAGATCAGGGCGGCCGATGAGGAAAACTGGCATTCCCTCGAACCATTCACCCTCTATGCCTTGGATCAACATGACCGACACTTGGTGCAAGCCATAGACGCTGATCTGCGGCTTGTCTGCGTATTCAGTCCACCGCTCAGTGGACGCGAGGTGCACCGCAAAGACGGAAGCTATGCGCCTATGAATCTTGATGAGAGCAATGATGTCTGAGCATCCCATCCATAATTCCTGCAGTCG
Source organism: Ruegeria sp. BB7 (assembly GCF_056539365.1). Classification (NCBI taxonomy): domain Bacteria; kingdom Pseudomonadati; phylum Pseudomonadota; class Alphaproteobacteria; order Rhodobacterales; family Roseobacteraceae; genus Ruegeria; species Ruegeria sp. BB7. Next base: position 95,986 of record NZ_JBQFUV010000008.1, on the reverse strand, counting down.
CAATAGGCCAAGGAGGATAGTTCCACATGGTTGCGATTGACGACGCATCCCGGCAAAGCGGCGCAGGAATTGAAGCGATCCGCCTCTATGAGCGCGAAGGAATTTTACCAAAGCCCCAACGGGCACCAAAAATCGGCGCTTTACTCGGCACATGACGTTGGTAGGCTTAGTTTCCTAAAGAAGTGCCGCGACTTGGGTTTCCTGCTCGCAGAGGAAAACACTTCATGGCTTGTCTGAACATGGCGCTGAAGCCTGCCAGGCCGTAATGGAAATGGCAGAACTTCATATTTCTAACGTACGTGAGAAAATGATCGGACTTTAACGTGTGGAAGCGGCACTGAATGAACTCACTGCAAACTGGGATAGAGGAAATACATCCTGCGCGATGCTCTCAACTGCCGGCTTTAAAAGATCGCTGACAGTTTCTATGTGAACTCGCCCCGGTGAAGCTCCATGTTTCACCGGGGCTTCAGGAACGGGGCCACCGATCACGCAGCCTCGTAGTGGTTGAACACTTCTGTGGTGCCGTCCTTGCGGATCAGGAAGACCGAATAGGCCTCCCGCTCGCTCTCAGGTCCCATGCCGGGTGATCCGAAGGGCATACCCGGCACGGTCAACCCGACCGCATCGGGGCGTTCGGACAGAAGCCGCCGGATATCGTTTGGTGGCACATGGCCTTCGATGACGTACCCCTCGACCAGACCAGTATGGCAGGACGTCATCTCATCCGGGACGCCCTTTGTGGCTTTGAATTGCGCCAAAGTCTCCCACGAGGCATTCTGCACCACCATCTTGAAGCCTTCGCGTTGCATGATGTCGATCCATGCGCCGCAGCACCCGCAGTTCGGGTCCTTGAGGACTTCTACCAGAGGTTTGGCGGAAGCAAAGGCCGGTGTAGTCAAGGCGACGCCGGAGGCGCCAAGGCCAGCCAGAAAGAGGCGGCGGTCGAATTTCGGGTTGGTCATGTCATTTCCTTTCCGTTTTCGCGCCTGCGGTGTGACGATGGTTCTTGTGACCGAAACCGCGGGCAAGTGTCATGATATGTGTCAAGGGGGCGGTCATGAGCCGCCCTGCATCTGTTCGCTTTCGGTGCGCACCGCCTGCATCTCGCGGATGCGCTCGGGCCAGGTGGATTTGATATAGGCCAGAATGTCCCAGATCTGCTGGTCGCTCAGGCTGTCGCCAAATCCCGGCATACCACTGGCAAAGTCGGACACGCCGCGCGCCTCGAGCGCCGCCGCGCCACCTTGTTTGGTATAGTCAAACAGCAGCGCATCCCCATGGTGCCATGTATGGCCGGTCTCATCATGAGGCGGGGCTGGCAGCGTTCCGTCGTCATTCGGGGCGCGCCAGTTGGGCTGCCCCTCAAGATTGGTGCCGTGGCAGGACGCGCAGAACTCGGCGTAGAGCACCGCCCCCTCTGAGGCATCGGACTCTGACGATTGCAGCGGTGGTCCTGCCTGTGTGCTCGACGACACAAGCCATGCGACCGAGGCGCCGATTGCCACAATCCCGGCCAGGACAAATGCAAAGAGTGTTCCGGTTCTCATTGCCTCATCCCCCTTCATGTTCGTCCATCAGATAGGTCGCAATGGCCGTCCGGTCGGCCTCGGTCAGGAAGCTTGTGCCATAAAGCACGACCTCGCCCATGGACCCGCCAAAGGCATCCCCCTCGGGGGTGATGCCGGTGCGCAGGGCGTAGGCCAGGCTGGCCACATCCCATCCCTTGCCCGCCAAAGTCAGGTGATCGATAGCTGGCGCTTTCTCTCCGCCTGGCAGCGCGTCGCTCCCCTGCAGATGCTGCGTGTCCGATTTGCGCGCGCCAGCAAGGTTTCGCGGCGTATGGCAAGCTGCGCAATGGCCGGCCCCTTCGACCAATTCCCGGCCTCGGTTCCACACCTCGCCCTTCCCCGCCACCGGCTCTGTTCCGGGAGGTTCCAGAAAGGCCGCGCGCCAGAGTTTCAGCCCCCAGCGCTGATTGAACGGAAAGTCCATTTGAGGCGGACGCGAGGGTTCGGCGACCGGTGGCACGGTCTGGAAAGCGGCCCAGAGATCGGCGACCTCCTGATCCGAGAAGTTGGCATAGAAGGGATAGGGAAACGCCGGGTAATAGGCGTGCCCTTCGGGCGAGACCCCTTCGCGGACGGCGCGGGCAAATTGCGCCTGCGTCCAGCTTCCGACCCCGTGATCCGGGTCGGTGGTCAGGTTCGGCGAATACAACGTGCCGAACGGGGTTTCCAAAACCACTCCACCCGCCAAGGGTGCCCCTCCTTTCGCGAAATTGGTGTGGCATGAAATGCAGCCGGACGCGCGGGCCAAATAAGCGCCGCGATTGACATCCCCCTTCAGAGGAATGTGTGCGAGAGGCTGGCCAATTGGCCAGGCCATCAGGCCGGCAAAGCTGACCGAAGCGACAACTACGCCTGCCAGCCCAATACGATAGAGCCTGCGCATCGTCCCGGCCTATTTCTCGACCCGAAAGCGTGTATGGCAGGCCGAACATACCTGCCCCATCATGGTGAAAACGCCATCAGCCGGCATCTGAGCAAGATCCATCATGCCACCGCCTGCTCCTGTTCCCATCATGTCACCGCCCATCATCGAGCTGCCCTGACCGCCCATCATACCGCCGGCAGCATTTGTTTCACCCGCCATCATCAACCCGTTTTCGGAAGCGTCCGCCAATCCGTCCGCCATCACACGCAGCTGATCGGCCATGGCCGAAAACGCAGCCCAGTCCTGCCAGATCTCTGGCTTCGCCTCGGATGGCGCATCCAGGCTGCCTTCGGGGAACAGTTTGGTCAGCGCCTCGCCAGCATGGCGGCTGATATCCTCAGACCGTTTGCGCACAATGGATGCATCATAATCGACTTGCCCCCGCATCATCGGCGTCAGCACTTTCATCGCCTCTTTCATCACGCCCATGCCATCCATGCGTTCTTTGACAACGCCGGTAGCGCCGCCATGTGCAAACACCGATTGGGTTGCCACAGCCAGTACGGACGCAACCACAACGCCCAGAAACAGTTTTTCAGTTTTCATCAGATTTCCCTGTCTGAGTTTTCTCATCACGCCAAATGACGTGTGCGTATACGGATCAGATCAGGGCTTTGGGTGGCGGCGGATCAAAATTAGAAACCACTGGGATGCCTTTCGTCGCACGCGGCAGTCCATACCGTTCACGGCATCCCAATAAATTCGCGTTCAGATTTGACTGCTGGACGATCGCAGGGCCGCTGCAGAATGCCCCGCCATGACAATTGCCCTGGTGATCCTTTGCAGTATGTTCAGCGTGTGTTTGAACCTCGGCAGAAACTACGGCAAGCTCATGTTTTCCATGTGCCTGAGCCGCACCACCGGACAAAAGCAGAGCGACGGCAAATACGCCAACCGCGACGAGCATCAGCCCAATCCATCTGCGACCGTCCAAGGGCACCGTTCAGTTTATCCCGATTTTTCGTTTCAACTCTCTTGCCGGGCTGATGATGTTCTCAACGCCCATCAGCGTCAAGCCTACAACAGGCGGCATCTCGCCGAACGGACACTGAAGCGCGACCGCGTGCAACAAAGCGTCCGCGTTTTTTCCGATGCTCAACCGCCTGCACCGCTGAAGTTTGTTATCCGGCTGCCGTCGGCTATGCTTCACCTATGTCAAACGTCTCAGAACGAAGGCTGGCCGCTGTTCTGGTTGCGGATGTGGCAAACTATTCCAAACTCATGGGTGAGGATGAAATAGCCACATTGGCCGCGCTGCGTCGTTTTCGCAACGATATTCTTGCTCCAGCAATTGGCGAGTGTGACGGCAAGTTGATAAAAAGCATGGGGGACGGGTGGCTGATTGAATTTCCAAGCGTGATCAATGGCATCGAGTGCGCAATAACTGTCCAAAACGAACTGGCCGACGACCCTCGGATCACCTTAAGGATGGGATTGCACAGCGGCGATGTTTGCTTTGCTGATGAAGACGTTTTCGGCGACGGGATTAACGTGGCCGCACGTCTTCAGGACCTGGCCGAGCCCGGATCTCTGGTGATTTCCGAAACTGCGCGGCGCAGCCTCGATGCCAAACATTCAGATCACTTCACCTGCCTTGGTTCTCAAAATCTCAAAAACATCGCAGAGCCTTTGGTCGCTTATGGTTGGGGAATGTCAGCATCAGCTATCCAGAGGTACCTTTTTGAGGTGCCGGATCGACCTTCGATTGCGGTTTTGGCCTTTGACAATTTGTCCGACGACGACGATCAGACATTTTTTGCCGAAGGTATCGCCGAAGATGTCATTTCTGCGCTGTCCAGATTTCACTGGTTCTTCGTGATCTCTCGAAACACAAGCTTTTCCTATCAAGGTCGCGCTGTCGAAACAGAGCAAGTCGCCAGGGACCTGGGAGTACAATACGTTCTTGAGGGCAGCGTTCGAAGGGTGGGCAACAGAGTTCGGGTCTCAACGCAACTAATCGACGCCCTTGCAAACCACTACGTCTGGACCGAGCGATTTGACGGTGTGATTGAAGACATCTTCGATCTGCAGGACGAGATCACGCAGAAAATTGTAGCGGCAGTCGCACCTGAATATCTGACTGCAGAAATGCAACGCGCACGGCGCAAGGTTGTCCCGCGGATGGATGCCTGGGAATTGTCAGCACGCGCCCATTGGCATATCTCACAATTCACAAAAACCGACGTAGCCGAAGCCCAGAACCTGTTGTTGAAAGCTGTCGCATTGGATCCGCAAAGCTCATTCGGGCTGGCGGATTTGTCATTCACTTACCTGATGCAGTGCGTGAACGGTTGGAGTGATGATCCTGACGCTTCGAAGGCCGAGGCGGTAAGCCTGGCGCAACGGGCGGTTTCGATAAACGGCCGCGACGCGTATGCGATGGCGCTACTTGGTGCGGCGGATCTGTTTTCTGGTCGTCATCAGGACGCTGTGCGGAAGTTGCAGGATGCCATAGTCCTCAATCCCAACGACCCCCATGCCTATGCTTTGCTTGCCAGATCGCAGGTCTATCTGGGGGACAGCAAAGAAGCCCTCACCAACATCAAGGCCGCGATCAGGCTTAGCCCGCGTGATCCTTTTATCGCTTTGTGGTACTCTATTCGTTCACTATGTAGTTTCGTAGCAGGCCGACACGAAGAAGCCATCGAGTGGGCCGAGACATCAATCCGCATCCAGCCAAACCGAAGTAGCTCTTATCTGGATCTTGCTGTCAACAATGCCATTTGCGGCAAGTTAAGTGAAGCCAGGCAAGCCGTTTTCGACCTAAAGCGTCTTGACCCCGGCGCCTCGCTCCAGTTGGCAGAACGCACGCATCCATTCGTGCGATTGGAAGATCAAATGCGCTATCAACAGGGTTTGCGCGAAGCGGGTTTGATTCGGTGAAGCGGTCCAATATTTCCGTTCACACTAGTGCCCGATGCTGCAATGCAGCTTCACCGAAGCAGTTGTTAATCTTCGGCGCACAAAGATGGTTCACCGAAAAGAGAACACACCAATTTTATTGTCGCCAAGTAGATGATGGAACCCGTTAAGCTATCCGCCCATAGCATAATTGCTTGCGACTTGCGCTACTGCTTGGTGTCCTAATTTACGGCACGACGACCGATCACCCGAAATTGGGAGTGACCAGTCAAGTGACCCACCAACAATCAGCCCGTGATCTCCTGCACTTTTATAACAAGCTCATTCCAATTGCGCTGATTCTCGATATCGTGCTCCAGGCCCTGCTCGTCGGCGATCGTGAAACGCTTAATTGCAGGAGTTTTACTGGTCGCCTGATAAAGCCAAAAAGCTTCTGCCTTCAGGGCGTCTGCAATGGGTTTATCGATGGATTCATAAACCATCTGCTTGCACACGTTGATCGACTCGGCCGGGAACTGGGCAATGCGTTTTGCCAACGCGTCGACAAAGGGGCCGATTTCATCAGGCTCCAGCGCTTTATTGATCGTGCCCATGCGCTCCGCCTCGTCCGCATCATAATCCTGCGCACTGAGGATGATTTCGAGCGCGCGGCCAAGGCCGGTTTGACGGGCCATCCGCGATGCACCACCGCCACAGGGCAGGATACCCATGCCAACCTCCATCTGCATGAACTTGAATTTCCCACGGGCCGCAAAGCGCATATCCAAAGCGAGCGCCAATTCGTGCCCGCCACCGCGCGCAAATCCTTCAAGCTTGGCAATAGTTGCCTGAGGGACCTTGCTGAGGCGTTCGCAAACAGCTTGCAAGTCCAGCAACTGGGCATCTTCGCGCGAAACGGCCTCGGTCGACATATCCTTGAGCAGCTCGGTATCGTAGTGGCAAACCCAAATTTCCGGGTTTGCGGATTGGAAAACCACAACCTTTGTCTCCCGGTCTCGCTCCAGCCGCATCGCAAGACTGTTGAGGTCGGCCAGCATCTCCTGACCCTGCACGTTTACTGTGCCGAAATCGAAAGTCACGGTAGCGATCCCGTTTTCGACCTGAACATTGAAGGTTTGAAAGTTATCGTATTTCATCATACACTCCTTTCTTGGCCCTCGGCATCACAGATGCGAGGGGTGGCATTAATGGATTGGAAGGGTACCGGCTTAGCTTTGCCGGCGGGTAATGGCTTGAAGCGTTCTCATCACGTCCGATGCGTGATCGATGTTCAACGCGGCGGAATGCGGGTCGGAAAACGCGCCGCTATCGTTGTCGAAATAGGCCCCGGATGCATCCGAAAACCGATCGCCCAGCGCCGCGTCTATCAGGATATCGGCACCGATGTTGAGGTCGTTACCCGCAACGCCGAATCCGTCCTTGACCATCTTTGAGGCAAGCAAAGACCCGGGGTTCACCGCGATCATCGCAGGTCCTTCTGGCAGCGATTTGGCCCATTCACGGGTCCAGATTGTAATTGCCAGCTTACTTTGGGCGTATGCGTCCATATCTGACAGTCGCTTTTTGCCCATCATCGCACCCATATCCACCGGCGCTTGAGCCGCCGAAGACAGGTTCACGACGCGGCCTGAATTGGGCATGATTGGCAACAGCAGCTCGGTCAGCAGGTACGGCGCAAAGGTGTTGACGACGAAGCGGATATCGTACCCGTTTTCGAGGGTTGGTTGCGGCGCTTTCAGCACGCCCGCGTTGTTGATCATCACATCCAATCTGTCGTGATTGGCGCGGATGGCTGCGGCGAGTGAAGCAACTTCGGACATGTCGGAAAGATCGGCGCGGTAAGTCTCGGCCTCATCCCCAACATCTTGCTGCGCAGCCTCCAGCTTAGCAGCGTTGCGACCGTGAATGAGGATTCGATGGCCGTCCGCCGCAAGCTTTTTGGCCGTTAGCAACCCAATGCCGTCGGTCGCCCCAGTGACAAGAATTGTCTTGGTCATGTGAGTATCCCTTTATAAAAAGTCGGGCAGAAGATCATCCGCCAGAAGTTTGAGAGTTCTGTCGACAGAGTTCTGGTTGAATCTCAGGTTCAGGGCGACGTGGTTGATCCCCAAAGCCTTAGTCTCGCTCAGGTAGCGACGCAGGAAGTTCGCACCCGATTGGAAACCCAGATGTATAGGTCGTGCCGGGGCATCAGAATCCTCAAGCAGATCGACACAGAGCGATTGCATCACCGGCTTATCCGGCTGCCCCGAATTTTCCAGCCGATCCCGATAATCCGCAATGACGCGCGCCTGCGACGCCACATCCCTTGGATAGGTCATCCAACCGTCTCCGTTCTGCGCCACCCAATCGGGGGATTGCTGGCTGCCGCCCGTGATCAATAGGGGTAGGCGCGTGCTCGCGGGTTTGGGCAAAAGGTCAATACCGCCGGAAAGACTGCCCTGCCTGTTTTCATGTATCGGATAGGATGCCCCGACAGCCCGGATATAGTCGACACTGTCGCGGAACCGCTCCCCGCGATCCGGGTAGGTTTGGTTCAAGGCCGGGTATTCTTCGGGTCGGTCGCCGGACGCGACCCCTAATAGCAGCCGTCCACCCGACAGCACATCCGCCGATGCCGCGGCCTTGGCAACATGGGCAGGATGACGAAGAGGCAGAACAATGCTTGCCGTCCCAAGTGCGATGCGATCCGTCACGGCCGCCAGAGCACCCAGATAGACAAAGGGATCAAATATCTGCCCCGGATCGCCGAAACTTGGCACGTTGAAGGGCACATCCCGCAGCCAAAGCGCTGAGAATCCCAGCTGCTCGGCCAGTTGAGCTAATTCCAGATGGCCTGTCATGGTTGGTTCGGCACCGACCGCGTAGGCCTCCAATGGGATCACGAGCCCGATGCTCAGCCGATTGGGACGAAACACGTGGTTGAAGGCCTGATTGATGGGGGCAAAGGACGGGCTTTGGCTCTTGTCCAACATGCTGGTACCTCGTTCAGTAGCGCACAATGGTGCGGCTCTCGATGCTTTTGGGTGTGTTTTTGACAGTCGGGTCTTCGATCATATCAACCGCGCTGTGCACGACCGAGGGCAGCCCTTGATTGTCAAAGATATTAAATACCGCGACCTCATCCGACCATCTCGGAAAGATACACCCATTCATGGTTTTCGTTGCCCACAATGCCGCCGGCGTCCAGCTCGAACACCTGTCGCAACGGCTTGTGGACGTGGTAGTTTACGATACCACTTCTTTGCATCCGACTTCTCCGTGTGTTCAGTGATCAGGCAGGACTGGCGCTCGCCCCGATGGCGTTAAAACCAACTTACGGTCTCGGCCATCGAGCGTCGGGTTTTCGGGAACTGGGGATCATCGGCGCGATGCCCGAAGGCGAACATCACAGCTGGCTTCCATTTGGCCGTATCCACATCGAAATGATCGGACAGAACCTTGGTGGTCAGCCCCATGTCAAACCCTTCGATCGGGCAGGAATCGATCCTCATCAGGGCGGCGGCTGTCATCATGTTGGCCAGGACGATATAGGCCTGTTTTCCGGACCAATCTGTGATCTCACGGTCGGTTGTCACACGGTGGTCCGTCGATTGGAACTTGCCGTAGGCGCCGTTGAACAGGTCAATGACATCATCAGGCAGTTGTTTGACCGAGCGATAATGATGCTGCAGATAGTCAGATCCTGCGGTCATGGTTTCTGCGGTGCTGGCGAGGATGATACCAAAATGGCTCGCGGTGCCCAGTTGGCCTGCGCTGCCGTTCATCATTCCGTTCGCGCCCCAGGCAAAATCGCGAAAGTGCTCGCGCATCTCCGGAGATTGGATGACCAGTACCTTGAACGGCTCATGCCCGAAAGAGGTGGGAGACAAACGCCCGGCCTCAAGAATAGTTTCGAACTCGGAATCGCTGATCTTTTTGTCGGGGTCAAAGATCTTGGTCGCGTGCCGAAAATTGAAGGCTTCAAGGATCTGTGACTGGACGTTTGAACGGACTGACATCTGAGGCTCCATTTGGTGTGTCTTGCGTTGCACCGGAAATAACACTTGATAAAACCGAGAAAACTGGGGAAAACAGGTTTCAGTTTTCGTATTTCACATATAATTGAGCTATGGACACCCAATCCCTTCGCCTTTTCGTACTAGCAGCAGACAAGCTGAACATTTCGGCTGCGGGGCGCGAATTGGGGTTGGTCCCGGCTGTGTCCAGCGCACGGCTTGCCAAGCTTGAGCACATCCTGGGCGTCGAGTTACTTCATCGTTCAACGCGCAAAGTTTCCGTTTCGCTGGAAGGAGCCGAGTTCCTTCCCTATGCACGTGAGATCCTGGCGCAGGAAGAGGCCGCTCTGTCCGCTTTAGGACAAGGTGCGGCGCAGGCGACCGGCACCCTACGGTTTACCGCACCCAGCACTTTTGCGCAGTTATACATCGCGCCGATTCTTGCGAAGTTCCAAGATCAGCAGCCGGGGGTTACGCTGGACTTGCGCCTGTCGGACACGCAGTTCGATCTGATCGACGGCAGTTATGATCTTGCACTGCGGAACGCGCCGTTGGTCGACACCAGCCTCAAGGGGAGAAAACTTGCCGACGATAGGCGCATCTTGTGCGCTGCTCCTCACTATCTGGACGAGCACGGCGAGCCCGAAACCCCTGACGATTTAAAAAACCACAAACTCATCGCATTTCGTCATATCCGCGCGCGCGCGTTGAAGTCTGCGAGCGGCGCTACCGCGACTTTTGATCCGGGTTCAACAAAATGTCCGCTGATTATGGATGATGGGCACAGCCAAAAGCTCGCAACTGTCGCAGGCGCAGGCATATCAATGAACTCACTGTGGAGCGTTCAGGAAGAGCTTGCATCGGGCAGACTGAGGCGTGTCCTCCCCGACTATGAAGCTGCAGAAGAGAGCGTTTTATGGCTCATCTACCCGAAATCAAATGTGCTGTCGCCCAAGGTTCGCGTGTTCATGGATTTCCTGATTGCCGAAATTGCTATGCAACCGCCATGGGAAAAACCATTGACTTAGGCTCTGCTAACGACGCCAAGGCAGCTATTTGACGGCGCTAACTGCGGCGTAGAGTGCACGAAATCGCATCAACCGCTCGGACAGTAATGCCATATCAGCGGGCTCGAACCTATCCGTTGTTGGCCTCTGGTGTGCGAGATCAACTCTGTCCAATGCACCGTCTCCATAGGCTGCCAGCCGGGCCGCGCCATAGGCCGGGCCCGTATCCGCCCCATCCGAACGTACAATAGGTTTGCCGGTCACTGTCGCGATCAGACCCAGCAGCAGATCTGATTGACTGCCTCCTCCGATTGCAGCCAATACCGGCAAGCTGTCGATAGTGTCGCCGAAACTCTGCGCGGCGTCGGCAAAGCAAAAAGCGATTGCCTCGACCACGGAACGGCAGATGTCTGCGCGCGTTGTCGAATCCTCAAGACCAAAAAAGCAGGCCCGGATATGGGGATCCCCAAGCGGACTGCGTTCACCTGTCAGATATGGCAGGAATACCGGCACGCGATCACCGGTAACCGTTTCGGCAAGCGCAACAACTTCGGCTGCGGACAGCCCCAACTGACCGCCAATCCATGAAATCGGCCTCGCACCATTCAGCATCGCCGCCATTTGATACCAGCGGTCGGGCAGTGTGTGAGCAAAAGCGTGCACATAGCGTTCAGGGTTGGGCTTGTACCTACGGTCCGTCACGAACAGCTGACCTGACGTCCCAAGCGAGATGAAGCCCCGCCCCGGTTCCGTCGCGCCCAAAGACACCGCCCCAGTCGCTGCATCTCCTCCTCCGGCTACGACGGGCACGCCGGGCTTCAATCCGGTTGCTTCTGCGGCTTGTGACGTCACAGTCCCAACGACACTGTGGCCGTCAAACACTTGCGGCAGCCAGTCGAGCGCCACACCGGTGGCTTCCGCAACTCCGATATGCCAAGTGCGCGAAGCTTGATCGAGCCACATTGTCCCGGCGGCATCGGATGTGTCAGTTGCCAACTCTCCATGCAGGCGCAATCCGATATAGTCCTTGGGGAGCAAGATATGGGCAAGTTGGACATAGTTGGCGGGTTCATGTTGTTTCAACCAAGCGATCTTGGGCGCGGTAAAGCCGGGCAACGGAAGGACACCCGCGATTTGACCAATCTGCGGTTGGGCAATGCGCAGCTCATCGCACTCAATTGCGGCCCTGCTGTCATTCCACAGGATTGCCGGGCGGATCGGACGCTGATCGCGGCCTAGCAAAACGGCCCCGTGCATCTGGCCGGACAAACCGATGGCCTTAACCTCTGACAACGTGATCTGACCTGCAAGCAGGCTCAATGCATCGCAAGTCGCCTGCCACCAAATATCCGGGTGCTGCTCTGACCAACCGGGTTGCGGTGAGGATGTATCGATACCTGCTGATGATGTCGCAAGAATTCGATTTGTATCCGCACAGACAAGCTTGACCGCTGACGTTCCGATATCGATCCCGAGATACATTCAAACTCCCTGCCTGCTGAAACGCCCGGAAACTGTCTGGCTATTGATTTTTTAGCGCGCGCAAAGAATATGTAAAAATAGGATAAGATCAAGGCGGCTCAGATCCGCAGGCAGACCGACATGACCAAAATTAAAAATATGGAAGAGTTCGCGGCCCTCAGCGGCATCTCTCGACCCACGGTGTCCAAGTACTTCCACGATCCCGACAGCGTTCGCCCGACAACAAGGGCGCGCATCGAAGAGGCGCTCGAACGGTTTGACTATCGTCCGAATATCTATGCTGTGAACCAGAACCGTAAACTGACCAAGAATATCGGCATCGTCGTACCCTATCTGGCCGATCCATTCTTTGCCGAAATCGCACGCTATCTAGAGCAAAGCTGTATTGCGGCGGGCTATCGTCCTTCCCTCTTTAGTGCCCACGGAGAACAAAAGCTGGAAAACGAAGTTCTGGACGGGCTGCAATCGATGAAGCCCGCTGGGGTTTTGTTGGCGCCATTGGGGCGGATTTCAGACCGATCCGTGATCGAGAAGTTCTGCGCCAACGTACCGACTGTTCTGTTTGACAGTAATCTTGATGGGCTGGGTGCAGCGTTTATCGGATCGGACAATTTCAGTTTTGTGTCACAGACCGTTGAATACATGACCCGGACGGGTGAACCCCCATCGTTCTTTGAAATGCGCACACCTGCCAACCCGAACGCCAACAAACGAAGGAAGGCATATATTGAAGTGATGGAGCGTCTCGGGTTCGAGCCGCATATCATCAAAGTTGATGGCAAAGGATGGGCGTTTGAAGAGATTGGGCACAAGGGTGCGCTGAAAATTCTGGAAGAGCGTGGATTAAGAACGAATTCGGTATTGTGCAGCAACGACCGGCTGGCAATTGGCTTTCTTGCGGCCTGTTACGAACAGGGGATTCGGGTCGGTCGAAGTAAAGATTGCACATTGCGCGTGGCCTCAAATGACGACCATCCGTTCTCAAAATTTACGTGTCCTTCCCTGACGACGGCTGCGCATGACTATGACAACGTGGCTAAGCGAAGCGTCGAGACGCTGTTCGAACTCATTGAAAACGATGGGAAATTTGAATCCCGAGTCGAGACTCTTTTCCCCGCGCGACTTGTTTTAAGGGACTCTGCATAACAAATTTAATTTAACGCGCGTAAAGTTTTTATTGACGGCGCGATAATTTACACATTACGTTCTCTGCACGACATCCAAGCTCAGGGAGGACAGGGATGTATCTGAAGCACACACTTCGTGCGGCGACTGCATTGACATTCGTCGCCACGGCATCAGCCCACGCGCAATCCATCACGATCGCCACTGTGAACAATGGTGACATGATCCGGATGCAGGGCTATACTGACAAATTCACCGAAGCGACCGGCATCGACGTCGAGTGGGTGACACTTGAGGAAAACGTGCTGCGTCAGCGCGTGACCACAGACATCACCACCAAGGGTGGTCAGTTCGACATCATGACCATTGGTATGTACGAAACCCCGATCTGGGGCGCCAATGGATGGCTGGTGCCGCTGGAAGGCATGTCTGCCGAATATGATGTAGAGGACATCCTGCCCGCGATGCGCAACGGACTGAGCCATGACGGCACGCTCTATGCAGCGCCGTTCTATGGCGAAAGCTCGATGGTCATGTACCGCAAGGACCTGATGGAAAAGGCCGGGTTGGAAATGCCTGACGCCCCGACATGGCAATTCATCCGCGAAGCGGCTGCGGCGATGACCGACCGGGACAATGACATCAACGGCATCTGCCTGCGCGGCAAGGCCGGATGGGGTGAAGGGGGAGCCTTCATCACCGTGACCGGAAACTCCTTCGGTGCGCGCTGGTTCGACGAGGACTGGAAGCCTCAGTTCGATCAGCCCGAATGGAACGAGGCGTTGACGTTCTTTGTTGACATGATGGCGGAATCCGGGCCTGCGGGCTATGCCACTAACGGTTTCAACGAGAACCTGTCACTGTTCCAGCAAGGCAAATGCGGTATGTGGATTGACGCCACCGTTGCCGCTTCATTCGTGACCAATCCCGACGATTCGACCGTGGCGGACAAAGTTGGCTTCGCGCTGGCTCCCAACGCCGACGGCGTTGACAAACGGTCCAATTGGCTTTGGGCTTGGGCGCTGGCCATTCCGGCAGGTACGCAGCAAGAAGAAGCAGCCAAGCAGTTCATCGAATGGGCCACGTCCAAAGATTACATTGAGTTGGTGGCCGAAAACGAAGGTTGGGCCAACGTTCCTCCGGGTGCGCGCACCTCGCTGTATGAGAACCCCGAATATCAGAAAGTTCCGTTCGCCGAAATGACGCTGGACTCGATCCTGTCGGCCGACCCGAACAATCCGACGGTAAAGCCCGTGCCATATGTTGGCATCCAGTTTGCGGCAATTCCGGAGTTTGCGGGCATCGCAACTCAGGTGAGCCAGGAGTTCTCGGCAGTCTACGCCGGGCAGCAAACCGTGGAAGAAGCGCTGGAGAAAGCGCAGGCCTTCACCTCCGAAGAAATGGAAGCCGCAGGGTACTGAGGCGTCCCTCCCCCGCGGGCGGGCAGAGGACTGCCCCCCGCTCCTACTCTTCCACAACTCGCGTTTTTCTCGCAGGCTGTGTTACGCCTGAACAGAGAGGGTTTGCGTTATGGCAACTCAACATTCCCGATCCGTCGCACGCATGATGATGGCACCCGCAGTGATCTTACTGCTTGGATGGATGCTCGTGCCGCTCACGATGACGTTGTACTTTTCTTTCAAGAAATACCTGCCCCTGCGCGGCGGTGATCTGGGCTGGGTCGGGTTCGACAACTACGTCCGGTTCGTCTCATCCAGCTCCTTCTGGCCCGCGGTTCAGGCAACTTTGGTGATCGTTGGCGGTGTCCTGGTGATCACAGTCGTTCTGGGCATTCTCCTGGCAATGCTTCTGGATCAGCCCATGTGGGGCCAAGGCGTTGTCCGAATTCTGGTGATCGCACCGTTCTTCGTCATGCCCACGGTCTCCGCGTTGGTCTGGAAGAACATGTTCATGGACCCGGTGAACGGCCTGCTGGCCCATCTGTGGCGCTTTTTCGGGGCCGAGCCGATCTCATGGCTGTCCGAGGCGTCGATGACCTCGATCATCATGATCGTCTCGTGGCAATGGCTGCCCTTTGCGACGCTGATCCTTCTGACCGCGATCCAGTCTCTTGACAGTGAGCAGTTGGAAGCAGCTGAGATGGACGGAGCGCCAGTTCTGAAACGCTTTTACTACATTGTCCTGCCGCATCTGAGCCGCGCGATCACGATAGTTATCCTGATCCAGACGATCTTCCTTTTGTCGATCTTCGCCGAGATCTTCGTGACCACCGGCGGTGCATTCGGCACCCGTACACTCACCTACCTGATCTTCCAGCGGGTGCTGGAAAGCCAGAATGTCGGCCTCGGATCAGCCGGAGGTGTCTACGCCATCATCCTTGCCAATATCGTTGCCATCTTCCTGATGCGCATCGTCGGCAAAAACCTGGACGCGTGAGGAGGTAAGACTATGGCCCGCGCCGTCACAACCCGCCGCAAATCACTGAACACCGCCCTGGCTTGGGCTGTTGGACTGCTGATTTTCTTCCCAATCCTCTGGACCATCCTGACCAGCTTCAAGACCGAGGCGCAGGCTATCGCCAGCCCGCCCCTGTTCCTAAACTTCGATTGGACGCTTGAGAACTACGCCATCGTACAAGAACGCTCGGACTATATGCGGTTCCTGTGGAATTCGGTCATCATCGCGGGAGGGTCCACCATTCTGGGCGTGATCATCGCGGTACCCGCGGCATGGGCAATGGCCTTCGTGCCATCCAAGCGGACCAAGGACATCCTGCTGTGGATGCTCTCCACAAAGATGCTGCCTGCGGTTGGCGTTCTCTATCCGATCTACTTACTGTTCATTCGGCTCGGGCTGCTCGACACGCGCGGAGGGTTGGTCGTTGTCCTGATGCTGATCAACCTGCCGATCATTGTCTGGATGCTCTACACCTATTTCCGGGAAATTCCGGGTGAAATTTTGGAAGCCGCGCGGATGGATGGGGCGACGTTGAAAGAGGAAATTCTCTACGTCCTGACCCCAATGGCCATCCCCGGCATTGCCTCGACCGTGCTGCTGAACTTCATCCTCGCATGGAACGAAGCGTTCTGGACCCTCAACCTGACCGCCGTTGATGCTGCCCCGCTCACCGCCTTCATCGCCAGCTACTCGAGCCCCGAGGGCCTGTTCTTTGCCAAGCTCAGTGCGGCATCAACCATGGCGATTGCACCAATCCTGATCCTTGGCTGGTTCAGCCAGAAACAACTTGTCCGCGGCCTGACCTTCGGCGCTGTGAAATAAGGAAATCGACTTATGGGACGTATTCAACTCAAGTCTGTGACCAAAAGCTTCGGCGACGTGCAGGTCATTCCCCCTCTGGATCTGACCATCGAGGATGGCGAGTTCACCGTCTTCGTCGGCCCCTCGGGTTGCGGCAAGTCCACCCTTCTGCGCCTTATTGCGGGGTTGGAGGATATCACCTCGGGCTCCATCGACATTGACGGGGCGGATGCCACCGACGTGCCACCCGCGAAACGCGGTCTGGCGATGGTATTCCAGTCCTATGCTTTGTACCCGCATATGACCGTCCGCAAGAATATCGCCTTTCCCTTGCGCATGGCGAAACTGGATCAGGCCGAGATCGACAAACGCGTCGAAGGCGCCGCGAGTGTTCTGAACCTGACCGACTATCTGGATCGTCGACCTGGTCAGTTGTCTGGGGGTCAGCGCCAGCGCGTTGCTATCGGCCGGGCAATCGTGCGCGAACCCGCTGCGTTCCTGTTCGACGAACCGCTTTCCAACCTCGACGCCGCACTGCGCGTGGGCATGCGCCTAGAGATCAGCGAACTTCACGAACGTCTGGCGACCACGATGATCTACGTGACCCACGATCAGGTCGAAGCCATGACCATGGCCGACAAGATCGTCGTTCTACAGGCCGGTGTGATCGAGCAGGTCGGTAGTCCTCTGGAGCTTTACCGGACGCCGCGCAACTTATTTGTCGCGGGGTTCATCGGTTCACCAAAAATGAACTTCATCGAAGGGCCAGAGGCGGCAAAACACGGTGCTCAAACCATCGGAATCCGCCCTGAGCACATCGCAGTTTCGGAAACCGAGGGCGAATGGTCCGGGGTCGTTAGCGTCTCTGAACACCTGGGCTCAGACACCTTTTTCCACGTCCACGATACCGGTCTGGCAGAAACGATCACCGTCCGTGCAGATGGCGAGGTTGGCTTCCGCCACGGGGACCGTATTCATCTGACACCACGTTCGGATGTGATCCACCGGTTTGATACGAACGGCTTGCGGATCGAATGACACGGCTGGAAGGCAAAATCGCCCTAATCACCGGGGCCGCGCGTGGCATCGGACTGGCATTTGCCAAGGCCTATGTTGCCGAAGGCGCGCGTGTCGCCATCGCAGACATAGACATCCAAAGGGCGAAAGTCGCAGCGACTGAAATCGGTGAGGCCGCTTTTGCGATTGAAATGGATGTGACTAATCAGAAAAGCATCGACGAAGCTGTTGCGGCTACGGCGGCCCATTTCGGCCCGATCGATATTCTGATCAACAACGCGGCCATCTTTACCGCTGCTCCGATTGTTGAGATTGAGCGCGCTGACTACAACCGCGTCTTCGAAATAAACGTCGCCGGCGTGCTGTTCACGATGCAGGCCGTCGCGCGCCATATGATAGAACACGGGACCAAAGGCCGGATTATCAACATGGCGTCGCAGGCCGGAAGGCGGGGCGAGCCTTTGGTCGCTGTTTACTGCGCCAGCAAGGCCGCGATCATTTCTCTGACCCAATCGGCTGGGCTGAACCTCATCTCTCATGGGATCAACGTGAACGCCATCGCTCCCGGCGTGGTGGATGGTGAGCACTGGGACGGCGTAGATGCGTTCTTTGCAAAACACGAAAGAAAATCCCCCGGCCAAAAGAAACGCGAAGTCGCGTCCGCCGTCCCCTATGGCCGTATGGGCCGGGCCGAAGACCTGACCGGGATGGCGGTATTCCTTGCCTCGCACGAAGCAAAATACATCGTCGCACAGACCTACAATGTCGACGGCGGAAACTGGATGAGCTAATGAATCCTCTGGCGCATGCAAAACCTCCAACACGGCTGAAACTTGGTAACTGTTCAGAAATGCCTGCAAATGTCAGGCATCCTAAGTATGAGCGATCGAGCCTCTCGCCGGGCATTGTCCATATTGGACTCGGTAATTTTCACCGCGCGCATCAAGCTTGGTATATTCACAAGCTGATGCAGCAAGGTCAGGCCCATGATTGGGCGATCATCGGAGCCGGCTTGCGAAACTATGACGCCGAGATGCGAGTAAGGCTTATTGAGCAGGATTGCCTGACTACGCTGATTGAGCTGGATCCGAATGGGGTATCCGCCGAGGTCATTGGTCCGATGATCGATTATTTACCGATTGAGGCGGGCAATATTGCTCTAATCCAGAAGATGGCCGACCCATCCATCCGTATCGTTTCGCTAACCATAACCGAAGGCGGGTATTACCTGGATTCCAACACCGGTACCTTCGACACTGATCACGAAGACATTCGCCATGATGCGAAAAACCCGAACCAGCCCCGCACAGCCTTCGGCGCCATTGTTGCAGCGCTCAGGCAGCGCCGGGCGGGCGGTTTCAAACCCTTTACCACGCTGAGCTGCGACAACCTTCAGGGCAATGGTGCGATCCTGCGGAACTGCGTCGTTGGCTTGGCGCGCATGTCCGATCCTGATCTGGCCGACTGGATCGACGAAAACGGCGCATTCCCCAACTCGATGGTGGATTGCATCGTGCCTGCGACGACTGACCAAGTGGTATCACAATGCCTCGCACTCGGCATTGATGACCGCGCTCCTGTCTCGCACGAGAACTTTCGCCAATGGGTGATCGAGGATGACTTCTGCGCCGGGCGGCCACCTCTCGATCAGGTCGGGGTAACGCTGACCCACGATGTTCACAGCTATGAGACGATGAAGCTGCGCATATTGAACGGAGGGCACCAGCTGCTCGCAAACGTCGGTGAAATTTTGAATGTCCCGACGATTTCAGCCTGCATGCAGGACCCGGACATCTTGGCTTTCTTCAGAAAGGTTCAAGCTGAAGAGATTCTGCCTTTTGTTGAAGCTGTGCCCGGAACGACCGCGAAAGAATACCTTGAGTTGGTTGAGAGGCGATTTGCAAACACTGCAATTCACGACACAACGCGCAGAGTCGCGTTCGACGGATCGGCGCGACATCCAGGGTTTCTGATGCCATCGCTGCGCGATGCACTTGCGTCCGACTCTTCCGCAAATGGGCTTGCGCTGGCCGAGGCATTCTGGTGCCGGATGTGCGCGGGGGTTCGTGAAGATGGCTCCGAAATCGCTCCGAATGACCCGCTTTGGGAAAACCTATATGAAACCGCGTTGGCGGCCAGAACCGATCCAGGACTTTGGCTCGAGCAACGCTTGTACGGTGGTGGTTTTGGCCGCGGTACAGAGTTTTCCGACGCCTTTGCCTTGTGGCTGACCAAGATCTGGCAAAGTGGCAGCCGGGCAGTGTTAGCTGAATATGCCGCGACCAGTTCGATGTCACACTAAGGGAGACTGGATGATTCCCAGCCAGGCCAAATATTCTCGCTGTGCATGGGAATCTCCCGCGCGTCCTTTGGAGTCGGACGGCGGCGACGGGCTGACAGGTTAGGGGCGGTTCACCCAGGTCGTAACAAGAGCTTCGGTCAGTAGTGCATCTGAGCCACCATGGCTTCTCTGGCGGCCAAGCTGTGGGTCTGGTGCGCTCGCTCTTGCAGCTGCGCTACCTGAGCATGTTGCGCGTCGCCTGGGTCGAACTCAGGGAGGTTCGTGTGCTTGAACACGTCACCCACATAGATGGGGACATTGTGCGCTTCGATCCACTCACGGACCATCGGTGCATTCAGGAGCGCACAGAGGAAATACGCGATATCTTTGTCATCGAAGGCAGCGAAGTAGATCTAGTGGTCTGGCACGAATGGGTTAAGCCCGCTCCCAAGAATTGGTGCCGATACAGCGATGGAGGCGAAGAACTTCGACGACATCTCCAGCCATACCACTTTCCGAGATTGGAAGGTATAAGACTCCACGTTGTATATCGCGAAATGTGGGGCACCCTCCATCTGGCGGTGATAGGTCGAACACTGATCGAGCAATTGCTTAAATTGGGAAAACCAAGCGCGACTCCTTGCCAGTTGCAGGCTAATCATTGCGAGGTCTGCCGCTTCACAATCGTCACCGTTGATCGCGTCATTCGGCACGAATGTCAGGAATGGCGCGGCACCAGGTGCAGTAAGTTTCAGATTGAATGCCTCGAATTCTCCGGCGCCTTTGAGGGGCGGATAGAGAAGGTCATTTTCAATGCATGAAGTCCTCGCAACACCGATGACTTTCTTGCCCGCCAAGGGGCAGCCTGAATCTCGACGAGTTTGCCATTGCTGCTCAAAGGACGCACGAAATAGACGCCATTCAAGTCGGCCGTGATACCCCTGCGGCCGGCATTCCAGTCACATTCGCCAGACATGGCGCTCAGGACCGCGCAGCACTCCGGATCGAGCACTGCCCAAGGGCTCCCCATGTCTCCATCGGGATCGCCCTGGTAAAACCGGCGGCAGCTGACCATTCTTCTTAGGGGATAGGACAGCCACTGCGCGTATCTGTCTTGTGGAAGATAACGACGGTCATGTGTTTCATAAAATCCTCGAGGGGCTTTAGCTTCCTCACGTCGTCGACCAGGTGCGACGCAAGGAGCTTGGATTGATCGTTCTTGGGCTTGATCTGGAAAGTCCGGAAGCTCGGAAGACGGGATCTTGGGGACAATACCCGCGATGACAAATGTCATGCGACCATCATCCGCTAATCACTTATCGGCGGCGGTGTAAACTAGCACCAGCCTCACCAAGCCCGGATTCACTGCCCCACTCAATCGGCAGCCCCACAAAAACCATTGGGTCAAAGCGCGGGAAAGGAAATTACACCAAAGATATTAGATCTTTAGCCAAGGTCTCTGTCGAATTTCGATAGGTGTTGACCACAGAATTTATTTTAGCGATCTGACCATCAAGGTCCCCTTGCAGGCTGACCAAAATCTCGTCCGCCGAGTGCACCTTGATTGCGGCTCCGGCAGCATCCAGCCTTTCGAAGTCTGCGTTAAAATTCCCAGTGCGAGGGCCATGCAAAATTGCATTGCCAAGGTTCGCGGCTTCCCAAGGGGAATGGCCTTCCGTTTCATCGTTGGTACCGCCGATCAGGGCAGCCTGTGCGAGGCGATAAAGTAAGCCCAACTCGCCGAACGTATCTGACAAGTACACTTGGTGGGATAGAGTTGGGATTTCATCTCTGGAACGGACTGCATGTGGAAGCGAAATATTGAATGCCCGCTTTGGGTAGCGTGGCGCGATGATCAGAAGGGCATCTGGGCGCTTAGCAAGCAGCCGTCGGTGGGCGGAAAGCGCCAATTCTTCGTCTGCCGGGTGCGAGGGCGCCGTGATCCACACAAACCGCCGCCCGAGAATAGACCGCAATTTTTCAAGTTCCGCGGAATCACAGCTAAGTGGAGGTGCTGTGGGCTTGATCGGCCCCGTGACTGGTGCATCCGTGATCCCGAAGGTTCGTAGACGATCCTGCGTCAACTGATCGTTAGCTGTTACAAGGGCCATTTGGTTGTATATATAGCTATAGGCCGTCACAAACCGAGATTTCTTACGCCAGCTTTCCCTGTGCATTCGGCAGACGACATGCGCTTGCGGGATTTTGCGCCGTGTGAGTTCCAACACGAAACCCGGCCAGACGTCTTGTTCAGCCCAGATGCACAGATCTGGTCGCCAATGGTCAAGAAAGGCGTTTCGATAACGAGGCGCGTCAATCGGTAAAAATTGGTGGCGAGTGCGTGGCGGCATATTTTGCAACAACGCCTGACCCGCCGCCTTGGTACCCGACGTGACGAGGAAATGCGCATCCGACAGGTCTGCCATGATATGCACCAAACCCCGAATAGAAAGAACCTCACCCAGCCCCAATCCATGAAACCAGATTAACGTCCCGTCGGGTCGGGTGGCTGAGGGGTAGCCAAGGCGCTCGCGCCAGCGTTTGGGGTCTTCTTTGTCGATTTTGATCCGTTTTTGCAGATGACGCCTTGCAACCATCGGGCGCAAGTGGGTCGCCCAATCATAGGCGCGTAGCATGAGGGGTACGTTTGACATGACCACGAAGGCGCTTTTCAATTCACTCTGCCATATGGTCTCAGGCTGGAGGACTGACACTAAGCGACTTGTGGAAGCCCCCGCCGCGCCAAAACCATCACCGAGCAAATAGCGCCACATATGAATATGTCTATAAAACTCACCAAATAACTGTCCTGTCAGGTTGTGTCGCGTCAGCGAAAGCCCTCTTGTGTTTGTCTGTATTGCGCCCTTCAGCCAGAGCGACTGAAAGCGCGCACCAGAAATTAAACATCGAGCGCACTGTCCCGCGTTTGAGCGCTGCATAGGTTCGCAATCACTCGAAAGGCTATAACCCATTCTTCTCCCCTGGCTTTCCCAAGGAGGGATTCCAACAACAAACTTATTGAAATGTTAGGAAAAGTGGCAGTTCTGCCTAGCAAAATCGACCTCAGTTCCTATCCTCAGAAGATGCTTGCCCGGTAGGTCTAAGCCTTGGATACAAAGGTGATACCAGTGTTCATCCAGTTACTGAGCAGCTCTTTGCGCACGGGCCTTTGCGACCGCTGCAGATATTGTCCGCAGCGAGAGTGATATTTTTCCAGTGGTATAGTGGTGAACAAGGGCCTTCGGGACCCGCCTTGTAATGTACAAGACCCCTGCTTTTGCAATTGAGAAGGGAACGGTTTTGTTTTCCAGCATGTACTACGCCCTTGGTCAGCTCCGGTTAAAGCTGAAGGGAAACAGTATCTTACCTATTCGGAATGGTGCCCGGGGGCGGAATCGAACCACCGACACGAGGATTTTCAATCCACTGCTCTACCCCTGAGCTACCCGGGCACGGGAACGATGTTTATCGTTGGGTGGAGGCCTTCTATGACTTGCTACAGGCAGTGTCCAGAGGCTTTTTCAGATTTTTTCAATGCGGGCGTTGTTGTTCGGTTTCACCTTCGGAAGCATCCGCTTCCAGGTCCTCTTCCCGCTGCGACGGGACAGCGTATGACCCGTTCAACCATTTGGCCAGATCAATGTCTGCGCAGCGTTTCGAGCAGAAGGGGCGGAACTTGGTCACTGTGTCCTCGCCACAGATCGGGCAATTCATCTCAGCACCTCCGCCAACGGAATGCGGCTGCGTTTGCGTTGCAATTCGTAATGGCCCAACGGGGTCCAACCAGCCAGAGTGGTCTCGATCCCATCCGCCTTGAACGCAGCACGCAGGGCAGATTCAAACCCGCGACGGTCTTTCTTAGGCATCGGGGCCAGATCCAACGTGATTTGCCCACCCAATCCGCGCACACGCAGCGCACGGGCCAGCGCCTTGGCGCAAGCGAAGTTTGCTTTGGTCCCGGCTGCCAGAGACGTGTCGGACCCGGTGTTCACATCCACCGCGACCAAGGCACGTGTGGGCTGAATATACAGATGACCACCACCCGGAAGCGGTTCGGATATACCACGCGCCACGTCCAAAGCATCCAGCACGCCCTGCGTTTCAAACCCTCCGTCCTGCGTCACAACCTCGGCCGGGTCGGTCCAGTCGCGCCAGGCCAGGACATGAGGGCCATCGCCCTCCAGCAACAATTCGGGTTCGGTCCCCGTATCATTCAAAACCTGATCGGCATGGACCAGCATGGCGCTGATGTCTTCGGCGATCTCTCCGGCGTCCTCACCCAGACAGCATGAACGCAGAATCAGGCCATGGGTGCTGCCGTCCATACACTCATGTGCAATTTCCAGCAGGCGGTCGCGTTCGTCTTCGTCACGGATACTACGCGAGATATTCAGGCCCGGTGCATCGGGCGTCACGATAGCGTAGCGGCTTTTGAACAGGACGCGATCCGTTACCGGCAGCGCTTTGCCCGGCTCGGCATAGCCCGTCACCTGTACCAGTATCAGACTTCCGGGCGCCAAACCTTTGACCTGGCGCAGAAATGCCGGGCCGTCAGGTGTCGTCAAGAACATCCCGCCCTGCCCTTTGACCGGGCGATCGGCCCGAGCGCGGTAAATCGTACCCGGTGCGGGCGCGTCTGATGCAATCAGGAAATCGTCCAGTTTACCATCCACCATCAGGGCGGCTGCTTCGCGGTTGTCGATATGGTCCAGAACGATGGTGCGACCCTTCATGACGCCTCACAATACAGGGGATAGCCGATGCCCTGCAAAAGGGCGGCTGTTTCAGACAAAGGCAGACCTACGATGCCGGTAAACGATCCTGAAATCCATGGGATGAACGCACCAGCCGGGCCTTGAATGGCATATGCACCTGCTTTGCCCTGCCAGTCTCCGGTCGCTAGATATGCGTTGATCTCAACATCTGACAGTCGTTTAACTTTGACCTGAGACACCACGTCCCGTTGCAGCACGCGATCCCCACGCCGGACCGCGACGGAGGTAATCACACGGTGCCGCCGACCTGACAGGGCATGCAGGAATTCCGCTGCCTGCCCTATGTCTTCCGGCTTGCCCAAGATGCGGCGACCCAGAGCAACCGTAGTATCGGCACAAAGGGTTACATCGTCGCTACCCGCCTGAATCGCCTGCACTTTTAAGCGCGTGATACGGCTGCAATAGGGTACCGGCAGCTCGCCTTTCAAAGGCGTCTCATCAACGTCGGGGGCGCGGATTGCATCGGGCTGCACGCCAAGCTGGGCCAGCAGGTCCAGCCGCCTTGGGCTGCCCGATCCTAAGATAAACGCCATTGCGGCAGGCGTTACTTGAAGCGGTAGTTGATCCGACCCTTGGTCAGATCATAAGGGGTCATCTCGACCTGAACCTTGTCGCCGGCCAGAACACGGATGCGGTTCTTGCGCATCTTGCCTGCCGTATGTGCGATGATCTCATGGCCGTTTTCCAGCTCGACCCGAAACGTCGCATTAGGCAGGAGTTCCTTCACGACACCGGGAAATTCGAGCGTATCTTCCTTGGCCATGTTGTCTCCACATTTAAGTTGCACCCGCAGAATCTACGGGGATGTGCGCTTAAATGAGCCCATTTTGGGCTTATTTCAAGGCCAGAATCACCTAAAGGGTGGATAATGTGACTGAATCGACTCTGGGGGATTGCTCCTCCCAGTGGGCGCGGTTCAACACATGCCCATCTGCGCGGACCTCGGCAATCGCCGAAAGGTCGACATCCGCATAAGTCCATCCGGGCTTATTCAAGGTGCCTTCGGCCAGCACACCGGTCGGTGGGAAGCCCTTGTCGGGCGGGCCGAATATCCCACCTGTTCCAGTGTTCAAATCCACGGCCTCGGACCAGTCATTATTCCCGACCAAAGACGCCATGACCGTAACACACTGATTTTCTAACGCCCGCGACATCGCCCCGATGCGCACTCGCCAATAACCTGCCAGTGCCTCGGTGCAGGACGGAACAAGGATCAGGTCGGCCTCGCTGAGGGCACGACCCAGCAAGGGAAACTCGCTGTCATAGCAGATCAGAATACCGATCTTGCCCAGCGCGGTGTCGAATAGTTTCAATGGCCCGCCCGGTGCGATATCCCATTCATCGCGTTCGAACCGGGTCATGATCTGCTTGTCCTGATGGTCCTGCCGCCCATCCGGCGCATAAAACGCGGCCCGGTTCACCGGGCGGCCCGGGCCTTCGACGACCGGGGCCGATGCGCCCAGAATGTATGTGTTATTTTCCCGCGCAAGACGTTGAAGCAGGGCTTGAGCATCTTCCATACGATCCGAGACAGCTCGGATCGAGCGCTCCAGATCGCCCGCCACTTCTGGACCGTCCAGCGTCGACAACTCCATTGCGCCGTATTCGGGAAAAACCAGCAGTTCGGCCCCTTGCCCGGCAGCGCCTGAAATCCAGCGGTCCAGCTTGTCCTCGTACTGCGCCCAGCTGTCGAGCCAGTCAAGGTTATAGGCGGCGGTGGCGACTTTCATGTGGTGTACCTTGCAGTCAAAACTCGGGCGAAACTTAAGTGTGAGTTTGCGGGCTGTATAGCCCAATCCGAACTCTGTGGGTTTTGAACGACCAATTCCGCTGTGAGCTCACAGTGGAGCACTAATTACGCTGCCTGTAGAGGCCCGATTACAAGTACGGTTATACTGACATTGCAGCACGAATAGAAATCTTCGCTGGTGATAATCTATCCGCAGGAGACCGATATGAGAGAACGCGACCTTCAGCATTTACGCGAGACAATCCGGATTGCAGAAGAAAGCCGTCAGGCTGGCAATCACCCTTTCGGTGCGACACTGGTTGATCCCAATGGAGAGGTCCTCATCCGCTCCGGCAACAGATACCAAGATGAAAAGGGGGTAGGCCACGCCGAATTGAACGTCGCACGAGAGGCGAGCCGTCTTTATGATCCGGAATACCTTGAAAAATGTACACTATATACTTCGGTAGAACCTTGCTGCATGTGCGCGGGAGCTTGCTATTGGGCGGGGATCGGAACAGTCGTCTATGGTATGACCGAAAAGCGTTTGGCCGCCTTGACAGGTGACAATCCGGAAAACCTGACGCTAGATTTGCCCTGTGAGACCGTCTTCAGCGTCGGTCAGCGCCACGTTGAAACTCGTGGGCCCTACTCTGAAATCGAGGATGAAGTTGCCGAGGGGCACAGAGGCTTTTGGCAATAGAAGGCAATCTTCCAATCAAAGTAATAAAGCTGGAAATCAAAAAGTGGGGCGCCCCGGAACAATGTCCACTACGCCCGCAATGCAGTTGTTCACAAGTCCCGCATCCAAAACTGCAATGGCTTCAGCGTCTCGCCATTTTCCCCGATATCCTTCCACGAAAACTGCGCCACCGCGCCGGGTAGCGGTTTATATCCCCGCGTGCGCCAGAAGGCATCCAGTGGCCGGTAGCTTTCCGGCCGCATGGGGTGATCGGCCGGACGTTGCACGCTGCAGAAGGCGCACTTGCTAAAGCCCAACGCACGGGCGTGCGTTTCGCGCAGATCAAAGAACTTATGCCCCACACCCTGCCCCCGATAGCCCGATAGCAGAACAGATTCGGCACAGTAGAAAATCTCGGACAGATCCAGCCCAGTGCCCTCGAACGCCGCGGCGAAATCATCAGCGTGGTCGGTCAAGGGAGCACCGGTCGAGGCCCCAATCAGGCGGTCTCCGTCGAAGGCACCCACCACGATAGCCTTATCGCTGTCCCGGTAGGATTGCAGATACTTCCGCTCATACTTGAGATCACCGTCGTATAGGTACGGCCACGCCCGAAAGACCTCGATCCGCAGGCGTGCAACATCGTCCAATGCGCTCTCCAATGCCGCTCCGATCAGGGGGCGGACGGCGGAGACCTCAGCCATTTGAGACCTGCTTGGTCCAGTCAGCGAGATTGTAGAAGGTGGTCACGCGGGTGATCTTGCCATCCTTCAGGTCAAAGAACGACCCGGCAGGCAGCCGATAGGTCTGGCCGCGCGCTTGCGGAAGGCCATCATCCGTTTCCAGATAGGTACCATTTACGATGAACTCAGCCGCTGCGCGCGTACCCTCTTCGGCTTCGAACACCACGATATCCGTCAGGTTTTCCCGGTAGCAGCGATTCATGTGGCCGCAAAAGGCAGCAAATTTTTCTTTGCCGACGCGGATCTGACCTTCGTTCACGTGATGGGCCACGTCATCGGACAGGCAGGCTATCATGCCATCAACGTCACCGGCGTTGAAAGCCTCGAAATAGGATTTGACGGTCTGGTTCATGTTCACTCCGTTGGTTCGCCCCAGCGGTCTTTCAGATGCTTGATGATCTGGTCGCGGGTCTGTCGGTAGTGATTTAACTTCTGTTCGCGCGTCTCGCCCAGCCCGGTAGGGTCCATTATTGGCCAATAATCGACATCGAGGTGAAAAATTCGAGTCAGTTCCAGCGCGCGACGTTGGCTAGCGGGCGACAAGGCAACCACCAGGTCAAAGGAACTGAGGTCATCGCCCCATTCCTCCATCTCATCAAACGAGCGCGTCCTGTGGCGAGAAAGTTCAACGCCAATCTCTTGGCAGACTGAAATGCAAAAGCCGTCTATCTCAAGATCGTTATGCACACCCGCGGATTGTACATAAGTGCCAGTACCATAGAATTTCTTCATGATACCTTCGGCCATAGGAGACCTAACCGAATTGTGGTCGCAACAGAACAGGATTGACTGCGGCAGAGACGTCACCCGTCAGCCCCCGAAGTGCAGCACGCAGATAAGCGTGAACAGGCGACGAGCAGTATCGTTGTCGATCTCGGCTTTTCCTTCCAATCTCTCCTGCAGTACACGGCTACCTTCGTTGTGAATCCCGCGCCGGGCCATGTCGATGGTTTCAATCTGGCTGGGCGGCAGTGATTTCACCGCGTCGAAATAGCTTTCGCAAATCTGGAAGTAATCTTTGACCACTTGTCGGAACGGCCCCAACGACAAGTGAAACTCGGCCGCTTTTTCTTCAGCTTCAGTGGCGATGTCAAAGACCAGACGTTTGTCGCGGATCGATAGCTGCATATGATACGGCCCGTCCGGCACAACGCGATCTTCCCGCCGGGGTAGGGTAAAGCTGTTATCTTCCAGCAAATCATAGATGGCTACCTTACGCTCCTGCTCGATCTCAGGGGTCGGCGGAGGCAAGTTTCGATCATCAAGTTCGATATGCGAAATGCGGTTCATGTCGTGTGCGGTCCGTTCTGCTCAGCACAGACCTATAGCAACGAATTTCATAGAGCAACGCACAGAAGCGCCACGAACCATAAGTCTTTGCGTCACATCAGCCGTTTAAGCGGTCCAAGCGGGCGGTAACTGACAACCCATGTGCCTCAAGGCTTTCTGATTGCGCCAGCTGTTCCGCTGCGGGGCCGATGGTACGCAGCGCTTCGGGCGTCATCTGGCTGAGCGTGGTGCGCTTGAGAAAGTCCATGACACTAAGGCCGGATGAGAACCGCGCCGAACGCGCGGTAGGCAGTACGTGGTTGGGACCGCCGACATAATCGCCAATGGCCTCGGGCGTGTATTGACCGAGGAAAATGGCACCTGCGTGTATCGTCTTTTCACTGAGGGCAACCGGGTCGGCAACACATAGTTCCAGATGTTCCGGCGCTATGCGATTGGACAGGGTTGCGGCCTCGTCCAGATCGCGCGCAGTGATCACGGCACCGAAGTCGCGCCAACTGGCCCCGGCAATGGCACGCCGCTGCAGGGTTTCAAGGCGTTTTTTGACCGCCTGCGCCACGGCGTGACCAAACGCGGCATCATCGGTGATCAACAGCGACTGCGCGCTTTCGTCATGTTCGGCTTGGCTGAGCAGGTCCAATGCGATCCAGTCCGGATCGTTGTCCTTGTCGGCGATTACCAGAATCTCGGACGGGCCAGCGATCATGTCGATGCCGACTTTACCGAACACCCGGCGCTTGGCCGCAGCAACAAAGGCGTTGCCCGGACCGGTGATCTTGTCGACTGGCGGGATCGTACCAGTGCCATAAGCCAGCGCAGCCACGGCCTGCGCGCCGCCAATACGGTAGATCTCGTCGACCCCAGACAGCCGCGCTGCCAGCAGGACCAGCGGGTTTACTTCCCCGTTTGGTGTGGGCACTGCGATTGCCAACCGCTCGACACCTGCTACCTTTGCCGGGATCGCATTCATCAGCACCGAAGAGGGGTAAGACGCCAATCCACCCGGCACATAAAGACCGGCCGCCGAAACTGCAGACCAGCGCCATCCCAAAGTGGCCCCGGCTGCATCGGTCCACTGCAGATCCTCCGGCATCTGTTTTTTGTGATAGGACCGGATG
This sequence comes from Ruegeria sp. BB7, assembly GCF_056539365.1. NCBI lineage: Bacteria > Pseudomonadati > Pseudomonadota > Alphaproteobacteria > Rhodobacterales > Roseobacteraceae > Ruegeria > Ruegeria sp. BB7. The sequence continues at coordinate 66,162 of NZ_JBQFUV010000008.1, read as the reverse complement.
CGTTCTGCCGCCAGTTCAAGTGCCGCACGGTCCGCATCCGAAACCAGGGAAACCGCCGCGTCGATTTCTTCAACAGAGAATGCCAACGTTTCAGGCGTCAACTCAAGTCGGTCGAACTTAGCCGTCAGCTCGATAACAGCGGCATCTCCCCGACTGCGTACATCTTCGATGATCTGCGCGACAGTCGCGTCTACATCCGGGCTGTCCTCACGCTTGGCTGACAACAGTGCCTGAAAGGCGGATTCGAACTCGGGCGACGTGGTGTCGAGGAAAACGGGCATGTCAGGCACTCCAGAGCGTTTCACGGGGACATATCGCCAGCAGTGGGCGGCCTCAACCCTTAGTCCGTGGGCTGCAGCGATTTGCGCATGCCAAAACAGGAAACATCGCCGCGTGCTCCGCACCGGCCGGTCAACTGCCAACCATTCCGTTCGTAAAACGCCTGCGCGGTCCGTGTCGCTTCAAGACGGGCCTCGGAGTGACCCGATGCGATCACTTCCTGTTCCAGCCGGTTCAGCAAAGCCGCCCCGATGCCGTGGCCTCTATGATCCGGGTCGATGTATAGAAGGGTGATCTCAGCCCCGCGAAGACCACCCACGGCAGCAGTCTGCCCGGCATGTTCGGCCAGCCATATGCTTGCACCATCAATGATCCAGCCTCGGATCGTGGCCGGATCTTTGTCTGCGACCCACTGCTCAATGGCCTGAGGATCGTTTTGGTGATCCGCAGAGCAGAGCTGCGTGATAGAGCGGATCAGCACCCGGCTCAGGTCGAACACATCGAAAACTGTAGCGCGGCGCAGGGTCACTCCCATCGGGGCTTCTGTGAATGCCTGAGAAATGCCGCGCTTGTTTTGCATCTATTCAGGGTGGTGTGGTGCTTGACCCGAAGGTGCCAGATAAGGCCGGGTGACGTCCTTGAGCGTGGCATCCACAGCCTCAACCTTCAGAAGGATAGCGCCGTCCCCTGCAAGCGTCAGCAATATCTGACCGCTTCCATCTTCACCTGCTTCGAAATCGACCGACAACAAAGACAGAATCATATCTTTGTCACTGCGGTCGATGCCTTGGCTGGCCACCGACAGAATCGAGTCGAATACCAGCACCGACTGCACGCGTTCAAACGGACGGTCGCGACGGGTGGCCGCATCCTTGTCCTCCCAGCGGAACCGGTTCAGCAGCAGGCCAAAGCGGCGCTGCGATGGCTGCCATTTCATCTCGGTCACCGGGAACACAGCGTCCTGCGTCAAGGTCGAAATCACCTTCAGGTCATCTGTGTCCTCGGCCCCCAGGTTCAGCGGGGCCTCGCGCCCATCGTGAAAACTTGCGTCTGTCATTGGCCTTTGATCCGTTCAATTTTGGCACCCACGCCTTCCAGCTTGCGCACCACATGCTCATATCCGCGGTCCAGATGATAGACCCGGCTGACCGTTGTTTCACCCTCGGCCGCCAGACCAGCCAGAATCAACGAGACCGACGCCCGCAAATCCGTCGCCATCACAGGCGCGCCCTTCAAACGTTCTACACCCGTAACCGTGGCCGTGCCTCCGTGCACCTCGATATTCGCGCCCATACGCACCAACTCTGGGGCATGCATGAAACGATTCTCGAAAATGCGCTCTTCCAGAACTGCGGTTCCTTCAGCCGTGCACATCAACGCCATCATCTGCGCTTGCAGGTCCGTGGGAAAGCCTGGGAAAGGCTCTGTCACAACGTCCACCGAAGTCACACGCCCATTCTTTCGGGCCACTTTCAAACCGTTTTCAGTCTCTGCAACGCTGACACCCGCCGCATCCAGCTTGGCCGCAAATGATTCAACCAGCGACATGCGCCCGCCCAGCAATTCAACCTCGCCACCGCAGATGGCCGGGGCCAGCATATAGGTACCAAGTTCAATCCGGTCGGTCACAACCTGATGGGTGGCACCGTGCAACCGGTCAACGCCCTGAATTTCGATGGTAGATGTCCCCTCGCCCGAAATCTGCGCGCCCATCTTGCGCAAGCATTCCACCAGATCGACGATCTCGGGTTCGCGCGCTGCGTTTTTCAGAACCGTTGTGCCCTTGGCCAGCGTGGCTGCCATAACGATGTTCTCGGTCGCACCGACCGAGGCAAAGCGCATCTCATGCACCGCGCCTTTTAACCCTCCCGGCGCTTTGGCGTGCAGATATCCGTCTTTCAATTCAATCTCAGCGCCCAGCGCTTCAAGCGCCTCAACGTGCAAATCCATCGGTCGCGCGCCAATTGCGCAACCGCCGGGTAGCGAGACAACGGCCTCTCCGAACCGGGCCAGCAACGGACCAAGCACCAGATTCGATGCGCGCATCTTGCGAACGATTTCATAGTCCGCCGTCTGACTAGTCAGGTCATGACTGGACATCGCAATAACCTGCCCATCCTGCAACGAAGACACTTCGGCCCCCAGCGATTGCAGCAAGGCCGTCATGGTTTTGATGTCGCTTAGCCGTGGCGCATTGGTCAATGTCAGCGGTTCTTCGCTCAGAAGTGTCGCGGGCATCAGCGTCAGACACGCATTCTTGGCCCCCGCAATCGGTATCTGACCATTCAGCGGGCCGTTACCCGTCACCAGAATCGAGTCCATCTGCTCTTATCCCTCGTCCTTACTGGCATTGTCCTCGGAAGCCGCCCGCGCCTTGGCCTGAGCCTTGCGCCGCGCCATGTTCGCCTTCAGCGCTGCTTTCAGCCGCTCCTCGCGTGCATCCCCGGATTTGCCCTGTTTTTTGGGTGAATTTTTATCTGTCATGATCTTTCTCTACAGGAGGTGAAAAAAACCGTCCAGACACCCTTGCGCCGCGTTTCGTTTGAGTCTAATCACCCGCCCACAGCGCTGCTGTAGCTCAGAGGTAGAGCACTCCCTTGGTAAGGGAGAGGTCGAGAGTTCAATTCTCTCCAGCAGCACCATCCAATTCCAGAAAATGATAGTAGATTAATTTCCTGGGACGCGCCTGTCGTATTGCACCGCCATTTTGAGCCCCCTACACCAGCACCCCGACCAAGGTTCTGCCACTATCTGCACAGTGTGGATGCAAAGCGAAGCTGTCTATGACTTGGTGGTCGCAAGCACGGTGTGAAGTTGAACCCAGCAAACCGTGAAGCAGCAATTGTCAGGATAACAAACAATCGGGGCTGTCGCGCTACGCCTTCAAGTCGCACTGTTCTGCGGTTTTTCAAGTTATCCGGGATTCTGCGATTCTGGTGATGCAAAGCTGCTACAGGGCAAGTCTGGAGTGCCTCTGCCAATGCGTGTTTCGTCACCCAACCTTTTATCTTGGGCAAATTTGCGCCACCCCCTCAGCAGGTTTCCGCAGCGTAAACTTGTGGCCTCTTTGCGGCTTGGCAAATTTGCCCTAAGCCCGCCCAAACGTTTTGATGGGGGTCAAAATGAAACTTAGCGTACTGGAAGTTTTCTGCATACTACTGGCGAGCTCAGTGGCTGTTGCGGGGTTTGTCGGAGCCGCAAACGCACTGATATCCGCCTTTTGAGAGCCACGAAAAGCCCGCTTCGAAATGTTTCCCGGTTTTGCATTGCGCCCTCTGAGTGCGGCCCATTTCGACACCAAATCTGATATCACTGGTAGCATACCGTTTCGCCGGCACCTTCTTGCAGCGGCGCGAATTCAGCAACACTGGTCCGACCGTCAGACAATATGCCTGTCGCTTTTATTGGATGCAGATGTGCCCCTTTTTCAATTCGTTCCGAACGATACGACCCCGTTGTCATATCTGAGCATTCGAACTGACCAGCGATAACACGGGACGCCCTGGCCGAGAACGTGCCAGAACAAACGGCCTTTGTGGTTTGCAGGCAAAACTTACCTCTGTAGGCCCCCGATACCCACCAAGCCACGCCTTCAAACTTGCTGCCGTCAGAAAGCTTGCCACTAATGGTATTAAAATTGCCCGAATACTGCGTTTTCGTGACCGATTTCACTTCGCTTGAGCCATCATCACAGGCTGCAGCGAATAAAAGGGCCATCAATATCAAAATAGCGGTGGAAAAACGTCTATTCACTATAATCTCAATTCTAAAAAAAGGATAATTCATGCACAGGATTTCTACCTTTGCATGCAATTGGGCGCAAGAACCCAGGCATGCCCCACGAAGATCATCCTACTAAGTGTCTACTAGCTGGGATTTCGGAAATAGCTGCAAAGCCTAAGCGATCACTTCTCTGAGGGATCGCTTTCGGCGTAGTCCCGCAGACGTTCGATATCGGCAATAACCGCGTGGTTGCGATTAATCTTTACGCCGACCGTCTTCAGGCGCGAGAATGCCCGGCTGAGGCTTTCAGGTTTCATCCCAAGACGGCCTGCGATCAGCATCTTGTCATAGGGCAGTTCGACATCGCAGCCATCGATCTCTGCATCACACAGATTGAGCAGAAACTCGGCCACACGCTGCGCACCCGTCTGGGCCTTGAGCTGCTCCAATTGCGCTACCAGTGCATGAAGATGCGTGAAGGTCGCAGCCAGAATCGACACACCGATCTCGGGGTCTTCCTTCATCAAAGACAGCAGTACCGGGCTAGGGATGTGCATCACCTCGCAGGCGGAAACCGCCTCGGCGGAAACCGGGTATGGGACGTTCCGCAGTGCGACTGCCTCACCAAAGCTTTCGCCACGGGTAAAGACACTCACCACTGCTTCGGCCCCGGTGGGGGACATACGAAACAGCTTGACCCACCCCGCCAGCACCACATGAACGGCTTTTGCCTTTTCTTCCTGCAGGAATATCGTCTCGCCCCGGTCATAGCTGCGCCAAATTGCGTGACTTAACAGCGTATCGATATGCTGCTCCGGCAAGCTCTTGAGCAAGAGAGACTGCCGCGCAATCGCCTTTTGTGCTTCGTGCGCCAAGAAGGTTCCCCTTTTTTCCCTAGTCGATCGTCTGACCGGTACATCCTTCGAGCACAGGCTATGCCAAAGCTGTGATCAACGCACCAGTCTTTTCCGCCGCCAACTTGACAATTGTCATGTAGCCTCGGTGGTCATGCGCCTAGTTTCGCTCCATAGCCAGTAAGCCGGGGAGCCAGAAAGATGGACTACGAGCGATTTTTCACCCAAAGCCTGGACGACCTGCGGGACGAAGGAAACTATCGTGTTTTTATCGACCTGCAACGCCGCTGCGGTTCCTTTCCGAACGCCCGCCAAACCGACGGGCAGGTGCAGCGAGATGTACGGATCTGGTGTTCGAACGACTATTTGGGAATGGGCCAGCACCCCGCGGTAATCGGGGCCATGCATGACGCGCTGGACCGTTGCGGCGCGGGCGCCGGGGGCACCCGGAACATATCAGGCACCACTCACGATCACGTGCTGCTTGAGGCCGAACTGGCCGATCTGCACGAAAAAGAGGCCGCGCTTCTTTTCACTTCTGGATATGTTTCAAACTGGGCAGCTCTCGGCACTCTCGCTGCAAAAATCCCCGGCCTGATCGTGTTTTCAGACGCGCTGAACCATGCCTCGATGATCGAAGGCATCCGCCATTCCCGCGCGCAAAAAGTGATCTGGAAGCACAACGACCTGGAAGATCTAGAGGCGAAACTGGCTGCTGCCGATCCCGAAGCACCGAAGATGATCGCCTTTGAATCAGTTTATTCGATGGACGGGGATATCGCGCCGATCAAGGAAATCTGTGACCTTGCCGACAAATACGGTGCGATGACCTATCTGGATGAGGTCCACGCCGTTGGCCTCTATGGCCCACGCGGCGGCGGTATTGCCGAGCGTGAAGGGTTGATGGATCGCCTCACCGTGATCGAGGGCACATTGGGCAAAGCCTTTGGTGTGGTCGGTGGTTATATCGCCGCCTCGGCGGCGCTGTGTGATTTCGTCCGCAGCTTTGCCAGCGGATTCATCTTTACAACTGCCCTGCCCCCGTCGACAGCGGCTGGTGCTGCTGCATCGATCCGACATCTGAAACAGTCGAACACCGAACGCGATCAGCAAAAGGCCCGCGTGGCGCAAGTCCGCGCAAGACTGGACGCAGAAGGTATCCCGCATCTGCCCAACCCCAGCCACATCATCCCGGTGATGGTAGGCGACCCGGTGAAATGCAAATTCATTTCGGACACGCTGCTGGAAGAGTTCGGCATCTATATCCAGCCGATCAACTATCCCACAGTTCCAAAAGGGACCGAACGTCTGCGGATCACACCATCCCCGGTGCACACGGATGAGGATATCGATCATTTGGTCGGTGCGCTGTCAGCCCTCTGGCAACGGTGTCAGATCGCCCGGATGCCAATGGCCGCCCAGTAATTCAAAGCGCTCCTTAGCTTGGCTAACTGCCGCCCAATTTGGGCGGCTTTTTCTTTTTCAAATCGAGTAAAGGCCGAAGATCAGCACAGCGAAACCGGTGAGAACCATTGTAAACCCTCGCAGCCAGGCCGGACTGTGGGCAAGCTCTAGATACCGGGCAAGAATTATCCGCCCTTTGATCAGCGCCAGCAGCAGAATACCCCCGCCCATGACGGCAGGAGGCACAGGCGTCATAGTCAACAACGCCGACCCTAGGCTAAGCCCCAGAAGGGCAAACCAGGCCTTTATCAATGGATTGTTGATCATAGCGTTCATCCCAAAAGGTAAACTACTGGAAACAGCATGATCCAAACCAGATCAACCATGTGCCAGAACTGCGCGCCCGCCTCTATATTGCGGGGATCATCCCGCCAAGTGACCAGCAGCAGGATACCGACCCCGGCCAGCACATGAGCCGCGTGAAAGCCTGTCAGCAAGTAATAGAACAGAAAGAAAGGGTGGGTTTCATAACTGATCCCTTGCGCCGCCTTATCTGCATATTCCACGCCCTTGATGACCAGAAACACCACACCCAACAGGGCCGCCCCGATCAACGCCAGACGGGCCGCGCCCCGTCGCGCCACCTGACGCCATTGCGACGCCTGCGCGGCCAGGTAGCCCGAGGTAACCAGAACAGCCGTATTGAATGCAGCACCCGTACGGTGCAGATGGGACTGCGCCTCGGCAAAGCCTGCCGGGTCGGACAGGCGTACACCCATGAAGGCAATCATCCCGGCACCGAATACCAGCAGCTCCGAGATGATCAGCACCCACATAAGCAACTCGCCCGGAAGCTCGTCGATCAGAGACGCATCGCTCATGCGCCAACCAGTTGACGATAAATCTGCGGCAGGGCCATGGTCAGACGGTGCGGGTCTGGAATGACAGCAAAACCGCCCTGCCCGAACATGCGCGGGAACCAGCTTTTGCCGGTTTTGTCGATTGTGACGCCAAAGACCGACTGACCGCCCCGGCGCGCCTCGCGGACAGCCATGCAGGTGTCCTCGATTCCGTGACGGCCTTCGTAGTGATCCAGGTCGTTGGGTTTGCCGTCGGTGATCACCAAAAGCAAACGGCGTTTGCGCGACTGCTCTGCCAGATCGGCCGAGCAATGGCGGATCGCTGCCCCCAACCGCGTGTAGTGACCCGGCCGCAACGAGGCAATGCGCTGTTCGACCAGTGATCCCATCGGTTCATCGAACCGTTTGCAACGCTGCACATAAACCCGCTGTCGTTTCAGCGAACTGAAGGCGTGGATGGCGAAATCGTCGCCGCAGGCATTCAGGCCCCAGGCAAGCGCGGCGAGCGCCTCGCGTTCGATGTCGATCACGGCGCGGCCGGTGACGGCACTTTCGGTCGAGCGGCTGACGTCCAGCAGGATCGACACGGCCAGATCACGGGCCTCGGGACGGGATTGCATCCATATGCGTTCGGTACCTTCGCCATTGGCGCAGCGGTCCACCTGCGCCCGCACAGCGGCCTCAATATCCAACTGATCTCCGTCCAGATGACCGCGCGTCATCACCCGGCCCGGGCGCAGTGCTTCAAACTGGCGTTTGACAGCGCGGATACGGCGCGCGGTGGCCGGGTCTTTGCCGAACTCTGCGGCATCCTCGCGGATATCCGCGTCCGAGAGCAGGACGTTGACGTGGTCAGGCAGGTACTGACCGGTCCGCACATCCCATTCAGGATAGAGGATACGACCGGAAAGGCGTTCACGATTCACGTCCTCGGGCGCAAGATCCAAATGCAGTTTCAGCTTGGTCGGCGGTGCTTTGGAGATCTGGCCCAGGCCGATTTCTTCCTGGTCATCGGCGGCTTTCTTTGCGTTGTCAGGATCATCGTCGTCGATGCGTCGATTGATGTTCAGAAACTCGGCCCAGCTGAGAATGGCCTCAAACTTATGCAGAATAAAACTGTCGCTGCGGTTGGCCTGATCCGATTTGCGGCGGCGCGCTCGGTGGGTTTTCTCACTGGATTCTTCAGGTGGACCTTCGGTTTCGGGGTTTTCGACCTCGTTATGTTCCGAAAACCCAACCGGGCGCAGCTCTGGCCACAGTGGGACAGGCCGGAAATGCTGATACCCACGCGGGGCGGTCAGGTCATCGTCCAGAGCCAAAAGCTGCTCAGCCTTCGGGGACAGGGGCGCAGAGTCGCCCAGCATGTGACGAACCAGCTCTTCAACGGCTGCTTCAACCGGCGGAAGGCCGGAAATTTCGCGGTGATGGAGAACCCCCTTACAGAGCTCGGTATAAAGCGGGCGCAGGCCAGAGGCATCGTCCAATGTCGCCTCGACCATGCTCTGCGCCGCGATCAGCGCGCGCAGGTCGGCACGCAGCGGATCGTCTTCATCAATTCGGGTACCGGCATGGGCCGCTGCGGCCGCCAACCAGACATAAAGCGCGCCGTTTGCTTCGCGCGCAGGGAAAACCGCCAGCCTATCCGGCAGGCGCAGAACCTCACCGTCGAACGAGGCGCGCGGCATCAGCTCGACTTCGGTCGCCAGCTTGCGGCGCCAACTTAGCCGGTGTCGTGAAACCTCGGGTGAGACCGGGCGCAATTCGACGCCCGGACTACCCCCAAGCCCTCGGAAGAGGACAGCCAACCGCCCCGCGACCTCGGAAAGGTCGACCGCGGCTCCAACATGCACCTCAGGTGCATCGAGGCGGCTGGCAAGGGTGTGCCACAGTTTCCCGATCGTTTCTTCGGGTTCCCATGGCTCAAAGTCGATCTTGACCATTGGCCGGCCTCACCCAAAGACAGCCGTGACAAGATCGAGGAGCCCGCGTTTGATATCCTCGTCATCAGTCAGAGGTTCGATCATTGCGGCAAGGATGGCGCGGTCGGTCGACATGCCCTGTGCGATCAGCGTCGCGGCATAAACGACCAGACGGGTGGAAACGCCTTCCTCGAGGTCCTGACCCTTGAGCCCGCGCAGCTTATTCGCCAGCCGGATCAGCGGTTTGCAGCGCTCCAGCGCCAGCCCGCTTTCCTGGGCGACAACTTCGGCTTCCATCTCGGGCGACGGGAAGTCGAATTCCAGCGAGATAAAGCGTTGCCGGGTCGAGGGTTTCAGGGTTTTCAGGATATTTTGGTATCCTGGGTTATACGAAGCGACCAGCATGAAACCGGGTGCGGCCTCAAGCTCTTCGCCGGTGCGGTCGATCGGCAGGATACGTCGGTCGTCGGTCAGGGGGTGCAACACGACGGTGACGTCTTTGCGGGCCTCGACAACCTCGTCGAGGTAGCAGATCGCGCCTTCACGCACCGCCCGGGTCAGGGGGCCATCGACCCAGACGGTTTCTCCACCCTTCAGAAGATAGCGACCGATCAGGTCTGCGGCTGCCAAGTCGTCATGGCAGGCGACCGTATAAAGCGGGCGGCCAAGGCGGGCGGCCATATGGGCCACAAAGCGGGTTTTGCCGCAGCCTGTCGGGCCTTTCAGCAGAACCGGCAAGTCATTATTGTAGGCGGCAGTGAACACATCGCATTCATCACCTTGGGCGAGGTAGAAGGGGGCGTTTGCCGCCCCCATTCCCATGTTTCTTGAGCCGTCCATCTTCATGACTCCGCTGCGACGTGGTCAGGATCGTTTTCCAGCCGGTCGCGTTCGATCGGGCCGGGTTCAACCATCTCTTTCCGGGGCACCCAGATCGAGTAGATGAACAGCAGCGCGCCGAGGACAACGACAACACCCGACCCAAGACGCATCCAGTAGAAGATCGCGATCTGGTCCTGTACGTCCATGAAGTAGTCACCGACCACACGTTGCATGTGAGTCTGCACAGTACCGCCGAATGTCAGCACGAAGGTCATGAAGACCATACCGCTGGTCATTAGCCAGAACGAACCCATGTTCAGCACTTGGTTATACGGATCACGGTTCTTCAGGATCGGCATCGCATAGCTGAAGATCGCCAGGTTGAGGCAGACATAGGCACCGTAGAAGGCCAGGTGACCGTGGGCCGCAGTGATCTGGGTACCGTGGGTATAGTAGTTCACCCCGTGCAGCGTATGCAGGAAGCCCCATACACCGGCACCGAAGAAGGCAAGCGTGGCACAGCCCAGCGACCACAGCAGCGCAGCCTTGTTGGGGTGGTCACGACGGCCTTTCCAGACCATGACGAAGGCAAAGGCCATCATTGCGAAGAACGGGATTACTTCGAGGCTCGAGAAGATCGAACCGATCCACTGCCAGTACGCAGGCGTACCGATCCAGTAGTAGTGGTGACCTGTCCCAAGGATGCCCGAGAACAGCGCGGCCGCGACGATGACATAGAGCCATTTCTCGACGATCTCACGGTCCACACCTGTCAGCTTCAGCATCAGGTAAGCCAAGATCGAGGCCATGATCAGCTCCCACACGCCTTCAACCCACAGGTGGACGACATACCACCAGTATTGCTTATCCAAGGCCAGGTTGCCCGGATTGTAGAAGGCAAACAGGAACAGCAGCGCTAGACCCCACAGACCCAACAGAAGGATGTTGGTGATGGCGGTCTTCTTGCCCTTCAGAACGGTCATCGACACGTTGTAAAGGAAGATCAGCGCGGCCACGACGATGCCCGCCTTGACCCATTTGGGCTGCTCAAGGAACTCGCGCCCCTCTTTACCCAGCAGCCAGTTGCCTTCGAACAGGTTGAAGACATAAGTCACAACCACGCCCAGCGTACCGACCACAAGGATGATCAGCTGCAGATAGGCTAGCTTGGGCGAATGAATCTCACGTTCGGATTCTTCCGGGATCAGGAAGTAAGCCGCACCGAAGAAGCCCAGGATCAGCCAGACGATCAATGAGTTGGTGTGCAGCATCCGCACGATATTGAACGGCAGAAGCTCACTCAGGAAGTTCGGGAATACATAGATCAGACCGGCCAGAAGGCCGCCGATCACCTGTATCGCAAACAGGGCCATTGCCACCGCAAAGTAGGCGTAGGCGATTTTTTGGGATTCGTATTTCATTTCTCCGTTCCCTTTCTCAACCGGCCTCGTTAGGCGGCCAGCCCTGAGCGTCGATATTATCCGTCCAGATCAGGAAGTTGGTCAGGTCGCGGAGTTCTTCGTCGCTGAGGTTGAATTGCGGCATCTGCCGACGACCGGGAATGCCGGTCGGCTGCGCCTCCATCCAGCCCTTGAGGGCCTCAAAGGCTGTTTCCGGGTCGTCCAGAACACCCCAGCGGGTCATCACATTCGCGACTTCGGGGGCAAAGTAGGCCCCTTCACCCAGAATCGTATGACAGTTGATACAGGCGTGTTTTTCCCAAACATGTTTGCCCCGGACCACACTTTCATCGAGTTTTGCCGAATTCTCGGAATTCACGATGTACCAGTGTGAATGGGCCGACAGGGCCAGAAAGATGAGGATAAAGAACAGTGACCCGCCATAGAATATGTTGCGGGCCATGCTCTTGGTCATGACTTCTCGCATTGCGCTCTCCTTTGCGCAGATTAGCTAGTCTGACCAACATGGCGGCTGGGCCATGGTGTCTCCTTAACGAAAGTCAAGACCAGCCGAAGTAATTAAAATTCATCCCGCCCGGGCCGAGCGAGGACCCGTCAGGGCAGGCCACATGGCGATCAGGTACAGTGCAAAGGCGCAGATCCATAAACCGTCCGACAGCAACATCGCGACCAAGTAACCCCCGTTCAATTCGCCACCGATCCAACGCGACAGGGTGGCGACGGCCATCAGCCCATACGCCACCACCATCGGTCCCGGCGCGATCAATGCGCGACCACTGTGGCCCAGCGCTGCGCGACTCATGACCGCTAGGGTCATCCCGCCGACGCAGCCGATTCCCAGGACGTGCAGTGCAGCGACCTCGTTGCCAAGGCCCAGCACCGCCAATCCCCAGAGTATCAGCCCTGTCGCCAACATTCCGAGCCCCAGATGCAGCGCCAGAAGAATCGGTTGCCGCGCAGCCCAGCGCGCACGCCAGCGTGCCATGCGCAGAATCTGCACACCTCCTAAAGCCAATGCCCCAATCCCGGGAACCAGCCCTGCACCTAGCACCAGAACACTAAGTGGAAGAACCAACGCCAGAATCATGCCAGCCTTATCCAAGACTGGAACTGAAACCGGCCACGCTGCCTCGGGTTCGCCCGCGCGTTTCATAGCATTTCGTGTAAAGGCCGGGGTGATCCGCCCACCCAGAATGGCAATCATCGAACACAGCGACAACAGCCCCGCGCGCAATCCAATCTGCAGCGTATCCGCCGTGACTCCCATCCATTCCAGATGTGTCAGCAAGTCTGCGACCCAAATCAGGGTCAGCAGCAGGAGGAAAATCATGTTTTGCGGCTTCGGGCGCCGGATCAACTGGGTCAGGATTTTGGCTGCCAAAACAGGTACAAAGGCCAGGTCAACCACGGCAACGAAGACAGGCGGCAGCATCCCCGAAAACCAAATCGCCATCCGCCCGGCCAGCCACAGTCCAGCGGCAAATGTTATAAAGCGAGCGCGCGCTTCGGGCGCACCTGTCCAATTCGGCACAGCCGTCAGGAAGAATCCTCCCAGCGCAGCCGTGGCATAGCCAAAGATCATTTCATGGGCATGCCACATCGGTGGAGTCATGCCGTAATCCGGTGCCAGATAGGGCGCAGTCAGCCACAGCCCCCAGACCAACCCCACGAACAGCCCATAAAGACCCGCAGACAGGAAGAAAACACGAAACCCCTCTCCGAGAACACGGGTGACGACGGTGGACATGACTGCTCTCCTTGACCGTTTTCTCAGCCCTAGCAGCGCGCCCACTTGCATGACTTAACCAAAATCAAAAGCGCCCTAAACATATGTCTAAAACGCTTATTTTGCGGGAGTTATTTAGTACTTTTTTCCCTTCTGCGCGTCAATTTACACCCCCGGTGTTGACTTTCGTCAAGGAGCGCCCACGCGCGATGTCTCACCCTTGGACCTGCCTCACCACGCAAATGGAGAGTGATCATGTCACTTGGAATCAGCTACAACAAAACTGGCCGCGCCTTTGGGGCCGGTTTGGCGATGCTGCTGGGCAGCGTCGCTGCACCAGCCTTCGCCGAAGAGCCAACCCTCAGCGAGGAAGCGTTTGAATCATCCAAACAGCTTTATTTCGAACAATGCGCAGGCTGTCACGGCGTTCTGCGCAAAGGCGCCACAGGCAAGAGCCTTGAGCCACATTGGAAAAAAACCGCAGCCGACGGAACCGTGACCGAAGGCGGGACCCTTGCACTCGGACAGGAACGCCTTGAGAAAATCATCGCCTGGGGTACCGAAGGCGGGATGAACAACTTCTCGGACATCATGACCGAGCAGGAAATCAAGGATATGGCGACCTACATCCAGATGGAGGCTCCCAAGCCGCCTGAGATGTCGCTGGAGCAGATGAAAGAGACCCGCAAGGTCTATGTCGAAGAAGCCGACTATCCGACCGAGCCACTGCACGGCCGCAACTGGGAAAACTTCTTCGTCGTCATCGAGCGTGACGTAGGTAAAGTGGCCGTTATCGACGGTGACACCAAAGAAGTGCTGACACACATCCCGACCGGTTATGCCGTGCACGTTCTGAAAGCCTCCGAGCACCACAGCGTTACCGAGCCGGAAAACCCCGGCCGCTTCTGGTACACAATGGGCCGCGACGGCAAGATGACCAAGATCGACCTCTGGCAGAAGCCTGAGAATATGTTGGTTTCGGAGGTCAAAATTGCCTATGACGCACGCGACGTGGCCGTATCCGGCGACGGCAAATACGTCATCGGTGGTGGTTACTGGCCGCCGCACTTTGCAATCGTTGACGCCCAGACAATGGAACCTGTGAAGGTTGTATCGACCCGAGGTGTAAACGTGGACGGTGACTATGTAGAAGAGGCCCGCGTGGCCGCGATCTACACAACTCCGAACGAGCCAACCTGGATCGTTGCGATCAAGGAATTGGGTCAGCTGTGGCAGGTTGACTATACCGATCTGGACAACCTGCGGATCGACAAGATCGACAGCGCCAAGTTCCTGCATGACGGGTTCTTTGACCCGACAGGCCGCTACTTCCAGATCGCCGCGAACGCGTCGAACAAGATGGTTGTCGTCGACACTGAAACTCACAAGCTTGAGGCGATGATCGACACAGCCGCGCTGCCGCACCCTGGCCCCGGCGCCAACTGGGTTGACCCGAACTGTGGTCCGGTGGCTGGCACAACCCACCTTGGTGTTGGTACTGTGACTGTCTGGGGCAACGACCCCGAGAACCGTCCGGACGATGCCTGGAAGGTCTGCTACGAAGTAGAAACAGACGGCCCCGGCCTGTTTGTCCGCACCCACCCGAACTCGGACTACATCTGGGCTGACCAGACCAAGCACCCCGAGCCTGAAATTCAGCAATCGGTGCAGGTCATCTCGAAAGAGACCGGCGAGATCGTGAAAACGATCCAGATCACCGAAGACGAAGGCAGCGCAGCTGTTCACTTCGAATTCAACGCTGACGGTACTGAGGTCTGGGTGTCCAAGTGGAACCTGTCGGACTCGAAAGAGCCCAACGGTCAGATCGTGATCTTCGACGCCAAAACGCTGGAAGAGATCGGTCGCATCGAAGGGCTGTATGCCCCGACCGGCAAGTTCAACGTCTACAACCGGTCGAACCACGTTACCTAACGGGTTCGCAGTAAAACCGGAAAGGGCGGGCCCCTCGCCCGCCCTTTCCTCGTTTGACCATCAGCCAAACTCACCGGCCTGCCACCCAAGGCCAGACAAGACAGCCAAAACGGAGCCCGGATATGACTTCCGAACCGGAAAAGAAAAAACCGATCTGGCGCCGGTATTTCCTATGGGGAATGCCTGTGGCCGGCATTGCCGCAGCCTTTGTCGGCGGCATCGTCTTCTGGGGCGGATTCAACACCGCCATGGAAGCCACCAACACCAAAGATTTCTGCATTTCGTGCCACGAGATGCGAGATTTCGTTTATGAGGAATACACCGGCACGATCCACGACGTGAACCGTTCCGGCGTGGGCGCGGTCTGTTCGGACTGTCACGTACCCAAAGACTGGACCCACAAGATCATCCGCAAGATCAAGGCGTCCAAAGAGCTCTATGGCAAGATGGTCGGCACCATTAACACCCGCGAAAAGTTCGAGGCCAAACGCGTACACCTGGCCATGAACGAATGGGAGCGGATGAAGAAAACCGACTCGCGCGAGTGCCGCAACTGTCACGATTTCGAATCGATGATGCCGGAATTCCAGAGACCCCGTGCCCGTCAGCAGCACCTGAACGCGATGGAGATCGGTCAGACCTGTATCGACTGTCACAAGGGGATTGCACATTCGGACGCGCGTGATCGGGCCGAGGAAGAGTATCTTGAGCAATTGGAAGCCCCCAACCCGGCCTTCATCCGCCCAATCCCGCCTGAATATCTGGCCAGCCTTGAACGCATCGAAGCCAAAGAAGCCGCTGAAGCCGAAGCAGAAAAAGCTGCTAAAAAGGCCCAGCAAGAGGCCGTACAGGCCCAAATCGCAGCCGCTGTTGACGCAGCCGTTGCCGAAGAGCGCGCCAAGGCAAACGGAGACGAAGCCGCGGCGCCCGCAGGCGGCGGTGGCGGCGATGTCCCAGGCAACGTCGACTGGAACGCCGTGGCCAGTGCGGATCTGAAACTGTTCTATCCCGGCCAGGCCTCGTTTGAATGGGTCCAGAACGGCAAGTTCCATGGCGGCGCGCGGCCTCTGACCAAGGGTGGTGATCAATGCACGACCTGTCACGCCAAGGAGCTGGACACGATCGGCAACAAGATTGTCGCCGGCGGTGAACTGGAACCGACCCCGATCCCCGGTAAACGCGGTGTGATCGACGCTACTGTTCAGGCGGCGCATGACGATGAAAACCTGTACATTCGCCTGCAATGGCCGGATGCGGGTCATAGCCCTGCGCCCTTCGTGGACGGTGGCAAGATGGACCCCGACAACCAGATCAAGGTCGCCATGATGATCACTGGCACCGGTATCGAACTGGGTGAACAGGTGGGCTGCTGGGCTTCGTGCCACGCCGACAACTCCTATATGCCCTTTGATCCGGGCGCGGAGGCAATCGCCGCCAATGGTGATGTCGCGGGTCGTCTGACCGCGCAGGACACGGTGACCAAATACATCAGCGAAAGCCGCACCGAGGTTGATACCAAGGGTCGCCGCGGTAAGCCGATGGGTGGTTGGGACAAACTGCACGCCGCTGAACAGATCGAGCAGTATCTGGCCGACGGCACCTATCTTGACCTGATGCGTGTCTACGCCGATGGCAGTGCCACAAACGGCTACCTGCTGGAACAGCGCGTGGTGAATGACGGCGAGATAGCCGCATCGGCCGAGCTGTCCGGTGGTACATGGACCGTGGTCTTCAGCCGTCCTCTGAACTCTGGCGCCCCCGGTGATGTGCCGCTGGAAGCTGGTCAAACCTACACGGTCGGCTTTGCCATCCACGACGACTTTGCCGCAGCGCGGTTCCACCATGTGACGCTGAACACCAGCCTTGCGCTGGATGACGACTCAGCTAACATCAACGTGGTAAAACAATAAACGAGGGGGCCGGGCAATCCGGCCCCTTCCATTATGGAAAGGAGATATGGACGATGAAACTCCGCCACCTTCTTCCCGCGCTGCTGCTCTTGGCGGCGCCCGCAATGGCGGATGGGTCCGCCGAAATCTGCGCCGAGGCCGAAGAGCGCTATGTCGAACTGTTTGGTCAACCTTCCTCGGCGGTTGAGGACGCCGAAGTTGTGCTCATGTACAAATACAATTTCTGCCCCTTCGAATTGACCGTAAAAGCGGGCACCACGGTCCGTTGGGTGAATGTGGACAAACGCACAAGCCATTCGGTCCTTCTGAAAGATGGTAGTGAACCGGAAAGCGACCGGTTGTTCCCAGAGGAGACGCTCGACCTGACATTCCTCACACCGGGACCGCAGGACTATTTGTGCGGGCCTCATTGGGAAACCCAGAACATGATCGGCATGATCACCGTAGAACCCTGAGCCGAGGCAAAAAATACAGGCAAGATCAAAGGAGCGCGGGCGCAAAACCCGCGCTCCTTAACTTATGTCAAGGAGGTTGGTTTACGATTGAGCCAACCTGCCCTCATGACACGCCCGGCTCACCCAGCGACGTCCCGACTGCGCGAAATAAATCCGGGTTCGAATACATTCAGAACAAGCGAGTTTGCACATGAGCGGTAAGGTTTTTCTGATTGGTGCCGGCCCCGGAGACCCCGAGTTGATGACCCTGCGCGCCCTGCGCATGCTGCAAGAGGCCGACGTGGTCGTCTATGACCGGCTGGTCTCGGCAGACATCCTCAACCTGCATGCCGACAACGCGCGCCTGATCCCGGTTGGCAAAGCCCCTAAATGCCACACGGTGCCGCAGGATCGTATCAACGAAATCCTGGTGGAAGAGGCCAACGCCGGACACACGGTTGCCCGATTAAAGGGCGGCGATCCGATGATCTTCGGTCGCGGCTCGGAAGAAGCGGCCCACCTGATGGCCAATGGCATCGCCGTCGAATACGCGCCCGGCATCACTGCAGCACAGGGCGCGTCCTGTTCCACCGGAGTACCGCTGACCCATCGCGGGCTGGCAACTTCGGTACAATATGTCACCGGTCACCGGCAGGCCGACAAGGTGCTGGATCTGGACTGGAAACGCCTGGCCGATCCCGAAACGACGCTGGTGGTCTATATGGGTGTAGCCAATATCGGCCAGATCGCCATGGGGCTGATGACGGAAAACCTGCCAGGATCAACCCCCGTTCTGGCCGTGGGCAAAGCCACGACCCCTGACGAACGCCGTCTTGTGTCCCGATTGGACCAGCTGGCGACGGATGTGCGCGACGCCAATCTGAAAGCACCGACGCTGTTCATCATCGGCAAGGTCGTATCGCTTTATGCAGAACAGCCCTTGGCGGACCTGTTGGAACAGGCTCATGGCTAGGCTTGGATCAAGTTGCAGAGGGCAAGCCCCCCAACCGCGCAGGCGTGAGATGCGCTCTGGTTGGGTGGCGCGCAGCGTTCTGACAACCGCCGTACTGGTAGCTACTTCGGCCTTTGCCGCAGATGCCATCGACCCCAACGCCCTGAAACGGCTTGTTCATCAGGATTGCGGATCGTGTCACGGGCTTTCCTTGAAGGGTGGTCTTGGCCCCGATCTGCGGTCCGAAACTCTGGAACACTATGACCCTGAGGTTCTGACCGGTGTCATCCTAGACGGTATTCCCGACACCGCGATGCCCCCCTGGCGGCCTTTGATCACCGAAGAAGAGGCCGAATGGATCGCTCGTTACCTGCTGGAACAGGAGGCACAATGAAACATCTCATCCTTGGCCTTGCAGCTACTCTGATGATGACTGCGGCCTATGCCGAACCCACCGCAACCGGAGACCTTGGTCTTGTGATCGAACGCGCCAAGGGATCGGTACTGCTGGTCGACCAATCAGACCGGGCCGCGCTGGCGCGGATCGAAGGATTAGGCGATCTGTCCCACGCCTCTTTGGTTTACTCCCCCGATGAACGTTTTGCCTTCGTGTTCGGACGCGATGGCGGCCTGACCAAAGTCGATATCGTCACCCGCCAGATCGTAAACCGCGTCGTGCAGGCGGGCAACGCCATCGGCGGCGCGATTTCTGACGATGGTAAGTTGGTGGCCGTATCGAATTACGAACCAGGCGGCGTACGTGTCTTTGATGCGGACACGCTGGAGATGGTCGCGGACATCCCCACCGACAGCAAAACCATCGGTCTGGTCGATGCACCTGGCCGTCGCTTTGTGTTCACCATGTGGGACACGGGCCAGACGTGGATTGCCGATTTTGCCAAGGGCGATCCAGCGATCACCAAGATCCCCGACATGGGTAAAAACCCCTATGACGCGCTGATCACCGCCAATGGCCGCACCTATATCACCGGCTTGTTTGGCGAAGACGGTTTGACCGCGCTGGATCTCTGGGCGGAGACGCCCGAACCGATCCGCGTATTGCCTAATTACGGACGCGGACAGGAAGAAATGCCCGTCTACAAGATGCCTCACCTCGAAGGTTGGGCCCTGACAGGGCGCGAGTTCGTTCTGCCTGCTGTCGGCCATCACGAAGTTCTGTGGATCGACGCTGACACCCTGACTGAGACCGGACGCACCAAGACGCACGGCCAGCCGGTCTTTGCCATGGCCCGGCCCGACGGGCGTCAGGTCTGGGTGAATTTCGCCCATCCGTTGAACGATACGATTCAGGTGATCGACAGCGTCAGCAAAGAGATCATCCACGAATTCAAACCCGGCCCCGCAGTGTTGCACATGGAGTTCACGCCTCGCGGGCATGAGGTTTGGCTCAGCGTGCGCGACGCCAACAAGGTCATGGTCTACGACACCCACACATTTGAAAAACTGCGTGAGATCGATGCCGACAGCCCTTCGGGCATTTTCTTTACCGCACGTGCGCACAGAACGGGGCTGTAACGGATGGAACACATCACTGATCCGATCGACCGCCGCCTGCTGGACGATTTCCAGCGTGACTTTCCCATCACCGACCGTCCATTTCAGATTCTGGGCAATGCGTTGGGTCTTGAAGAGGCCGAAGTGATCGACCGTCTGACCCGCATGCGCGCAAACGGTCGAATTACTCGGGTTGGCGCGACAATTTCACCAGGTGCGGTATCCGCCAGCACTCTGGCCGCCGTTTCCGCACCGGAAGACCGCCTGGAGGAGATCGCTGCCCTGATCGATTCTGAACCTGGCGTGAACCACAACTATCAGCGCGAGGATACGTGGAACCTTTGGTTCGTCGCCACTGGCCCTGACCGCGCGCATGTCAACGACACACTAGCCCGCATCAGTCACCGCACCGGGCTGCGCGTGCTGGATCTGCGATTGGTCCGCCCGTTCAATGTCGATCTGGGCTTCCGCATGTCCGGCAAGACCCGCAACGTACCCGGCCCCCGCAAAGTGGACCGCACGGCCATGCAGGACGGAGACCTTACCCTGCTGCAAGCACTCAGTTCAGGTCTTCCGCTGGTCGCAGACCCTTACGCTGCGCTGGCTCGGTCGTTGGGCCGGAATATGCATGACGTAATGGAACGGATCGAGACATTGCACGGCGCCGGTATAATCTCGCGTCTTGGCGTCATTGTGCGACACAGGGCGCTGGGTTGGTCGGCCAATGCGATGGTGGTCTGGGACATGCCAGCCGATCAGATCGATACGGCTGGACCTGCTCTGGCAGCGCATCCCGGCGTGACCCTGTGTTACGAGCGTAACCCGGTCGAGGATGTCTGGCCCTACCGCCTTTATTCGATGATCCACGCCCGGTCACGCAGCGAAGCGCTGGACGTTTTGTCGGCCGCGGTCGCCCTGCCAGAAATGGCCGGCGCGCGCCACAAGGTACTGTTCTCGACCCGCTGCTTCAAACAGACTGGGGCACTGATCCAACCGAAAGAGGCCGCCGCATGACGCTGGATGCAACAGACCGCGCGATCCTGAACCGGATGCAAGACGATCTGCCGCTGACCAATCACCCATACGCCGTGATTGCAGATGAGCTAAACATTTCGGAAAGTGACTTGTTGAACCGTCTTTCCCGTATGAAAGACGAACGCATCATCACCCGGTTCGGCCCCTTTTTCGACGCCGCCGCAATGGGCGGCGCGTTCTGTCTGTGCGCCATGGCGGTGCCGGTCGAAGAATTCGAAACCGTCCTGACCAAAGTCAATGCGCACCCCGAGGTTGCGCATAATTATGAACGCACGCACCGGCTGAACATGTGGTTCGTTCTGGCGACCGAAACACCCGAGGGGATCGCAGCCACAGCCGAGGCTATCGAACGGGAAACCGGGATCGCGGTCCTGCAATTCCCCAAACTTCAGGAATTCTTCATCGGCTTCCGGGTGGCGGCATGATCGACGCGAAAGACAGAGAGATTATCGAGGCACTGCAAGGTGGCCTGCCGCTAGTGTCCGCGCCCTATGCGCAGGTGGCCAAAACACTGGGGTTGGACGAAGACGCGCTGTTGTACCGTCTGGCCGAGTTGAAATCCCGCGGAGTCATTCGTCGCATCGCCGCCGCTCCGAACCATTACAAACTGGGCATGACGTCGAACGGGATGACCGTCTGGGATGTAGACGATGCCCGCATCACTGAATTGGGCGCGCAAATCGGCGCGCTGCCCTTTGTCACCCATTGCTATGAGCGCCCGCGTGCCTTGCCCGATTGGCCCTACAACCTGTTCGCCATGGTTCACGGCTCGGACCGGGATGAAGTCGAAGAAAAGCGCGCCGAGATCGCAGCTATTCTGGGCGATGCCTGCCGTGCCAAAGATATCCTCTATTCCACGCGCATCCTGAAAAAGACCGGGCTGCGCCTGAAAACGAAAGGCTGAGACCATGTTCCGCCTGACCGAATACATGCACCAACTCGTCAATCCGACCCCGGTACGCAAACGCCGGCCCGGACCAGTCAAACCAGTGGTGATCTGGAATCTGACGCGGCGCTGCAATTTGAAATGCCGCCATTGCTACACCGTCTCGGCGGATGTTGCGTTCCCGGGTGAACTCAGCCACGAGCAAGCCATGGTAACCCTTGAGGATCTGGGCCAATTTCGCGTCCCGGCCCTGATCCTCTCGGGTGGGGAACCGCTGGATCGATTTGATTTCTTCGATATAGCAAAACGCGCCCGTGAGCTTGTGCCGATGCTGGCGCTGTCCACCAACGGCACACGGATTCACGGCGAAACCGCCGACATGATCGCCCATGTAGGATTCAACTACGTCGGCATTTCACTGGACGGGATCGGAGCAACGAATGACTGGTTCCGCGGTGTCGAAGGCGCCTTTGCAGACGCATTGCGCGGTGTACGCGAATGCAAGAAACGCGGCATCAAAGTCGGTCTGCGTTTTTGCCTGACCGAAGGCACACAGCATCACCTGCCTGATCTGTTGAAGCTTTGTGATGACGAAGGCGTCGACAAGTTCTACCTGTCCCACCTCGTCTATGCAGGCCGTGGCGACAAGAACCGGGGCGAAGATGCTGAACACCTTCGAACCCGCAACGGTCTGGATCTGCTGCTTGAACGCGCGTGGGAGGCCGCATCAGGCGGGCGCCCGCTGGACATCGTAACCGGCAACAATGATGCCGACGCCGGATATTTCCTTAACTGGGTCCGCGCGCGTTTCGACGATGCGAAAGTTGCCCATGTTCGCGAGCATCTGGCGGCATGGGGAGGCAACTCCAGCGGTCTGGGCGTGGCCAATATCGACAATCTGGGCCGCGTGCATCCCGATACCTATTGGTCCGACTACACGGTCGGCAATGTGAAAACCCAGCCATTCTCTGAGCTTTGGACCAGCGACGATCAGATGCTGTCCATGCTGCGCACCCGCCCGCGCCCGCTAAAGGGACGCTGCGGAGCTTGCCAATTGAAAGATGTCTGCGGTGGCAACACCCGTATCCGGGCCTTGCAATTGACCGGCGATCCCTGGGCCGAAGATCCGGCCTGTTATCTGACAAATCAAGAAATCGGCGTTGAGGGCGCAGGCGAACGTCTGCAGGTCACGCCGTTCCGGGGGAAACGTCATGATCCTGCGCATCAGTTCTTTTAAAATCGACTGTTCTGTCCCTTCAGCCGTGGCGCCCGTGAAAACTGTGGGAGCCTCCGGCGGGAGTATTTTGGAAAAGATGAAGATTGGAGCGCTTTGTTCGGTCTTGAGCATAGGAGCGGCATGGGCGGATGCACCTTCGGATTATGCTGAACACTGCGCGTCTTGCCACGGCGAAAACCGTTTGGGTGGGGTCGGCCCCGCATTGATCCCCGAGACGCTGAAACGCATGCGTGGCCCCCGTGTGGCTGCTGTGATTGCCGAAGGGCGTACGGCCACTCAGATGCCCGCCTTTTCGCATGAGTTGGACGCGTTGCAGATCGAGGAGCTGGCGGGTTGGCTGAAATCTCCGCTGGAAACTGACCCAGAATGGGGCGAGGCCGATATCATGGCTAGCCGTACTTTGGATGAGGACTATGTTCCGGTTAACGCACCTGTCTGGGACAGCGATCCGATGAATATCACGTTGGCGGTTGAGACCGGTGACCACCATGTCAGCGTTCTGGACGGTGATACGTTCGAGGTTCTGGATCGATTCGAGACGCCTTTTGCCGTGCATGGTGGACCAAAGTTCAGCCCCGATGGGCGCTATGTGTTCATCATGTCCCGCGATGGCTGGGTCCAGAAATACGACATTTGGGCCCTGAAACAGGTGGGCCGCGTACGCGCGGGCCTGAACAGCCGCAACATCGCCATGTCTGGTGATGGCAAATGGGTGGCCGTGGCGAACTATTTACCGAACAGCCTGACCTTGTTGTCAACGCAGGACCTCTCGGTTGCGAAGGTCGTTGAGATCAAAAGTAAAAAGGGCGTTCCCAGCCGTGTCTCGGCTGTCTATCAGGCGCCCCCGCGTGAGAGCTTCGTGCTGGCTCTGAAAGACGTACCCGAGATTTGGGAGGTCTTTTACGGCGCCAATCCGCCGCAATCCGGCATTGGGCATGACTTCCGCATCGAGGGTCAGTTCAAGAACCCGGACCCCTTCCCGGTGCGCAAGATCACCACGCCGGACTATCTGGACGATTTCTTTTTCGACCAGAGCTACGAATACGTCATGGGCGCCTCCCGCGACGGCAAAGGTGGTCAGGTAATTGATCTGGTGATTGGTCACAAGGTGGCTGATCTGGACCTACCGGGCATGCCGCATCTGGGCTCGGGCATAACTTGGAAACATGGCGATACAACCGTAATGGCCACGCCGCATCTGACCGACGGCACCGTGTCGGTCATCGATATGCAGACATGGGAAACCGTCAAACGGATCAAGACCGAGGGACCCGGGTTCTTCATGCGCAGCCATGAGAATTCGCCTTACGTCTGGGCCGATGTGTTCTTTGGACCCAACAAGGACGCCATGCATGTGATCGACAAGCAAAGCCTTGAGATCGTTAAAACTCTGCGCCCAGCGCCCGGCAAAACCGTGGCACATGTCGAGTTCACCAAGGATGGCCGCCACGCACTGGTTTCCATCTGGGAAGATGATGGCGCAGTGATCGTTTATGACGCGCAGACGCTGGAAGAGGTTCGCCGCCTGCCGATGCGCAAACCGTCTGGAAAATACAATGTCTGGAACAAAATCACCTTCTCGGAAGGAACCAGCCACTGAAGGCAAATGGCCTGTTTGGAAACTGGCCATTCTGCTTTATCCGGCCACGGCGTTGACCGTGGCCATCAACCTGTTTCTGGCAGGGCTGATCGCCAACAGCGCCGGGTTTGGCGTTATCGAACCCGTCACAGCAATCCTGTGGTCAATCCCTCTGGGCATCCCTGCGTCCTGGCTGGCCGGTCGCTGGCTGCGCGGATTGATGGATGAAGCCGACGACTAACCATCTGCTATTTCTCCAAAAACTTCCTAAAATTAAATTTGGGGCAGTTCGCGAACAAATGACTTAAGTCAAGTTTCGAATCGAGAGGACAACATACGACTCTGGAAAGATTGCCGAGTTGGATTCTCCATGCCCGCCCTCAACCCTCTGCACATTTCAGCTGTTCGCGCGTCCCGCGTCGTATGTGCATGTGCGGGCATCCTCCTTCTGCTATTGCAGCTGCTTGGCCCGGCACTGGCGAGTCCCGGACAAAGCATGTGGGTGGAGATCTGCTCGGAGACAGGGGCGGTCTGGGTTCAGGTGGATCTTGAGAAAGAAGCCGATGACCCAACCGCGCCCTGTCCGAAATGCGCTGATTGCGCCCTGTGTGCTGTCACATCTGCGGTCCCGGTGCCGGACCTGCCTATCCTGAAACAGGACGGCTTTGTTTATATGGCAAGCTGCGATTTCCACGATCTGCCACATGACAACGGCATAGAACGATTGTGGCCCGAAACCCGGGGTCCCCCAAGTGCGACCCAAGTAGAATCTGAACGCGCCCTGCGCGCGTCCATGGCGTCCACCCAATTAATCGGAGGTGCGCCGTGGTCGTAAGTCGCGCAATCCATTTCCTGCTAGCCTTTGCCCTGTCCTGCCTGATGGCGATCAGCGCCCATGCCGACAGTCTGGCCAGCTTCCTGCCCGAAATTGAACCCGCCGATCTGGTTCCCGGTGCCGATGCCTTTGGTCCGGTGCGCGATGACGTGCCCGTTGCCCCCATTCTGAAAGGCCGCGAGACCGTTGCATGGGCCTTCCTGACCTCTGATTTTGTGGGAACCACCGGGTATTCCGGCAAACCCATCCACGTGGTCGCCGCCATTGATGATGATGCGGTGCTGACCGGGGTCAAACTGGTCAAGCACTCGGAGCCTATCGTTCTGATCGGCATTCCCAATTCGCGTATGGTTGAGCTGACCGAGGGTTACGCTGGGCTAGATCTCAAGCGTGAGGCCGAGACCGGGGGTGAGGGGCATGACCTCGACATCATCTCGGGCGCGACCGTGACCATCATGGTGATCGACGACAGCCTTGTACGTGGCGGCATCAAAGTAGCCCGTGCGCTGGGGCTGGGCGGTCTGTCTCCGGTGCAGTCGGATGGGCCAAAACGCGAAGTCGATATGGCGAAAAATGCCATCTATGACTGGACCACCCTCTCCGGAGACGGTTCAATCCGGAGGCTGACGCTGGATATTGGTCAGGTCAATGCCGCCTTCGAGGCGACGGGGGATCAGCGCGCGATCAAGCGCCCGGAACCGGGCGAGCCGGATGATACCTTTATCGACATGCATATGGCGCTGGTTTCGGTTCCGTCGATCGGCAAGTCGCTGTTGGGAGAGGCTGAATATCAGAACTTGACCAACTGGCTGGACGAGGGCGAACACGCCATTCTTGTGCTGGGTCGTGGGGCTTACAGCTTCAAAGGCTCGGGTTATGTACGCGGCGGTATCTTTGACCGAATTCAATTGATCCAAGGCGACAGTTCGGTCCGCTTCTTCGACCGCCAACAGCGCCGTCTGGGTGAGGTTGACGCGCCGGATGCGCCCAGCTTCAGCGAACTGGACATCTTCAAAATCCCAGCCGACGCCGAATTTGATCCGACCGAGCCGTTTCGCCTGCAACTGCTAGTACAGCGTGCCGTCGGCGCAGTTGAAAAAACCTTCCTGACCTTCGATCTGGGCTACAAGCTGCCCGAACAGTACCTGTTGCCCGTCACTGCCCCTGTGGTGGTCGATGACGCAACCGGAGAGGCCGCTGCCAAAGCGGCCCTGTGGCAACGTATATGGAAAGACCGCACGGTCGAGATTGCGGTGCTGGGCGTCATGCTGCTGGTGCTGACTGCCACTTTCTTCTTCCAGTTCCACGCGACGATGAATGCGCGCGTCTTCTACTGGTTCCGCATCGGATATCTGACCATGACGCTGTTCTTCATTGGCTGGTATGCCAACGCTCAGTTGAGCGTGGTGAACCTGATGGCGCTGGCGGGCAGCCTGCGCACCGGGTTCTCGTGGGATGCTTTCCTGTTGGATCCGCTGGTCTTTATCCAATGGTTCGCCGTCGCCGCCGCGTTGCTGTTCTGGGGCCGGGGTGCCTATTGCGGCTGGCTCTGCCCGTTTGGTGCGCTGCAGGAACTGACCAACAAACTCGCCCGCGCCCTCAAGGTTCCGCAATGGACCCTGCCCTGGGGTCTGAACGAACGCCTGTGGCCCGCGAAATACATGATTTTTCTTGGGCTGTTCGGTCTCAGCTTTGTCTCGATCCCGCTGGCCGAGAAATATGCCGAGATCGAGCCGTTCAAGACCGCGATCATCCTGAAATTCATGCGCGACTGGCCGTTTGTGGTCTTTGCGCTGCTCCTGCTGGGGATCGGGCTGTTCATCGAACGGTTCTACTGCCGCTACCTCTGTCCGCTGGGCGGAGCGCTGGCGATCCCTGCCCGTATTCGCATGTTCGACTGGCTGCGCCGCTATCCCGATTGCGGCAGCCCCTGTCAGACCTGCGCCAACGAATGCCCCGTTCAGGCGATCCACCCCACCGGTGAGATCAATCCGAACGAGTGCGTCACCTGCCTGCATTGTCAGGTGCTCTACCAGTCCGAGACGAAATGTCCCGTCGTTATCCGCCAGTTGAAACGGCGGGCCAAGACAGGGTCGGTCCAAATGAAGACCCCACTCGGACAGCCACCGGCGAACCATCCGAACGCCAAACCGCAATCCGTTTCCTAAAAAGGAGGAACGATCATGTCGGACAATGAAAACAAACTGAATATCACACGCCGTGGGATGCTGGGTGCAACCGCAACTGGCGCCGTGATTGCCGGGACCGGTCTGGGCTCGACCCTAATGACCGCCAAGGAAGCCAGTGCCGCCGCAAACGCCGCGCTGGAGCCCGGTGAGCTGGATGAATATTACGGCTTCTGGTCCTCGGGTCAGACCGGCGAGGTGCGTATCCTCGGCGTACCGTCGATGCGCGAACTGATGCGTATTCCGGTGTTCAACCGCTGCTCGGCCACTGGCTGGGGTCAGACCAACGAGTCGCTGAAGATCCTGACAGAAGGCCTGCTGCCAGAAACCAAGGAATACCTGGCCGCAAATGGCAAGGTCACCTACGATAACGGCGACCTGCACCACCCGCACATGTCCTTCACAGACGGCACCTATGACGGCCGTTACCTGTTCATGAACGACAAGGCCAACACCCGCGTGGCCCGCGTGCGTTGCGACGTGATGAAATGCGACAAGATCATCGAGATCCCGAACGCGCATGACATCCACGGCCTGCGTCCGCAGAAATACCCGCGCACCGGTTACATCTTTGCCAATGGTGAGCACGAGGCACCGCTGGTCAATGACGGCCAGATCCTCGACGATCCGTCGCAATACGTGAACATCTTCACCGCAATTGACGGTGACACGATGGAAATCGCATGGCAGGTGATGGTTTCGGGTAACCTCGACAACACTGACTGCGACTATCAGGGCAAATACGCGTTCTCGACCTCGTATAACTCGGAAATGGGCATGAACCTGGCCGAGATGACCGAGAACGAGCTGGACCATGTGGTCGTGTTCAACCTCAAGGCCATTGAAGAGGCCGTGGCTGCCGGGAACTATCAGGAACTGAACGGCGTCAAGGTCGTCGATGGCCGCAAGGAAGCTGGCGGTAATCTGACCCGCTATATCCCGATCCCGAACTCGCCGCACGGCGTGAACGCCGCGCCCGACAAGAAACACATCATGATCAACGGTAAGCTGTCGCCGACCGTATCCGTGATTGACGTGGAAAAAGTCGACGCGCTGTTTGCCGACAACGCCGATCCGCGCTCGGCCATCGTGGCGGAACCGCAGCTGGGCCTCGGCCCGCTTCACACCGCGTTTGACGGCAAGGGCAACGCCTACACCACCCTGTTCCTGGACAGCCAGGTGGTGAAATGGGACATCGCCAAGGCGATCGAAGCCTATGCCGGTGCGGATGTTGATCCGATCGTTGACAAGGTGGACGTGCACTATCAGCCGGGCCACAACTCGACCTCAATGGGTGAAACCGCCGAAGCTGATGGCAAGTGGCTGATTTCGATGAACAAGTTCTCGAAAGACCGCTTCCTGAACGTGGGTCCACTTAAGCCTGAAAACGAGCAGCTGATCGACATCTCGGGCGACAAGATGAAGGTGGTCCATGACGGCCCGACTTTTGCGGAACCGCATGACTCGATCCTTGTTCACCGGTCCAAGGTGAACCCGGTCAACGTCTGGGATCGCAACGACCCGATGTGGGAAGATGCGCGCAAACAGGCCGAGGCTGACGGTGTCGATCTGGAAGAAGGGGCCGAGGAACCAATCCGTGACGGCAACAAGGTCCGCGTCTACATGACCTCGACCGCGCCGGTGTTCAGCCTTGAGAAGTTCACCGTCAAGCAGGGCGACGAGGTTACGCTCTACGTCACCAACCTGGATGACGTGGACGACGTGACCCACGGGCTGTGCCTGTCGAACTTTGGCATCGCAATGGAGATCGGGCCGCAGGCGACCGCCTCGGTCACGTTCATCGCCGACCGTCCGGGCGTACACTGGTTCTATTGCCAGTGGTTCTGCCACGCGCTTCACATGGAAATGCGCGGCCGGATGTTTGTTGAGCCGCGGAGCGCATAACAATGCGTTGGTCCCTGCTCATACCGCTCCTGCTCGGCTCGCCCCTTTGGGCGGCGGATTGGGATGTGCCCAACCGGGCGGGGGCCATCAACGAGATACTGGCGCAGGCGGCGGATGGAGACACCCTCCGCCTGAGCCCCGGCGTTTACTCTGAAACGCTGGTGCTGGACCGGCCCATCACGATTGATGGGCTGGGACAGGCCACCATTGACGGACAAGGCAAAGGCAGCGTCATTACCGTGACCGGGCCGGGCGTGACAGTGCGCGGGCTGACGGTGATCGGCTCAGGCTCGGACCATGACGGAATCGACAGCGGCATCCAACTAACCAAGACGGCCCACGCGCCAGTGGTCGAGGATAACGTGCTGCTGGGCAATCTCTATGGCATCGACATCCATGGTGCCAAAGGCAGCATCGTACGCGGCAACCGGATCGAAGGACGGCAAGACCGGCGAATGAACGACCGTGGTAATGGCGTTTACGTCTGGAACGCGCCGGGTGCGCGGGTCGAAGATAACGACATTCGTTTTGGACGTGATGGGATCTTTGTGAACTCGTCCAAGAAAAATACCTTCACCGGCAACCTGTTCCGCGATCTGCGTTTCGCCGTGCACTACATGTATGCCGACAATTCGGTGGTCAGCGACAATGTCTCGATCGGCAACGATCTGGGCTATGCGGTGATGTTCACGACCAATGTGACCGTCGCTAACAATGTCTCGATCGGGGATCGTGAACATGGCGTGATGCTGAACTACGCCAACAAGAGCGTTATCACCGGAAATGTGGTGAAAGGTGCCAAGGAAAAATGCACCTTCCTCTATAACTCCAACAAGAACGAATTCACCGACAACTGGTTCCAGGGTTGCGGCATCGGCATTCACTTTACCGCCGGTAGTGAACGCAACCGTATTCTTGGCAACGCCTTTGTCGGCAACCGGACCCAGGTAAAATACGTTTCGACCAAATGGGTTGAGTGGTCCGAAGACGGGCGCGGAAACTACTGGTCCGATTTCGCCGCCTTTGATGTGGATGGCAATGGTATCGCCGATGCCCCCTATCGCCCCAATGACAGTATGGACCATGTGCTGTGGACCCAACCCGCAGCCAAACTGCTGCTCGGCTCCCCTGCCGTGCAGCTGGTGCGCTGGTCGCAATCGGCCTTCCCGGCGCTTCTGCCGGGTGGTGTGATGGACAGCAACCCATTGATGCAAGCCCCTGAACCCCCAGCTATGAAAAAGGTGCCTCATGACGGATAAGGCCCTGTCAATCGACCATGTATTCAAGGACCGGGGTAAAACCCGCGTTCTTGACGATATCACCCTGTCTCTTGCCCCCGGTCAGCGCGTTGCGCTGCTGGGTCATAACGGCGCGGGCAAGTCGACTCTGATCAAATCCATTCTCGGCCTAACGCCGATCCACGGCGGCGCCATTCGGATCGGAGACGCCGCCCCCGGCAGCGCGAAGGCACGGCGCGAAACGGCTTACCTGCCCGAAGCGGTGTCGTTTCACCCGGCGCTTACGGGCCGCGAGCAACTGACCCTGTTCGCGCAGCTCTCCGGAGCCAAAGCCGATGTGCCTGCCTTGCTGGAGCGCGTCGGTCTGAGCGACGCGCTGGATCGCCGGATCGGAGCCTATTCCAAAGGGATGCGGCAGCGCCTGGGTCTGGCGCAGGTCCTGCTGGGTCAGCCGAAGGTCGCACTGCTGGATGAACCGACATCGGGCTTGGACCCGATCTCACGGCAGGATCTCTATGCCATCATTGATGAGCTGGCCGCACAGGGTACGGCGGTCCTCATCGCCTCACATGCATTGACCGAAGTCGAAGCCCGCACCGATCGTATCGCTATCATGCGCAAGGGCCGGATGGTGGCTGATGACACTCTGAACAACCTCTCAGCGCTGGCGGGTCTGCCGATCCGCCTGAAGGTCCGCGCCAGTGACAATCCAGAAGCGCTGGCCGCAGAACTGGGAGGCAATCGGATCAACGGCGCGTCGGTCGAACTACTCTGCAGTCCCGACGACAAGATGGAGGCCCTGCGCCGCATCGCCGGACTGGGCGATGCGGTGGCGGATGTGGAAATGACCCCGCCCAAGCTGGAAGACCTCTATCGCCATTACGCTCAGTAGGAGATGCAATGACCCGCTTCCTCGCTATCACCCGCACTGAAATGCTGATCCTGCGCCGCAACCGCTGGCTGCTGGTCGCCACGCTGATCATGGTGCTGTTCGCTTTGGCGCTGACCTTTGCTGGCAGCGCCCCAACCGGCACTTTGGGCGTCGACATGCTCACTGTCTCGGTTGCGTCGATGACCACCTTGTCGGTCTACCTCGCCCCCTTGCTAGCGCTGATGATCTCCTTCGACGCCATCGCTGGTGACGTGGACCGAGGCAGCCTGTCGCTGCTGCTGTCTTACCCGGCAGGGCGCGGAGAAATCCTGTTGGGCAAGTATACTGCGCACCTCGCTGCCCTCGCCTTTGCGATGACCGTTGGTTTCGGCACTGCTGGCGCAGTGGCCGCCTTCTTTGGCGGGGCCGGACCGGAAAGCCTGATGGCTCTGGTGCGTCTCATCCTCACCTCGATCCTGCTGGGCGCCGTGTTTCTGGCGCTGGGTTACCTGCTGTCTGCCCTGGCGAGGGGCGCCACGGCAGCAGCAGGTCTGTCGGCCGGGCTCTGGCTGGTTTTTGTCGTCCTCTATGATCTTGGCCTGTTGGGGGCCGTCGTCATGGACAAGGGCGGCACCTTCACCCAATCCGTCTTTCCATGGGTGATGGTAGCCAACCCGGCCGACGCATTCCGTCTGTGGAACATCGCCGCAACTGAAGGCGTTGCGATGGCCTCTGGCATGACCGGCGCCGCACAGGCCCTGCCCGTCTGGGCCGCGCCTGCTTCGCTGCTGATCTGGCCAGTGCTCGGCTTTGCCCTTGCCCGCCTCGCGTTTCGGAGGGTCGAGCCATGAAACATCTTGCCCTGATCGCATTGATCGCGTTGGCCGCCTGCAAGGAAGAAGTGGCCGAGGCCCCGGACCCGGTCGATCTGACCCCGGATGCGCTCAGCTTTTTCTGCCAGATGAACATCGCCGAACATGGCGGGCCAAAGGGGCAGATTCATCTGGACGGCTACCCAGCCCCGCTTTTCTTTGCGCAGGTGCGCGACATGGTGGCCTATCTCAAAAGCCCCGAGCGTGATGCCAAAATCACTGCCGTCTATGTCAGCGACATGGGCGTCGCCCCGAATTGGCGGCAGCCGGGCATTTCCAACTGGATCGACGCCGATGGCGCAACCTTTGTGGTCGGGGCCGATGTCGCCGGTGGTATGGGCGCGCGCGAGGTTGTTCCCTTTGCTAATCCCACCGATGCCAAAGCCTTTATCGGCCAATATGGCGGAACTTCCCTACCTCTCTCTGAGATTCCGGATACCGAGGTGCTTGGCCCTGTGGATCTGGACTTGATACTGGAGACCCCCTCATGACTTCTCTCTCGCGTCGCCGGTTCTTGACCATGACGGCCGCTTGCGCAGCCTTTCCTGTCGGAGCCGCAACAGCCCCCGTGGCGCATTGGCGCGGCGTTGCATTGGGGGCTGAGGCCAGCTTGCGCTTAGAGGGGCTAACCACCGCAGAAGCCGCACCAATTTTCTCTGCCGTCGAGGCCGAGGTAAACCGGCTGGAGAACATCTTTAGCCTCTACCGTCACAATTCTGAAATCAGCCGTTTGAACCATGATGGGCATCTGCTGGCACCTTCCCCTGATCTGCTGAACGTTCTCAGCCTGTGCTCGGCCCTCCATCAAGCTTCCGACGGCCTGTTCGATCCCTCCATTCAGCCCGTTTGGCGCGCACTTGCCTCTAGTGCAAACCCGGCCGACTTGACGAAGGCACTGGAAACGGTGGGCTGGGATCGCGTTTCGGTTCAGGCAGAGGTGATCAACCTTTCTCGTCCCGGATTGTCGGCCCTGACCCTGAATGGCGTGGCGCAAGGGGCCATTACCGATCGCATCAGCGCCCTGCTTGCTTCGCATGGTTTGCGCGATGTACTTGTGAACATGGGGGAAATCGCAGCCCACGGGCACCGGAACGACGGTCAAGCCTGGCAAGTCGGTCTTGCAGGTTCGGCTGGCGAGGTTCAGAAGACGATCCGACTTCGCGACAGAGCCGTCGCGACATCCGACACCAACAGCGTCATGCTGACAGAGACACAGGGGCATATTCTCAGCACCAATGGATCACATCACCCCAAGCAGGTTGTATCCGTTTCTGCGCCTACCGCGGCGGTCGCCGATGGCCTGTCAACGGCCCTGTGCCTGTTGCCACGGGCTCAGATGGATGCCGTGATCGCATCCTTTCCCGGGGCCGTGCTTGAGATGGTCGGATAAACTTGCCGAGAATGAAAAATGCGAGGCCGGATCGACCTCGCATTCACAGGTTCAGCTTGCCAAGGGTTTAAGCCGCTGCGATCTGACCGGCCTTTTCAACCAACACTTCGGCCTGACGGATCGAGGCATAGTCGATCAGGCGGCCATCCAGTGATACGGCACCTTTGCCCGAAGCTTCGGCCTCGGCCATTGCAACGAGAATGCGCTGCGCCTTGTTCACCTCGGCATCCGATGGGGACATGACTTCGTTTGCCAGCGCAATCTGGCTAGGGTGGATGGCCCACTTACCTTCGCAGCCCAGAACGGCGGCGCGTTTCGCAGCCGCACGATAGCCTTCGGGGTCTTGGAAATCGCCAAAAGGCCCATCAATCGGGCGCAGACCATTGGCGCGTGCTGCGACGACCATGCGGGCCAGAGCGTAGTGCCACATGTCCCCCCAATGGGTCATGCGGCCTCCGTCAGCGTCGGGGTCGGTCAGGACCGAATAGTCGGGGTTTACGCCGCCGATGATCGTGGTGCGCGCGCGGGTCGACGCAGCATAGTCCGCAACGCCGAAATGTAGGCTTTCGTTGCGCTTTGATGCCGCCGCAATCTCGCTCACGTTCTGCATGCCAAGCGCCGTTTCGATGATGTGCTCGAAACCGATCCGCTTTTTATAGCCCTTGGCGTCCTCGATCTGTGTCACCAGCATATCGACGGCATAAACGTCTGCAGCGGTTCCCACTTTGGGGATCATGATCAGGTCCAGACGTTCTCCGGCCTGTTCGACCACGTCCACCACGTCGCGGTACATGTAGTGAGTATCGAGCCCGTTGATCCGCACCGACATGGTTTTGTTGCCCCAGTCGATATCGTTCAGCGCTTCGATAATGTTCTTACGCGCCTGTTCCTTTTCATCAGGTGCGACCGCGTCTTCCAGATCAAGGAAGATCACATCCACATCCGATTTAGCTGCCTTTTCGAACATGCCCGGCTGGCTACCGGGAACGGCCAGTTCACTGCGGTTCAGGCGGCCGGGGGCCTGGTCGATTGAATGAAAGCTCATGCGTTTGATCCTTGGTTCAGAGTTTTGTCGGTTCGGTGTCAGATCACCCGGTCACGCGGTTCGCGGCCCTGGAAAAAGTCACTTAGGTTATCGAGCACACGGAACCCCATCGCCTCACGCGCTTCCTTAGTGGCGCTGCCCAAATGGGGCAGCATCACCAGATTGTCACATTGCAGCAAATCGGGGCTGATCCGGGGTTCGCCGTCGAACACATCCAGCGCCGCACCGCCGATCATGTCGAACATCAGGGCCTGAATCAGAGCCCATTCGTCGATCACCTCACCACGAGCGGTGTTGATCAGGAAGGCGTCCGGTTTCATCAGGCTGAGCCTACGTGAATTGATCAGGTGCCGGTTCGCAGCCCCTCCGGGACAATGGAGCGACACGAAATCGCACTGCGGCAACAGTTCGTCGATTGTGTCCACTTGGGTCGCGTTGCACTGGGCCAGCAAGCCCGGCGATACTTGGCTCCGGTTGTACACAAGAACGCCCATGCCAAACCCGTGATGGGCGCGACGGGCCATTTCCTGACCGATGCGACCATAACCGATGATGCCCAACGTTTTGCCGCTGACCTTGGTGCCGATCAAATGCGTGGGCCGCCAGCCGGTCCAACCACCCGCCCGCAGTTCACGCTCACCTTCACCCGCCCGGCGCGCCACCATCAGAAGCAGGGTCATGGCGACATCAGCGGTGCATTCGGACAGCACGTCAGGAGTATTTGTTACCGTCATGCCCAATTCACGCGCTGACGGCTCGCAGATATGGCTGTAGCCAACACCATAGTTGGCGAGGATTTTTGTCTGTGCTCCGGGCACATCCAGTGCCTCGGCGCTGAGCGTGTCGGTGACAGTGGGCAGCACCGCGTCATAGGACTTCAGTGCCTGCCGGATGTCAGCCGGGGACATAGGCTTGTCCCCTGTGTTCAGAACGACATTGTAATTCTCGGCCAGCTGCGCCTCGACGGCAGCAGGCCAGCGACGGGTGACAAGGACCGAGGGTTTGACCATCACGCAGCCTCCATTACACGAGCGATTGTTTCACCGATGACAGCCGGGTTTTCGGCCACGGTCACACCGGCAGCGGACAGGATTTCGACCTTCTCGCTGGCGCTTTCGCCAAAGGCCGAGATGATCGCGCCCGCGTGGCCCATGGTCCGGCCTTTCGGAGCTGTCAGACCGGCGACATAGGCAATCACCGGTTTGGTGATGTGGTCACGGATGTATTCCGCTGCTTCAGCTTCCTGAGGTCCACCAATTTCGCCGATCATGGCGATGACGTGAGTATCTTCATCCTCTTCGAACCGCTGCAGGATGTCCTTGAAGGACGAACCGTTGATCGGGTCTCCGCCGATGCCGACACTGGTCGAAACGCCGATCCCGCGCTCTTTCAACTGCGCAGCGGCCTCATAGCCTAACGTCCCCGATCGACCAATGATCCCCACATGGCCGGGCAGATAGATATGCCCCGGCATGATCCCCAGCAGAGCTTTGCCGGGCGAGATCGTACCTGCGCAGTTCGGCCCGGTCAGGACCATGCGCTTTTCCTTGGGATAGCGGTACATGTACCGTTTCACCCGGATCATATCCTGCGCAGGAATACCGTCTGTAATGCAGACGCAATAGCGGATACCGGCATCTGCGGCCTCCATGATCGAGTCAGCGGCAAATGGCGGCGGCACGAAGACGAGGCTGGCATCGGCACCGGTGGCTTCAACGGCCTGTTTGACGGTGTCGAAGACCGGAACGCCTTCAACGGTTTCTCCGCCCTTACCGGGCACGACACCACCGACAACGTTGGTGCCGTAGTTCAGCATGTCCTTGGTATGGAACCGAGCCATGCGCCCGGTGATGCCCTGCACGATAACGCGCGAGTCACGATCGAGAAGAATGCTCATTACACAGCCCTCATCTTGGTGTTTTGGGACAGATCGTTTCGCCATGCACCAACGGCGCGTTCTGCGGCTTCCATCAGTGTTGTGGCGCGAATGATCGGCAGGCCGGATTTCGCGAGGATTTTCTGGCCTTCTTCGACATTTGTTCCAGCCAGTCGCACAACAACCGGGATATCGAGTTCAAGCTCTTTCAGCGCCTGTACGACCCCTTCGGCCACCCAGTCACAGCGGTTGATACCGGCAAAAATGTTAACCAAGATCGCTTGCACGTTGTCATCTGACAGAACCAGTCGGAACGCCTTGGCCACACGTTCAGGCGAGGCGCCACCGCCGATGTCGAGGAAGTTGGCGGGCTCACCCCCGGCCAGCTTGATCGTGTCCATCGTGGCCATGGCCAGACCAGCACCATTGACGATGCAGCCGATATTGCCATCCAGCCCGACATAGGACAGACCCCGATCCGCCGCACGGCTTTCGCGCGGGTCTTCCTGGCTTTTGTCGCGCAGTTCGGCGATTTGCGGGTGCCGGAACAGGGCGTTGTCGTCAAAGCTCATCTTGGCATCCAGCGCCAGAACCCGATCATCGCCGGTGATGACCAGCGGGTTGATCTCGACCATGGTGGCGTCCAGATCGCTGAAAGCGGCATAGCAGCCCTGCAGAGTGCGCACCATCTGCTGCACCAGCTTCGGCTCCAGCCCCAGTTTGAACGCAATTTCGCGCGCCTGGAATTCCTGCAACCCGACCGCCGGCTCGACGATGGAACGCACGATGCTGTCCGGGCGGTCGGCCGAAATATCCTCGATCTCCATCCCGCCTTCGGACGAGGCCACGATCATCACCCGCTGGCTTGACCGGTCAAGGACGAAGCCCAGATAGATCTCGCGGTCAATCGGCACAGCGGACTCAACGTAGACACGATAGATGCCCTTACCCTCGGGGCCGGTCTGGTGCGTGACCAGTTTGCGACCAAACAGGTCATCGCAGGCCTGATAGATTTCGTTTTCGGTGTTGCATAGCTTGACGCCGCCCGCCTTGCCGCGCCCGCCTGCATGGACTTGAGCCTTGACGATCCATTTGTCGCCACCCAGTTCGCGCGCCCGATAGGCCGCCTGTTCAGGGCTGTAGGCCAAAGCGCCAGAAGGCACATCGACACCGAAATTCGAAAGAAGCTCTTTCGCTTGGTATTCATGGATATCCATCTGCAATCCTCCCGTTCATGCAGCGTGATTAAGCGGCGATCGACGTGCCGTAGCGGCTTTCCAGCAAAGCCTCGACTGCGTCCTGATCGACCTCGGCACCCAGTTCACGCAGGGCCTCGGCGAACAGACGCACGATTCGGCTGACGGCCTCGCGGTTCAACTGATTGAGGATACCGATACGAACTTGCACCGGTGCGCTGAGCGTGGGCCAGATACCGAAGCCACGGGCGCGGCAATTCTGCACCAGTTCCATCTCACGTCCCGCCAAGTCCGGCGGCAGGTTTAACACGACGAGGCTGGGCATGTCCGAGGTTACCTCGCAGCCCATCTCGATCATGGCGTCCCGCAGGACCTTTTCGTGGGTGCGGTAAGACATTGACCGTTTCGCCAACCCTTCTTGTAGGGTCAGGCGCAGCGATTCATGGAATGCAGCGACAGCATATCCCGAATGGGTCCGGTGATATGTGCCCTTTTCCACATCCGCACCATCGATGATCCCCCAGTGGCGGGCCTCGAAAATCGGGTTGTGAACATAGGTGTAGGCACCGGTCGTTTTCAGCGTTTCGATATAGGCGCCTGTAAAGCTGACAGGCGCGTAGGTCAGTGGCAAACAGCACAGGCCCTTTTGCGGGCAGGACGCCCAACCAGCGATGCCCGGATAATCGTCGATCGAAAAGTCATCGACACCCAGAGACGAAACCGCATCGATCAAGCCCATGGCACCATGACGCTCGCAAGCATCCGAGAACCCGCGCAAGTCGTTGATACGGCCCGAACCGGTCTCCCAATGCGCCATAAAGGCCCATTTCGGCTGATGCTCTGCCAGAGCGGCGTCGATCAGTTCACCGGTTACCGGCTGGCCGTGCGGAACCTCGATCACAGTGACGCTGGCGGCTTGTGGGTCCAGCGGATTGGCGGCGTGCTCTTCAGGTGTCGCGGCCTTGATCCGCAGGGTCAGCGCGTCGATGCCCGAGAAGGTGCCATTTGTGAAGGCAACCACTTTGTCCCCGGGCATAACGGCAGAGAACATGGTGTCCAGCGCGCTCCAACCGGTGCCGGCAACGGCAAAAGTATAGGCGTTTTTGGTGCCCCAGATATTGCGTAGCATATGCTTGCACTCGATCATGCCGCGCAGGACATCACCCTGCATGTGATCCGCAACACCTGCATTTGTGAATGCGTGCAGAACGCGGGCATCCGTATTGCCCGGCCCCGGACCTGCAGCGAGCGTCTCGGGGATCTCGAGCGGAGGGAAAATCTGGAAAGTCATCGTTAGACATCCTCAGCAGTTGGTCGGACAGCGCGTCCGATACGTTTCGTTGCTGGACAGAAAACCGGGGCTTGCCCGAACGCACAACGTAACTTACTACTGCTTTAGGATGGCCATTTGGGTGGGATATTAACTACCCATTTTGGTAAAAATACCAAAGTATACAAGTTTCTGTCCTATCCGAATGGGTAGTTTTTTCGAAATTCAGGGCAATAACAGATGGTTGAGACCCAAACTACTCAGATCGACGTCATGCTGGCCGACGGCAACCCACTGGTCCTTTCAGCCATGTCCGAGATTTTTGAGCGCGACCCGCGATTCTCTCTTGTCGCGACCTCGGCCACTGCCGAAGGGTTCCTGGGAACCGTGATGCGAGTCCCCGTTCAGGTTGGTGTGGTGGATTGGAACCTTCCCGTTCTGGGTGCTGCGAAGCTGATCGAGGTTCTGCGCGAACAGGCCAACGCCCCTCGTTTAGTAGTTTATGGTGAGGCAACAGGCGACACTCCTCGCCTGGCGATGCAGGCCGGAGCAGCAGGCTTTGCCGCACGGTCCGGGGCGGTCGAAGGTCTGCTGGAAACCTGCGCCGATGTGGCGGCAGGAAAAATGGTGTTCCCGTTCATTGATATCCGCAAGATGCAACAGGACCCGATCCAAAGCCTGTCCCGAAAAGAGCGCACCATACTCGAAGCACTGTCGCAGGGCATGTCAAACCGCGACCTGTCCCGAGAGCTTCAGATTTCCACGAATACCGTCAAATTTCACCTGTCGAACATTTACGACAAACTGGGTGTTAAAAACCGAACGCAGGCCATCGCCTATTATTATTCCTCTCAGTTTTCCGGGGGATAAGTGAAAGTGCCGACCATCAAAGGCAACCGGAGCGCGCATTGCGTTGTTGGTACCAGTCGATTTGCCAGGTCTCTCTGAGGAAACATCATCGTTTCCGATGCACCCGGACAGTTTGCACGCAGGCGAAGGGATTCAGAGCGCCCCAATACAACGATCTATTTGAACTGTCGGGCGAGTATAACTGATTCATCCATCGCAAAGAGCGGCAACCAAGCGCATTTGGGGTGATGGGTATTCAGGCGGGAATTGCCAATAACGTCATTAAATATCATTTAAACTCAATGATATATGGCGGAGACGAAGGGATTCGAACCCTCGAGACGGTTTCCCGCCTACTCCCTTAGCAGGGGAGCGCCTTCGACCACTCGGCCACGTCTCCGCTGGCCGGTATATCCCTGCCTGTCACCCGGATACAAGGCGATTTTCTATACCCCGTTCAATTTTCTCGTATCTTTCTTATTCGTCAGGCCATAGCGGCCGTTTTTGAGGCCACTTTCAGGATTGGAAACACAAACACAAGCGGCGCTACGGCTCTGGTTTGCGTGACCAAGCATTCGTCATTCAGCTCGCACGCCGCCCGAAAAACACAGATCACTTGCCAAAAGCGCGAAATTTAAGGCATATTTGCATGAGCTTATTATTTTTAAATTCAATACTCTGAATATATCGAGGCACAAACCGAGCGGTGAGCGCAATGCGCTCTGTACTTACCTTTGGGGGAAGGAAGTTAGGTTTGACCTGGTTAAAATCGTTATTCGTGATTTGTTGTCTACTGCTTTTGCCTTCGCAGGCCCTGGCCAACATCGGAAAAGTCATCGGCGTCAAGCAAGGTGCTGAGATTACACGCTCGGGGAAATCCCAACCAGTGCGGGCTGGGATGGAAGTGGTATCCGGCGATTCCATTTCCACCAACGGCACCGGACTGGTTCAACTGGTATTTGTAGACGAAACCAAGATTGCGATCGGTCCGAATGCACGCATGAAGCTGGACGTGACCATGCTGCGAAGCAATCGAAAGGCCAAAAATTTTGCGGTTCAGGCATTGGGTGGCAGTTTTCGTTTTATTTCCGGCAAGAGCAGAAAACGCGCCTACTCCATTCAAACACCAACGGCGACAATGGCTGTTCGCGGTACGACCTTCGACATGTGGGTCGTTTCCGAGATGCAAAGCGCCATGCTGGTTTTGGAAGGTACAGTTCGCATGTGCGGTGCGCGCGGCTCGTGTCGAACAACCGGGCGACAATGCAGTATGTTTGCCACTTCCCAGCAGGGCAATATCGGTCGTCCTGTAGATCAGGAACACTATGAGCTGGCATTGAAAAGCGGGTTCCCGTTCATTCAATCGCAGGCGGGCCTGAAGCCACCGCTGCAAGTGGACTTTGCCGGGTGCGCGGCAGAATCCGTACCGATACCAATAGAAAAGGCTGAGGCGCCCCCACCAACTCGCGCTACACCCCAGAAGGTGGCCTTCCAGGCGGAGCCGCCATCCGAGCCGCCGAGCGAACCACCAGACGAACCACCATCAGCAGAGCCCGCTGCCAAAACCAATAA
This sequence comes from Ruegeria sp. BB7, assembly GCF_056539365.1. Taxonomy (NCBI): domain Bacteria; kingdom Pseudomonadati; phylum Pseudomonadota; class Alphaproteobacteria; order Rhodobacterales; family Roseobacteraceae; genus Ruegeria; species Ruegeria sp. BB7. The sequence continues at coordinate 24,569 of NZ_JBQFUV010000008.1, read as the reverse complement.
GTCCGGCCATCAGGACGGCAGCAACCCCGGCGGCCAGTCACGAAACGCTTCAGGCGTAGGGAATCCGGGCAAAGGTAAAGGTCGCGACGGCGCCAAGGGAAGGGGCAAGGGCAAAAAGGGAAATGCCGGATGACGTATGCGCCACCGCCAGTAACGGCGTTGAACGTCAGATAAGGGCCTAACGACGGGAGGCATTGTGCAAACCTGCGCCAAGTACGCCCATGCAATCGGAGGCAAAGGTGATCGGTAAGCCAAAGGAGCGTGCAGGGCGGCGACGAGCCTTTCAGTTAGTGGGGCTCGGACTGATATTGTTCGGGTGTTTTATCAGAGTACTTGATCCATATCCGGTGCGAATAGCCCGGCTGACCTATTTCGACATTCTACAGCGCTTGTCGCCCCGAGAATACAACCCGGACCTGCCAGTACGAGTTGTCGATATTGACGAGCAATCGCTGGCCAAATGGGGGCAATGGCCCTGGCCCCGAACCCTATTGGCAGAGATGGTGAAAAACCTCGGCGAATACGGGGCAGCCGCCATAGCGTTCGATATGTTGTTCGTCGAGCCCGATCGGTTCTCCCCCTCTCGATTGTTAAATGACCCCGCTCTTGCGGACATACTGACGGTCAAGAGACACGCCGCGAAATTGGACAACGACGTCTTGTTCGGCTTGGAGATTGGCAACTGGCCCGTCGTTCTGGGCGCAGCTGCGCGGCCAACGCTCGAAGGCAGGCCCGTCACACCGATGGCGGGTATAATCGAGATCGGCGAAAGCCCGGCATCCGGCTTGGTCAGCGTCCCCAACTGGACACCGCCTGCCCCACCGTTGGATCAGACGGCTGCAGGTATCGGTGGTGTCAATGTCTCACCCTTGGGCGGCATGGGGATCATTCGCCGTGTGCCCATCCTTTGGGGAGGGCCGGACGGGACTTTGCCGGGGCTAGGGCTCGAAGCGCTCAGGGTCGCCTTAGGTGAATCCGTTATCATTGCAGAGGGCGCGCAGGACGAAGCAGGCATCATGCTGGCGGTCGAGGTTGGTGATTTCCGACTGCCGACCACCGAAAACGGTGAGATTTGGGTTCGGTACAGGCGGGACAACCCAAACCTGTATTTGTCCGCCAACGATATCATGCAGGCAACGGACAATCCCAATCTGCGCGCCGAGATTGAGGGCCGCATTATTCTGGTCGGCACGTCCGCCGCTGGTCTATTTGACATGCACCAGACGGCGTTAGGTGAATCCGTTCCGGGCGTATCGATCCATGCACAGCTTTTGGAACAGATTTTGACAGGTGAAATGCTGAGCCGATCGGACGTAACCGCCGCTCTTGAATTGCTGTCCTTCGTCAGCTTGGGAATAGTGGTCACGGTTGTCATGTCCCGATTTGGCGCGGTTGCCTCGTTCGTGGCGGGCGGTGTCTCGGCCGCTGTTGTCCTTGGCAGCAGTTGGATGGCTTTCCAGAACCAACTGGTACTGTTCGACGTCACATTTCCACTATTGGGAGGCATGGCAAATTTTGGCTTGTTGGCGGGCTATCTGTTCATTTCGACCGAGCGTGAAAAGCGGGCAATCCGGCAAACCTTTTCGCACTATGTGGCACCCGAGATTCTGGATGAAATGGAGATGTCGGGCCATCAACTGCAACTGGGTGGCGAGACCCAGGAAATCACGGTGATGTTCTCGGACATCCGAGGTTTTACGCCCCTGTCCGAGACCGTATCGGCAACCGATCTGGTAACCTTGTTGAACCAGCTATTCTCGAAAATCGGAGATCAGATACTGCGAGAGAGAGGTACTATCGACAAATTCATCGGTGATGCGGTCATGGCTTTTTGGAACGCCCCGGTCCCGGTCGAGGACCACCCCTGCCGCGCTGCATCAGCCGCGCTGTTGATGCGAGAGGCGCTGGTGGATTTCAATGCTTCTGGCGTTATGAAAGGCAGGCCGCCAATTGCCTTGGCAACGGGCTGCGCCACGGGGCAGGCCTGTGTGGGGAATATCGGCTCAAAAAGCCGGTTTAACTACACCGTCATCGGTGACGTGGTAAATGTCGCCGCCCGGATCGAACAAAGCTGTCGCCATGTCGACTATGATATTCTGGTATCCTGTGCGGTTTATGAGAATACCCGCAATGTCATGGCCATGCTCGAAGCTGGTTATGTGGACCTCAAAGGCAGAACTGACCTGGAACCTGTCTACGTCCTGGTAGGCGGCCAAGAGACGTTAGACGCGCCCGCATTCCAGAAACTTGAGGCGACACACAAAAAGATGATTGCCGCCATTCGCAACCGCCAACCGCACGATCAGATCGAAGACATGTGCGCCGACTGTGTTGCACAGGCACAGCATATCGAACCTGGTTTGCGAAGGTTCTACCGTGCCTTGCCTGGTCGAGCTGCGGATTTCCGATCCGACACCCAGTCAAACCAGCTGATATTCAGCCATCAAGAAAACGAAAGAAAACCGTCTGCATAAAACGACGATCCGCGGGCACAAGCAAACGCGATTTGGATACCGTTTGACTGCCGAAAGGCTACGCGCGCCGTGTTTCGGGCCCGGATGCACAAGTCTCCAGATACCGGCGGACGGTTTCGGCCATCCCGAAGGCAAGTGCGTCACAGAATAGCGCATGGCCGATGGACACTTCGGCAATCGAAGGAATCCGGGCGATCAGCTTGCCTATACCGGAGACCGTCAGATCGTGCCCGGCATTGACCTTCAGACCTTGCGCCTCGGCTGCGGCCGCCGCAGCAGCGAGTTGATCCAGTTCGCGCGCTTCAACGGCCGAGTCGCTATGAGCCCCGCCAAAGGGGCCGGTATACAGCTCGACCCTGTCCGCCCCCGTAAAGGCGGCAAGGGCCATCTGGTCCGCGTCCGGGTCGGCGAACAAAGACACCCGGGGGCCGTTCGCCTTGAGCGTGGCAACTACATCGGCTAGCATCGTGCGATGCGATCTGAAATCCCAGCCATGATCGCTGGTCGCCTGCGCCGGACCATCCGGCACCAGAGTGACCTGATCTGCCCGCACCTCATGCACCAGCGATAAGAACCGTGCATCCGGGTAGCCTTCGACATTCAGCTCCCGATCTGGAAACTCTGTATCCAGCAAATTACGCAAGGCCCACACATCTCCGGGCCGCGTGTGACGTTCATCTGGCCGGGGATGAACAGTCACCCCAGCCGCACCTTCTTTCAAGGCGATCCGCGCGAGGTCCACGATGTCCGGCCAGGGATGATCTCGTCGGTTGCGCAGCAGGGCTGCTACATTCAGATTTACAGAAAGGTCCGCCATGATCCTGCCCTACAGCCGAAATGTTTGTACAGGCTCAGGAACCGATACGCCGTCAATGTTCCGAGGGTCAGGGATCGGATCGCCGACCGCAGTATGAACCGGAATAACCCCGGCCCAGATCGGCAGGTCATAATCCTCTTCCTCATCAACGGGGCCACCCGTGCGCACCTTGGCGCTGCCTTCTAGGATTTCCATGCCCAGTACCATGGTTGCCTTCAAATCCTGCGCGTGGTCAGGCCGCAGTTCTTCATAGCGCCCCGGAAACAGCCCGTTTACAAACCGGCCAAGCTTATCAAGCTTTTCCGCCGGGTCTTCGATCTTGACCGCTGTGCCGTACAGTGTGACCGACCGAGAGTTGACCGAATGGTGCATGCCGGACCGGGCCAGCACAAAGCCGTCCAGAATTGCGACTGAAAGGCAAACCTGCGCATCGCGCGAATTGCGCAGCGCGCGGCTGGCGGAAGAGCCGTGCCAATAGACACGGTTGCCTTCGCGCCACTGCAACGTCGGCGTGACAAAGGGCTTGCCATCTATGACATATCCCACGCTGCACATGGGTTGCGCGTCCAAGATTGCGTTGATCGTAGTGCGGTCGAAATGGCCCCGATCGTGTGAGCGACGCAGGCGGCTTCTGTCGGTAACTGTCAGTGTCTCGGTCATTTTAATAACTCGGGTTTGTTCTTGCTGTAACCCTGATGCCCGGATATTGGTTGTTTTCAAATGTCCAATTCTAGTGTTTTTTCTAAGTCCAATTTGAATCGCGACCTGTTTGCGATTTCTCTGGATGCGTCCCATAAAACAACGCTTCAGGCGCAACTGCTTGAGGCATTGCGCAACCTGATATCCGCATCTCCTGATTTGGTTGGCGCGCGGCTACCCGCCAGTCGCACTCTTGCATCAGAGCTGTCGATTTCGCGTACCACAGTGCAAGCCGTGTATGATCAGATGATCAGCGAAGGGTACTTGACGACCCGACAAGGCAGCGGAACCTATGTGGCCAGTGAAATCACTCACCTGTCCCAACCTCAGCCGATGTCGCGCCCGGCCAGCCCGGCAACTGAAAACTGGCGGCCTTTCCAAACCGGTCTGCCAGATCAATCTTTGCTACCAAACAGGCAATGGGCCCGCCATCTTGAGCGCGCCTGGCGCAACCCGTCGCCCGAGCTGCTGGCGCGCCCAGACCCACTAGGGTGGTATCCACTACGCGAGGCGATCTCTGACCACCTTGCAGCATGGCGCCACCTGAACTGTGATCCGGGGCAGGTCATGATCACGTCAGGCGCGCGGGAAGCCTTTGAGGTTATTTTCCATGGTCTGCTTGGATCCGGCAAAAAGATCGCGATTGAGGATCCGTGCTGGCCCACATTGCGAACGATCCTTGCCGATACTGGAAACACGGGCAATCCAATTCGCATCGACGAGAACGGCCTGAGTTCGACGCGGATACCAGCGGGCACTCATGCTGCGATCGTCACCCCCTCTCGGCACTATCCGACCGGGGTCAGCCTGCCATTGTCCCGCCGGGTATCGCTGATGGACTGGGCGCGCAAAGCCGGAGCGATGGTGATCGAAGACGACTATGACAGCGAATTCCGCTATCGTGGGCAACCCTTGCCATCCCTGTCCGGACTGGACGGTCTGACCAACACGATCTATCTGGGCAGCTTCTCCAAGCTTGTCAGCCCAGCGCTGCGGATCGGTTATTTGGTTGTCCCCAAAAGGCTTCTGCCCCAAACCCGCGCTTACCTTGGCTGCGTCGGGCCACGCGCATCGCTGATCCCGCAACCTGCCTTGGCCACCTTTATGAACAGCGGGGAATTCGCCATGCATCTGCGACGAATGCGGCGTACCTACGCACGGCGGCAGAACCATCTTCTTGATGCCCTTGCACCAGTTTCCGACCTGCTGAACCTGCAGCCCGACTCCTCCGGCATGCATCTATGCGTGGGGTTGCAAGCCCTCTTGGCTGATCGCGTTTCTGATATTGAAATAAGTAAACGCGCCGAGAATATTGGGCTGCGTATCAATGCTCTATCGGCCCACTGCGCCCTACCTGAAAAGATGCAGGGCCTGTTGCTCGGATACGCGGCCTTTGACGAAGACACGCTCGCGAACGCGGCTGCGCGGCTGATCTCACTCCTTCGCTCAGATTGTTGACAACGCTACTGGTGGAAAGGTGGCAAAGTTTTTCACACGTGAACGATTCTTAGTGATACATTCAAAATATAAAATTTATCTATGCTTATTCCAAAACTTGGAATCGCGGTGTCTGTGAAAGGGGAGATTCACATGCTTCGACTGTCTGCCTGTTTGTTAACTTTGGTTTTAATCCCGGCCAGCGCCTTGGCTGACGCGGTCCCCAGTAAAGAAGCCGCTGAGGGCACCTTTCCCGCGCGTCCATTCTCGCCCTATGCCAATCGTTCCTTTCCGGAACGCCCGCTGTGGGGCGACACCCATCTGCATACCGGTCTTTCACTGGATGCCGGGGCCTTTGGCAACACGTTGCTACCGGACGAAGCATGGCGGTTTGCCAAGGGGGAACAGGTCATCTCATCCACGGGTCAACCCGTCAGGCTGGCCAGACCGCTGGACTGGATGGTGCTGACCGATCACACGGACCTGATGGGATTTGCACCCGATCTGCAAGCAGGCAAGCCTGGAGTAATTTCTGACCCCAAAGGGCTGGAATGGTACGAAGGTTATAAGGCGGGCGGTGAAGAGGCCGGAAAAGCGGCCTTCGACATTATCACGAACTTCTCGCAAATGACCCTGCCTGAGATTTTGTTGGAATCCTACAGCCCCGGTGCTGATGCATTTGCCTTTACTTGGGAACATATCGTTTTGGCAGCAGAACGGCACAACGATCCGGGCAATTTCACCGCCTTCATCGGCTTTGAATGGACCTCAGTCCCCAAGGGGTTCAACCTGCACCGCAATGTCATGTTGCGCGACGGGCCGATCCGCGCGCTACAGGTCGTCCCGCCAGTTACGCAACCGCCCTATGGCGATACCGACCCCAAGGCGCTGTATGCTTGGCTGGAAGATTATGAGGCCAAAACCGGCGGCCGAGCGGTGGCTTTTGCCCACAACGGCAACTTGTCAAACGGCTGGATGTTCCCGACCGAAGACACCTATCACGACGGCAAAGTCGATGAGGAATACGTTCAGAACCGCGCAAGGTGGGAGCCCCACTACGAAGTCACTCAAATCAAGGGCGACGGCGAGGCGCACCCCTTCCTCAGCCCGGATGACCCGTTTGCAGATTACGAGAACTGGGATGTTGGCAATCTCGACATCACCGAGCTGAAAACCGAAGATATGCTGGCAGGCGAATATGCACGCGAAGCCCTGAAGCGCGGTTTGATGCTGGAAGAGAAATTCGGCGTGAACCCTTACAAGTTTGGCATGGGCGGTGCGACGGACAGCCATACCTCGCTCGCCACGGCAGAAGAAGACAACTTCTTTGGCAAATCGGTCAGCGTAGAGCCATCCGCAACGCGCATTCAGCATCCGTTTATCGCGAACGATTTGGGCAATATCCCTGGGGATCTGCTGGTCGCCTCTGGCTACACCGCCGTCTGGGCCACAGAAAACACGCGCTCAGCCATTTTCGATGCGTTCAAGCGGCGGGAGACCTATGCCACCACGGGTCCACGGATCGGGTTGCGTTTCTTCGGTGGGTGGGAATTTGATGATACAGACCTTGAGACCCGCTTCCTCGCCGATATCGGCTATACCAAAGGCGTTCCCATGGGCAGCGACCTGCGCCCACGCGAGGGCGACGGTGCCCCGAAATTCCTGATCGGCGCCCTGCGCGACCCAATCGGAGCGAACTTGGACCGGGTTCAGGTGATCAAAGGCTGGCTGGATGCGAATGGTGAACTTCAGGAAAAGGTCTACAACGTTGCATGGTCAGACGATCGCGCTTTGGACGCCGATGGCAAACTTCCCGAGGTCGGCAATACCGTTGATTTGGAAAGTGCAAGCTGGAGCAACTCCATCGGTGCTTCTGAACTGATCACCGTATGGACAGATCCCGCGTTCAACCCTGATGAGCGCGCCTTCTATTATGCGCGGGTTTTGGAAATCCCCACCCCTCGCTGGGTACTTTACGACAAGCTGCGCTATGGCATCGATTTGCCGGAGAACGCGGTATTGACCCATCAGGAACGCGCTTATTCGTCGCCGATCTGGTACACTCCGGCCAGTGAATAATGCATATGGTTGGGGGCGGGCCTCTCGCCCCCCCCCGAAAACCCACGACGAGATTAGAAACAAGGTCGAATGTGCAGCCATTTGACCTACACAAAAACTCAATCCCAGGATTGTAGCTGGTCTGCAGAGCCTTCAGGACTGTTCATGCGCTTTTTGAAAGAACCTTTGTTCCATTTCATACTGATCGGGGCCGCTATCTTTGGCTGGTTTGCCCTTGTTTCACCAAACCAAAACAGTGGCGCGCCACCCGAGGTAATTGTCTTTGATAACAACGACGTCGACCTGCTGATCGCACGCTTTGAAAACACCTGGAAACGCCCACCCAATAGTGACGAGTTGCAGGCCCTAATCGACGGTGCCGTACGCGAAGAGGTATTGGTGCGCGAAGCTCGTAAACTCGGGCTGGATCGCGGGGATCAGGTGATCCGCGCGCGGTTGGCCCAAAAGATGGATTTTCTGGCCGACGCGATTGCTTCCGCCGTCGAGCCTGAGGATTCTATCCTTGAGGCTTATATTGTGGCGAACCCTGCGCGCTTTGCGACGCCGCCACGGCTGGCCTTTGAACAGATATATCTGGGAGAAACTCCAGAACCGGATGAGGTCGAGGCTGCGATATCCAAGCTGAAAGCCGGTGAAGATTGGGTGACTGTCGGCGTGCCATCCCTGATGCCCAAGGCGATGCCGCTAACGGCACCAAAAGCAATAGATGCAACCTTTGGGCCGGGGTTCCATTCCGGGCTCGAGCCTTTGGAAGTCGGTGTCTGGGTCGGGCCGGTTCGATCAGGATATGGGCTGCACATGGTCAGGGTTACGGAAACCCGCGAAGGTTCCTTGCCACCGCTCGCGGATATCCGTGAGGCGGTTGTCTTGGCCTGGCGCCGCGACACGGCCGAGGACTTGTCACTGGCACAATACGAACACCTTGCCGGGCAGTACCGCATTGAGAAGCCGGATTTTGGCGAATGAAGGCATTCCTGAACCTCATATTGGCAATTTGGCTGCTGTGCTGCCCGAACATGAGTACCGCCCACGCACTTGATCCGGGGTATCTGGACCTGCGTCAGTTGTCCCCTAATACATGGCAAGTTCTTTGGCGTATTCCTGACGTGAATGGCCAGCCGATGCGTATCGACGCGATCCTGCCTGAACCTTGCACCCCAAGACAAGGGACACAGCCGGTCTTTGACACGGTCGCTTGGGTGTCCACCTGGATCGCCGATTGCGAGGCTGAGATTGCTGGTCAAACCGTCTCAATCAAAGGGCTTGAGCGTCAAAACAATGACGTTCTGTTACGGGTTCAACCCTTGGACACGGCAATCACGACATTGCGGTTCACACCAGACACTTCGACACTGACCTTGCCTGAGACCCCTACAACGATTTCCGTTTTCCTCAGCTATTTTCAGCTTGGTTTCGAACATATTTTGGAGGGCTGGGATCACCTTCTATTTGTTGTCGCATTGTTCATTCTGGTGCGCGATCCGTGGCGATTGATCGGGGCGATAACGGCGTTTACCGTCGCTCATTCAATCACTCTGGCACTGGCTACACTTGGGGTCCTGCGCGTGCCCGCCTCGCCGGTTGAGGCCGTAATAGCCCTGTCGATTGTATTTCTGGCGCTGGAAATCATCAAACACAAAGAAGGCCAGCTCCGGCTGTCCGAGCAGTTTCCTTGGATCGTCTGCTTTTGCTTTGGTCTGCTGCATGGGCTGGGTTTCGCGGGCGCCCTGTCTGAGATTGGGCTGCCCTCTCAGGACATCCCGACCGCGCTTCTCGCCTTTAACCTTGGCGTCGAAGCGGGCCAGCTTGCCTTCATTTCGGTCCTATCGGTTGCTATTTACCTTTGGCGCAGGGTCTCGCGATCCTGTTCAACTGGTTTTCACGCGATCATCAGACCGGTAACCGGCTATGCCATTGGTTGCGTGTCAATCTACTGGTTGGTTGAACGTGTCAGTGGGTTTTGACACGCGGCCAAATCGTGTCTACCTGCTGGTTTCATCGATTGTGCGGTCGCGTTCCTGCAGCGCGCGGATGCGCATTCGTTGGGCTGCGTGAATATGTGCCCGCATCTCTGTTTCGGCTGCTGCACCATCACGGGCTTTCAAAGCGATCATGATGCGTCGGTGCTCTGCAACCGCCGCCTCGGCCCGGTCGCTATCCAACAACTGTGAAGGCCCAAGGATCAGCAGCGCCTTTTGCAGCGACAACATGGATTTCGCGAGAAACCGGTTCTTTGCTGAGTCCAGCAGCGTGGCATGGAAGGTGCGATTGATCCGCACTGCATCAGGGCCTGTGCCCGCCTCGGCCAACCGATCGTTCAGTACGTCCAATTCATCCAGTTCAACGTCCGACGCAGCCCGCGCCGCCAGACGAGCCGCCGTGCCTTCGAGCACGGCACGCATCTCATAGAGCTCCATTACTTCGGCGTAATCGAGACTGCGAACCGTAGCGCCCTGCCTCGGTACGTGGACGACAAGCCCGTCCGCCTCAAGTTGTCTGATCGCTTCTCTGACGGGCGTTCGGCTAACGCCCAGACGCTCGGACAGATCAATCTCGCGCAGGCGTTCACCTGGCAGAAGAGTACCGCATCGAATCTCATCCAGCAGGCGCTGATACGCAGAATTGCCTTGCGGTCCAGATTGTAGCGGGTCGTTCTGAGTGGTCATCAAGGGCTCTCTTGTCTTTTTGTATCCTGTTGTATACTTTTGGATACTTATCGAGTCAACAACCCCGGACCCACCGCCTTGCTCACCCAGAACATCACATCTTCCCTTCTGACAAAGCGAGCCTTGACGCTTGGCCTTGCGATTCTGGGGGCGGTTGCATTCTGGGCATTGAACCTTCCGCTACCCTTTCTGTTCGGCCCGATGAGCACGTGCCTGATTGCAGCCCTCGCCCATGCCCCCCTGGAGGGGTTTGGGCGGGTTTCGGTCGCGGCCCGTACCATACTGGGCGTAGCGGTTGGGGCATCGATTACACCGGCGCTAACTGACGAATTACCAAGGATGGCAGCGTCGATTGCGCTGGTCCCTTTATTCATCCTGCTGATCGTACTGGTCGGAGTACCATTCTTTCGCAAAATCTGGGGTTTCGACACCACGACCGCTTTCTACGCTGCTGTGCCCGGCGGATTGCAGGACATGATCATTTTCGGCACCGAGGCTGGAGCCAATCCGCGCACCCTGTCCCTGATCCACGGTACCCGAGTATTAATCATCGTGACGCTGACCCCTTTATTCCTGACCGTCTTTTACGATGCGCAGCTAACCAACCCAATTGGAGAGCCCGCGCGCGACCTACCAGTGCACGAGTTGGCGCTGATGGTTCTGGCTGCCTTTGTTGGCTGGAAAGGCGGCGAGCGGATTGGCCTGTTCGGAGCATCCATTCTCGGCCCGATGATCCTGACTGCAGCTCTGTCGCTGGGCGATTTCATCCATACCCGTCCCCCGCGCGAAGCCATATTGGCCGCACAGTTTTTCATTGGCTGCGCAATCGGTGTGAAATTCGCGGGCGTCACGTGGGACGAACTGCGCAGGATCATTGCGGCAGGCTTGACCTATGTCATCGTCCTTGCAGTACTGGCAGCCGCCTTCACAGCTGCTGTCACAACGTTGGGTCTCGGCCAACCACTCGAGGCTTTCCTAGCCTTCGCCCCCGGCGGACAGGCTGAGATGACTGTTCTGGCCATTGTCTCGGGCGCTGATCTGGGTTTTGTTATTACCCACCATCTTACGAGGATCGTTTTGGTAATTATCGGCGCACCCATTGTAGCCAATCTTATCCGGCGCTGGTCTGCATGAAACACTGCCGGCCAGCCCAGCAGCAGCTTTATAATTTGACCGTTCCAGCGAACGGTCCCTGACTGGAGACTAAAAGACAGGGGTTCAAGCGGGTATCAAAATACTTGGTGCGTAAACCCTGCTCAGGGTCGTGGCTGGATAAATCACTCCTCCGCCGACGACACGGCCCGCTGATAGAGATGCCACGTGGTGTGGCCAAGGATCGGCAGGGTGAAGATCAGGCCCAAGAAGGCCGAGACCAGCGACAACAGCATCGTGACCGAAATGATCGCCGCCCAGCCAAGCATGACCACCGGGCTTTCCGCGACAACGCGAAGGGACGTGAGCATTGCGGACACAAAATTTGTTTCCCGGTCGAGCAGCATTGGCATGGCGACGACAGTCACCGAGAACAGGACAGCCGACAAAAAGGCGCCGACGCAGGTGCCAACGGCCAGAAAGGTCCAGCCCTGCGGTGTGAAGAATACAATGTTCAAGAACCCGTCAAAATCCGAGAAGGATGCATCCTGCAGAATGATCGCCAGCCAAAGCCGGATTTGATAAACCCACACCCAGAAAATGAACAGGGTGACAAAGGCCATCCAGCCCATTTCGCGCTTGCGTTGATTGGCCATGACAGTGAGGATTTCAGACCAGCCGAAACCCTCTCCTTTCTGCAACCGGCGGGACATTTCATAAAGCCCCGCTGCGGCGAACGGTGCGATCAACGGAAAGCCCACTATGGCGGGAATGATCAACCAGATCTTACCAAGCCAGACCAGGCTCCAAACCAACAAGATTCCAAAAACCGCATAGAACAGCCCGAAGAAACCGCTCATTACGGGGCGAGCCAAAAAGTCGGAAAACCCAGCCTTCAGCGATGCGGTAATATCACCTGACGTCAGCCTATTGACCTCAGGCATGGATTGCTGCGGCGGCGTCAGATTTTCGGGTGGCGGGGGGCCTGCGGTTTTGGATGTCATGACACATTCCTCTCAATGCATGGTGCCGCGCTGGTCCATTCACCGACAGATGCAGCGGTGAAACAGACATCCTTCCTTAATATGCAAGTTTGCATCAGCTGAGGCATATGGGCAAGGGAGGTGGAATGACAGAATTTGTTCCAAGATCCGTAACTTGGTAGTCACAAAATATCGGGATGATAGACGCAATCGGCCAAAGTACTACGGTTGAGATCGGCTATAAAGGACGCTTCTGCTTGCGCCAATCGCGCTTTTAGACGGCAGTTTGGCGTCAAGGTACAAGCAGCACCACCCGGCGAAAAGCACTCAACCAGTACCTGGCCGGATTCCAGAAAGGCCACAACTTCGCCCAGTCGTATTTCCTCTGGTGGGCAAGCCAAGATTGCACCACCGCTGCCGCCGCGCCGCGTCTCAAGATAACCCGCCCCAGCAAGAGCAGAAATCACTTTGGCGAGGTGGTTGCGTGACACCTGGAACTCAGCCGCGAGTTCGCTGGTCGTCATGGCGCAATCTGGCGCGCCAGCCAAGCGCATCAATACGCGCAGCCCGTAATCGGTAAAAGAAGTGAGGCGCAAGGTCGCAATCCTGTTTTGGTATTTGCAATGCGTATTAACCGAGAGTATTCGGCAAATCAAATACCAATTCGATGTCACCAGACGACTCGAAAGCGAAAGGATCGGCCGTGAAACAGGATGCAGCCACCCTTACACAAAAGAATATCGACACTCAGGTCGGTCCTGTTTTGACCCAGTACCACAAGACGCCTCTAGAAATCCCCTCCCCACTGCCCCCCTTGGCGAAGGGCGCCCAACAGAGGCTGGGCAGATGATGAGACTGGCGAGTGTTTCGGCCACGGGTCGAGGTGCTACAGATCAGTTGCTTTCCGCAGTGGTCGAGCGTTTGCAGGCTGAGGGGGTCCGGCTTGGCGGTGCCCTGCGCCGACAAGAAACACCCAGTGGGATTTCCAACTGCAACAGCGATTTATGGCTTTTGCCTGATGGGCCGATCGCCCGGATCACGCAAGATCTTGGCGCTGGCTCCACAGCCTGCCGGATGGATGCCGGGGCGCTGGAGGAGGCTGTTGGTACAGCGACCGCACGGCTGGTTGCAGGCGAGGTTGATTTGATCGTGCTGAACAAGTTCGGTGTCAGCGAGGCCGAAGGGCGCGGTTTTCGCGCTCTGATCGTCGAGGCCCTGTCGCGCAACGTACCGGTCTTGACCGGTGTGTCCGACGCTCATCGCGCGGCTTTCGAACACTTCGCGGGCGGCATGGCAACAGCGCTAACACCCAACGAGAATGAAGTTCTGGCCTGGTGCCTGACAGTGGTCAAGCCTGCTGCGTCACGCATCGAGGGGGCGTAAATGCACGATCCGACAACTCAGGCGCCAACAGCCGCGCTGATTGATCACATCTGGACCCGCTACCATGACACACACCGGCGCGAGATGCCCGATCTGATTGCTCTGGCCTGCAAAGTCGAGACGACCCATGCGACCGACCCAAACACACCGCATGGTTTGAGCCATGCGCTTAAGGTGATGTTCGAAGAACTCGAGGATCACATGCGCGATGAAGAGGAAACCGTCTTCACTGCACTGCAGACCGGATACCCGACCTGCGCGGCCAAGGCCGTCCCAGACCTACGCAAAGCCCATGGCAATCACGAGGCCGCGCTGAACCGCATCGCCGCTATAACTCATGGCTTCCGCCTCCCGAAATACGCCTGCCAAAGCTGGCGCCGCCTCTATGTCGGCCTCGGCAAGCTGGTCGAAGATCTCGACGAACACATGTACCTTGAAAACGAGGTGCTTTTCCCGCGCATCGAGTCCCGGGCATGAACGGCAAGAATACATTTTCTTCACTGTTCGAAGCGGAACCGGTGATGCCTGAATTAACCCCGGCCCCGCGCCCAGCGCTGATCGTCACTGCACCATCCGCAGCGAACTTACTGACCAACTTTTCGCAACCCTATGACGGACCGATTGTGGAAATGACCGACCTGTCGACTGCAGGGGAGACCTAAGAAATGACCGCCAACACAGACCCCGTTCATCGCCCGCGTTTGCCGGGTCAGCGCCCGGTGGCGCGGCTGTCGGCTGCAATTGTACAGCCGATCCTGTCGCGGGTGGTGCGGCGTGTCGCCAAAAGCCACCCGTCGCTTTTTGCCCGGCTCGGGCCGCATCAAAAAACTGATTACATCATCGACCCGGTTGAGTTGCCCTTTGCTCTGCATCTTCGCCCTGATCCACAAGCGCTGATCTTCCGCGCCGTTCCGCGCGATCTTGCACCCGTTGCCGGGGCAGCGATCCGTGGACGCTTCATGCTGCTGCTAGAGTTGGTCGATTCAGAGGAGGACGGTGATGCAGCCTTCTTCTCGCGCGATCTCGAGGTGACCGGCGACACCGAAGCTGTGGTGAGGCTGAGAAATGCGCTCGACGATGTCGACGGTTCCATCGCCGAAGAAACCGCCAACATGTTTGGCGCACCGGGCCGCGCGATCCTGGCACGACTGCGCCGTTCATACCCCGCAACCTGAAAGGATACAGGCCAACCATGAGCCTTGCCGAACTAATCTGTCCCGCCGGTACACCAGCGGCCCTACGCACCGCCGTCGATGCTGGTGCCGACGCCGTCTATTGCGGCTTCCAAGACGCCACCAATGCCCGCAACTTTCCGGGCCTGAATTTTACACCGGAGGAACTGGCTGAGTCCGTCCAATATGCCCATGCGAAGGGGGCCAAGGTTCTGCTGGCTCTCAACACCTATCCGCCTGCTGGTAAGGTCGACCTCTGGAGGCAGGCCGCCGATACTGGTGCGCGCTTTGGCGTCGATGCGTTCATCGTTGCCGATATGGGCGTCGCTGACTATATCGCCCGCACCCATCCCGGTATTCGGTTACATCTGTCAGTACAGGCCGCAGCCTCCAGCCCCGAGGCCATACGTTACTATTGCGAGAACTTCGGGGTTAAACGCGTTGTCCTGCCACGCATTCTGACAATCCCCGAGATCCGCGAAATTCGCAAAGAAATCCCCTGCGAGATCGAAACCTTCATCTTTGGCAATCACGGGCTGATGGTGGAAGGGCGGTGCAGCCTGACCAACTATCTGACCGGGCAATCGACGAATATGGACGGCGTGTGTTCCCCGGCCTCGGACGTCGAATATGCCCGCCACGATGACGGGTCGATGTCCTCGCAGCTTGCGGGCTTTACCATCGACTGTTTCGGCCCGGACGAAAAAGCAGGTTATCCCACAATCTGCAAGGGTCGCTATGCCGCGCCGCACCGACCCGAAGGGTATTACGCCTTTGAAGAACCCATCAGCCTGAACCTTTCACGCCTGTTGCCCGAGCTGATCGAAGCGGGCGTTCATGCCTTCAAGATCGAAGGGCGGCAACGGTCAAAAAGTTATGTGCGCAATGTTGTGAAAGCCTTTCGCGCGGCGGTGGATGACATCCGCGCGGGCCGAGAGGCGAATATCGCCGACCTCGTGGCACTGACCGAAGGGCAGAAGCAGACACAGGGCGCCTTTGAGACAAAGAAATGGCGGTGATGAAAATGACAAAACTGACACTGGGCCCGATCGCCTATCACTGGTCCGCCGAGCGGCGACGCGACTTCTACGCCAGCATCGCGGATGAGGCACCCGTTGACGAGGTGTATCTGGGTGAAGTCATTTGCTCCAAGCGCGCACCTTTCCAAGAGGCTGAACTACCAACCATCATTGAGCGGCTGGAGCGCGCGGGCAAACGGGTTATCTTGTCTTCGCTTGCCGAAGTGATGCTCAAGCGCGAGCGAAAAGCGACCGAAGATCTGGCCACAATGGACAGTCACGAGATCGAGATCAACAACGCCGCAGGGTTATATGCACGCGGCAAACAGCCCCATCGTGTCGGCCCTTTCATGAATGCCTATAACGAGGCCACGATCAAATGGATGGCCGATCAGGGGGCAACCCATGTCGTCCTGCCGACCGAGCTGCCAGCCCCTGCCATAGCCGTAGCGACGCAGGCTGCTCGCGATCTGGGTCTTGGCGTCGAGGTTCAGGTTTTCGGCCGCGCCTCACTGGCCGTATCGGCGCGCTGCTACCACGCGCGCGCGCACGGTCGCACTAAGGACAACTGTCAGTTTGTCTGCGAAGACGACACTGACGGGATGCCTTTGACCACCAGTGACGATCGGCCAATCCTGCGGGTGAACGGTATCCAGACCCAGTCGGAAAGCTATGTCGACTTGATGCGGGAAGTAACACGGCTGACAGGTAACGGTGTCACCCATTTGCGCCTGATGCCGCAAGCGGTGGACATGGTGGCAGTCGCGCAGTCCTACCGTAGCGCATTGGACGGCAGCCTCGATCTACCCGAGGCAGAGGCCATGTTGCGTCAGATTTGCGATAAGACTCCGCTCAGCAACGGCTTCTTTTACGGAGAGGCCGGATACCGCCGCATAGCCAACGCCAGTCCGGCATAATCATTCTTGGACACCGTCCAATGACGGCACCCCATCGCCCCATGTTTCTGGCTGGCGCAACCTGGGCAATCGTCGGGGTTGGGCTGGTCAACTGGGGCGCAGGGATTGACCTGGCGCATTCGCCGCTTGGTAACCGGTGGGCCTGGCACGGGCATGAGATGGTGTTTGGTTTTGCCGCAGCCATGTTTGCAGGCTACGCGCTGACTGCGATGCCCAGTTGGTCCAATGGGGCTCGTATGTCGAGCCGGGATACTGCTCTCCTTTTGGCGCTTTGGGTCTTGGCCCGGCTGACAGCAGCAGGTGCAATTGGCACAGAGCCCGCCTTGGTCGTATCAGGAACTGCTGCCTTTATGGGCTTTGTGACACTGACCCTCGCGCGGGCAGCCTTGCGATCCGTTTCTGCAAAAAGCGTCGGATTTGCGCTTTTTGCGCTGGCGATGACCGGTATCCAGATCACAGTGCTCCGTGGAGGCATCTTGCCGTCCATTCCGGTTCTGGGCTTTGCGATCCTATTGCAGATAGTGGGCGGCCGCATGATTGCGGGCTTTTCCTGGAACCGGTTGAGTTGCACCGTTTCCTACGAATGGCGCTACAAGTTAGCAAAGCTTTGCGGGTACCCCTCTGCGTTGGCACTTCTCGTTGCATTCTTGCTGGACACGCTTGGAATCGCATCCGACTGGATAGTTGCATGTCTGGTAATCACCGCCACATCCGAAGTCGCCCGATTGTTGCTTTGGCTGTCTGCAGAAACCTTCAAGGATTCTTTGCTGAGCATGCTGACTCTGGCCTACTCTTGGCTGCCTCTGGGTTTGTTTCTAGTGGCGCTCAGTAGGGCAAATGTCTGGACGCTGTCAGACAGCGCGGCTCTGCATGCGCTGACTGCTGGCGCAATCGCATGCTCGATCTATGCCGTCGCTTCGCGCGCTGTGGCACGGCGCGGCAATCGCTTACGGCCGGCTTTGATCGACCAATGCGGATTCGCGCTTTTGTGGACGGCTGCCGTTATTCGAGTATTTATCCCGGTAGATACGCAAGGGCACGCTGACGCGCCGCTGATTTGGTGCATAGCCTGGTCCATTGTCTTGCTTCGGCACGGCGCGGCACTGCTCCGTCCTGTCCCCCGACCAGTCTTCAGCGGGCCAAAACGTTCCATTGATGAGTAATTCGGACGGCTCCGACCGCGATGCCACAAGCGGAGCAACCGCATCGAGATCGTGTTCAGCAGATTGAAGGACAGGCAGCCTGTGGAAACGCGATATGGCCGCTATCCAAAGGCTTACCTGTCAGCAATCGCACTTATAGCCATCGTAATTTGCTGGTTGTGGGTCGGCGCTTACACAAATTCTGGTTTTTGACTTTGTTTGATAAGTGCGTACAATTCAAACAGCTTTTAGCGCCAATTTTGCAAATTAGGCCCCCTTCGCAGAAACACCGAGCGGAAAGCGGGCCGCACGGGAGGGGGAAATGAAGAGATTATCTGTTTGGCTTTTTGCCTTCTCGACGCTTGCAGGCTGCTGGGAGAAGGAAGAAGAAGCGACTACAACAATTATCCGGCCTGTCAGAGCTACTGAGATTTCTGATCTATCCAGCTTACATGACCGTTACTTTGTCGGAACAGCCAGAGCTGCGCGCGAAGTGTCATTGGCGTTCCGCGTGCCGGGCAATGTTGTCGGCGTCGACGTTCAGGTTGGTGACCTTGTGACGAAAGGTGACGTAATCGCGGCGCTGGATCCTGCTCCCTACCAAGCTGAGGTTGACCGACTTACGGCAGAGCTTGCAAGCGCGCAAGCGACCTTCGACAATGCTAAATTGCAAACAGATCGGCAGCGATCATTGGTTGAGAAAGAAGTTGCCGCACAGGCAACGCTTGATCGCTTTGTCGCGGGTGAAACATCAGCTCAGGCGGCCATCAATTCTGTGCAAGGTGCGCTGGATAGGGCAACGCTTGACTTGACCTATACAAGCCTCGCGGCGCCGTTTGATGGCCGTGTGGTCGCGAAATACATTGAAGATTTTGAAGAGGTTGCAGCCCAGACTCCGGTTCTGCGTATTCTGGATGCCGAGCATATCGAAGTGGTGATCGACATCCCAGAACGCTACATCGCCCTGATCCCGCATATTGAGAACATAACTGTCACTTTCGATGCTTTGGGTGACGTGGTTCTACCGGCAGAAATCAGTGAGATTGGTTCAGAGGCTTCGGCGACGACCCGAACCTTCCCCGTCACGTTGATCATGGATCAACCGAAAGACGCACTTGTCCTTCCGGGCATGGCAGGGCGTGTCCGCGGCCAACCAAAGGAAGGGTACGAGCCATTTGATGCGATCATGGTACCTGCCGGCGCAGTCTTCGTGCCTGAAGGGGAAACCGACCCACACGTCTGGGTGTTTGATGCCAATTCAGAAAGTGTGACCGCGCGAAAGGTTGTGCTTGGCACTCCGCGATCACAAGGGGTTGCGGTTAGCGAAGGTCTGGAATTTGGCGATGTCGTTGTCACTGCCGGAGCGAATTCGTTGCGAGAGGGTCAGAAGGTTTCGCTACTTTCTGAGGATGCGGAGTAATGGGCCTCGCTGCGTTTTCGATCCGCAACGCCAAGTTCATTTGGTTCACGGTTATCATGCTCACGTTGGGCGGCATTTCAGCGTTCTTTAGCCTTGGGCAGTTGGAAGACCCCGAATTCACCATCAAGACAGCGGTAGTAACTACTCCCTATCCTGGGGCTAGTCCTGAAGAGGTTGAACAGGAGGTAACCGAACGGATTGAGCTAAAGCTCCAAGAAATAAAGGAAATTGATTACATCTCGAGCGAAAGTCGCGCCGGCGTGTCGACCATCAAAGTCGAGATCCGGCCGAACTATTGGTCAGACGAATTACCACAAATCTGGGATACGCTGCGCCGTAAAGTCAGAGACGTGGAAACAGACCTGCCCCCAGGCGCGGGTCGCCCCGCCATCAACGATGATTTCGGCGACGTCTTTGGTCTTTTGCTTGCTATGACGTCGGATGGGTTTTCCGCTCAGGAGCTTGATGGTTTCGCAGAAGATTTCAAACGAGAGTTGTCGTTGATCGACGGTGTAGGGCGCGTTGATCTTTGGGGAGAACGCGACAGGGTCATCTACTTGGAAACAAGAGAGGAAGCCCTGGCCGCGCTTGGTGTTTCGGCTCAGACTATTCTCAACACGTTGCAGACCCAGAACGCAATTGTGGACGCAGGGCGGGTCAATATCGGTGACTACCGTATGCGCATTGCGCCAAGCGGGACCTTTACCAGCCCAACCGATATCGCGGATCTGGTCGTTCGGCCAAGTGGTCTGGATCAGGCCCAAAGCGGTCAAATACGGGGGCCTGAGCTGCTGCGGCTGGGTGAAATTGTTGAAGTGAAGGAAGGCTATGCCGATCCGCCAACGACAATGATGCGCTACAACGGCCTGCCCTCTATTGGCTTGGCAATATCATTTCAGTCTGGCGTCAACGTTGTCAGCGTTGGCGAGGCTGTAGACGCGAGAGTATCAGAACTGATCGCGGGTTTGCCTGTGGGCATTGAAGTCGAACGGGTTCATTGGCAGTCCGATGACGTAAACCTCGCGGTAAGCAGTTTTCTGGTGAGCCTTGGCCAAGCCGTCGCAATCGTTCTGGTCGTTTTGACTTTGGCAATGGGCATTCGGATGGGGTTCATCATCGGCAGTGGGCTGATCCTGACGATACTTGCCACCTTCATTCCATTGGCAGCACTGGGCATCGATCTTCAACGAATGTCTCTGGGGGCGTTGATCATTGCGCTTGGTATGATGGTCGACAATTCGATTGTAGTTGCGGATGGCGCAATGGTCCGGATGTCGCAGGGAATGGACCGCGCGAAAGCAGCAATTGACGCCGCAACCCGTCCTGCCATGTCGCTGCTTGGGGCCACTTTCGTCGCGGTTATGGCGTTCTACCCGATTTTTGCCTCTGTTGAGAGCGCCGGAGAATACTGCCGCACGCTCTTCTCGGTCGTTGGCATCGCACTCTTGGTCAGTTGGTTGCTGTCAATGACGGTCACACCCTTGCAGTGCGTTGCTTTGCTGCCGGAACCAAAAGGAGAAAGCAGCGAGACTTTCGATACAGGCTTCTATGCCATTTACCGCCGCTTTCTGGCGGCAGCGATCCGGGTTCGCTATCTGACGATCGGAGTGGCGGTGGGAGCACTGGTCATTGCCGGGATTGGTTTTGGTTCGGTGACGCAGTTGTTTTTCCCGACCTCGTCCATGACCAAGTACATGATCGACTATTACGCGCCTGAGGGAACTCGGATCGAGGCAGTCTCTGAAGCCATCAGGCGTATCGAAGAGCAGGTGGAAATGGATGAACGCGTAACAGGTATCGCCAGCTTCATTGGCGCCGGCCCTCCGCGATTCTACCTACCAGTAGACCCCGAAGGCACCAATCCATCCTACGGGCAAGTCATCGTGAACGTCGACGACTATCGTGACATCCCCGAAATGACAAAAGCGATCTCGCTCTGGATATCGGCAAATATGCCCGAGGCGACTTCTTTCACACGCCAGTTCGGCGTCGGTCCCAGCAATACCTGGGCATTCGAAAATCGCATTATCGGTCCGGCGGATGCCGATCCGGAGACTTTGCGCGAAATTGGCGACAGGGCCGTTGCAATACTGGATCAGCATCAGTGGACCAAAGTGACGCGCACGGATTGGCGCAACCGTGTCCTGAAGACAGTTCCCGACTATGATCAGGACCGAGCGCGATGGACAGGTATCACCTATGAAGACTTGGGTAATACGACGAAACGGGCCTTTGATGGCCGATCGGTTGGGCTCTACCGCGAAGGCGACGAACTGCTTCCAATCATAGTGCGCCCTGGGGCGGAAGACGTGGCAGCCGTGGACAACTTTGAACTGCTGCAAATGCAGTCACCGTTTTCCGTCGAACCTGTCCCGTTGGCCCAGGTTGTTCGTAGCGTGAATATCCAGCCAGAAGACCCCACGATCAATCGCCGTGACCGGCGCCGTGTTCTGACCGTTCAGGCCAATCCGATTGACAGTGTCACACTACCAAGCTATCGCGCTGCAGTTCTCGCCGATTTTGACGCCTTGGAAGCAGACCTGCCGCAGGGCTACAGCATGGAATGGGGTGGAGAGTACGAGGACACAATGTCAGCGCAAGCGTCATTGATCCCGGGAATGATACCCGCGTTTTCGATTATGGCCCTTATCGTGGTCGGGCTTTTCAACTCGTACCGCAGGCCGCTGACCATTTTCTTGACAGTGCCATTTGTACTCATAGGGATCGTTCCAAGCTTGCTCCTCACGAACACACCGTTTGGGTTTGTTGCGCTACTTGGAGGCATGAGTTTGGCGGGTATGATGATCAAAAATGCGATCGTTCTGATTGATCAGATCAACGATAACTTGGCCGAAGGCCAGCTGGGTTACGACGCCGTTTTGAATGCCGGCGCTTCAAGATTGCGTCCCGTCGTACTGGCCGCAGCGACGACAGTTCTGGGCGTCATACCGTTGCTGCCGGACGTATTCTGGGTTGGTCTTGCCGTCACGATCATGGGCGGATTGACCGTGGGTACGATGCTCACAATGATACTGGTACCGGTCTTGTTCGCCACACTGAATGGCATTCGACAACCAGCCAAGATCGTTTGACGTCGCCATTAAAACGGTCTTTGTGTCGGATTTTGCGTTCGCGAAACAGGTAGTTCTTTAACTTAGACAGCTAATTCCGGGGGGTTAAGTTGAACAATACAGTACTGTACTTTTTAGTTGGCATTTTCGTGGTTGGTTTGATTTCGCTGGGATATTTCGCCAAAGGCAGTGGAGCGCTTCTAGTCATCGCGATACTGGTTGGTGTGTTGCTCGCAATGATCGCGTTCTTTGGAGGCTACTTTGGCGAAACTCCAAAGTGAGGACGGAAAGTTAATTTTTGAGTTGTGTTGCCAATGACGCAAAACGCCAGTTGAACCCTGAGCAAAGCTCCTTGGATGCGCTAGCGAATTGTTATTCGATCGAAAAGATGAATACCTGGTCTATGGAGCGTATACTGGTGGTACGTCTATGGAGCGTATACCGGTGGTACCGATTCAAATCCAATGAGACCCTCCAACGTGACATGAACCCAAAATCGCAAGGGTTTGACCTGTCAAACGCCATTCGCTGAAATTTTGGAAATTACTGAGGAACGTCACTGATATTTGACTCAATCGACAGCCAAAACCTCAATAAACAGGCCAATCCCGTCATTCATTTCCAACCCAAACGCCAAGCATTTCTGACCCAACTTGATACCCGAAACGCAAAAAGAGGAGCCGTTAGGCTCCTCGTCGTGTTTTTGAAAATCGCATACTTAGTTCAAGCAATTTGGAACAGGAAATCATCTGATGTGATCAAAGCGCTGTCGATTTCTGTCAATCTGACGGAACCATGGCCACTCACATCAATTCTGGTGTCCGTCCCATCCTGAGATACAGTCAGGTCTTCTATACCAACACCGGCAATGTCAATTTGTATCAGGTCGACATCATCTTCAAAGTCGGTAACCGTGTCATTTCCAAAATTCGATTTGAAAACGAAATTGTCTGCATGGCCGCCGCCAGTCAGAGTATCATTGCCAGCGCCACCATCCAGACTGTTCTTTGAATCCGTCCCTATAATTTCATTGTCGCCGGACCCAGCGATCACATTCTCTATGTTCAGGAGTTGTTCAACAAAGCCGCTCTCAAACGTTGCCGTGCCTTGCATTAGGTCCAGGGTAACGTCATCGCTCGTGTAGGAGAACTCAAGGGTATCCACGCCATCGCCTCCGTCGAACAAGTCCGCGCCAACGTTGCCGACCAGAACATCGTCACCGGTCCCGCCATAGTGGTTATCGTCGCCGTCTCCGCCGTCAATGCGATCATTTCCTTCGTCGCCGTGGAGATTGTCGTTGCCATTGTTGCCAAACAGTTCATCATTTCCGGTGCCGCCCCAAGCAAGGTCATCACCGTCCCACGCAACGATTAAATCATCACCTGCACCGCCGTAGTGTGTGTCGTTACCGACCCCTCCACGAACTTCATCGTTGCCGTCACCTCCGTGGATCGTATCATTTCCGGAAGAGCCAAAGAGATAGTCATCTCCCAGATTTCCATGCATGATATCGTCACTACTAAACCCGGTCAGAGAGTCATTTCCTGACCCGCCGTCTAGGGCCTTTAACCGAATACCTTGCACCCCTAGCACGGTCCCGTCGGCAAACTCGATGAGCTCCAGATCTTCCCGGGTGTTGTCAAAGTGGTTGGTCACCGTGACCGTCGCGCCATCGCTCAACGTGATCACCAGGTCCGCGCCAGCGTTCTGAGAGAAAGTGACATCATCAGCGTTCTGGTCCGTGAAGACCAGCCGGTCGTTGACGTTCTGATAGCTGAAGTCCGAGATCACATCATTGCCGTCACCGAGGCTGTAGATGTAGGTATCCGCACCATCACCGCCCTTCAGCGTGTCGTTGCCAACTCCGCCCTGGAATGTGTCGTTGCCGATAGAGCCAAGCACCACGTCATCGCCAGCACCGTTCTGGTCGCTGATCGATTTCTGAGCGATGCCCTGCAAGTCCAGCACGGTGCCGTCGGCAAACTCGATGAGCTCCAGATCTTCCCGGGTGTTGTCAAAGTGGTTGGTCACCGTGACCGTCGCGCCATCGCTCAACGTGATCACCAGGTCCGCACCCGCATTCCGCGAGAAGGTCACATCATCAGCGTTCTGGTCCGTGAAGACCAGCCGGTCGTTGACGTTCTGATAGCTGAAGTCCGAGATCACATCATTGCCGTCACCGAGGCTGTAGATGTAGG
>NZ_JBQFUV010000007.1:0-149218 GCF_056539365.1 Ruegeria sp. BB7 | reverse complement strand
GCGCAACCGCCTAAACCCTAACCTCAGATGCCAACCGTCTCTCCGGCCCGTCTCCGCCGTCTCCAGCGTCCCAGCAACCGCCTCAGCAGCGCCGGTGAAGGGGGTTCTAAGGATAACCAACAATACCCGCAAGTGGAAAATTCGAGAATCTTGCAAAAACCCACGTATTCTAAAATTATCTATTAAATACAATATCTTACAGAGACCTCACAGACGCAATAGAAACGATACTCCGAATGTCTGAGGCCGAATCTCACCTTTTGCACAGGATTACCCACAGACTCAGCAACGAGTCAGGCGGAATCGGCCTGACGCAAACGAGTCAGCAGGCTGGGAAATGGCACGCGCAGCATCAAAAGGCCGATTATCACGGACAGATAGACCAGCGGTTCGATCTGAAAGCCCTTGGCCAACATGACATAGTGGAGCCCCCCCAAAATCGCCGCCGGAAAGACGAGGCGTTGCAAGCTGCGCCAAAGCGGGCCCAACTTGCGAACAGAAAAGTTGTTGGATGTCACAGCCAAGGGCAGCATCAGCACAAACGCGGCCATGCCGACAGTAACATAGGGGCGCTCCACGATATCCGCCCAGATCTGACTGGGCACCTGAACATCCAGCACCAACCACACCAAAAGATGCAGTGCGACATAAGTAAAGGTCAGCACACCCAAAGCCCTGCGGAACTTGAGCAGGTTCAGCCCAAAGAATCGGCGCAGCGGTGAAATCGCAAGTACTGCGATCAAAAGCTGCAGCGCCAGCTCTCCGTACTGATGTTCCAGAGCCTCAATCGGATCCACGCCAAGACCACCGGTCAGGCCCTGATAGAAGAGCCAGGGTGCCGGAAGCACCCCCAACACGTAGACTGCCCAGACGGGAAGACGACGTAATATCTGATTCACGCGCTGCATAGGCTTAATAGTATTCCGACAGATCCATGTCTTCGTACAGCCCTGCGACCTCTTTATCGTAGCCATTGAACATCAGGGTCGGGATGCGTTTGGCAAATAACCCACCGCCAATCTGACGTTCTGAGGCTTGAGACCAACGTGGGTGGTTCACGCCTGGATTCACATTGCTATAGAAGCCATACTCGCGCGGGTTGGACATATTCCAGCTTGTGGGCGGCTCGACATCCGTCAGAGTGATCCGCACAATCGACTTGATCGATTTAAACCCATATTTCCACGGCACCACCAGACGCAGAGGCGCGCCGTTCTGATTCGGGATCGGGCGGCCATAGATGCCAGTTGCCATAATAGTCAGCGGGTGCATCGCCTCATCCAGACGCAGACCTTCGCGATACGGCCAGTCCAAAATCGGATAACGCACGCCCGGCATCTCATCTGGGCGCACAGCGGTTTCAAAGGCCACGTATTTGGCACCTTCCTGTACCCCGGCCATGTTAAGCAAATCGGCCAGTTCGAACCCGTTCCACGGAATGACCATCGACCAGGCTTCGACACAGCGGAAACGATAGATTCGCTCCTCGACCGTCATCTCGGACATGATGTCCTTGAAGTCATACTCACCGGGATTTTCGACCAGACCGTCGATCTTGACGCTCCACGGTTCGGTGGTCAGCGCGCCGGCATATTTCACCGGATCGTCCTTACCGGTGCCGAACTCATAGAAGTTGTTGTACGAGGTAATCTCTTCCCAGGTGTTCGGCTCCAGCGCTTCCTGTGCCGAGGCACCGCGCGCAAGCCCCGCCAGCCCTACACCTGCCAGCCCAGCCATCATCTGCCGCCGGTTCAGGAACGCCGCCCTGGGGGTGACGTCGGCATGTGTCAAAGTATTGGTCCAGCGGTGCGCCATTGTGGTCTCCGTTCAGTTCCGGTCAGGATTCTAGATAGGGTCTGTTAGCACGGCACAAAGGAAACAAGCGTAACGATTGAGAGACCGGATTGTAACTTTCGCCAAGCCTTGCACACCCTGCTTCAGCCCGACAACATGTCGGAAACCTGCACGGCGTAGCGGTCTGTCATACCAGAAACAAAATCAGTCAAAGAATGCAGGGCTGTGTACGCGTCCTTTACATCGCGCAAATCCAGATCGACCGCACTGATGACCTGACGCTCGTACGCGGGCAATGCATCTATGTTCCAGTCATGTTGCGCCAATGTTTCGTAAACCGGGCATAATCCATTCATAACTTTACGGATTATATTCCGCCCTTTGACCTCAAGCTTCGTTTTACGGGGGGCTGTGAAGAGTTGCTCATGAGCCAGATCCTTGATCGCTTTAAATTCCTTGGACTTACTGGACACTCCGATCAGGGATTCCGAGAAACGGCCGCTCAGTATTTCTTCGTGATTATCCTTGAACGCCTTCACGCATGCATCGATCGCCCCACCAATTGCACGCGCACGTAAATAGCTGATCCTTTCGTATTCGGTGTAACCAGCCTGATTTCGCTCTGTCGAAATCGCGATAGCTGACAAAAAATCTTCGACAGTCTGGCAGGATAGGTCACCTGCAGAATAGCCATCTTCCAAATCAACGATATTGTAGCAAATGTCATCCGCAGCCTCGACGAGATAAACAAGAGGGTGACGTCGCCACCATTTCTGACCATCGGGCCCTTCTGCTTCGATCAATTGCATTCTGTCCGCAGCCATTTTGAAGTATTCTCGCTCGGCTTCGAAAAAACCGAACTTCTTGGCGCCAACATACAAGTCGTCCTTAGATTTTCTTTTTTTCAGACGCTTCGAGGTCTCCGCACCCATTGGGTATTTCATGAATGCCCCTAGCACAGCGTTCGGCATGCGCAGCCCCCCGTCGTTGCGGTACATCTCAAGACGGGTCAAAATACGAAACCCCTGGGCGTTGCCCTCGAACTTTTCAAATTCATGCCAGCAAGAGGCATCAATTCCCCGAAACGCGCGCGATCCTTGGTCCAGCTGTTCGGCGCACCACGCCCCGATGGCTTCCTCGCCTGAATGCCCGAAAGGCGGGTTACCCAAGTCGTGCGCCAAGCAGGCAGCATGCACAACACCTGCGACTTTGTGAATGTCGCTGTCCGCAATATACTGCTCTGCCGCCAACCAGGCACCGATCCGCGTTCCAATCGAGCGGCCAACGCTTGCTACTTCTTCCGAGTGTATCAATCGGTGCCGCAGATGATCGTTGTCATACAGTGGATGAACTTGTGTCTTATTGGCCAAACGGCGGAACGAAGCCGAGAACGTGATACCATCCGCTGCACGAACGTATCCGGGCCGGTCGGGGGAATCTGGTTTGCCCCGCTCGTCACCAAACTTTTCTGTGTTGAGCAATAAAGTCCAATCCATACCCGCCATCGAACCAATTCCTTTGTTTTATGGACCGACTGGGTGGTGACAGAAAAACCCGCCCTATAAAAGGGCGGGTTTCATCTTAGGGTTGCTTTTCATGGGTGCGTCTCGCGAATGACTAGTGCACGACCGCATCGTCCGGCCGAGGTCGCTCCGATGTTCCCAACCGGTCACCGATGATCAGACCTTCGGTTCCTGCAGTTACGGGCACGGTTTCGCCATCCTTGATCTCACCGGCCAGCAGAGCTTCGGCCAACGGGTTCTGCAGGGCGCGTTGGATCACACGCTTGAGCGGACGGGCACCAAAGACCGGGTCATAGCCCTCGTTGGCCAACCATTCCTTGGCCCCATCGTCCAGCGCCAATTCAATCTTGCGGGCGGCCAGACGTTTCTGCAGGCGTGCCATCTGGATATCGACGATGCCATCCATATCGGCCCGCTTGAGGCGGTCAAAGATGATCGTTTCATCCAGACGGTTCAGGAATTCGGGCCGGAAATGCGCCCGGACCGCGTCCATCACGTCCCGCCGCGCCTGTGCGCTGTCCGCACCTTCGGGCAGTTGGCTGAGCGCCTGAGAGCCAAGGTTCGACGTCAGGATGATCAGCGTCTGCTTGAAATCCACGGTGCGGCCCTGACCATCGGTCAGAACGCCATCGTCGAGAACCTGCAGCAGCACGTTGAACACATCCGGATGCGCCTTTTCGACCTCGTCAAACAGCACGACCTGATAAGGCCTGCGCCGAACGGCCTCGGTCAGCACGCCACCTTCGTCGTAGCCGACATAGCCCGGAGGGGCACCGATCAGACGGGCGACCGCGTGTTTCTCCATGAACTCGGACATGTCGATACGCACCATCGCGTTGTCGTCGTCGAACAGGAAATTCGCCACGGCCTTGGTCAACTCGGTTTTCCCCACGCCGGTCGGACCAAGGAACAGGAACGAGCCCAACGGGCGGTTCTCGTCATTCAGACCCGCGCGCGCACGGCGCACGGCGTTGGCGACAGCAGTCACCGCCGCATCCTGACCGATCACTCGGGAATGCAGATCGTCTTCCATCCGCAGCAGCTTTTCGCGCTCACCTTCCAGCATTTTCGAGGTCGGGATACCGGTCCAGCGTTCGACCACCGAAGCGATCTGTTCCGGACGCACCGTTTCCTCGGCCATCATGGCGTTGCTTTCGGCGTTTTCAGCCTCGGTCAGCTTTTTCTCAAGTTCAGGGATGACACCATAAGACAGCTCACCGGCCTTGGCGAGGTTGCCTTCGCGCTTGGCGATCTCCAGATCAGCACGCGCTTTGTCGAGCTGTTCTTTCAGATCACGCGCACCCGCGAGCTTATCCCGTTCGGCCTGCCACTGGGCGGTCATCTCGGCGGACTGCTCCTGCAAATCGGCCAGATCCTTTTGCAAGGTTTCCAGACGATCTTTCGATGCCGCATCGTCTTCCAGCTTCAGCGCCTCTTCCTCAATCTGCATCTGGAGGATCTGGCGGTCTAGCTGGTCCAGTTCTTCGGGCTTGGAATCCACCTCCATTCGCAACCGCGACGCCGCCTCATCGACAAGGTCGATGGCTTTGTCGGGCAGGAAGCGGTCGGTGATATAGCGATGCGAGAGTGTCGCCGCCGAGACCAGCGCCGAATCCGAGATGCGCACACCGTGGTGCAATTCGTACTTTTCCTTGATACCGCGCAGGATGCTGATCGTATCCTCGACCGTCGGCTCGGTGACCATCACGGGCTGGAACCGGCGCGCAAGGGCCGCGTCTTTTTCAACGTATTTACGGTACTCGTCCAGCGTTGTCGCACCGATACAATGCAACTCACCTCGGGCAAGCGCAGGCTTGATCAGGTTGGCGGCATCCATCGCGCCATCGGATTTACCGGCACCAACCAGCGTGTGCATCTCATCGATGAACAGGATGATCTCACCGGCGGCCTCGGTCACCTCGGTCAGAACGGCCTTGAGACGCTCCTCGAATTCACCGCGATATTTCGCACCAGCGATCAGCGCGCCCATGTCGAGCGCAAGCAGCTTCTTGTCCTTCAGCGATTCCGGCACATCGCCGTTGACGATGCGCAGGGCCATGCCCTCGGCAATCGCGGTTTTACCGACGCCGGGTTCACCGATCAGAACCGGGTTGTTCTTGGTGCGGCGCGACAGAACCTGCATCGAGCGGCGGATTTCCTCATCGCGCCCGATGATCGGGTCGATCTTGCCCTCAGCCGCAGCCTCGGTCAGGTCGCGCGCGTATTTCTTGAGCGCATCATACCCCTCTTCCGCAGATGCGGTGTCAGCAGTGCGGCCCTTACGAATATCGTTGATCGCTTCGTTCAGTTTCTGGGCGGATATGGCTCCGGCTTCCAATGCGTCCTTGGCTTTGGATTTCACCATGCACAGCGCCATCAGCACGCGCTCGACCGGCACAAAGCTGTCGCCCGCCTTGGTTGCGATCTTCTGCGCCTCGTCCAGAACCTTGGCGGTCTGACCATCCATGTAAATCTGGCTTGCATCGCCGCTGACCTTCGGGATTTTCCCCATGGCCGCGTCCAACGCCTCGACCACGCGGTTCGGCGCACCACCCGCGCGTGTAATCAGGTTGCTCGCCAGCCCCTGATCGTCATCCATCAATGCTTTGAGTATATGTGTGGGCTCCAGCCTCTGATGCCCCTCGCGCAGCGCAATCGTTTGCGCGGCTTGCACGAAACCCCGTGCCCGCTCGGTGAACTTGTTCAAGTCCATATTGTTCTCCTTCTCTCAAGCGCCCAAAGTGTTCGCACCCGCTTGGCGGCACACGACGGTTTGGGCCTCACATTCAATCTGGGAAATATCTTTGCCCGTTCAAGATGCAGCTTCAAGAATCTGACAACTGCCCTGTCGCAAAATTCTCTAGTGCGTTTAGATAGATGAAGACCGACCATCACCGAATCCATTGTCTGGCGGATCGCTCAACTTTCACCTTGCTGCTGACCAGACGCTCAAATATCTTGCCTTCCGCTTCTGGGAGAGTGCGAATTGAAAGTCGCCGCAGTGACAATGGTTTATAAAGACCATCGGTATTTGGAAAAATGGGTTCAGTGCTATGAGCAGTTGTTCCGGGCAGAAATCCTGTACATCATCGGCCATGGGGATGATCCTGTTCACTGCGAACTGGCCAAGGACTGCAACCATATAAGAGTTCCCCGCAACCAGCTGCCCGAGGATTTCGACGAGCAGCGCTGGCGTATGCTGTCGGACATAATTCGAAACCATCTGTTTTGGGTCGGCCAATCAAGTTTTCTCTGGGTGCCCATGGTGCCTTTGGGGATTGGAAAAATGACCCGGACTTCGCACTTATCCATTTTCCACTGGCGAACCGCGACTCATTTCGGCGGCGCGCCCAAGCCTTGGAATCGGATCTCGAAGAGCTGAAGAAGACACCATCGGACGTAAGAACCTATCGCCAGAATGCACTTATCAGTTGGGGGCATGTTCAACGCCGCAAAGCCGAAGGGGCCGCGCCCGAAGGCTTGGAAAGTGATATTGTGCCCCTTAAGGACGCCGCACAACAGGCAGCACCGCTTTTGGCCAAAACCATGAAAGTCATGAACGGAACTGAGTACCGGGTTGCGCCAAGAAAACTCAGGCACGTGCAAATCTGTGCGCAAATTGATGATCGCCTGACAGAGCTTTTCTCGTAGCAATTCCCCCAGGAAAAAATGGCGAACCTATCAGCGTCGCGGCACGGAATATACTGTGTAGCCGCCGGTTTTTGCCATCTGTCGCGGATTATACATCTCGATCAGTGATTGCTCCGCGTTGCTACCCGACGGACAGGATACAAGGTCAGCGGCGTCATCCAGAAAATCATTGGTAAAAGCATTCTCTCCGGTCAGCTGGCAATCGTCGTCGGTGGATCGGTATCCGCGTACAAGACGCAGGTCCTGGTTGGTTGGGGATCTGATCACCGTGTCCGCGGCCTCAGGCTGCAATGGCATTTGCTGACATCCGATCAAACACAGAATAAGACCTATACCCGCTAACTGTTTCATCATCCCTCCATATGAAATATTCATTTGAATGGTCAGGACCATAGCACACCCAGCTTTGGAAATTGTGACTTCGATCAAAAATCTGTCCTGCATGGACACAAGACACGGAACCCGCTAGGACGCACACGTTTGCCAAATAGGAGCTTGCCCCATGACCGTTCCAATGTCCGATGACCGCCTGATCGTTGCCCTTGATGTTCCGAATGCACTGCAGGGGCTGGCCATGGCCGATCGGCTGGGCGACGCGGTGTCCTTTTATAAAATCGGGCTGGGTATGCTGACTGGCGGCGGATTGGCTTTGGCCAATGAGCTGAAACAGGATCACGGCAAGCGCATCTTTCTGGATATGAAACTGTTCGACATCGGCAACACAGTGGAAAATGCCGTGCGTGGGCTGGCGCAGTTCGATTTGGATTTCCTGACGGTTCACGGCGACCCGCATGTGGTTCGTGCTGCGAAAGAGGGCGCTGCGGGCAAGGACCTCAAAATCCTCGCCGTGACCATCCTGACCTCGCTGAACCGCCGCGATCTGGATGCAAGCCTTCTGAAAGAAGGCGACGTACAGGACTTGGTGGTGGAACGTGCGGCACGCGCACTGGAAGCCGGAGCAGATGGGGTTATCGCCAGCCCGCAGGAAGCTGCCCTGATCCGCGCCCTGCCTCAGGCCGAAGGCCGCCTGATCGTGACCCCCGGCGTACGGCCGGCGGGGGCGGCATTGGGCGATCAGAAACGCGTGGCCACCCCAGCCAGCGCCATTGGCGACGGGGCCGATCACATCGTTGTCGGGCGTCCGATCTATCAGGCAGATGATCCCAAAGCCGCAGCCGAGGCGGTCCTTGCCGAGTTAAATTCCTTGACACAGCACTAAGTAGCATCGCGAAAGTGGCGGAATTTTGCGTGATATTCGCCCGCAAGCAATTGACCTAACGTCACTTTATGGTGTCGCCGTGCCAATTTGCCTCTGTGCCCCAAAACACACATGCCTGACTCGAGTTTTCCCTGTGTAACCTAGGTCCTATCGAAACCCGTTTTTTTAAGGGATTCTGGTCTCGTGATACTCCCCGCGAACCAACTCTTCCTGTGGTTCGTTACCTCCCCCCGCAACTTCGCGGGGGGTCTTCTTTCGGAACATAATCTGCATATTTTTGCCCTGCCTTTGCTTGGCGGTCGGCGCTAATATAAGAAAACCCCTGAATGTATCGCACGGAAGGCGGGAAGAGTTACATGCCCGGTCTCTGCCGAGATTGCCTGACCACTTTGACCAGCGAACGGCGCTGTCCCTCCTGCGGTAGCCCCCGCATAAAGACGCATCCTGAACTTTTCGATCTTTCCATAGCACATATGGACTGCGATGCGTTTTATGCCTCGGTTGAAAAGCGGGACAATCCGGAACTGGCCGACAAACCGGTGATCATTGGCGGCGGCAAACGCGGGGTAGTGTCGACAGCCTGCTACGTGGCGCGCATTCGCGGGGTGCGGTCGGCCATGCCGATGTTCAAAGCACTGCAACTCTGCCCTGATGCGGTAGTGATCAAGCCACGTATGTCTGTCTATGCCGAGGTCTCGCGTGACATCCGCAAGATGATGGACGAACTGACGCCAGTGGTTGAGCCGCTTTCTTTGGACGAAGCCTTCATGGACTTGTCGGGAACCCAGCGTTTGCACGGCGCACCACCTGCCGTGATGCTGGCGCGTCTGGTCAAACGGATGAAGGACGAGTTGGGCGTGACCGGTTCCATCGGTCTGAGCCACAACAAATTTCTGGCCAAGGTCGCCTCGGACCTGGACAAGCCGCGCGGGTTCTCGGTGATCGGCAAGGCAGAAACGGCCGAGTTTCTGTACGACAAGCCAGTGCGCCTGATTTGGGGTATTGGCCCCGCCGCACAGGAATCGCTGGACCGTGCGGGAATCCGCAGTTTTTCCGACCTGCTACGCTGGGACCAAGAGGCGCTGACTGCCCGTTTCGGATCAATGGGTTATCGGCTGTGGCATCTTGCGCGCGGACAGGACAAACGGCGCGTCTCGGCCCATGAGCCGATGAAATCCATCAGCAACGAAACAACGTTTTTTGAAGATACCGCCAGTCTGGACATTCTGGACGGGCATCTGTGGCGAATGTCAGAAAAGGTTGCTGACCGCGCCAAGGCCAAGGGCCTGGCCGGACGTGTCGTCACGCTAAAACTGAAGAAAGCCAATCACAAGATCATCACCCGCCGCATTTCGTTGCGGGATGCCACGCAAATCGCCGACCGCCTCTATCGCACCGCCAAAGGGCTGTTTGATCAGGTCGGGAATGAAGGCCCTTATCGCCTGTTGGGCGTCGGTCTGTCTGATCTGTGCCCAGAGGCGCAAGCTGATATCTCGGGGGATCTGCTTGACCCTGGCGCTTCGCAGAGATCACAGGCGGAACGCGCCACCGATGAGATTCGGCGCCGCTTTGGCAGTGATGCAATCGTGAAAGGCCGCGCCCTGCGCTGAGGTTACTCTGCTGCCAAACGCAGCGGCTCATCTTCGATACGAACGATGTCCTGAATAACGTCGCGCAGTATTTCCTGAAATGCGGCGAAATTCTCATTCGGCTCGATTTTGGCCTCATCCATATACAGCGCGCGGTCGACCTCTATCTGTACGGCGTGTTGTTGGCGGGCGGGCCGACCATAAGTCTGTGTAACATAGGCTCCGGCAAAAGGCGCATTCCGCGCCACGTTCAGTCCAGCGGCAACAAAGGCTGCCTCGATCTGGTCCACCACTTCGACCGACGCAGATGCACCGAATCTGTCACCCAACACGACATCCGGTCGCCTTGATTTTGAGTTGCTGGCCATGGCGACCGCCTCATGCGGCATCGAATGGCAATCAATCAGGATCGCCTGTCCAAAGGTCTCGTGCGATTCCTTCAGCAGGGATTTGATGCGGGCATGATAGGGTCGCCAACAAGTGTCAATGCGCAGGCGCGCTTCGTCCATCGTCAGTTTGCCGCGATAGATCGCACGCCCATTGGCCACCACGCGGGGAATCACCCCCAACCCCGAAGCCACACGCGGATTATGCCCAGATCGGCGAGCGCCCTGAATCAGCGCGGGGTCCAACTCCTCAGCACTGCGGTTCAGATCCAGATAGGCGCGCGGCATGACAGCGGAAATTACCGGTGCCCCGAACTCCACCGCCGATGCAAACAGCTGATCCACAAAGGCATCTTCCGAAGATCGAATCACATTTTCGCTTAGAACCGTGCGGTTCAGCAGCGATTCAGGGTAATTTCGGCCACTATGTGGAGAAGAAAATACCACGCAAGACGTGCGGCTGGCGGGCATATCCAATACATAGGGCGTATTCTGCATGGTCACTCCTTGTTCGCATTCAACATAGACCGGAAAATAGTTCTACCAAACCCCTTGAACCCCTTTGCGACTCCTTTTATAGACCCCGCTACCGGCGCGGGTATCCGCGCCCCATTTCGTTATGGGGCAGGTCACGCAAAGGTTACGTGGGCGGTTAGCTCAGCGGTAGAGCACTTCGTTGACATCGAAGGGGTCACAAGTTCGATCCTTGTACCGCCCACCATCGTTTCACTGTTCCGGTTTTCCGGGGCACCCGCTAACCCAGGCGCTGGCCACGTCCTTGATGAAGGCGCCGCAGATTGGAGACAGACCAATGAAGGTCAAGAACTCGCTCCGCTCGCTCAAGAACCGGCACCGTGATTGCCGTGTTGTGCGTCGCAAAGGCCGCGTCTACGTGATCAACAAGACGCAGCGCAAGTTCAAAGCTCGTCAGGGCTAAGAATTTAGCAGACCAATTTCAAAAAGCCGCTCTTTCAAGAGCGGCTTTTTCTTTTGGATATGCCGACTACTGCGATGCGAATAGTGCGGGCGTCAGAGTTTCGCCTAGGTCACTACGTTACCGTCGACGAAATACCCCAAGAAAATGTATACTGGTTCGGGACACATCAGCCCGCGCAAAATCTTGAAACAAAGGACGGCGCCATGGGCTCCGAAGGACCACCGCTCTTTTTGTCCGATCAGGACTTGGAAGATTTGAACATCCAACCGTCCGAAGTTTCGGATGCCATCGAAGCAGCACTGATTGCCAAGTCAGACGGGCGGCTTCACACCGCTCCGAAGACTGCGATCTTGCCCGGCGACGGACGCTATGCAATGTCCACTTTGGCAGTGGGCGAAGATGGATTCATCGTCGTCAAACAAGTTACTGTATGCCCCGACAATCCAGCTAAGGGTCTTGCTGCAATAAATGGGGCGATCATGGTGATGGATGGGCAGACAGGCGTCTTGCGCGCCATCCTGGGGGCCAACTGGGTCACAGCAGTCAGAACGGCGGCGTTGTCAGCCGTGGCGGCACGTCGTCTTGCCGATCCCACCTCCGAAACGATAGCTTTTGTGGGGGCTGGCGTGCAGGCACACGCGCATCTTGCCGCTTTTTCGGAAATGTTCCCTCTCAAAAGGATTCAAGTATTCGGGCGCGGCCAGAGCAATATTGAGAAGCTCTGCCGCCAAGCGCGGGAACTCGGCCTCGCTGCAGAAGCAAGCTCCAGCGCAAAAGATGCTTTGCAGAATGCCGATCTGGTTGTGACGTCTGTGACGTTGGATTACTCAATCAAGCCTTTTCTAGATGCACGATGGCTGAAACCGAACGCATTTGCCACCATAACCGATGCATGTGTCCCTTGGATTCAGGACAGCATGACAGCGTTCAAGACCGTGGTTGTAGATGATCGCCAACAGGAGCTTGAAAGCGAAAAGCCGATGCTTCCCTACGAGCAGATTACTGGCGACCTGACGGAACTGGTTTCGAATGAATTCGGCAGCAACCCATACTGCCAACCAGCGGCTTTTGCATTCAGGGGTATTTCCTTGGGAGATTATGCCGCGGCGACCCTTGCGGTTCGCCGGGCCACGAGCATTGACGCCTAAGAGGTTTTCAGATCCAGCAGAAACTCTTTTCGCCCCGCCCGGCCTGAGAAACACCTTTTTTCTCTTCTGGCGGGCATCTCCCGCGCCTTTCCCCAAATATATTTTCGCTGACTCCAACAAGCCTGCGCACATAGCGACCTTTTGACCAACTAATTTTGTCAGATTTACTTGCATCCCCTGAGGAATCGTTTAATTGACTTTTTCAGTCGGATTTAGATCCGCCACAGTTTTCAATTTTGGGACACACGATGCTGAAATCCTCTACCTGCGTTGCCGCCGCCCTTACGGCTCTGATCGCAACTTCCGCCACCGCCGAGGGCGAGTTGAACCTCTATTCCTCGCGTCACTATGACACTGATGAACGCCTTTACAGCGATTTCGAAGAGGCGACCGGCATCACCATCAACCGTATCGAAGGCAAGGCCGACGAACTGATCGCGCGGATGGAAGCGGAAGGTGCGAACTCGCCTGCCGACATTCTGCTGACCGTTGATACGTCGCGTCTGGCCCGCGCCAAGAACGCAGGCATTCTGCAGTCGATCGACAGTGACGTGCTGGAAGAGCGCATCCCCGCCAACCTGCAGGACAGCGACAATGAATGGTTCGGTTTCTCGCAGCGGGGCCGCATCCTCTTTTTCGATAAGGAAAACGTCGCCAACCCGCCAGCCACCTATGCCGATCTGGCCAAACCCGAATACAAGGGCCTTGTCTGCATCCGTTCGTCCAGCAACACCTATAACCAGACCTTGCTGGCCTCAATCATCACCCACGAAGGCACCGAGGCAGCCAAAGCCTGGGCTGAAGGGGTTGTCGCCAACATGGCGCGCGAGCCGCAGGGCGGCGACACAGACCAGCTGCGCGGCATCGTCTCGGGCGAGTGTGATATTGCGGTTTCGAACACTTATTACTTTGCCCGCGCTATCCGAAAAGACGTCAAAGGCGTTTCCGCTGATATCGACTCGATCGGCTGGGTCTTCCCGAACCAGGACGGCACCGGTGCGCATATGAACTTGTCCGGTGCCGGTGTTGCCGCGAATGCACCAAACAAAGAGAACGCAATCCTGTTCCTTGAGTATCTGGCAAGTGATCAGGCCCAGCAGTATTTCTCGGCTGGCAATGATGAGTATCCGGCTGCCCAAGGCGTTGCACTTGCCGACTCAGTCCAGGCGCTGGGTGCGTTCAAGGCCGACGAGGTGAACTTGTCCGAAGTGGCCAAGAACATCCCCGAGGCACAGAAGATCTTTAACGAGGTCGGCTGGAAGTAACTCTGGCTCAATATCCTGAACTAAAGAAAAGGCGCGGAGATTTCCGCGCCTTTTCCTGTTGAAATATGATTAAATTAATCGTTTAATCCCGAAATCGATCTTTATTCTCATTTCTGAACGATGCTGGACAACCTCTCAAATCGCCTTGCTGCGCGCCTGAGCGAACTGCGCCGGGGCCACGGATGGTCATTGGACCAACTGGCAGAACACAGCGCCATCAGTCGCGCCACACTTTCGCGGATGGAAAAAGGCGATGTCAGCCCCACCGCCGAAACGCTGGGACGGCTGTGTGCTGCCTACGGTCTGCCGATGTCACGCCTGCTAATGATGGTTGAAGACAGTTTCGACCCAAAAGTCCCGTTTGAACGGCAACCGGAATGGCGCGATCCTGAGACCGGGTTCACGCGCCGCTCGGTGTCTCCACCAGCGACTGGGCTCAGCGGAGAGGTGATGGAAGGGCACCTGCCACCGGACACGATGATCACTTATGATAGCCCACCAAAACCCGGACAGGAGCATCACCTGATCCTACTGGACGGCGCGCTGACGCTATCCGTAGATGGCATTGCCCACGACCTGAACGGCGGAGATTGCCTGCGCTATCACCTTTCAGGGCCGACACGGTTCGAAACATCGCCCATGCGCGGGGCGCGGTATATACTGGTGCTGATATGATCTCGCGCCTGGACCTGCATGGCTTTGACACAGCGTTAGAGGATCTGACTGATATCCTGCGCGCCTGCGTGCAGGCCGGAGCAAGCATAGGATTCATCCATCCCTTCTCTCCGGATCAGGCGCGGGTTTATTGGAAAAACCAGGTGCGACCGGGTGTGCAGACCGGTGCGTTGGACCTGTTCGTCGCACAGGACGCAGGGCGCGTTTTGGGTACGGTGCAATTGATCCCTGCAGCAATGCCCAACCAACCTCATCGCGCCGACGTGGCCAAGCTGTTGGTCCATCCTGACGCCAGACGCCAAGGTCTAGGACGCGCCCTGATGGCAAACCTTGAAGACCGTGCCGTCGCAATTGGCCGAACATTGCTTGTGCTCGACACCCGCAGCACCGATCCGTCGCGCCTGCTGTATCAAAACATGGGCTTTCAGATCGCCGGAGAGATTCCGAAGTATTGCCGCAACCCGTTCGAGGATCGATTGGAGCCTACAACCTATATGTTCAAATACCTCAGCTAAGCCGATATCATGCACTGTTTTGACAAGGCTGTGTCGAGAGGTCGGGCTCACGCTTTTTACACAACCTGACAACTTAAATGTCGGTTGCGGCAAACAGGGTCGGCCCACTCGCACGTTCCAAATGGATTGATGATGGCTTCATCAGTTCCGAACTCACTCCCGCATACGGTCGGAGTTCTCAGCCAGACGAGTGTCTCGACGGGACGCAGGACGCTTGCAGCCGTCAGTGCCCAAGGCTTGCAGAAACCTGACACACCGGGCCTCGTCAAAAGCGCAGGAACGGCAGAATTTGTCCCTTAGCAAGCATTTCTGTTTCCGCGGGGATGACGGCCAGACCATCCGCCTGCGCAAGCAATGCGACCCGACCACTATACGACGGAGCCATCAGCCGCAGCCGAGGGGTGCCATCTGGCATCGCGCCTTCGATAACGACGGGGCGGTATTCCTGACGGCCTGCCCGGCGCTCCAACGGTTCGGCCAGAACCGCGTTTTCCGATGTTTGCGGCACGTGATGCAAACCTGCCCGACGCGCCATCATGTGCGACCCGATGATTTGCCAAGTCACATAGGCCGAAACCGGGTTTCCCGGCAGCCCGACATATAGCGCATCGCCCCGACGACCGAACATGATCGGCTTGCCCGGTTTCATCGCCACTTTCATCACATCTGTCTGACCGCCAATATCGGCAAAGAGGCGCGGCATGTGGTCCTCGTCACCGACCGACACGCCGCCCGTGGTGATGATCAGATCCGCGCTTTCGCAGGCTTCACGCAGCACCTGTTCCAACAACGCAGGTTCGTCTTCAACCGGCCCCATATCCGTCAGATCGATCCACGGTTTGTCCAACAACGCACGCAGCATATAGCGGTTCGAATTGTAGATTTGGCCGGGGCCTAGTTCTTCACCGGGTTGCCGCAATTCGCTGCCAGTCGAAAAGATGGTGACCTTCAATTTACGATAGACAGTCACCTCTCCGTACCCGGCCGAGGCCAGCACGGCGGCTTCGCGGGCCGAGATCTCACATCCCTGACGCAGGATCGGGGCACCTGCCTTCAGGTCCTCACCCGAGCGGCGGATATGTTGTCCGGGCTTGGGTCGGCGGGTAAAACGGATACCATCGGCGGTAACCTCACAATCTTCCTGCATCAGAACCGCATCGAAATCAGAAGGCACCGGCGCGCCGGTGAATATCCGCAACGCCGTGCCCACGGGTGCAGAATGTGTGCCATCATCACCGGCGGCAATGCGCCCGGCAACTGGCAGGGTGAACATAGGGCCGTTGCCCAGATCAGCCGTACGAATGGCATAACCGTCCATGGCCGAATTATCGAAGGCAGGCATATCCACCTTGCTCGTACAATCCCGGGCCAACACCCGTCCGATCGCATCGATCAGCGACACAGCTTCGGTTTCTTTGATTGGGTCGGCAACGGACAGGCCCCGAGCCAGAGCGTCGGATACCGTCAAATACATATGAGCATGCCGGTCACAGGCGCATCCATCAGGCATTTGAATCCTCCAGCTGTTCGACCTCGCCGAGTATCGGCAAAAAAGCACGCGTTCCCTCAGAAAAGTCGTAGTCGCGCAGCTCGGTCAGCAATCGATGGCCAATGGACACCACCACAGGGGCGCTGTCATTGACATAGGTCACAATTATCCGATTGGGCGCGATGGGCAGTCCAGATTAATCCGGTCGAAATTAACGCTCTGCCCCGAATTTAGCGTTATTAGCGCATGTTCAATGGCCGATACTCAGCTTCAGGTGACTTGCATATTGCAAATGCGCGCCGCACCCATCAGCACCAGAGACCTTGGCGCTGCGTCAGAAGTCCAGCCCGATATCAATGGTGCGATAGGAATGGGTTAGCGCACCTGATGAGATGTAGTCCACACCGGTTGCCGCCACAGCAGCCACTGTGTCGCGGCTGATATTACCAGAAGCCTCGGTCACGATACGACCATCCACCATTTTGACCGCCTCTTTCAGGGTGGCAGGGGCCATGTTGTCCAGCAACACCACATCCGCGCCGCCGACCTCAAGCACCTCGGCCAGTTGGTCCAACGTGTCCACCTCAATCTCAACCTTCATCATGTGCGAGGCTCGGGCCCTAGTAGCGTCAAGAACCGCCCGTACACCACCGGCTGCGGCGATGTGGTTGTCCTTAATCAGGATCGCGTCCGAAAGAGAGAAACGGTGGTTGAACCCGCCACCATGCAGCACCGCCTGTTTTTCAACGATGCGCAGTCCAGGCGTGGTCTTGCGGGTGCAAGTAATGCGCGCCTTGGTACCCTCGGCTTCGGCCACCAGAGCAGCCGTAGCAGTTGCGACACCCGCCATACGCCCCGCAAAGTTCAGCGCGACCCGTTCGCCAGACAGGATCGAGGCCGCACTGCCTTTGATCTCCATCAGCGTGTCGCCCTTGGTACAACGCTGGCCGTCAACAACATGGATGATGACCTCCAACGACGGATCGACCAGACGAAACGCCAAAGCAGCCACCTGCATGCCCGAAACGACCGCATCCTCGCGCGCGTTTAGCCGGGCATTATAGGTGGTGTCAGCCGGAATCACGGTCAGTGTGGTGACATCGCCATTGGCGCCCAGATCCTCCATCAGCGCGGACCGCACCATGGGTTCGAGGATCATGTCAGGCAAGGCCGGGAAATTCATGTTACGTCCTTCGCAATGCGGTCCCGCAAGGCTAAGGCCTCACTCAGCGTCAAGGCCGAGCGTCGGCCAGGGCCGGGGATGGGATCAGGAAAATCGGATCGGTAATGTGCGCCGCGGCTCTCCTTGCGCAGCAAAGCGGCGGCAGCGATCAGAGTAGCCGTGGCGGTCATGTTCAGGAACAGGTCAGAGTCCGTGTG
This sequence comes from Ruegeria sp. BB7, assembly GCF_056539365.1. Lineage (NCBI taxonomy): Bacteria > Pseudomonadati > Pseudomonadota > Alphaproteobacteria > Rhodobacterales > Roseobacteraceae > Ruegeria > Ruegeria sp. BB7. The sequence goes on along the minus strand of NZ_JBQFUV010000007.1, from coordinate 131,647 downwards.
CCGGGCTTCGAGCGCGGCGATCTCGGTCAGGGCCCGGCGCAGTCCGTCTTCATCGCGCACAACACCGACGTGCTCGGTCATGGCCTGACGCAGGGCTGTCACGTCTTTCACGTCAACTGAATTACCGCCTTGGACTAGGCTAAGCTCGACCTCGGGCGCATTTTCAAGCGACACTTGGGTCGCAATGTCCCGAGCGCAAGACCGCGCGAAAACCAGCGCCTCGAGCAACCCGTTCGAGGCCAACCGGTTGGCCCCGTGCAAACCGGTCGAGGCAGCCTCACCGCACACCCAAAGCCCCGTCAGAGAGCTGCGCCCCGCCAGATCGGTTTCAACGCCGCCCATATGGTAATGCGCCGATGCAGTCACAGGAATTGGGTCGGTCACAGGATCGACGCCGTTGCGTTTGCAGGCCTCTGTCACTGACGGGAATTGCGTTACGATCTCGGCCCCTATGGCATGACGCGTGTCCAGCGCCGGACGTTTGCCCGCCTGCATCTGAACATAGACGGCGCGTGCAACCGTGTCGCGCGGGGCCAGCTCGGCATCGGGGTGAATATCAGGCATAAAGCGGTGGCCATCGCAGTCAATCAGAACAGCCCCCTCGCCGCGCAACGCCTCGGTCGCCAACGGCGTCGGGTCTTCGCCCACATCAATGGCTGTCGGGTGGAATTGCACAAACTCTGCATCGGCAATCCGCGCACCGGCGCGCGCGGCCATGCCAATCCCCTGCCCCCGGATACGCGCGGGATTGGTGGTTTGCGCATAGAGCCCACATGACCCGCCAGTTGCCAGTACATGCGCAGCTCCGCGCAGCAGCATCGGCCCCGCTCCAGACGCCTGCGCGCTGGTCAGATATACGCCGGTCACCTGCGCGCCGTCGCTTTCCAGACCGACGGCCTGAGCACCTTCGACCACTTGCACCGACGGCGTCCGGCGCACTTCTTCGATCAGTGCGCGCATGATTTCGGATCCGGCCTGGTCGCCCTTGACCCTCACCACCCGCGCCGCCGAATGCGCAGCCTCGCGCGATTGTACGAACCCACCGTCAGCGGTGCGGTCAAACCCGGTGCCCAGCTCGGACAGATCGAGGATATGTTCTGGCGCGGCTTTGGTCACAAATTCGGCAACCTCGCGCAGTACCGACCCCGCGCCCGCGCGCATGGTGTCATCCGCATGCGCCTCGGGACTGTCCGTTCGCGCCATGGCCGCCGCGACGCCACCCTGCGCCCAAGCCGAGCTTGCGCCGGACCCAAGCTGCTCAGGCGAAATCATCACCACCGGGAGCGGCGCCAATTTCAGCGCGGTATAAACCGCAGCCAGCCCGGCGCCTATGATGACCACACGCGGCGTTTCGATTGTTTGCATTTTGTCGATCAAATGCCCAGTTTGCGCGACAGATCAATCATGCGCTGAACCGACAGGCGCGCCTTGTCGGCGACTTCGGCGTCGACTTCGACCTGTCCGGTCATGGTATCCAGAGCGAACAGCACTTTCTCAAGCGTGATCTTCTTCATGTAGGGGCACATGTTGCAGGGTCCGACAAAATCAACCTCGGGCAATGCATCAGCGATGTTCGAGGCCATCGAACATTCGGTGATTAACAGCGCCTTTTCCGGCTTCTCATCAGTGACATATTTGATGATGCCACTGGTTGAGCCCGAGAAATCGGCCTCGGCCACAACGTCTGGCGGGCACTCCGGATGCGCGATCAGCCGCGTGCCTGGGTTCCATTCGCGGAAATCGCGTAGGTCGCGGGCCGAATACTGCTCGTGCACGATGCACGAGCCTTCCCACCAGACCACGTTTTTCTGGGGTACGTCGCGCGCAACATTCTGCGCCAGATACTGATCCGGGGTCATGATCACCGTGTCACTGTCCTGCGCCGCAACGATCTGCGCCGCATTGGACGAGGTGCAACAGATGTCGGATGCTGCTTTGACCTCGGCGGTGGTGTTCACATAGGTCACAACAGGCGCGCCCGGATACCTGCGGCGCATCTCTGCAATGCCATCGGCCGTAATCGATTCGGCCAGCGAGCATCCGGCCTCCATATCCGGTATCAGAACCGTCTTGTCAGGGCTTAGGATTTTCGACGTCTCAGCCATGAAATGCACGCCGCACTGCACGATCACATCGGCCTCAACTTCAGTTGCCTTGATTGCCAGTTGCAAACTATCGCCGCCGAAATCCGAAATGCCGTGGTAAATCTCGGGCGTCATGTAGTTGTGGCCCAGAATGACCGCGTTGCGTTCCGCCTTTAGATCGTTGATCGCCTTCACATAGGGCGCATAGATCGCCCAATCTACGGGCGAAACCACGCGCGACATGCGGTCATAGATATCGCTCATGCTTGCGGCAAGCTCGGGCGAAGGGTTCAGATCATATTTTTCGGAGAGATGCGCGCGCTGCGCGGGTAGATCGAACACGGGACTGTTTTTCTGCCTAAGGGACTCGTGGCGCCTTTAATATGGGGTTTGCTGCGGGTTTACCACCACCCAAATCAGAAGAATGTTCCAATATTCAGCCACCCTGCAGAATTATCTTATCGAACCTCTTGCTTAGGCCACATAAGGCACGACACTGGCCCGGATTCCAACGACGGCTTATGCCAGAAACAACGCGCTAAGTGAATCATAGTGCGGGCCCGCAATCTGCCGACTGTCAGCAAACACACTCGCTGCAACTGTCATCTAGCGGCCAGGTGGCCTGGGCCTAGTCACTCGGCCAAAAGAGCCGAAAGCTCATTCGCTCCCTTTTGCAGTATGCCCAGAAACGACATTAGACTGTTGACGTCATGACGTTGTGTCGGGGCGTGAACCGAAAGCGTGCCCACCAATCTGCCCTGGCCATCCTGAACGGGCACAGCAAGAGCAGCCATTCCGGCCATGAATTCTTCGTCATCGGTGGAATATCGGTTCTCAGCGATGTGTTGGATTTCCGCTCGCAACGCCTTGGGATCAGTCAGAGATCGTTCGGTCTGCGATTGTAGGTTTCCAGCCGAAAGAAAACCGTCCAGGGTTTTTTGCCGAAGAGTGGACAGATACATTTTACCACTGGCAGTACAGTGGAAGGGCACCTGCGTACCGACCGGCAGCTGAATGCGCAGTGGCCACTTGGTTTCCACCCGATCAAGATAGATCATCCCCTCGCGGTCCGGGATGGCGAGATTGCAAGTTTCACCGACTTCTTCGGCGACGCTTCGTAAGATTGCCAAGCGCGCCGTGCGCAGGTGCTCGGAAGACATCGTGTTGACCGAAAGTAAACGCAGCCGATGTCCAGGACCGTACGAGCGTCCATCCAGATCACGTTGTAGAAAGCCTTCGGCTTCTGCGGTTTGCAACAGGCGGTGAACGGTCGGCTTGGCCAGACCTAAGGCTTCGATCAGGTCCGATGGTTTGACGGCGACCCCGCGTCGCGCCACCTCCTCAAGGATGAGAAGAAGGCGCAAGTTTGTTGGAATCTGAGTTTCTTTGTCCTGTGTTTCCGTCTCTGCCATTCCGCAACAGTCTAGTTATTTGGCAGCAGGATCAAGGCCAGATCGGGCACAAGCGACACCAAAATCCACACCGACAGCAACGCGACCAAATAAGGTACTGTGTACCGCAGCAGCCGGAAATAAGGCACTCCGGTCACGCCTGAAGCTACGTAGAGGTTCAACCCGTAAGGCGGAGTGATGAACCCGATGGATGCCCCGACAAGGAAGATCACCGAGAAATGGATAGGATCAATTCCAACCGAAGCTGCAATCGGAGCCAGTATCGGCGCAAGGATAATCGTGACAGGCAGGCTTTCCAGCACCATACCCGAGAAGAATACGATCACCATCGAGGTAAACAGCACCGCATGATACCCCCCCATCGAGGTCACGAAGTTCCCGATGGTCTCTTGCGCGCCTAGCAGCGACAAGATTTGCTGCATCACAACCGAAATTGCGATCAGCGGTGCAAGGATGCCAGTGATCTGGGCTGAACGGATCACGATCGAGGGAATCTCGGGGATCGTGAAGCCTTCAACCACGAACATCTCTGCAAAGGTCTTTTCGGTTGGTGGAATGTCGTTCCTCGCGCCCATGATGCGGTTGATCGGGTAGCTGACCAGACCCGCGATGACGCAGAAGCCCACGGTTACACCCGCCGCTTCGGTCGGAGAAAATTTGCCAGTGTAGATGCCCCATAGAACCAACCCGATGGCGAAGAAGCCCAGCCATGCTCCGAATGCGGTTTTCAGCACGCGGTTCAGTTGCAGTGGGATCAGATGCCCCCAGCCGTTCATGCGGCAGATGATCCAGCAGGCAAATTGCATGCCGAAGACCATCAATGCACCGGGCAGGATACCCGCCACAAACAGTTCGGAAATTGGCAGGTTCATCAAGAAGCCGTAGACAATGAAGATGATCGAGGGAGGAATGATGATCCCCACCGTACCGCCCGCTGCTGCGGTCGCAGCACTGAAGCGTTCGTCATATCCACCCTTGACCATCTCTGGGTGCAGCATCGACCCGATGGTCGCGGTTGTTGCCGAGTTCGACCCCGAAATCGCCGCGAACAGCCCGCAGGCCCCCAGCGACGCCATTGCCAGCCCGCCACGTATCCAGCCTAGACAGGAATAGGCAAAATCACTGAGCCGCCGAGCAATGCCGGATTTGTTGATCAGGTCTCCGGTCAGAATAAACAGCGGCATCGCTAGCAGGGCAAAGCCCTTGTTGAACACGTTCAACAGCTCGGCCCCCATATTGTCCAGCGTCAGGCCAAGGACAAACGAACAGCCAATGACCCAATAGCCGATAACCAGTAGCACCGGCACGCCCAGCATGAACAGGAAGGTGACCCCAAGCGAGATCAGTGTGACCATGGTTCCGTCTGTCATCAGTCTGCTCCGATCACGGCTTGCTGGATCAGCGGCTCACCGGTTTTCCAATTGTTCAGATCGTCAGCAAGGTTTTGAAACACACGCCCGACCATCAAAAAGAATGACAGTGGCGCTGCCAGCAGGAACCACCATTGCATGATGTTGTCGGTACCCAGAACAATCTGAAAGTTCGACGCCGACAGCGCCACCAGCCGAGTAGTTGTCACAATGACGATGACCGCGAAGATGTACCAAAGCACTGCGTCCAGGAACAGACAAGCCAGTTGCCCGCCACGCGGCATCGAAGTGCGGAATTCGCTAAAGCTTAAATGGGTACGTAGCCGCACGTTATAAGACGCGCCGAACCATGCCATCACCATGAACAGCAGTGGCGGGATCGTGGTGGACCAGGGTTCCTGATCGTTGAATACGAACCGGTCAATCACGCCCCAAAAGATGATGAAGGCAATTGCAAGGTAGGAATAAACCATCACGGCACGTTCAAAGTGGCGTTCGACAAACGGCACTTTTTGGTAAATCCACATGATGAGGAGCCCACCCAGGGCTGAAACGATTGCACCTACGACCCAAGTTGCGTCGGATTCCAGCGCGGATTGAATCTCGAATGAATCGAAGGTGAGTAAAGCACTGAATATCGCGCCGACATCTGCCCAAAATGACATGAACCCTGTCCTCCCAGTCGGTGTTTAGTGGAACCGGCCCAGACGGGCCGGTTCGTGTGAGTTTATCAGGCTTCGCCCTTCCACCAACGGCGAGGCTCGACGTTTTCCGGCAGCGTATCGGCCGGAATCTCGCGCGCGATGTCGTAGATTTCCTGATAAGTATCGATGCCACCGGCCCATTTGTTCAGGCGTTCACGCCACTGCGCCCATGGCTCGGGATTGTAGTTCGGGGCGCACATTTCCTCGGCCAGCTTGATCTGATCATCCGCCAAGAAGGCCGGGCGCACACCGTTTTCGGCAAAGATCGTGTTAGGCAACTGCGGGTCCGAGAAGCCAACTGTGTTCAGAAGCGCAGCTTCGTTCGCACCTTGGATCAGCGCCTGCGTGAAGTAGGACGACTCCATAACCGCATCCTGCAGCTCACCGCCCAGCCCGTCGAACACCTTGGCGGACATCGAGGTGTGCTCGGTACCGCAGAAGAACTTCAAGTTCACCGATTGTGACACCACGGGCGACATGTTGGCGTACGCCACGGCCGAGGCCCATGTTTCGGCACCGTCGATCAAACCTGTTTTTAGCGCGTCCAGCGTTTCTTCCCACGCCACCGGGACCGGGTTCAGGTTGAGAAGCTGCATGGCGATACGACCCAACTGCGTGCCCGTCACCCGGTTCTTGGTGCCAAACAGCTCTTCCAGCTTGGTCACCGTCGGCTTATCGGCAAAGTTTGATCCCATTTGCAGGCCGCGAAGTTCACAGTGCGTGAACAGGAATTTCAGCCCATGCCTTTTTTCCAGCGGATCGCGCAGGATACGCTGGCTCGCCGGGCTATAGAAAAAGTGATACTGCGCCGCGCGGCTGGGGAACATATAGGCATAATCCAGCACGTTCAGGTAAGGCGCGCCACCTGCCGAGTTCTGGGTCGAGGCCGCGTAGATATCGACGATCCCTTGTTGAGTTTTCTCGACACAGCTCAGTTGACCGCAGATCTGATTGTCGCCGATGAATTCAATCCGAATCTCGCCATCGGTACGCTCTTCCAGATCGCGGGCGAACTCGATGGCCCCGGCGCGTTCGATCAGAAGGTTGCGGGTGTTAAAGCCTGACGCGCCGAATTTCAGCGTGTGCTTCGGCTCTTTTGAAAAGCGCTTTTCATAGGTTGATTCGGCTGCCTGCGCCAGATTCGTCAGGCTCATTGCCCCACCAAACCCGCCTGCAGCCAGCAGTGTCGAGCTCATGCCATAACGTCCGGCCACGCGGAAAAAATCCCGCCGTGAAATACCACTTAGTTTCCGACCGATCTCCATTGCTTACCTCCCTGATCACAATTATTGAGACGTTTTGTATCAAAAAAGGCTAGTATATTTCTTGCATCTTGCATAGAGTTTTTTTCAACGACGTTGGAAGGAGGCGGTCATGGAAGTGGATTATGCGGTTGTTGGCGCGGGGTCTTCGGGCTGTGTCATTGCCAATCGGTTAAGCGCCGATCCAAATACGACTGTTGCTTTGCTCGAGGCGGGTGGCCGCGATACCAACCCATGGATTCACATCCCCGTTGGCTATTTCAAAACCATGCATAACCCCTCGGTTGACTGGTGCTATCGCACCGAACCTGATCCGGGGTTGAACGGACGATCCATAGACTGGCCGCGTGGGAAGGTTCTGGGCGGGTCATCCTCGCTGAACGGGTTGCTCTATGTGCGCGGTCAGAAAGAGGATTATGATTGTTGGCGGCAAATGGGCAATGAAGGCTGGGGGTGGGATGACGTCCTACCCCTGTTCAAACGCTGCGAGGATCAGGAGCGGGGCGAGGATGAATTCCATGGCGTCGGTGGGCCCTTGTCTGTGTCCAACATGCGAATTCAACGCCCTATCTGTGACGCTTGGGTCGCAGCAGCACAGGCCGCAGGGTATCCCTTCAACCCGGATTACAATGGTGCCAAACAAGAAGGCGTTGGATATTTCCAACTGACCACCCGCAATGGCCGCCGGTGTAGTGCTGCTGTGGCCTATCTGAAACCTATACGGGGTCGTCAAAACCTCAATATCATCACCAACGCCCTTGTGACACGAGTGGTTTTGGACGGGAAAAAGGCAACCGGTCTGGTTTATCGGGATCGTTCGGGTGCAGAGCAGACCTTGAAAGTCCGGCGCGAGATCATCTTGTCTGGTGGCGCAATCAACTCCCCCCAGATTTTGATGCTGTCGGGGATCGGAGACCCAGGTCATCTAAAGGAAAACGGAATCGAACCGCAACATGCGCTCCCCGGTGTTGGGAAAGGATTGCAGGACCACCTGCAGGCGCGACTAGTGTTCAAATGCAATGAACCAACGCTGAATGACGAGGTCCGCAGCCTGTTCAATCAGGCGCGCATCGCCCTGAAATACGCACTTTTCCGCGCTGGCCCGATGACCATGGCCGCCAGTCTTGCCACCGGATTCATGAAAACCCGCCCTGACGTTGAAACTCCGGACATTCAGTTCCACGTTCAACCCTGGTCTGCCGACAGCCCCGGCGAGGGTGTGCATCCGTTTTCGGCTTTCACGATGTCGGTCTGCCAACTGCGCCCGGAAAGCCGAGGCGAACTACGCCTGAACGGTCCTGATCCGTCCAGACATGTCAAAATCATCCCGAATTACCTCTCCACTGAAACGGATTGCCGAACAATTGTCGACGGTGTGAACATCGCGCGCGGGATTGCCAAACAGAACCCTCTGGCCTCGAAGATTTCAGAGGAGTTTCGACCGACAGCCGAGCTGCATCACGACGATTATGAAGGCACACTTGATTGGGCCAGATCGAACACTGCCTCGATCTATCACCCAACTGGCACTTGTGCGATGGGAAACGCTGAGACCTCTGTCGTCGATGCGAAACTGAAGGTGCACGGCATACAAAACCTGCGGGTGGCTGATTGCTCGATCATGCCGGAAATCGTCAGTGGCAACACAAATGCACCGGCGATCATGATAGGCGAAAAGGCAAGCGATTTGATAAAGGCGGATGCCTGACAGGCCGACCGTCGTACCTGCTTGGCAATTGGAGCGCCCGAATCCCTCGCGATCATTGGATCAGGGCGCCGATCGCGCATACTTAAATAGAACCGTTTTTAATGACTTTCCCGCATACGCTTTGCCCTAATTTTGTCTCAAGGCCGTCCGCGATCAACCAAGGTGATAAAAGTTGGCGATCGGTGGGTCACTTAACTCAGGATTCAACTACAAATCATTCCTCAAGGCATGCGTAATTGGGGCTGAAAGCGGCAATCAGACACGCTTCTCCGGAACTGTAACAATGGCTTGGAAACAGCCAAGAATTTGACCGACAGGCAAAAAGCGTCGAATTCCAAAATCAGTGGATGGCTACCGCGCCCAAAGTTTTAGGCCAAAGATGCAAATCTTTAGGCGAAATGCAAAGCTTTGGGCGCACCTACAAATTCTTAGAAATCCAAGTTCTCGACGCTGAGTGCGTTTTTCTGAATGAACTCGCGGCGCGGTTCCACCACGTCGCCCATCAGTTTGGTGAACAGATCGTCGGCCTCGACCATATCATCCACGCGTACCTGCAACAGGGTGCGCGCGTCCGGGTCCAGCGTGGTTTCCCACAGCTGATCCGGGTTCATCTCGCCAAGACCTTTGTAGCGCTGCAGCGACAGGCCCTTTTCGCCTTCTTCCAGAATGGCGCGCAAAAGGTCTAGCGGGCCGTGGATCGCCTGCATCCGGTCGCGGCGGATCAGTGTAGCCGGAGTGTTGTAGACCTCTTGCAGGCTTTGCGTGAAACTGCCGGTTTTACGCGCCTCACCCGATCGCAGCATGGGGCCGTCCAGCGTGCGAACCTCTTCGACCCCGCGCAGGATGCGGGCCAAACGGATGCCGTGGTCCTGTGTAATCCGACCCTGCCAGCCGCGTTCGTATTCCAGAGCAATCAAGTCCAGACGGGCGGCGACCTTGTCAGCGACGCCTTGCAGGTCGGCATCGACGGCTCCCGGAACGAAGGCCCCGGCCACTGCCGCCTGTTCCAGAATGTGACGCGGGTAATGGGTCGGGAAGGCGTCCAGCACGCGTTTCAGTTGGCGTGCTTCGTCGACCACACGGGTCAGGTCCTGGCCAATGATCTCTTCGCCCGAACCGAGTTTCAGCACCGCCCCTTCGACGCCCTGATTGATTAGATAATCATCCAGCGCGGCTTGGTCTTTCAGGTAAACCTCTGATTTACCACGCGAAACCTTATAAAGCGGCGGCTGCGCGATATAGAGGTACCCGCCCTCGATCAGTTCCGGCATTTGCCGGTAGAAGAAAGTCAGCAACAGCGTTCTGATATGCGCGCCGTCCACGTCAGCATCGGTCATGATGACGATCTTGTGGTAGCGGAGTTTTTCGATGTTGAACTCATCGCGGCCAATACCGGTGCCCAGCGCCATCACGAGGTTACCGATTTCCTGAGACGACAACATCCGGTCAAACCGCGCCCGTTCGACGTTCAGGATTTTCCCGCGCAGGGGCAAGACGGCTTGCGTCAGCCGGTCTCGGCCGGTTTGGGCGGAGCCGCCCGCCGAGTCACCCTCGACAAGGAAGACTTCGGTCTTCGACGGGTCTTTTTCAGAGCAGTCTTTCAGCTTACCCGCCAGATAGTTCACGTCCATCGCCGTCTTGCGGCGGGTCAATTCACGGGCCTTGCGGGCGGCCTCACGGGCCAGCGCTGCCTCGATGATCTTGCCTACGATCCCTTTGGCTTCGTTCGGGTTTTCCTCGAACCACTCGGCCAGCTTTTCATTCATCAGACCTTCGACCGCCGGGCGCACCTCGGAGGACACCAGCTTGTCCTTGGTCTGCGACGAGAATTTCGGGTCGGGCACTTTCACAGACAACACGCAAGTCAGACCTTCGCGTGCGTCATCGCCGGTGAAACTGACCTTTTCCTTCTTCGCAATCCCGCTGGACTGCGCGTAGTTGTTGATCGTCCGGGTCAGAGCACCGCGGAAGCCCGCCACATGGGTGCCGCCATCGCGCTGCGGAATGTTGTTGGTGAAGGGCAGCACCGTCTCATGGTAGCTGTCATTCCACCACATCGCGATCTCAACGCCGATCTCGTCACGCTCGCCCTTAATGTAGATCGGTTCAGGCATTGCAGGGGTTTTGGACCGATCCAAGTACTTGACGAACTCTTTGACGCCACCTTCGTAGAACAGCTCGGTTTCCAGGCGCTCCGCCGGGCGCTCGTCGATTAGGATGATCCGCACACCCGAGTTCAGGAAGGCCAGCTCGCGCAGACGCTTTTCAAGCGTCTCAAAGGAGTATTCCAAGTTCGAGAACGTGTTGGTCGAGGCCAGAAAGCGCACCTCGGTCCCGGTGCGATCCCGACATTCACCGACGACCTTAAGATGTTCCGCCGTCTCACCGCCTTCAAAGCGTGCCACGTGCTCCTTACCGGCGCGCCAGATGCGCAGCTCCAGCCAATCCGACAACGCGTTAACCACCGAAACGCCCACACCGTGTAGACCGCCAGACACCTTGTAGGAATTGCTATCGAACTTACCGCCCGCGTGCAGCTGGGTCATGATGACCTCGGCCGCCGAGACACCCTCTTCGGGGTGAATATCCACCGGAATTCCGCGCCCGTTATCGCTGACCGAGACACTGGAATCGGCGTGAATTTTCACAGTCACATGGTCGGCGTGACCGGCTAGAGCCTCATCAATTCCGTTGTCCACAACCTCATAAACCATGTGGTGCAGGCCCGAGCCATCGTCCGTGTCGCCGATGTACATACCGGGACGTTTGCGAACCGCCTCTAAGCCTTTGAGAACTTTAATGGAATCAGCGCCGTATTCTTGTGGTGCCTGTGCGTCTTCGGACATGCCGTTAGTACCTATATTATTTTGGTAACTTATACGTTTTCTGGTGGGGAATGTCACGCGCTCCCCCAACATTTTGTGGCTCTGACGGACAAAACCTGCGGATCAAAGCCGATCAAGATCAGCGGCGATGTCCGCAGCAATTTCTGACGCGTTCACATCGTCGCGTTCCGCTAACAGCCTCAAGCCCAGAAGGTCTGATTGATACCGGGCTGCAAGGCGATCCGGGTCGTGGTCCGGGCCGATTTCACCGGCCTTTTGCGCACTGCGGAACAGGTCAGAGAAACAGGTTTTCATCGCGACCATGTGGGTGCGAGCCTGCCCGGCCAGATCATGGTCTTTGGCCTGCAATTCAGCATATGTTTTGGCCAACATGCAGGCTTTGGTCGGCAGTCCCGACGCTTCGACCACGCGACGCGGCTGGGCCTTGAGCGCGCCGAGCGGGCCCAACTCCTCGGCCAAGGCCATCATGTTTGCGACCCCGTCCTGCGCATACCGCTCCAACGCCAAAGCATAGAGCGCATCCTTTGACCCGAATGCCGCGTAGAAGCTGCCCGGCTTCAGGTTCAATTCACGTTCCAGGTCCTTCAACGATGTTCCGGCCCAGCCGTGACGCCAGAAAATGTCACGAGCCTGCGCGATCAAAGCATCGCGGTCGTATGAGGGTTTTCGGGGCATCATCACACCAATACTTGAACGTTCACTCAAATATATACTTGAGTGATCACTCAAGAAACCTTAAATACGACTCATCGCGCCAGAAACAGGAGTTCCGACATGGCCAATTTCCCGTCTCATGACCTCGAATCCGCACCCGAAGGGTCCAAACCGCTGCTCGAGAAATCTCAGGCGGCATTCGGTCGCCTGCCCGGCCTGCACAAGGTGATGGCCGAAAGCCCACAGCATCTGGAAGGCTATCAGGTTCTGCACGGCTTGTTCATGCAAACCGATTTCGACAATGACGAGAAAACCGTTGTCTGGCAGACCATCAACGTAGAAAACGAGTGCCACTACTGCGTGCCCGCCCACACCGGCATCGCCAAAATGATGAAGGTTTCGGACGAGATCACCGAGGCCCTGCGCAACGAAACCCCACTGCCATCAGCCAAGCTTGAAGCGCTGCGCACATTCACGCTGCAGGTAATGGAAACCCGCGGCAACCCAACCGAGGAACAGCTTCAGGTGTTTTTCGATGCAGGCTACTCGCACCGCGCCGTTCTGGACGTGGTGCTGGGTCTGGCCCAGAAAACCATGTCGAACTACGTCAACCACATGGCCAAAACCCCGGTCGATCAGGTCATGCGCGGCTTCCTGTGGGAACGTAAAGTCAACGAACCAGCCTAAGCCGACACGACCGAGTCCTCATTGCCTTCGGTCACGATTAGCGTTTGGGCTCGCTCTCCCAATTCCGCAAACAACTCAGGCCCGGTGCCCGTCATCCAGGCCTGAGCGCCCAGCGCGCAAATCTCGTCATAAAGCGCCGCGCGACGTCCGGCATCCAGATGTGCGGCCACCTCATCCAGCAACACGATCGGTGGTGCCCCCACCATTTCGGCCAGCGCCCGCGCGTTTGATAGGACCAACGAAACCAACAAAGCCTTCTGCTCTCCGGTCGAACAATCCTTGGCCGGCACGCCCTTGGCGGCAAACACCCCATACAGGTCAGACCGATGCGGCCCGACCAGGGTACGCCCCGCTGCCAGATCGCGGAACCTGCTTTCGTTCAGCGCTTCACGCAGATCGTCAGCCGTTTCGGGCATCCCCCCTTCGGTTTGCACCAGTTCTAGATCAGCCGAGGGGAAGGCAGTCTCCGCCTGCTCTTGCGCTGCGCGCAGATGGTCCAACGCCGAAAGCCGCGCGGTGTGAATGCGATGGCCAGTCTCGGCCATCTGCCCCTCAAGCGCTGCATACCAATGGGCATCCCGCACCTGCTCTTTCAGCAGGCGATTCCGCTCGCGCATGGATTTTTCATATGTCAGGGACGCCTCGGCATGAGTCGGATCGAAACTTAGCGCGATGCGATCCAGAAACCGCCGCCGCCCCTCGGCGCCTTCGATCCAAAGCCGATCCATCGAGGGGATCAGCCAGACCACCCGCGCCAGCTTTCCCAGATCAATCTGGCTGGCCGCCTTGCCATCAATCCGGACCTGACGCGCCGCTCCCCCTTCGGACCATGTTTCGATCTCGTAATTCTGCCCCTGCGCCCACAGTAACCCGGAAAGCTTCCAGCCCAGCACCTCTGGCCGCCGGGTCATTTCGGCAGCACTTGCCCGCCGCATCCCGCGACCGGGCGAAAACAGGGAAACTGCCTCTAGGATATTGGTTTTCCCGGCCCCATTCGGCCCATGAATCGCCACCGGCCGCCCATCCAAAGACAACCGCGCCAGCTTATGAGACCTGAAATGCGAGACCGTAAGTTCGGTCAGGGCCAAGGTCATGACCCCTCCCTTCATCTTTTCAAAAATACTCCCGCCGGAGGCATCGCGCGCCAGCGCGATCAGACGCGCATCGGCATGACAACGTAAACCGCGCTCAGGTCATTGCCTTCGCGCATCAAGGTCGGGTCACCAGCCGAGTTGAAGAGGAACACGGCGTTCTCACGATCCACCTGGCTAGCGATCTCGAGCAAGTATTTCGCGTTGAACCCGATCTCAAGCCGTTCATCGCCATAGGCCACGGCCAGCTCTTCTTCGGCTGCACCGCTATCGGGTGCATTCACCGACAACACCAGCTTGTCCGCATCCAATTGTAGCTTCACGGCGCGCGAGCGTTCGGACGACACGGTCGCGACCCGATCCACGGCCTGCGCGAATTCGGCGGCATCTACCTCCAGCTGGCGGGTATTACCTTGCGGAATAACGCGTGTGTAGTCGGGGAAGGTGCCGTCGATCACTTTCGAGGTCAGCGTAATATCCGGTGTTGCAAAGCGCACCTTTGTTTCACTGACGGACACAGCAATGTCCATTTCGTCGTCATCCAGCAACTTGCGCAGCTCGCCCACGGTTTTGCGCGGAACAATCACACCGGGCATGTCCGCTGCTCCGTCCGGCAGGTCCGCGTCAATACGAGCCAGACGGTGACCATCAGTAGCCACACAGCGCAGAACCTTGCCACCCTCAGACCCGTCGGCCACATGCATGTAGACCCCGTTCAGGTAATACCGGGTTTCTTCGGTTGAGATGGCGAATTTCGATTTGTCGAACAGCCGCCGTAGCAAAGCCGCAGAGGCAGTAAAGTTCGACTGATATTCCGAGGACGCCATCACCGGAAAATCTTCTTTCGGCAGGGTCGCCAGCGAGAAATTCGACCGGCCCGCCTCAACTGTCAAACGCCCCGCTGCACTGTCTGCAGTCAAAGTAACAAGCGCCCCATCCGGCAGTTTGCGCACGATCTCATGCAGGGTGGTCGCGGCAACGGTCGTCGCGCCAGCTTTCTCGACCTGCGCCGGAGCCTTGTCCACCACCTCGATATCCAGATCCGTGGCGCGGAACAGGGCCTGATCGCCTTCTGCTTCGATCAGCACGTTGGCAAGAATGGGAATAGTGTTGCGACGCTCCACAACTGATTGGGCCTGCGAGACGGCCTTTAGAAGGGTGCCGCGTTCGATGCTGATCTTCATACCCTCAATTCCTCTGACTTACGTGCCGAAAACAGGCGGGACTGGCACGTTAGCGGTTCCACCCTGAGGCACAAGGATTTTTTACGGATTTCTGGGTTGGAATGGCCAATGCGTCAAGGGTCGCGTGGCCGCACAGGCACAGTTCACGTCCAACCGTGGAGAATTGCGCACAAGAAAACGCCCCGGACATGAATATCCGGGGCACTTCCTGAGCGGTAGGGGATAAAGCCTAGGCTTCCAGCGCGCGACGCAGCATTTCTACGTCTTCCGCGATCTGGCCGTCGGTGGTTTTCAGCTCTTCGATGCGCTTGACGCCGTGCATAACTGTAGTGTGGTCGCGTCCGCCAAAGCGGCGCCCAATCTCGGGCAGCGAGCGGCTGGTCAGTTGCTTGCACAGATACATCGCCACCTGACGCGGGCGGGCATAGGACCGCAGGCGCTTGGGCCCGATAATGTCGGACAGGCGGATATTGTAATAGTCCGACACTTTGCGCTGAATCTCTTCGACGGTGATCTTGCGTTCCGAGGCGCGCAGCACGTCAGCCAGACAATCCTGCGTCAACTCCATATCGATCTCACGGCCCACCAGAGACGCGAAAGCGAACAGACGAGTCAGTGCACCTTCCAGCACTCGGACGTTGGTTGAGATGCGGTGGGCCAGGAATTCCAGCACGCCATCGGCAATGGTCAGGTCAGGGTAAGTGCTGCTGTACTGCTGCACCTTGTTTTGCAGAATGCCAAGACGCAATTCGTAATCGGTCGGGTGCAGGTCAACGACCAGACCACATTGCAGGCGTGACTTCACACGGTCTTCCAGATCCTTGATCTCACCGGGGGCGCGGTCGGCCGAGATGATGATCTGCTTGTTCTGGTCCACCAGCGCGTTGAAGGTGTGGAAGAACTCTTCCTGAGTCGAGTCTTTGCCGGCGATGAACTGCACGTCATCCACCATCAGCACATCGACTGAGCGGAACAAGTGTTTGAAATCCATCATCCGGCGCTCGCGCAGAGCCTGCACAAAGCGATACATGAATTGTTCAGCCGACAGGTACAGAACATTCAGCTCGGGTCGTTTGGTTTTCAGCTCCCACGCGATGGCGTGCATCAGGTGCGTCTTACCCAGACCAACGCCACCATAAAGAACCAGCGGGTTGAAGGTGACAGGACCACTTTCCGAGACGCGCCGCGCAGCGGCATGGGCCAGTTCGTTGGGTTTACCAACCACGAAAGTGTCAAAGGTGAAACGAGCATCCAAAGGCGCGGCCTGCAGGGATTCGAGCGCATCGCTTGCTGGTTCGGCTTGCTGTGACAGAGGTTGGGTCTGAGGGCTGTCCTGCGTCATAGCCGGTGCAGCCACGGTTTGACTGGCAGATGGGCGTGCAGGTGAGTTGGCTGCGACACGAAATGCCAATCGCTGAACCGATTCTCCTGCGGTGTTCATTTCGTACAGAATCAGATCAGCAAAATTCTGGCTAACGTAATTGCCCATGAAGTTCGTCGGCACCGAGAACACTGCAACGCCGTCCTGTACCTCTTGCAGCTCCAGAGGTTCTATCCAGGTGGTGTAGTTGTTCTTTCCGATCGCCTTGAGCAGTTTGTTACGCAGTTGTCCCCATTTTTCTTGTGTCATCAAGCGCCTCACGCATCCCATTCTTTATTGGCCTGTCAGCCTTAATAATCAATTCCGGTTGCCCGGTTATTTCTGCATTCACACGCAATAGGATACCCACTCGCCAAACCGCATGGATCTGGCGGGTTCGTCCCCGAAAGTCCGCACAACCAAACGGTTGGGTACCCGAAAAAGGACACCCCGTATGCCGGGTTGCGCATCGCAATCATTTTTTACGACAGGGCTCAGATCTTTGGTTTCCCATGACCCTCAGCAGATCAGCATAGCGGCCTTAGCCGTTTTGCCGACATTCGTTTCACAACCGTCCTGATGCCCGTCAGTTTGATCGGTGAAACAGCCTGTCCCCCCAAGCGAGTGAATCGCTGACTTAGTGGTAACAAGAGGCTTATGCTTACGGCAACGAAACTCTGATGTTGACTCGGGTCTTTCGCCGAAAGAATCTCTCAGGCTTGTGAAGACGCGGCATTCCGGCAACAGCAGAAAAAAGGCACCACGGATTGTGGCGCCTTTTTAAACAATTCAGCCTTGTTTTGTTGACGCAAGGTCAACTTAAGCGATTAGCCCAGCGCCTTTACGCGAGCCGACAGGCGCGACATTTTCCGCGACGCCGTGTTTTTGTGGAAGACGCCTTTGGTGACGCCACGCATCAGCTCGGGCTGAGCCGCGCGCAGGGCTGCGGTTGCGGCCTCTTTGTCGCCGGATGCGATTGCTTCTTCGACTTTGCGCAGGTAGGTGCGGATGCGCGAGCGGCGTGCTTTGTTGATTGCAAAGCGCTTTTCGTTCTGACGTGCGCGCTTTTTAGCCTGGGGCGAATTTGCCATGTGATTCTGACCTTCGTTCGGTACGGTTATGTTCGGTTACGCGTCACGGAATATCCGCACCGGATCAGAAATCACGAGTGTGAGTCGGGCCAAGCGGGCCGCACGCGCATGTATAGCGGCGCTACCTATCCAAGTTTTCAGGCTTTGCCAAGCTGATTCTTTCAAGCTGCATAGCAGCCATGAAAAAGGCGGGGCTTGCCCGCCTATCTCAGCTCTATCGCAACAGTGCTTATTTATCCCGGAACTGCGCCGCGCGCTTTTCCTGGAAGGCGGCCATGCCTTCTTTCTGATCTTCGGTCGCAAACATCGAATGGAAGACGCGGCGTTCGAACAGCAGCCCCTCGCTCAGCGTAACTTCATAGCTGCGGTTCACGGCCTCTTTGGCGGCCAGCGCTGACAGCTGAGATTTCTCAGCGATTTTCTGGGCCGCACCCGCGGCTTCTTCCATCAGCTTCTTTGCCGGAACAACACGGCTCACCAGCCCTGCACGCTCAGCCTCTTCAGCGTCCATAAAGCGCCCGGTCAAATTCATGTCCATCGCTTTGGATTTACCAACAAACCGGGTCAGCCGCTGCGTGCCCCCCAAACCCGCAATGACACCCAGATTTATCTCGGGCTGTCCGAACTTGGCTGTATCGGCGGCAATGATGAAGTCGCACAGCATCGCCAGTTCGCACCCACCGCCCAGCGCATAGCCGGAAACGGCGGCTATGATCGGTTTGCGGATCGCACAGATGCGGTCATTGAAGTCGCCAAACAGATTGGACGCATAGACGTCGACAAAGCTCATCTCGGACATTTCTTTGATATCCGCGCCTGCGGCAAAAGCCTTGTCCGAGCCAGAGATGACGATGCAGCGCACCTTGTCGTTTTTATCCGCCTCCTCAAGCGCCAGGCAAAGCTCCTGCGTGAGCTGGGCGTTCAGCGCGTTCAGCGCATCCGGTCTGTCGAGCTTGATAAGGGCGACGTGGTTTTCAATTTCGACGATGATCGTCTCAAAAGCCATGAGTTGTAAGCTTCCGGTTGTTCCGTTCAGGTACAATTCCTTATCACGCGAGAATGCTGGATCAAGTTATCTTTGGCATTGCGCGCAATAGAAGGATGAGCGACCGGACTGGGTGATTCTTTTTATCAAAGCATCACAACCTGCGGTCCGGCAGGCTTGTCCTTCACGGCCATAAACGTCAAAGCTGTGCTGAAAATATCCAAGTTCTCCATCGGCTTGGCGGAAATCCCGAAGGGAAGATCCTCCCGCTTCGATGGCCTCCTGCAGCACCTGCCGGATGATCGGAACCAACGCCGCCACACGGGTTGCCGAAATCTGACCGGCCTTGCGACGTGGCGACACGCCTGCGCGATAAAGTGCCTCGCACACGTAGATATTCCCCAATCCGGCAACGATTCCCTGATCTAGAAGCGCGGACTTAACCGGAGTATTCCTGCCCTTAAAGGCGTCAATCAGGTGCTGTTCATGGAAATCGTTGCCCAAAGGTTCGGGCCCCAGAACCGCCAGCAATTTGTGCCTTTCTGCAGTTGCCGTGGCAAGCAGATCCATCGCGCCAAACCGGCGTGGATCGTTGAAAGTCACACGCGCGCCATTGGCCATGTGAAAGACTACGTGGTCGTGTTTCTCGGGCATCGGATGTTCATGCGCGAATTGCCCCATCGGATCGCCAGACACGGTCATCCGCCCGGACATGCCCAAATGGATCAGCAGCGTCTCACCACTACTGAGATCGGCAAGAATATATTTCGAACGCCGCCGCAATCGGTCGATCCGCTGCCCTGTAAGCCGCTCGGCCATCCGTTCGGGGAAGGGCCAGCGCAGATCGGGGCGGTTCACATCCGCGCGCTCGATCACAACACCTTCCATCGCGGGGGTCAGACCCCGACGAACCGTTTCGACTTCGGGAAGCTCCGGCATGTTCTCTCCTGATTTGCTGCAAGTGCGCATTCCAACGCCTGCACCATGTCGTCATGTCCGGTTACATATCTCAGAAACCTCGCCCTCTGCCCATCCCGAACCATGCAGGAAACCGAGTCCGGTAAGATATCATTGGCAAAATTCTTTCGCGCTTAATCCAGCTTTTCACCAACTCCTTCCGTGCGGCGAACGCGTGAGATCGTGCGATAGGCTGCCCACGCCCGCCAGGTGACAAATAGAAGAGGCAGACCAACACTTAAAAATATTGCAATAACAGTGAATTTTGGCATGTCAAAAGAACCACTTATCTAAACTGTCTACCGTCTTAAGCAACGACTTGGGAAAATCTGTGGCACATCTGCCAATTCGTCGCCCCCTGCTACCATTTCGCGCGATTGTCTTCCCGGCGCTGAGCCCTATAAGGATGGGCAACACTGGCAAAGGCGTCACTTTCATGTCCGACACCAACGACAAGACCACTCATTTCGGGTTTGAAACCGTGCGCGAGGCTGACAAGGCCGGGCGCGTGCAAGGCGTGTTTAACTCGGTTGCCTCGAAATACGACGTGATGAACGATGTCATGTCGATGGGCATTCACCGGGTCTGGAAAGACGCGATGATGGATTGGCTGGCCCCACGCCCGGGTCAGCGCCTGCTGGATGTGGCGGGCGGTACTGGCGACATTTCGTTCAGATTTCTGAAACGCGCGGGCCATGGCCACGCCACCGTTCTGGACCTGACCGAGCCAATGCTGGTCGAAGGCCGCCAACGGGCCGAGGCTGATCAGATGGCCGACAGCCTGAACTGGGTGGTCGGTGATGCCATGTCCCTGCCCTTCGAGGATAACACGTTCGACGTCTACACCATCTCTTTTGGCATCCGAAACGTGACCCGCCCGCAAGAGGCCCTGAACGAAGCGTTCCGCGTTCTGAAACCCGGTGGTCGCCTGATGGTTTTGGAATTCAGCCAATTGCCAAATGACGGGCTGCAGAAACTCTATGATCTTTACAGTTTCAACGTCATCCCTCGGATGGGCAAGCTGATCGCCAACGACTACGACAGCTATCAGTATCTGGTGGAATCGATCCGCAAGTTCCCGGATCAGGAAACCTTTCTGAACATGGTTCGCACCGCCGGGTTCGATAACGCCAAATACCGCAACCTCAGCATGGGCATCGCCGCGCTGCATTCCGGCTGGAAGATTTAATGCGTGGTCCTCACAACATCATCCGCCTGATCCGCACAGGTGCCACGTTTGAGCGCACAGGCGCCATGAACGTGGTGCTCGACGCATTTGAGGCCCCCCGTGCGCTGCGCTTTCTGGCACATGCTTTGGGCAAGCCGTTTCAATGGCTGGGCTACAAGGGCGATCCCAACATGCCGCCCGCCACGCGCGCGCTGACAGCGCTGGGTCCGGCTTATATCAAATTCGGTCAGATTCTCTCGACCCGCCCCGACGTGGTGGGCCACGAACTGGCCGCGCAACTGCGCGTGCTGCAGGACAAGCTGCCGCCTTTTTCCCGCGCCGAGGCCATGGCCGAAGTGGAAAAAGAACTCGGCCAACCGGTCGAAGAGGTTTTCGAAGACTTCAGCGAACCGATCGCTGCTGCTTCGATCGCTCAGGTCCACAAGGCCCGGCTGGTCAAAACCGGTGAATACGTTGCCGTCAAAGTCCTGCGGCCGGGAATCGAGCGCGCCTTTCACAAGGATGTGGATGCATTTTATTTCGCCGCTCGCATCGTCGACCTGTTTGCGCCAGGTGCCCGTCGCCTGCGCCCAATGGATGTGATCGAACATTTCGACGGTGTCGTACGCGGCGAACTTGACCTGCGTTTGGAAAGTGCCGCCGCCTCGGAATATGCCGCCAACACCAAGGACGATGCCGGGTTCTGGCTGCCCCCTGTGGTTTGGTCTTTGTCGGCACGGCGGGTGATGACGCTCAGCTGGGCGGATGGGATTGCACTGGGTGACAATGCGGCGCTGGATGCTGCTGGTCACAATCGCCGCGATCTGGCCGAACGGGTGCTGCGGCTGTTCCTGCTGCATGCCTTGCGCGACGGGTATTTCCACGCTGACATGCATCAAGGCAACCTCAAGGTCGCGGCCAATGGCGACATAGTTGCCTATGACTACGGCATCATGGGTCATATCGACGAATACACCCGCCGGGTCTATGCCGAGATCCTCTTTGGTTTCATCCGCCGCGACTACAAGCGCGTGGCCGAAGTGCATTTCGAGGCAGGCTATGTTCCCGCCAACCAGGACGTTGACGAATTTGCTCGCGCGTTGCGCGCTGTGGGCGAACCGATATTCGGCATGGACGCCACACATATATCCATGGGCCGGTTGCTGAGCTACCTGTTCGAAGTGACCGAACGATTTGGAATGGAAACCCGGACCGAGTTGATCTTGCTGCAACGCACAATGGTTGTGGTCGAAGGGGTTGCGCGCTCGTTGGATGACCATATCAACATCTGGGAAACCGCCCGCCCCGTGGTCGAGGATTACATTAAACAATCCATCGGCCCGCGCTCCGCCTTGCGGGACTTCGGCAAAACCGCAATGGTTCTTGCCCGCTTCGGACCGCGCCTACCTGCCTTGGTCGAAAACGCGCTGATCGCGCAGACACAAAAGGACGAACCACAAAAGTCACCCTTGTGGTCCGCCGCCCTGCCCGCCGCCATCGGCGCAGCTGCGGGCGCCACATTGGTCTTGGTGATCACCGCGTTCAGCTAATCGCCGCGCGCTTCATCTGGCTAAAAATATCTTCGGGGGGAATCGCGCCCGAGCGCGATGGGGGGCAGACAGCCCCCCTGCCCGGTCACCAATCAGAGCCGCTCGATGGCAAGCGCGATACCCTGCCCACCACCGATACACATCGTCACCAACCCCTTGGAACCGCCGATACGGTTCAATTCATACAACGCTTTCAAAGTGATGATTGCCCCAGTCGCCCCAACCGGATGCCCCAGGGCAATCGCCCCACCATTTGGGTTTACCTTGGCCGCTTCCAAACCAAGTTCCTGATTGATCGCCAGCGCTTGCGCCGCAAAAGCCTCATTACTCTCGATGACATCAAAGTCGTCCACTGACAGGCCGGTTTTTTCCATCAGGTTCCGCACAGCGGGAACCGGTCCGATCCCCATCACCTCGGGCCGCACGCCAGCGTGGGCATATCCCAATACGCGCGCCTTGGGCTTCAACCCGGCTTTCTCGGCAGCATCCGCTGTTGCCAATACCATCGCCGCCGCCCCGTCATTGATGCCCGAGGCATTGCCCGCTGTCACACGCCCATCCTTTTGGAACACCGGCCGCAACCCGGACAGAGCCTCGATGGTGGTGGCCTTGGGATGCTCGTCGACCTTGAAATCAACCATGTCCCGCTTGACCTTGACCTGAACGGGCGCGATCTGGCTGTCGAAATACCCCGCATCGATAGCTGCCGCTGCGCGCGTCTGGCTGGTCATCGCAAACTCATCCATCTGCTCACGGCTAATCTGATGTTCGTCGGCGACGTTCTCCGCTGTCACACCCATATGCCCGGTTCCGAACGGACAGTTCAGCGCCCCAAGCATCATGTCCAGCGATTTCACATCGCCCATCTTCGCGCCCCAGCGCGCCTGCGACACGACATAAGGGCTGCGCGACATGCTCTCGGCTCCGCCCGCCACAGCAAACTTGGCATCACCCAGCATCAGCGCCTGAACCGCCGAGACAATCGCCTGCGCGCCCGAACCACATAACCGATTCACGTTCATCGACGGCGTCCCGTTCGGAATCCCCGCCTGCATCGCAGCGACGCGAGACAGGTACATGTCCTTAGGCTCGGTATTGATCACATGGCCAAAAACCACATGATCGATCTGCGCGCCTTCAACTCCTGAACGCTCCAGCGCGGCTTCGGTCGCCACAGTGGCCAAGTCAATCGGAGAGGTCGAGGCCAGCGCCCCTCCAAAGGTTCCGATCGCCGTGCGGGCGCCGTCCAGAATCACGATGTCGGTCATGGGTAACTCCTCCTGCATTTGCGCGCAGTATGCATGTGCCGCTGCCACCTGTCCCATGAGACGTCCCGTCACGGTTGGAATTGACAATCCCATCCGCAAAGCGCATGAAATTCCGTCATGACGGACAACACTGACGATATCCTGACACGCCTGCCCGCCCGCCTGAAAGAGGCCCGCCGGGCCAAGGGGCTGTCTCTGGAAGCGGTAGCTAATCTCAGCGGCGTGTCCCGCTCGATGGTCAGCCAGATCGAGCGGGGTGAAAGTAGCCCCACCATCTCGACCCTTTGGAACCTCACACGCGCCTTGCAAGTAGATTTTGCTGGCCTTCTCGAAGAGAGCAACACAACTGACCAGGTCGAAGTGCTGCGCAAGGCAGAAGTACCCAGCATCGACAATATGGGGCAGAGTTGTCGCATCCGCATCCTCTCCCCCCCAGAAGAAGCCGGTGGCCACGAGGTCTACGATATCGAGTTTGATGCGGACGGAGCCCTAAACAGCCAGCCGCACGCGCGCGGCGCACGGGAACAGCTGACCGTGTTGGCAGGCGCAGTCCGTGTGACCTCGGGTGTCGCATCCCGCGATCTGCAGCAGGGCGACACTGCGCGCTATGCCGCTGACGTGGCGCATTCGATCACTGCTGACGGTCCGGCTCGGGTTTTCTTGATTGTGAAAAACGCCTGACACCGGCAAAAATCCGCCTTTACGGAATTTTGTCTTAAATACTGTAATTCCCCCATTTGGGAATCATATCCGTTATGTTAGATATGCGACTCATGTAAACGGAGACCGCCATGGCAGATGCATTCCTGTCCCACATCACGGACACCCTCGCGCAGATCGAAGCTGAAGGTCTGTATAAACGCGAACGAATGATTACCTCGCCACAAGGCGGTGAGATTACGGTTGGCGATCGAAAGGTCATCAACTTGTGTGCCAACAACTATCTGGGACTGGCCGATCATCCGGCGCTAATCGTGGCCGCAACAAATACCATGGAGCCTAAAGGCTTTGGCATGGCCTCGGTCCGGTTCATCTGCGGCACACAGGACATTCACCGTGAGCTGGAGCAGAAGCTGGCAACATTCCTGAACAAAGATGACGCAATCCTGTTCGCCGCCTGTTTCGACGCCAATGGCGGTCTGTTTGAACCCCTGCTTGGGCCTGAGGACGCCATCATATCGGACAGCCTGAACCACGCCTCTATTATCGACGGGGTGCGGCTGTGTAAGGCCAAGCGCTATCGCTACATGAACAATGACATGAGCGACCTCGAAGCCTGGCTGAAACAGGCGCGCGAGGATGGCGCGCGGCACATCATGATCGCCACCGACGGTGTGTTTTCGATGGATGGCTATCTGGCCAACCTGCCGAAAATTCGCGAACTGGCCGACGAATACGACGCCATCGTTATGGTCGATGATTGTCACGCCACCGGCTTCATGGGGCCGAACGGCGCTGGAACGCCGGATCACTTCGGCGTCGACGTAGATATTCTGACGGGAACCCTGGGCAAGGCACTTGGGGGGGCAATCGGCGGTTATATCGCCGGGCCGCAGCCAGTGATCGATCTGCTTCGGCAGCGGGCGCGGCCCTATCTGTTCTCAAACTCGCTGCCACCCTCCATCGTCGCTGCCGGTTTGGAAGCCATTCGTCTGGTCGAAGACGGCGACATGCTGCGCGCGCAACTGTTCGGCAATGCCAAATACTGGCGCGCGGGGCTTGAGAAGCTGGGCTTTGATCTGCTTCCCGGTGACCACCCGATCATTCCCGTCATGCTGGGTGAGGCACCGCTGGCGCAGGAGATGGCATCCCGTCTGTTCGATGAGGGCGTCTATGTCTCGGGCTTTTTCTTCCCCGTCGTCCCGCGTGGACAGGCACGGATCAGGACGCAGATGAATGCGGCCCTGACGAAGGACGAGTTGGACCGTGCCCTGGCGGCCTTTGGCAAGGTCGGCAAGGAATTGGGAGTGATCTGATGCGACCCAACACGATGAAAGCGCTGGAGAAATCCAGGCCCGAAGAGGGGCTTTGGATGGTGCAGGCTCCAGTTCCAGAAATCGGCGCGGATGAGGTCCTGATCCGCATCAACAAAACCGGTATCTGCGGCACCGACATTCATATCTGGAACTGGGATGAGTGGGCCGCCGCCACCGTGCCGGTGCCGATGATCACCGGCCATGAATTTGCCGGTGAGATCGTGGAAATAGGGCGCAACGTGACCGGTCTTGAGATCGGGCAGCGCTGTTCCGGTGAAGGTCACCTGATCACCACCGACAGCCGCCAGAGCCGAGCGGGCAAGTTTCACTTAGACCCCGGCACGCGGGGCATAGGCGTCAACGAACAGGGCGCTTTCGCGCAATACCTGAAACTGCCCGCCTTCAATGTCGTCCCCCTGCCCGATGACGTGCCTGATGAGATCGGAGCCATCCTCGACCCGCTGGGCAACGCGGTGCATACCGCGCTGAGTTTCGACCTGCTGGGTGAGGATGTTCTGATCACCGGCGCTGGCCCCATCGGTATCATGGCCGCGGCTGTTGCCCGCCATGCAGGCGCGCGCCATGTGGTGATCACCGATATTAACCCGGACCGTCTAAAACTGTCCGAACATGTGGTGCCGACTGTGCGCACCGTTGATGTATCCAAAGAAGAATTGCAGGACGTCATCACGGAACTGGGCATGAAAGAGGGTTTCGATGTGGGCCTTGAAATGTCGGGCTCGCAGATTGCCTTGGACCAGATGGTCGAGGCGCTGGTGATGGGTGGTAAAATCGCTCTGCTGGGAATTCCACCCGGAAAATCCCCGGTCGACTGGTCCCGCATCGTGTTCAAGGCCATAACCATCAAGGGCGTTTATGGGCGTGAAATGTTCGAGACCTGGTACAAGATGATCGCGATGTTGCAGAACGGTCTGGATGTCAGCCGGGTTATAACGCACGAGCTGAAAGTCGACGATTTCGCCGATGGGTTTGCCGCGATGAAATCAGGACGGTCGGGCAAGGTGGTGCTGGACTGGACCTGACGCTCTGGCGCAGTGCGGGTTCTGCCCCTAAACATGGGGAAACTCAGGCGTTTGGAGGAGCACATGGGCGACAAAGACGATCGGTATCTAGAACGCGGGATCGAGGACTCTCTGGTCACCGATTTCGCGCAGACTCACCGCAAGAGCTATGGCGATTTCCTTCAACTCAAGACTCTGCTGAACCTGCAAAAGACCTTTCAGAATCCTGCACAACCCGACGAGATGCTGTTCATCATCATCCATCAGGTCAGTGAACTATGGCTGAAGCTGATGCATCATCAACTGGTCGAGACGCGCCACTTCCTGCAACAGGACGCATTCGGCCCGGCGATGAAGAACCTCGACCGGGTGAAGGCGATCCAGCGACAGCTGATCTCGGCCTGGGAAACGCTGTTGACCATGACGCCTGGCGATTACATGACTTTTCGGCAAGCTTTGGGCAATTCATCAGGTTTTCAAAGCTATGGGTACCGCCAGATCGAGTTCATTCTGGGCAACAAGGACGCCGCGACCCTAAAGGTGCATGAACACGACCCAGAGGTCATGGCGATGCTGAAGGAAGCGCTTGCGAAACCGTCGCTCTATGACGAAGTGCTGTTTATGCTGGCACGCCAAGGGTTTGACGTGCGGCAGGATCTACTGGATCGCGACTATGCGCACCCCTATTCCGGCGACCCGCGAGTGGTGAAAATCTGGGCGCAAGTGTATCGTGACACGGATCGGTACTGGGACCTTTATGCGCTGGCCGAAAAACTGATGGATGTGGAATCCCTGTTCCAGCGCTGGCGGTTCGATCACGTGACCGCGGTAGAGCGCGTGATCGGAGACCAACCTGGCACCGGCGGGTCCAGCGGTGTCTCATTCCTGCGCAAGGCCTTGGATTTGCGCTTTTTCCATGATCTCTACGATGTGCGTACCGAACTGATGTATGCCGAGCAGGAGTAAGCGATGCTGTACCGGGGATTCACGCGGGAAGAGCTGGATCAGGAATACTCTCCCAGCTCGATGATCGGCGGCGACCTGACGCCTTATCTGGACAGCTACGCCGCGCTGAGCGCACAGCACCGCGCACGGTTGGAGGTGAAGGAGAACCTCTCTTATGGTGACAGCCCCGCGCAAGTTCTGGATTTCTTTCCGGCGCGCGTGACCAACGCACCCCTGCACATCTTCATCCACGGCGGCTATTGGCAGGCCCTGAGCCATCGCGACTCCGCCATGATGGCACCCGCCATAGTTGAGAACGGGCAAGCCTTTGCGACGCTTAATTACACGCTCGCCCCAACCGCGCGCATCAGTGACATGATCACCGAGTGCCGAGATGCGCTGGTGTGGCTGGCATCTCAGGCCGATACGCTGGGCTTTGATCCCTCGCGGATTACCCTGTCAGGACACAGCGCCGGGGCGCATTTGGCAACCATGGTGATGGCGACTTCGGCCAAAGAACTGGCCCACGCAGGACTACGCGTACGCGATGTGATTCTGATCAGCGGCATTTATGATCTGGAACCGATCAGCCTGACACCGGTTAACGACCCGCTGCAACTGACGCCAGTCGAAGTGCACGACTTGTCACCCATCCTGCACCTGCCCACCCCCGGCCCGCGCTATCACGTGACAGTGGCCGAACGCGACACGCCCGAGTTTATCCGCCAGAGTCGGGATTATGCGGAACTGCTGCGCAAGGGAGGGCATTCGGTCAGTTTTGATCTGAGAAAAGGGATGCAGCATTTCGACATCATCATGCATCCGGGGACGTTTTTGGCCACGTGGTGATAATAAGGGGTATTGAGCATTAGACAGATTTGGCCTTTGCCTCAAAAAGCCAAC
Source organism: Ruegeria sp. BB7 (assembly GCF_056539365.1). NCBI lineage: Bacteria > Pseudomonadati > Pseudomonadota > Alphaproteobacteria > Rhodobacterales > Roseobacteraceae > Ruegeria > Ruegeria sp. BB7. The sequence goes on along the minus strand of NZ_JBQFUV010000007.1, from coordinate 103,420 downwards.
ACAACCAATTCAAACCGTACTTTTTTGACCGAGCCTCGAATGTCCGGTTCGAGCCCAAAGCTTCCGGTCAAAGAGCGGGCCACTCGCGTCTTAGGAGATTAAGAAATTCAGCCATACAGCCATACTATGTGTCCCTCTCTTCATTGGGGTTTGAGCAATGATAATTTGCTGAATGGTCAGTGAGAGCGTCCCTAAACAGAACTAGGTTGCTACGCTCATGATACGTCATCCGAAATACATGGGAGAGCAATGTCAGTGAACCGGTCCTACTATGATCGGTCCACCGATTCAAATACTTGATCTGCGGCAATCTGCTCCATAATTCAGCTTCAATTTCTGCTGCCTCGTGACCTTTAAGGTTTGAAGAAGTATGCGGCCAATTCGACTTTGGGTAATTGCGTAGAACCCAGGACCTGAAGCTGTATATTTGAGACTCGTACTGGTAATACCTATTATTTAGAGGCACTTCGGCAATGTAGAGATATCCGCGATCAGTTGCCCTGCTGCGAATTTCATATGCTTCGCTGAGGTCTAACGTTCGTAGGTTAACGTGCCGATCATACTTCGTTATATAATTGTTGCGCTCCGTAGGAACGATCTCTCGTGAAAAGGAAACTGTACATCCGTCGATGAAAATATCGGAGTAACCCATGCCCTGTAGCGCACTGAGAACCTTCGCATCGCTGGATGTCTCAGAGGTAGACAGACTTGGAGCGAATGCTGCAGCCCAAAAAGCGATGCCTGAAATGGCTAGAGTTACTCGCGACGGCCATTTTGTCATGTTCGACTCATCTTAGTTCAGTGTGGCTCAGACGATGTAGTATGTCGCGACCAGATAGTGGCTTCAACGGCAGCTTTGTCCGCACAGCCGACGTTTACCCAGACTCACCTCTCATACAGGACAGAATTGTAAGAATTGCGGCACTGGCTGGAATCAGAAAATCTCGCACAAACCAACGAGGTCCTGCGGCCTTCCAAAAAAAACAGCGGCCCTTTCGGGCCGCTGTTTTCTATTTCTATACCGTACCGGATCAGTCCAGCGTCCGGGTGACCTCTTCGCGTTCGAAGATTTCGATCACGTCGCCTGCGCGGATGTCGTCGTAGTTCTCGAACGCCATGCCGCATTCCTGACCCGACTGAACCTCGGCCACTTCGTCTTTGAAGCGTTTCAGTGTCTTCAACGTGCCTTCGTGGATCACCACGTTGTCGCGCAGCAGGCGGACTCCAGCCGAGCGGCGGGCAACGCCTTCGGTGACCAGACAGCCAGCAACCTTGCCGACGCCAGTGACCTTGAAGACTTCGCGGATCTCGGCGTAACCGATGAACTTCTCGCGGATCTCGGCGCTCAGCAGGCCGGAGGCGGCGGCTTTCACGTCGTCTACGAGGTCATAGATCACCGAGTAATAGCGAATCTCGACACCCTTCTGGTTCGCCGTGTTCCGTGCCGATGCATTGGCCCGCACGTTGAAGCCAAAGATCGGAGCGCCCGACGCTTCGGCCAGACCGACATCTGTTTCAGTGATCGCGCCAACACCCGAGTGCAGAACGCGTACGCGCACTTCGTCGTTGCCGATTTTTTCCATCGCCTGGACGATAGCCTCGGCCGAACCCTGCACGTCCGCTTTCATCAGAATCGGCAGCTCGGTGACGTTTTCGTCTTCCTTGGCCTTCTGCATCAACTGCTCAAGGGTGGTCGCGGCACCAGCGGCGGCGCGTTTGTCCTTGGCGGCTTGCTCACGATAGGCGGCAATCTCACGCGCCTGCGCTTCGGTCTCGGTCACGTTCAGAACGTCACCAGCCTCGGGCGTGCCGTTGAGACCCAGAACCTCGACCGGAACCGACGGACCAGCTTCCTTGACGCGGTCGCCCTTATCGTTGATCAGCGCACGAACTTTACCGTACTGCTCACCCACAACGAAGATATCGCCCTGACGCAGCGTGCCGTTCTGAACCAGAACGGTGGCCACAGGACCACGGCCCACATCAAGCTGCGCCTCGATCACGGCACCTTGGGCGGCGCGATCGGGGTTGGCTTTCAGCTCCAGAATCTCGGCCTGCAATGCAATGGCTTCCAGCAGTTCGTCCAGACCCTGACCGGTGATGGCCGAGACTTCGACGTCCTGAACCTCACCTGACATTTTCTCGACGATCACTTCATGCTGCAGCAGATCTGTGCGCACCTTGTCCGGGTTTGCATCCGGCTTATCAACCTTGTTGATCGCCACAATCATCGGCACTTCGGCGGCCTTGGCGTGGTTGATCGCCTCAATGGTCTGCGGCATCACCGCGTCATCCGCTGCAACGACCAGAACCACGATATCCGTGACCTGAGCACCGCGCGAACGCATCGATGTAAAGGCGGCGTGACCAGGCGTATCCAGGAAGGTCAGCGTGGTGCCGCCATCGGTTTTCACCTGATAGGCGCCAATGTGCTGTGTGATACCACCGGCCTCACCCGCAACAACGCGCGCGTCGCGGATCGCATCCAGCAACGAGGTTTTACCATGGTCAACGTGACCCATGATCGTGATGACCGGCGGACGCGGCTGCAGATCCTCTTCCTTGTCTTCGACCTCTTTGATGACGTCTTCGACGTCCGAATCAGAGACGCGGGTGACCTTGTGGCCAAATTCCTCGATGATCAGTTCCGCAGTGTCAGCGTCGATGGTCTGGTTCTGCGTAACCATCATACCCATCTGCATCAGCGATTTGACAACATCAGCCACACGCTCGGCCATACGGTTGGCCAGTTCCGAGACCATGATCGCCTCGGGCAGCTGAACGTCGCGGATCACCTTTTCTCGCTCGACCGGACCGCCCATGGCTTTCTGACGCGCGCGCTCCTGCTTGCGCTTCATTGACGCCATCGAGCGCTGACGATTGCCTTCACCACCCGTGGCCTGACCCAGTGTCAGTTTGCCCGAACGGCGGTTGTCATCACGACCCTTGCCACGGCCGCGCTGTTCACGTTCGCGATCCTGCTTGCGCGGAGTCGCAGCCGGAGCAGGCTTGCTGGCCGGGGCGCGGGCGGCTTTGGGTTCTTCCGGGGCCGGGGCGGCGGCAGCGCGTTTGGCAGCTTCTTCTGCCTCTTTGCGCTTGCGATCTTCTTCTTCGGCCTTCTGGCGCGCGCGTTCTTCAGCCTCACGCTGTTCGCGTTCCTTGGCCTCTTGTTCCGCGCGGCGGCGGGCGCGTTCTTCTTCACGCGCCTTTTCGGCGGCCTCGCGGGCGGCGGCCTCTTCGGCCTCGCGCGCTTTGGCGGCTTGCAGCGCCTTCATCCGGCGTGCCATTTCCGCGTCAGAGATACCCGCAGGGCGGCGCGACGGATCACCCGACGGCGTCGCTCCGCCACCCGGTTTGCCGGCGCCCGGCTTGGGAACCACCACGCGTTTGCGTTTGGTTTCCACCACGACATTCTTGGTACGTCCGTGGCTGAAACTCTGTTTCACATTTCCGGGGCGTGCCCCGCCACGAAGACCCAATGTCTTTTTGCCGTCATTCTCGCTCATAAAGCTTCTTACCCTTCCGTGCGGCCCCTGCCGCCGTCATCCGTTTCGCGCAAGCCACGCAGGCGCTGCGCTTCCTCTACAACACGTTTGGCGAGTCCACCAGAGGCCAAGGCCGCATGAATCACCGTTTGGCGCCCAAATGCCTGCCCTAACTCGTCCGCCGTCAGCCAGCCGATGTATTTTCCAAAGTGCGGCGTGCTCAGTTTCGACTTGCCGCGCCCCGATCCATCTGCGGCCTGAATCAGTACCTGGGCCTCTTCCCGGTCCAGCCACGTCTTGACCTTTTCATACCCTGCGACTGCGTCGCCGGATTTGCGCGCCAAGCTGAGCAATTCAACCACACGGCGCGCAACTTGCTTTTCAACTTCTTCCGTCAGGTCCTTTGGCACAGTGACCTGCACCTTGAACCCACGCGCAAACAGCTTCTTGCCCACGGCCTTGTCCAGCGCAGCACGATCTGCCGCCACATAGACCCCGCGTCCCGGCAATTTCGCCGCGACATCCGGATAGACCTGACCGTCCGGCCCCGTCACAAAGCGGATCAGCCCGTATTTCGGCTGCACCTCGCCTGTGGCGATGCACTTGCGCTCAGGTCCCTCGGACCGATCCTTATGGACGCCACCGCGACTCATGCACGCACCCCAAGGCCTGGGATCAGGCCTCGGCTTCCTCGTCTACAGCTTCGCCATCTTCTTCGGCTTGCTCCAGCTCGGCCGGATCAACCCAACCCAGCATGATGCGCGCGGTCATAACCAGATCCTGTGCTTCTTCCAGCGAAACGCCGAAAGGCTCAAGCACACCATCATCCTTGATACGCTCACCGTCGACCGTGGTCCAGCCACCGGCCAGTTCCCAGTCAGCGCATGTGGCAAAGTCTTCCAACGTCTTCACGTCATCCTTTGCCAATGCCTCTACCATCTGGGGTGTCAGGCCCTCGAATTCAATAAGGCTGTCCTCAACGCCCAGAGCCCGAGCAGCATCCAGAGCCGCCTTGGCCTGCGCTTCAAGGAACTCACGAGCACGGGTTTGCAGCTCCTGTGCAGTGCCTTCGTCAACGCCGTCGATGACCAGAAGTTCGTCGATCTCCACATAAGCCACCTCTTCGAGGTTGGTGAAACCTTCGGAAACCAGCAGCTGAGCGAAGAATTCGTCCAGATCCAGCGTTTCCATGAACAGCTGCGTACGGGCTTCGAATTCCTTCTGACGACGCGCTGACTCTTCGGCCTCGGTCATGATGTCGATGTCCAGGTTGGTCAGCTGGCTGGCCAGACGTACGTTCTGACCACGGCGGCCGATAGCGAGGCTCAACTGCTCCTCTGGAACCACAACCTCGATCTTGCCAGCTTCTTCATCCAAAACCACCTTGGAGACCTCGGCGGGCTGCAGCGCATTCACCAGGAAGGTCGGCTGATCTTCGTTCCAAGGGATGATGTCGATTTTCTCGCCCTGCAATTCGTTCACAACGGCCTGCACGCGGCTACCGCGCATACCAACGCAGGCACCGACGGGGTCAATCGAGCCATCATACGAGATCACGGCAATCTTGGCGCGCGAACCGGGGTCACGGGCCACGGCCTTAACCTCGATGATGCCGTCATAGATTTCCGGCACTTCCATCTTGAACAGCTCGGCCATGAATTCAGGCGCGGTGCGCGACAGGAAGATCTGGTGGCCACGAACCTCGCGGCGCACTTCCTTGATGTAGGCACGCACGCGGTCGTTCGGGCGATAGCTTTCGCGACCGATCTTGTCATTGCGGCGCAGAACGGCCTCGGCACCGCCCAGATCGACGATGACATTGCCGAACTCCTCGCGCTTAACAGCACCGTTGATGATGGTGCCTGCGCGATCCTTGAATTCTTCGTACTGACGATCCCGCTCCGCTTCACGCACCTTTTGCAGAATGACCTGCTTGGCGGATTGCGCGGCGATTCGGCCCATCTCCACGGGAGGCACTTCTTCGACGAAGACATCGCCAACCTCGGGCGATTCCATATACTGCTTCGCCTGCTCGACAGTCATCTCAGCCTGATAATTCTCAAGCTCTTCATCTTCGACGACAGTACGGACGCGGGTGAAGGTTGCCTTGCCAGTCTTGCGGTCGATGCTGACGCGGATATCCATTTCGGCGCCGTAACGGCTCTTGGCGGCACGGGCGAGCGATTCTTCCATCGCTTCGACAACCAGACCGGGGTCGATCATCTTTTCGCGGGCCACGGCCTCGGCGGTCTGCAGCAGCTCCAGCTGGTTGGCTGAGGTGATTGCCATCAGTTCGTCTCCTCTTCGGACCCTTCGGTCTCAATCTCGTCGAAAGCGTTTTCGTTCAAGGCACCGGCGTCTTTGCGCTGGCGCAGCATTTCCTTGATCAGGTCATCGGTCAGGACCAGCTTGGCGTCGCTCAGCCAGTCGAATTGCAGACCGATGGTGATGGTCTCATCGCCCTCGGGGATGTTGATCAACACCTCATCCCCTTCGATCCCGGCCAGCTCACCCTTGAACCGGCGGCGGCCATCGATCAGTTCAGCGGTTTCGATCTTGGCTTCATACCCCTCGAAGGTCTCAAAATCCTTGAGGCGGGTCAGAGGGCGGTCGATGCCAGGGCTGGAGACCTCAAGCGTATAGGCATCGAGGATTGGGTCCTCGACATCCAGCGTGGCGCTGACGGCGTTTGAAATCTCGGCGCAGTCATCCACTTCGATGCCGCCATCCGGCTTATCGGCCATGATCTGCAGCGTGGTCTGCTTGCCGCTCATCAGGCGGATTCGCACCAGCTCATACCCCAGATCCTCGATCACCGGCGTGATGATCTCGGCCAGTCGCCGGTCAATGGCAGCTTTGGCAATAAGGTCGTTTGTCATCAGGTTCTCTACCCTTCATCCGGGCACAAAAAAACGGGCGCGCGGCCCGTCGAAATTTCCGGTGGAGCCCCGGACCGAAGCCCGACACGCCGCTGTTGAAACTGCATATACGCAGGGTTTGTCGAAACTGCAACCCCCGGCGGGATTCGTGAACGGATTTACGCCCGCCACCACCGTTCGGCAATGCGCCCGTCGTCCAGCGCGCGCTGTGCCCCGATCTGGCGCGGCATACCTACATTCGGGGCCACGGCCAGCGCCATATCCGATTCGCTGGGATGATACCGCAGGCCGCGCTGGCCTTTCAAATCATCACTCGCGGGCAGCGCCGCAACATCCACATAACCGTCTCGCAGCGCCTCGGCGCGAACGCGTGCGTCGGGGATGACGATAATCTCGAACGCCTCGGCCCACCCGGCCGCACCGTCCTTGTAGTGCCCCGCCACCTTACGTCCAAGGAAATGACGGTCATCTTCGGCCCGTTCCACGCGGTAGCATCCAGTGCCGTTGGCTGTGGGCAGAGGCGTCACACCCTGCCCGTCCCGCGTGATGACAAAGCGGCTGTCGGCCAGTAAGAAAGGCAGGCCCGGATTGGCCTCTACCAATTCCAACCGCACCGAGTCGGTCGTCAGCGCCTCGGCCTGTCCAACCTCACGAAGAACCGCGACCACATCTTCTACTGCCAGCGCCGCGCCATCGTGGAACGTGATGCCTTGGCGCAGGTCAAAGCGCCAGATACGCGCGTCGGAATCGGTCTGCCAGCCGGTCGCCAGTTCACCGCGCAAGGTGCCGTCGGGCGCGATCTCGGTCAGGGTGTCGAACACGGCGCCCCGGGCCACCTGCTCTAGGCTGTCATCGCGCGGCACGGCCAACCGCAATGTGCCGCCCTTTTTCGGCATATCCGCCAAAGACGCGCCCGTGGCTGCAAGCAGCGCAGCCGCAGCACCCGAGGCGAACAGAGCACGGCGGTCCATCCGGGTCATGCGACCCCCTCCGCCACGCGGTCCATAATGCGGACCAACTCGGCGCTGATACCGGGTTCGGACAGAGCATGGCCTGCATTGCGGATCATCTTCAGCTCAGCAGTCGGCCAGCGTTCAGCCAGTTTCCACGCAGCTTGCGGTGGGCAGATCATGTCGTAACGCCCTTGTACGATATGGCCGGGGATGTGGGCGAGCTGGTCCATCTGATCCAAAATCTGGCCATCTTTCTCAAGGAAAGCGCCATTGATGAAATAGTGATTCTCAAGCCGCGCAAAGGCTCGGGCATAATCGCCGGGGCTTTCTCCGACGCCACCCGGTGCGTGGACCGAGGCCAGCGCGTTTTCCCAAGCTGACCAGGCGCGCGCGTACAGAATCTCTGTGGCGCGGTCACCCGAGAACAAGCGCTTGTTATAGGCTCTGATCGTGTCGGACAGCTCATCCTCGGTCAGCAGAGCGGTGAATTTGGCCCATTGTTCGGGCCAGAACTTGCCTGCACCGCCGCCATAGAACCAATCCAACTCAGCCTGCGTAGCCAGGAACACACCGCGCAGCACCAGACGAGCCACCCGATCAGGATGTGCCTGAGCGTAGATCAAAGCCAGGGTCGCCCCCCAACTGCCGCCGAACACAATCCAATCGTCGATATCCAGCAGGGTCCGCAGCCGTTCGATATCGGCCACCAGATGCCAAGTGGTGTTGTCGGTCACCGACGCATGTGGCCGCGAGCGCCCGCAACCGCGTTGATCAAACAGAATCACCCGATAGACATCGGGATCAAAATACCGCCGCATCGCCGGGCTACAGCCGCCACCCGGTCCTCCATGCAGCACCACAACCGGTACCCCTTTCGGATTTCCGCATTGTTCCATATAGATGCGATGGCCTTGGCCCACATCCAGCATGCGCTGATCGAAGGGGTCGATCGGCGGGTGCAGATATTGAACTGCGCGCTTTTGGTCCGGGTACTTGTCCATTATGGCCCTATATAGTCCTTAAACGTAAAAGAGCATACGGAGACAGGAATGCAAGCGCATCCGAACACTGTGGACCCGTCCGAGATCGCAAAATTCGAAGCGATGGCGGCAGAGTGGTGGGACCCTCACGGAAAATTCAAACCGCTGCACATGATGAATCCGTGCCGTCTGGATTATATCACACAGCAGATAGCGGGCGAGTTTGACCGTGATTTGAAGGCGCCAAACCCGTTTGAGGGCCTGCGTCTGCTGGATATCGGCTGCGGTGGTGGCTTGCTGAGCGAACCTATGGCGCGTCTGGGGGCTGAGGTCGTGGGCGCCGACGCCGCCGAAGGCAACTTGCCTGTCGCGCGCATTCACGCCGAGCAATCCGGGCTGGACATCGACTATCGCCACACCACCGCCGAGGCGCTGGCCGAAGCCGGCGAGCAGTTCGATGTGGTCCTGAACATGGAAGTGGTCGAGCACGTAGCGGACCCGCTGTCCTATCTGAAAGCCACGCGGCAATTACTGAAACCCGGCGGGTTGGAGATTTGCTCGACGATCAACCGCAACCCGAAATCCTATGCCATGGCGATTGTCGGAGCCGAGGTCGTCATGCGCTGGCTGCCTCGCGGGACGCATGAATGGAACAAATTCATCACCCCAGATGAGCTGTACGACCTGCTGAGCCAAGCCGGGCTGGAGCCAGTGGACCGCAAGGGCTTCGTTTTCAACCCGATCCTCTGGAGCTGGTCAATCTCGGATCGGGATCTGAGCGTGAATTATGTGACGGCGAGTGTGAAGCCCTCTTGAAATGAAGTATTTCTTTGATGTTCCCGTCTATCGACTTCCAGAAGCGGACTACCGCTCAGCACTTGAGGCGGAGCGGGACAGCGCATTTGATGCGCCAATCTGGAACGAAGTAAGTTCTGAGGTCATTGAGCGGTCCAGAAAGCAACGTGGTCAGCACTTGCATGACACCTATGGCCCATGGGTTTTTAACGAGATCGTTGGTTACATTCGGTTGTACTTTTTGGGCACGCAAATTCGCGGAGAGTATTTCACTTCGGAGAAACGGCGAACGCGTAGGACGAGAAAAAAGGTTTTCGCCTTCCGAGACTACAAACTTGCTGCCGAAATCAATTTTCGACACGACGCCGATAGCCTAGAAATTTACGAGAACATTCTTAAATATATCGCCCGATGCAGACGTGACATTCCATCTTCACGTTTCATTGACATCAGCCATTTAACTACAATTGGTCCACATACTGACTGGCGGGCAGTCTGGGGCGAGTAGAATTGTTTCTCTACTCCCCCTCCAACTGCAACCGCAAATCCCGCAGCACTGGCAACGTACTCCGCACCCGCTCCAACCCCAACTCCCCAACCACTCGGTTGATCAGCGGGGCTATCGACGAAATCGCCTGATCCCGCGCCCGTTTACCGGCGGGGCTGATTGCGACCATCTTGCGGCGGGCGTCGTCCCAGTCGGGGCGAATGTGGATGTATCCGGCCCATTCCAGCTTGGCCAACGTGTTGGTCATCGCACCGCGCGTAACGTGAAACGTATTGGCCAGCTGCGCCGGGGTGCGCTCGTCGCCGACAAAAACCAGATGGTTCAACACCGAGAAATGCGAGATTTCCATGCCCTTGGGCAGCACCCGGCTCAGCCGGTTGCGCAATAACTGGTCGGCGGTCAGGATCTCGCTGAACAGCGTGACCGCAAGGGCATTTTTCTCGTCCGTCATAGCTCGGTTCTGGATCAGGGCCCGTCGAAAGGCCGCACGTGAGTCAATGAGGGCACCCGACGGCGCGCCTCTGTCACAGAACTATCATCCAAATCGAAAAAGTGAATGCCTGGATCGGTCCCTGCGTCGATGACGACCTCTCCCCACGGGGCTAAAACCATGCTGTGACCGTATGTAAAGCGCGTCTTACCACGGGTTTTCGGGTGTTCGCCTGTCTGCGCCGGGGCCAGCACCCAGCAGCCGGTCTCAATCGCGCGTGCTCGCAACAGCGATTCCCAATGTGCAGCACCAGTGACCGGTGAAAATGCCGCCGGAACGGTAAGGATTCGCGCGCCCGCCTGCGTCAGCGCGGCGTATAGGTGTGGAAAGCGAATATCGTAGCAAATGGTCAGGCCAACTTTGCCGAAATCGGTCTCGGCAATCACTGCTTTGCCACCAGGGCGGTAGTTTTTAGACTCGCGGAAGGTTTCGGTTTCCGAGACCTGCACGTCGAACATATGAATCTTATCATACCGCGCCACGATCTGCCCCTGTGGGTCGATCATGAAAGAACGGTTGGCAAAGCGCCCGTCGGCATCATGGGTCTTGATTCCAAGGGAACCGATCAACAGCCAGACGCCCAGCGCGGCGGCCTGATCCCGCAGTCCCGCCAACGTCTGGTCATCCTCTTCGTGCTGCAGAACCTCGCGCTGCCGCGTCGTGCTGGTCGAGACGCAGTTTGTCACCTCGGGCGTCAGGATGAACCGCGCGCCCTGACCTGCAGCCTCGGCCATCATGTCACGCACGGTGGCCAGATTTTCGGCCGGGTCATCCGACGAACAAAGCTGCAGCAGCGCGGTTTTCATTACGCCGCCAGCAGAGGATCCAGCTTGCCCTGACGCTCAAGCTCATAAAGATCGTCACAGCCGCCCACATGCCGCGTTCCAATGAAAATCTGCGGCACGGTGCGCTTGCCACCAGCGCGTTTGATCATCTCGGGCTTACGTTTGGGATTCGTCAACACATTGACCTCTGTAAACTCGACGCCTTTCTGTTTCAGCAAACGCTTGGCCGCATGGCAAAAGCCGCACAGCGGCGAGGTATAGATTTCAACCGGTTTCATTTTCGTCCCTTTGGTTTCGCACAATCTTGAGCGAATTAGGCATCCTTGGCAACGCGCGCCAGTGCCAACACGAAAATATGATTTGCCCCCGCTGCAAGGCAGACACGCGCGCAGGCCGCCAATGTCGCGCCCGAGGTCATGACGTCATCCACTAGCAATACATCCCGCCCTTGCAGCCGGTGCAGCCGCCTGGGATGCGGCGCAATCGAACCGGAAAGGGTCTCTGCCCGCTCAGCTGCCGTCTTGCCATCGAGGACCGGCGTTCGAACCCGGCGCTGCAGAAGGTCCGGACAAACGTCCAGCCCGGTCTGCAGCCCCAATTGCCGGGCCAGAAGTGCCGACTGGTTGTAACGCCGCCGGAGCAGCCGCGACCAATGCAGCGGAACCGGCGCAATCAGCATGTCATCGTGAAACAAGCCCTGCCCGGCCCGTGCCATCCAAAGTGCAGCAGGTCGTGCCAGCTCGGGCCGGTCCCCATGTTTCAAGGCCAGAATCAACGACCGGGCCCGCCCGTGATAGAGCAGCGCTGCCCGCCCGTCTTTCCACGGGCGGGGTGTTTTCATGCAGTCATCGCACTCGATCCGGTGGCCATCTGCCTCGCCTGGCAAGGGCACTCCGCAACTTTGACATACTACCCCGCCAATAAACGGTGTGTCGCGCCAGCAAGTACCGCAGAGCCCGAAATCCGACTCAGTCAATTCCCCGCAACCCAGACAACGCGGCGGGTATATCAACTCAACAGCGGTTTGAATCCGCTGCCACATGCGATAATTGCGCCTTATGAAGCTGCCTGACTCCACCGCACCCTCTTTGTTTGATCGCCAAACCCTAAAACGCCGTCGCGCCCGCGCGCAGCACGAGGCGCTGTTTCTGCACCATGCCGCCGTGGACGAGGTACAGGATCGGCTCTCCATGGTTAATAAAACCTTTACGGTCCCGGCGATCGTGACGCCGTTTACTCATATCTGGCAGGATGTGCTGCCCGAGGCGCGGATCGTCGAAGATGCAGACGTACTGGACCTGACCCCGGGCGCGCATGATCTGGTGATACACGCCATGGCGTTGCATTGGGCCAATGATCCGGTTGGACAGCTGATCCAATGCCACCGCGCGCTGCGGCCCGACGGTTTGCTGCTGGTGGTGTGCCTGGGTGGCGAAACCCTGCACGAACTGCGCGCAGCCCTTGGGCAGGCCGAGATCGAGGTCACAGGTGGCCTCAGCCCCCGTATCGCCCCGATGGCCGAGCTGCGCGATCTGGGCGGTTTGCTGCAACGCGCGGGGCTTGCGCTGCCGGTCGCCGACACCGCACGTCTGACGGCGGAATACCGCGACCTGACACACCTGATGCGCGATCTTCGGACAATGGGCGAGACCAACAGCCTGTCTGGCCGTGTGAAACACCCCACAAGACGGCAGGTCTTTGCTCGGGCGCAGCAGATCTATGCCGATCACTTCACCACCCCTCAAGGCCGTCTGGCCGCCACGTTCGAGCTGATCTGCCTGACCGGCTGGTCACCCGACGAAAGCCAGCAGAAACCGTTGCGCCCCGGATCGGCCAAAGCGCGCCTTGCGGATGCGTTAGGGACAAAAGAAGGCAAACTGTCCGATTGACGACTGCGCAATTCCGGTTATCTCAGCCGGTACAGAGAAATCTCAGGAAGCTTGAAATGTTTGATGCCACTCGTCCCGATCATGCACCGGCAGACCACCCCAAGGTCAAAATGGGCCGTGTCGGCATTCTGCTGGCAAATCTGGGTACGCCTGACGACTACAGCTATTGGCCGATGCGCCGGTATCTGAACGAGTTTCTGTCGGATCAGCGCGTCATCGACTATCCCAAGTGGAAATGGCAACCGATCCTGCAGGGCATCATCCTAACCAAACGCCCCTTCAGTTCGGGCGAGGCCTACAAGTCGATCTGGAACCACGACAAGGGCGAAAGCCCGCTGATGACGATCACCAAAGACCAGACCGCCAAGCTGCGTGACGCGATGCAGGCGCGTTATGGCGATCAGGTGCTGGTTGAATTCTGTATGCGTTACGGCAACCCGTCGACCAAATCCAAAGTGCGCAAGATGGTGGCCGCGGGATGCGACCGCATCCTGTTCTTCCCGCTTTATCCGCAATACGCGGGTGCCACGACCGCCACGGCAAACGATCAGTTCTTTCGCGCCCTGATGGAAGAGGCATGGCAGCCCGCCACCCGTACCGTTCCTGCCTATTTCGACGAACCCGCCTATATCGACGCTTTGGCCGGATCGGTGGAAAAGGCCTATGCGGCGATGGAGACCAAACCGGACATTCTGGTCTGTTCCTATCACGGCATGCCTGAGCGGTATCTGCAGCAGGGTGATCCATACCACTGCCAATGCGCCAAGACATCTCGGCTGCTGAAGGAACGTCTGGGCTGGTCTGATGATCAGCTCGTATCAACATTCCAGTCGCGATTCGGGCCTGAGGAGTGGCTGAAACCCTATACCGTCGATCACGTGGCCGAACTGGCCAAACAGGGCAAAAAGAATATCGCCGTAATCGCACCAGCGTTTTCCGCCGATTGCATCGAAACGCTGGAAGAGATCAACGAAGAGATCAAGGAAAGCTTCGAAGAAGCAGGCGGTGAGAGCTTCACCTATATCCCTTGCCTCAACGATGATGATTCGCACATCGCGGCCCTGGGCAAGGTGATCGAAGACAATCTAAAGGGCTGGCTGGACTAACTGGCCCTTTTCATCAGCATTCGGTCAATCAGGCATGAAAAAAGGCGGTGGAGCGATCCACCGCCTTTTCTCTAGATGACGCTCGTCAAATTAGCTTGCTGCAACAGCTGCGGCAACAACGACCAGCAGGATCAGCGGCAGGATGATGCCCTGCGACGAACCTTGAGTTTCCTCAACAACAACCGGTGCTTCAACAACCGGCTCTTCCAGGTTACCGGCATATGCGGTCGAAGCAGCAGCGGTCAGTGCAGCGGCGAGAACGAGTTTTTTCATATTAACCTCCAGAATTTGCACGGCTCCAGACAGCGAAACCGCGCACCCAAGACTTACCTCGTATGTTTTTACTAATCAGCTATGCGACTGGAATGCAATTAGAACTTGCGTTGCAAGCGGCTTCGTGCGCGAATTTGTCGTCAAATTAGCAACACTTGCGTACCAACTTTCGCCATTGAAAACAGTTCCTGGATATCCTCGTTGAACAATCCGATGCAACCGTTCGACGATCTGCGACCAATTTTGCGCGTATCATGCGTTCCGTGGATGCGATAATACTTCCAGCTCAGATACAAAGCGTGTGTTCCCAATGGGTTATCTGGTCCAGGCGGAATATAGTCCGGCCATTCCGGATTTCGTTTTTTCATCGACGGCGTCGGAGACCAGCTGGGTCCTTCCACTTTTCGGATCACGCTGGTGCGGCCACGGCGGGTCAATTCCTCGGTCAATGGCACCGAGGATGGGTAGAGTTTGTAGATACTTTGGTCATCCGACCAATAATGCAGGGCGCGCGACACGGTATCGACCAAAATGGCGCCGTTTCTCGTGTTCGAGAAATAGGGTTGCCAGTCCAATGCACGAAAACCCGAGATGTTGCGGCGCACTTGCGGCTCTGGCTCTGGCGCAGGGCGCAGTGGATCACCGGGGATGTATTGAGCTATCGCAGGCGAGGCCAGTACGGCGGACGCTCCGGCAAGAAAACCCCGGCGCGTAGATTGTTGAATGTGTTTCTTGACCATGAGGAACGGTCCTTTGCTAAGGCCAAACTGAAAATCTGTCGCATTCTATTGCCAGAATGCTTCAGTCGCAAATCAAACCGGCAGATTCACGCGGAACAGGCTCAATGTGCGTTTGCCCAAGTCCGTCGGTCGCGCTATGCCGTAGGATAACTCAATAATCAGGTCGATCATGACGCGTATCCTTTCTTTACTTATTGCCTGCTTTTTCGCGCTGGCTGCATGTACCCCAAGCAGTACCCCAACCTACGGAGCGGACGGTCGCCCGCTGCCGACGGTCTACAAAATCCGGGGCAACCCGGAAAAACTGCAGTTCCGTATGTTGGATTCGGTCAACGCATTGCGTCAGGCGCGGGGGCTTCAAGCAGTGCAACTGAACGCCCAACTCAACGCCGCGGCGGCAACACATGCCAAGGACATGGCACGCCAAAACCGGCCCTGGCACTTTGGATCAGATGGATCTTCGCCAATCGACCGGGCTGCGCGCGTCGGATATTTTGGCACCTTCCTCGGCGAAGCGATTTCCGAGACCTATGAAACCGAGACCGAAACCCTGGCCGCCTGGATGCAGGAGCCTGGCCCACGTTCGGTGATTATGGATCCGAAAGCCACTCAGATGGGCTTTGCCTGGCATCAGGAAGGTGGCGGTAAAATCTGGTGGACGCTGGAAATGGGTACTGGCGGTTAACGACAACCATTTCCAAAAACAAAAAAGCCCCCGAAAACCGAGGGCTTTTTGGTAACTTCAAGAACTTATGCGGCCTGCATCGACTGCGCTTCGGTCAGAATTGCATAGAGTTTGACCGGATCCGGATTAGCCCGCAACTTGGCGCAAACCGAGGTATCACGCAGGGTGCGGGATACCAACGCCAGCGCCTTCAAGTGATCCACGCCAGCCTCTTCCGGCGCAAACAGCGCAAAGGCGATATCAACCGGCTGGCGATCGACCGATCCAAAATCAATCGGCTTTTCCAGCATGACGAATACGCCGGAAACGCTTTCCAGTTCTGACATGCGGGCATGGGGCAGGGCCACACCGTGGCCAACACCGGTCGGCCCCAGGCTTTCCCGTTCGAGCAGCCCGTCAACAACAACCTGAGCGTCAAGACCAAGGGTCACCTCAGCCACGTCGGCAATTTCCTGAAACAGCCGCTTCTTGCTGGAAGCGGCGGACAGTACGCGAACTGCTTCGGGCTTCAGTATGCTCGAAAGCTCCATGATTACGCTCCACGGCGACGCCCCCGCAGATACAGGGGCACGCCTTTGCTATTCTTGCCTGTTACGGATCAATCCAGCCGATATTACCGTCCTCGCGGCGATATACGACGTTCAATCCGTCCTTGTTTTCATTCCGGAACACCAGCACCGGAGCGCCAGCCAGTTCCATCTGCATAACGGCTTCGCCAACACTCAGCGATGGGATTTTGGTTTCCATCTCAGCCACAATCATCGGCTGCAGAGAATCGGGTTCGTCAGCCGAGTCAGACTTGTCAGAGGCGAGGATATAAGACGACGCCCCAAAGAGTTCAACAGGTTCAGCACGATCCTTGTGATGGTCTTTCAGTCGCCGCTTATACCGGCGCAGCTGGGTTTCCATCTTATCGCAGCAGCCTTCAAAGGCCGCATAGATTTCGGTTGCGTGAGCCTTAGCCTGCGCGGTGAGGCCGGTAGATAGATGCACGGTGGTTTCGCATACATATTCATGCGCTGAACGGGAAAAGACGACGTTGGCATCTGTCGGACGCTGGGCATATTTGCCCACAACCTCGCCCAGTTCGGTCTGCACGTGAGTTTGCAGCGCCGCACCGATGTCGATCTGTTTTCCGCTGATTTGGTAACGCATGTGATCTCCTTCACAATTCACACCCATTCTGACGTCACGTTACGCGACGCATGTGTTTTTATCGGGTGGGGGGTAGAGACATTTCCTGTGGTAGCCGAACCTTCCGCCCTTCGACGAAGGGGCATCGTGATCCAGACGGGAACCGTAGAAATGCCATGACCCAATTGAGGCAAGAGACGGCGGAAGAGTCAATCAAAACAGACGTGTATATACGTGATTTCCGCCATGCACTCGGCACATTTCTGCGCAACCTCATGAAATCCGGAAATTTTCACCCAAATAGACGCGGCGGACGTTTTCATTTTCCACCACTTCGTCCGGAGTGCCCGACATCAGCACCTGCCCATCATGCAGGATATAGGCGCGGTCCACAATTTCCAGCGTTTCCCGCACGTTATGATCCGTAATCAGAACGCCAATGCCGCGCTTTTTCAGGTCGGCGACAAGGTGGCGGATATCACCCACACTGATCGGATCAACACCCGCAAAGGGTTCATCCAAAAGCAAATATTTCGGGTCAGCTGCCAGACAGCGCGCGATTTCAACACGGCGACGCTCACCTCCTGACAGTGCCAAGGCTGGCGCGCGGCGCAAATGTTCGATCGAGAAATCCGACAGCAGTTCCTCAAGTCGCTCCTTGCGGCGATGGGCGTGTTTTACCGTAATGTCTAGAACCGAGGCGATATTGTCTTCAACACTCATGCCGCGAAAAATTGACATCTCCTGCGGCAAATAGCCGATCCCCAAACGCGCCCGGCGATACATCGGCAGGGTGGTTACCGTCTGCCCGTCAATCGTGACCGTGCCCGCCTCGGGAAAGACCAGACCCGCGACCGAATAGAAGGTCGTCGTCTTGCCCGAACCGTTCGGCCCCAGCAGGGCCACGACCTCGGACCGATCCAGCGTCATCGAGACATCCCGGATCACGGTCTTCTTGCGGTACGATTTCCGCAGCTTTTCAATCCTGAGGCCGGAATTACCTTCGGCCACAGTCAGTTCAGGCCGCGCCATTAGTTACCACCTTGCTGCAGGATGGTTTTGACGTTGCCGATCATCGTTGCCGTGCCGGTGGTCAGGTTAGCGCTCATCTGATCGCCGCTGATGGTGCTTGGCCCCTGCGTCAGCAGCACATTGCCCTTCATAACAATCACGCCCGAGTCGATGGTGTATTCGGCCCAATCACCCTGTGCGGCATCGGGGGGGCTGGTAAGCACCACATCCTCGGTCGCCTCCATACGTTCAATTCCTGAACGTTCTTCGTTGTAGACGACCAACACCCGTTCGGCAGTCAGGCGCATTTCACCCTGAACGACGATAACTTTTCCGAGAAACTCGGCCGACCCGTCCTCTTGATTGACGTTCAGCGTTTCCGAGGTCACCTCGACCGGCAAGGTGGGGTCAGCTTTGACAGCGCCAAAAGCAACCTGCGCTTCCTGCGCTATCGCAGAAAAGGCACTGGCACTCAGCACTACACAAAGAGGGACAAATCGAAAATCGAACACAAGTTATCTTTCTGCTTTTTGCGGCTCGTATACCAGTTTAACGCCGTCTGTAAAAATAATATGGACCGGGCCATCCTTTTTGTTCGCCCCGAAACTCATGCCGCCTGCGGTAAAGTTTCCGATGATGCCGGTACCATTAATCTGCCCCGGCGCATCCCCACGAATTTCGTCCAGCGACGTGTTCAGAAGATCGGTGGTAATTTCTGTGCCATCCGTCGAAGTGATGATCACATCGCCAACAAACGTTGCGGTATTCTGGTCGGGCCGGATCATTCCGGAATTGGAATCCAATGTGATGACGCCGCCACTCAACAGACCCAGCCGACCCTGAAATTCGGCTGCGGTCGGAACTGATCCTTCGCCGCCTTGCGTCGCTCGGATCGCTTCGATCTGAACTTCTTCACCTTTTCGTGTTGTGCCCCGGTATTTTGGATGCGTCACGACCTGATCGCTCAGGCGTTCATCAATGTCCTTTTGGCTAAAAGGAACAGACACGTTGGTTTCGATAGTGCGCGACAGCAAGAACACGGTGGACAGCATCAGAATGGCCACCAGCGGCAGCAATACCTTGAGAAACTGTACCCTGCGAGAGTGTCCGTCCACCGCGTTACCCTCCGCCTAACCCAGCCCGACGCGCAGGCAGTCGTGGATGTGCAGCAGGCCCTGCGCCGGACCCTGGGTTTCGGGGTCTACCACAAACAGCGACGTGATCTTACGGTCGTTCATAATCGCAACGGCCTCTTCTGCCATTGCATTTGGGGCAATGGTCAGAGGATCACGGGTCATGACCTCTTCGGTGCTCTTGTTTAGCAAACCGTCCATGTTACGGCGCAAGTCGCCATCGGTTACGATGCCTAACAGGTACCCTTGGCTATCGGTAACGCCGACGACGCCAAAGCTCTTCTGGCTCATCACCAGCAACGCCTCGCTCATGGGTGTGCCAGCAGGAACAAGCGGCAAATCTTCGTGCATCAGGTCGCGAACAGTAGAAAGCTGAGCGCCCAACTTACCGCCAGGGTGGAACGCACGGAAATCCTCGGGTTTGAAATCGCGGTATTTCATCAACGCAATCGCCAGCGCATCGCCCATTGCCAGCGTCAGCGTGGTTGAAATCGAAGGCACCATGCCAAAGCCGCAGGCCTCGCCCATCGAGGGTATCAGCAGGTGCACATCGGACTGCTTCATCAGGGTGCTTTCAGGCTTGCTGGACAGGCCGATCAACGGAATGCCAAAGCGGCGGGTAAAGGCCAGCAAGTTGACCAGTTCAGGTGCCTCACCGGAATTCGAGATCGCCAGAACCACGTCACCTTTGGACACCATACCCAAATCACCATGGCTGGCCTCGGCCGGGTGCACGAAATAAGCTGGCGTGCCGGTGCTGGCCAGTGTCGCGGCAATCTTGTGTCCGATATGACCCGACTTTCCGATACCGCTGATGATAATGCGGCCTGTAGCCTGCAGGATCATCTGCACGGCTTCGGCAAAGTCCTCGTTCAGGCCGTCGGCCAGCACGTCCAGCGCACGGGCTTCGTCAGTGATGACCTGTCGGGCGGTTCTCAGGAATGCTTCGGTATCGGTCATGAGTGTGCAAAAATATCCGTTTCAGGCCAACCGGCGAGGTCGAGCTTCGCACGCATCGGCAGGAAGTCAAAACAGGCTTGCGCCATTTCGGTGCGGCCTTCGCGGGCCAGTCGCCCATCCAGCGCCTCACGCAGCTGGTGCAGATACAGAACATCCGAGGCCGCATAGTCCAGCTGTGCTTCGGTCAGCGTCTCGGCGCCCCAATCGCTCATCTGTTGCTGTTTCGAGATATCAACGCCAATCAGTTCCTGACACAGATTCTTCAGACCGTGCCGGTCGGTATAGGTGCGCACCAGGCGGCTGGCGATTTTGGTGCAGTAAACAGGTGCGGCCAAAGCACCAAAGGCATGATACATCGCGGCAATGTCAAACCGACCGAAGTGGAACAATTTCAGCACGTCGGGGTTTTCCAACATTGCGCATAGATTTGGCGCTTCGGTCTGCCCTTTTTCCACTTGCACGATATGGCTGTTGCCATCACCGCCCGACATCTGGATCACGCACAGACGATCACGATGCGGGTTCAGCCCCATGGTTTCACAGTCAATGGCCACAACTGGGCCCATATCCAACCCGTCCAGCAGGTCGTTTTTATAGAGGTGGTTCGCCACGGGGCTTTTCCTTTATGCGATATCGCACCCGAGATAGGGGGTTTGGCTCGCAAACTCAACGCTATCAATACAATACATCTGAAACGCGCAGAATTCTTGACCCCGAGGGCATTGGCGGGAAAATACTCTCGTGAACTGAACCGTCGCAATTCTGGCTACGTCGGCCCGCCAAAACTGTAAAAAGGTTTCTACCACCGATGCTGAGCGTCCTGAAAAACCGGGTGTATCGCCACCTACTTGCCGCTCAGGTTGTGGCGCTGACAGGTACTGGGCTGGCAACCATTGCGCTGGGCCTTCTGGCATATGAACTGGCCGGGGACGCCGCTGGGCTGGTTCTGGGCACAGCTCTGACGATCAAGATGGTGGCCTATGTGGTCATCGCTCCCATCGCGGCGGCCTTCGCAGAACGGCTTGATCGCCGCCGAATGCTGGTGGCGCTGGACCTTGTTCGCGCGGCTGTTGCCGTCTGCCTGCCTTTCGCAACTGAGATCTGGCAGGTCTATGTGCTGATATTTGTCCTGCAATCGGCCTCAGCCGGGTTCACGCCAGCCTTTCAGGCCACCATCCCCGATGTGCTGACGGATGAACAGGATTACACACGCGCCTTATCCCTGTCGCGTCTTGCCTACGATCTTGAAAGTTTATTGAGTCCGATGCTGGCGGCAACGCTGCTAGTATTTGTCAGTTTCAACAGCCTGTTCTGGGGCACCGGCCTGGGCTTTATCGCTTCTGCACTTTTGGTTGTGTCGGTCGTTCTACCCTCACCCAAGCCATCCAAGCGTCGGGGCATATACGACCGAACCACACGCGGCATTAGCCTTTACCTGAGCACCCCTCGCCTGCGCGGGTTGCTGGCCCTGACTTGGACAGCAGCAGCGCTGAGCGCAATGATCATCGTCAACACGGTCGTCATCGTTCGCTCTGATCTGGGCTTGCGTGAAAGCGCGGTTGCCATTGCATTGGCAGGTTTTGGCGGCGGCTCAATGCTGGCTGCGTTCGTTTTGCCCAGGTTGCTGGACAGGTACATGGACCGCAGCGTCATGATGATTGGGGCCACATTGGGCACGTTCGCCATGGGCATCTCGGCCATCTTGTTTGCGCTGGTCCCGATATCACTGACCGGCCTCTTCCTGCTTTGGGTCTGCATCGGGTTCGGTTATTCTGCGACGCTGACACCGTCCGGGCGATTGCTGACCCGCTCGGCCCGGCCCGAAGATCGACCGGCAGTATTTGCCGCCCAGTTCACTCTGTCACATGCCTGTTGGCTGGTGCTTTATCCACTTGCCGGTTGGATCATGACCACAACCAGCACGGCGGCCACGCTCGGCTGGATGACTTTGGCCGCCGCGCCCGGCCTGATAGCAGCTTGTCTAATCTGGCCAAGGCGACCGAAAGCCGTTTTAAAAGAACAGGCTGACACGCCTTGAGCCCCCCGCACCCTGTGCATTACACCTTGAAGCATCATGGATCAGCTAGACCGTCGCATCATCGCCGCCCTGCAACACAACGCCCGCGAGTCGACCTCGAAAATCGCCGCTAAACTGGGTGTGGCACGGACAACCGTGCATGAACGCATCAACCGCATGGAAGAGAGGGGGGTGATCGCGGGATATTCAGTTGTTCTCAGCAGCCCTGATGACACGCCGCGCGTACAGGTGGTCGTGTTGCTGGAAGTGCAGCAAAAAGAAACCAGACGCATCATCAAACGGCTCGAGGCCTACCCCGAGGTTAAACTTTGCCTCTCCATTAACGGCGAGTTTGACCTCCTGCTGTCGGCCGAAGCCCCGCGGATCGAGGATCTGGATATTCTGGTCGACGATCTGGCTAAAATTCCCGGCGTGCTGCGCACCAATACCAGCGTAGTCTTCGGTCGGCGAATTGATCGAAACTGAGCGGCTGATAACCCTCTGTAAACCGTAGCGCGCCTAGCTTGGCCGGGACTGATCAGAATCCCGGACCGGCAGAATGCCCTATCGCTTGATCTTTGGCCTGAGTTTCCTTGCGCTCTGCGTGGCGCAAGAGGGCATCGCCATGCCCGAAACCCGCGTTTCTGGGATTTGCGACTCCGCCGCTCGCCATGCGGCTCAAACCGAAGGTGTCCCGCTGAATGTGATGCGCGCGATTGCGCGTGTGGAAACCGGGCGCTTGCGAGATGGGCGGCTGGAGCCCTGGCCCTGGACCATCAATGTCGAAGGGCGGGGATTCTGGTTCACCTCTGAATTCGAGGCAAAATCCTACGTCTTCAACATCTTCAAGGCAGGTAAGCGCAGTTTCGATATCGGCTGTTTTCAGATCAACTACCGCTGGCACGGCAAGGCCTTCCGCTCCATCGACGCCATGTTCGATCCGGATGAGAACGCCACCTACGCCGCGCGTTTCCTGAAAGACCTCTATGTCGAGCTTGGCTCTTGGCCCGCTGCCGTGGGGGCCTATCATTCCCGAACCCCATCTCTGGCCAAGGCTTATTCCGGTCGATTTCAGACCGTGCTTGCGCAACTGGATCAGCCTTATACCACCCCCGAACGAAAGATGCGCGACCCGTTCACCGCAGCGACCAGCCCGCTGATCCCATTGAACCTGCCGCAATCTGGCCGCGGTGCGCTGGGGTCACTTGTTCCACCAACCGGCACAGCCACAGCCTTTATCTCGTTCAACTAGGAGAGCCGCGTGCCAAAACTCGACGCCCGTTCCCTGTTTTCCCCGACCGTGCTTTTGGCGCTGGCGTTGATGACAGTCATCGTGATGATGATCCTGCCAATGCCTGCTTGGGTGCTGGATGTGGGGCTGGCAGCCTCGTTCGCGTTGGCGATCCTGATTTTCACGCTGACACTGTTCATCGAACGACCTCTGGATTTCTCGTCCTTTCCGACGATCCTGCTGGCCTCGCTAATGTTGCGATTGTCTCTGAATGTGTCCTCGACCAAGCTAATCATCGGCCAGGGGCACACCGGGCCAAATGCCGCCGGGGATGTGATCGAAGGTTTTGCCGACTTTGTTATGGGCGGCAGCATTTTCTTGGGTCTCGTGGTGTTTGGCGTGCTGCTTATCGTGAACTTCATGGTCATCACCAAAGGTGCCGCGCGCATGGCCGAAGTTGGCGCGCGGTTTGCCTTGGACGGGATGCCCGGCAAACAACTGGCCATCGACAGCGACATGTCCGCCGGGGCCATCGACCACCAGCAAGCCAAAGAACGGCGCGAACGGGAACAGCAGGAAACGACGTTCTTCGGCTCGCTCGACGGGGCGTCGAAATTCGTCAAAGGCGATGCGGTTGCAGGGTTGCTTATCACATTGCTGAATCTTGTGATGGGCCTGATCATGGGCGTGGTTGTGCATGGCATGCCGATTTCCTCGGCGTTTGAAACCTATGCCATCCTGACCGTCGGTGACGGGCTGGTTTCGCAAATCCCGGCTGTAATCATATCGATCGCGTCAGCTCTGTTGCTGGCACGCGGCGGCACGCAGGGGGCGACCGACAACGCCATCTTTTCGCAGTTAGGACGGCATCCGGCGGCACTGGGAACGGTTGCTATCCTGATGGTGCTGTTTGCGCTGGTGCCCGGCCTGCCCTTTCTGCCATTCATCCTGGGGGCGGGTGTGCTGGGCTATGCGGCCTATAACGTCCATCGCAAACAAAAGATCGAAGAGGCCAAGACGCTGGACCCAGCGCCGCAGGATGACGCGCCTTTGTCTCAGGCCATCGGAGACATTTTGGATCTGGACGACGTGCATCTGGAATTCGCGCCCGATCTGGTCAGCATGGTCCTGAACCCCGGAACCGGGCTGGACGCGCGGATTGCCAATATGCGCACCTACGTGGCCTCAACCTTTGGTTTGATCCTTCCAGATATCCGCCTGACCGACCGGGCCGACCTGCCTTTGGGGACCTACGTGATCAAGGTACATGGCGTCGAACAGGCACGCGGGGTTTTGAACCCGGATCTTGTGCTGGCACTGGTTCAGGATGATCGCGACTTGCTGCCCGAGGGTAACGATGTGACCGAACCCGTGTACGGTGCCCCCGCCCGTTGGATTCTACCCAAAGATCAGGAGGCCGCAGCGATGAGCGGGGCCACCATCGTCACTCCACCCGAGATTCTGGCGACGCATCTGCTGGAGATCATCAAACAGAACTTCTCGCGCTTGTTAACGCTGAAATCCCTGCGACGCCTGCTGTCCGAGATGACGCGCCTCAGCGATCCGGTTCGGGCCGAAGCCAACCGCAAGCTGCTGGATGAGCTGATCCCCGACAAGGTACCGATCGACACTTTGCATGCAGTGCTGCGGCTGTTGCTGGATGAACGCGTTTCAATCCGCAACATGGCCCTGATTCTGGAAAGCGTGGCCGAAGCACGTCTGACAACCACACAACCCGAAGGAATCTGCGAACTGGTTCGCCAACGGCTGGGGTTCCAACTGGTGGCCGAGATGAAACGCGAAGACGGCTCGATCCCTCTGATCCAGCTGGCACCGGAATGGGAAGATACTTTCACCACCTATCAGGTCGATACACCTACTTCGGGCCTGGACGTCGCACTGCCGCCGAACCTGTTCAACAAGCTGGCCGACAATGTGGTCGACAGCGTGGCGCACTCTACTGATCACGGAATGTTCCCTGCCTTTGTCACTTCGACGCGGCGGCGCAGGTTGTTGCGGACTATTGCGCACGCACGCGGCGTGACCAACCCTGTGTTGTCGTTTGAGGAAATCGGGCTCGAGGCGCGTCCGGCGCTGGTCGGAACGGTGCCCGCGTGATCGCGCTGCCGCCAGAACTTTTGCCTCAATTGGGCGAGGGCCTGTGGCACCTTTTCACCGTGTTTCTGCGCGTCTCTGCCATGGTCTCATTGCTGCCCGCCTTTGGCGAGCGGAGCATCCCGATCCGCGTCAGGTTCGGGATTGCTGTAGCTTTTACCATGATCATTACACCCGCAGTTCTAGCACCATCTACGGAACCCAACTTGTTGCCTATGGTCGGCCTGGTCCTGACCGAAGTGCTGATCGGGGTGGCTCTGGGAATATCGCTGCGGTTATTCGTACTGGCCCTCCAAACGGCCGGGTCGATCGCAGCCCAAGCGACATCTCTATCGCAGATCCTGGGCCCAGCAGCAGCAGACCCGGTCCCCGCTATGGGGCATCTGCTGACACTGGCCGGACTGACATTGGCGGTGCTGCTTGGCCTACACATCCGAGTGGCACAGTTCCTGATCCACAGCTACACGCTTTTTCCGATAGGCACTGCACCTTTGGCCCAAAACCTGTCGCAATGGGGCGTGCAACAAATCGCGCGCAGCTTTGGGCTGGCATTTGCGCTGGCCATGCCATTTGTCATTGCCTCGCTGATCTATAACCTCGCGCTTGGTGTCATCAACCGCGCTATGCCGCAACTGATGGTGGCGTTTGTCGGCGCTCCGGCGATTACCTTTGCGGGCCTGTTCCTGCTTTTCGCAGGTGCACCCCTGATCCTTTCGGTCTGGTCCGATGCTCTGATCACCTTCATCCTGAACCCGTTTGAGGCCCCCGGATGAGCGGGCAGGACGACGATAGCGATAAGCCATACGAGCCTACGCCGCAGAAGCTACAGAAAGCACGTGAAAAGGGTGAGGTCGCCAAGTCCAACGACCTCTCCGTAGTCGCGGCCTATGCCGGGTTCCTCATCGCGTTGTTCGCCGCAGGGCAATTCGGGGTTCAACGCATGGGGACCCTGTTTGTTGTCCTGATCGAGCAGGCCGACGAAATCGCCCCATTGTTGATCGATGTCCCCGCCACCAGCCCTGTAGGAGGAATGCTGAAAACAGCCTTGCTATCGGTCGCGATCCTGTTCGCCCTGCCCGCCTCGGCCGTTTTGCTAAACCTGGTTGCCCAGCGCGCACTGATATTCGCACCCGGCAAGCTGAAGCCAAAGCTTTCTCGTATCTCTCTCATCTCGAATGCGAAAAACAAATTCGGCCGAGGCGGCCTGTTCGAATTCGCCAAGAGCTTTGTCAAACTGGTGATCTATGGCGCCTGCCTGGCGCTGTTCCTGAAGGCAAATCTGAACGAAATTCTTTCGGCAAGCGCGGCATCTACCCGGTCTTCGGTGATGCTGATGATGGCCTTCCTGTTCCGCTTTCTGTTCATCGTCATCGCCATAGCACTGGTAATCGGTGCGGTAGATTACCTGTGGCAACACGCCGAACACATGCGCAAGAACCGCATGTCACGCAAAGAAATTCAGGACGAGACCAAAGACGCCGAAGGCGATCCGCATGTCAAGCAACAGCGCCGCCAACGCGCTCAGGAGATTGCCGCCAACCAGATGATGGCCGACGTTCCAAAGGCCGACGTGGTAATCGTAAATCCATCACATTACGCGGTGGCACTAAAATGGGCCCGAACAGCGGGCTCTGCCCCAGAATGCGTCGCCAAGGGCGTTGACGAAGTGGCTGCCACGATCCGCGCGAGTGCCATTGAGGCCAGCGTCCCCATTCACTCCGATCCACCCACGGCACGCGCCTTATATGCTTCGGTGGAGATCGGGCAGGAAATCGCGGAAGAGTACTATCGCCCTGTCGCCGCGGCGATAAGGTTCGCTGAGGCGATGCGTAAACGGGCGAAAGGACAGATCAAATGAAACAGAGAGAACTGTCCGAGCTTGGTAAAATTGCCGAAGCCGCCTTTCAAAAGGAATACAACGATTTGCGTCCCCTGATAGAAGCCGAGGCGCGCGTGCAGCAGCAACTGATACGGTTGGACTCGCAGGCAAAACAGTCTCGGCTGGATAGCGCTTCGGCCGAGGGCTATCGCGTGACCGGCACCGATGTCTTGTGGAATGGCTGGGAGTCGGCCACACGTCGCCAGCTGAATATAGAGCTGGCGCGGCTTCGGGCGCAGAAGCTTGCAGCGCTGCAAGCATTGCGCACCGCCTTTGGCCGCAAGCAGGCCGTCACCAATTTGTCGGCAGTTCAGAAAGATGCGCGACGACGTACCCTGAACAAAAAGCTGTCGTCGCTCTGACCCCGTCGCCGGGATCAGACGTCCTGACGGCTGACGCTCATTATCAGAACCTGCGACACGTCATCCCCCAGATCCTTACGCGCAGTTTCCAGAAGGGCTTTGCGCAACACGGTCATATTGTCCGATTCCGTAAATGCTCCGTCGAAGCCGCCAATATTGGCGTGGTCGAACATCACCTGCAAGAACCCGTCGCGCAGCTTAGGCTCCAGCGCATAAAAGGCCTCGGTCATGCCGGGCGTAACCTCAAGGCTCAGCGACATCGTGACCAAAGCTGCGATGCGATCCGAGTCCACGACAGGGACCACAAACTGCTTGGTCAGCTTCAGGTACTCATATTCGCTTGCCTTGTCTTTTTTGTCCGTCTTTTTGGCGGATTTATCCTTTGCCTTCGGTTTGTATTCCTTGGCCTTGGACTTTTCTTCTTTCGCGGCCTCTTTCACGTCACCGGACGGGGCCAGAACAACTCCGGCGCCGATACCGGCGCCCAGCCCGACCAGCAAAAACACCACAGGTAGCAGTTTTTTCATCACATCTGTTCCCTAATACGGCAGCAGCGCATCAAGGATTTGCTGGCCATATCGCGGCTGCTGCACATCGGTGATCTGTCCGCGCCCGCCATACGACACGCGGGCCGAGGCAATCTTGTCATAAGTGATCTCGTTTTTGCGTGAGATGTCCTGCGGACGCACGTAACCCTGAACCAACAGCTCGCGCAGTTCGAAATTGACCCGCAATTCCTGTGAGCCCGAGATCGACAGCACACCGTTTGGCAACACGTCAATCACGGTGGCAGCGACCCTCAGCGTCAGCTTTTCCTTTCGCTTGACCGACCCCTCGCCCGCACTTTCCGACGACGAGTCGATCTCAACAGCGTCCGCCAACGAGGCACCTTCCGGTAAATGCTTGTTCGCACGCTGCGGCAAGCCAAACAGACCGACGATCCCAAGAGTCTCAGAAGCCGAGCGCGAGCGTTCCGTATCATTCGAGAACTCGGCTTTCTCGTCCAGCTCGATCACGACCGTCAGGATATCGCCCTTCTTGATCGCCCGCTGATCACCCAGCAAAGAGTTCTGCCCGCCACTCCACAACGAGGACTGATCGACGTTTCGCTGCGGCTGTGTATGTAACGGCAGACCCGGCCACAGCATGGCGACATGCTCGGGCGAATCCTCATTCGGGGTAAAGCTCGGTGGTTTTCCCAGATGATCCACCCGTCCGCAGGCCGATATCACCAGCACGGTGCACAACAGAGATTTTGAGAGTACTGACATCATTTTACCTCGATCTGACCGTCCGCGCGAATTACCCCGGCAATGGTGGTCCGAGAGGACAGGTTCATGACCCGAATACGATCTCCGGCGGCACCACGACCCAGTGCACGGCCTTCCGCTGTGATAGACAAAGGTTGGCGATCGAATATCAGAACAACCAGATCGTTGCGGTCCACCAGAGCGGGCGGTCCCACATCCTCGGCACGGATGGGACGGCCGGGATAGAGAGCGACACGAGCTTCTTGCCCAATCAGAGACGCAGGATCGGTAACAACCCCGGCAACCTGCTGAGGTTTGAGCTCCAAATCGGTAACCGAAATGACTTCCTTCGCGCGGATGGTACGGGTTGGAACGACAATTTCGGCATGCGCGGAAATCGGCGGCAGCAGCCCGAGTATCAGGGTCAGGAACCGCATCACCGCACCTGCGTTGTCGCGCCCATCATCTGATCGACAGCCGAAATGACCTTGGCGTTCATTTCGTAACCCCGCTGCGCTTCGATCAGTTCGGTCACTTCGCGCACCGCATCGACCGAGCTGTCCTCAAGATAACCCTGCCGCAGTGTACCCAAACCATCCTCGCCCGGTGTTCCAACCACCGGCGCGCCCGAGGCTTCGGTTTCCTTGAACAAGTTGCTGCCAATCGCCTCGAGCCCCTTGGCGTTTGAGAAGCTGGCAAGCGTGAATTCCCCCAGCAACTGCCCGTCGGCGGTATCGTCGAAATAGGCATAAACCTCACCCGAGGCGTTGATTGAGATCGACCGGGCATCGTCGGGAACTGTGATTTCCGGCGCAACGGCAAACCCGTCGGAGGTGACGATAAGCCCCTCGGCCGAGCGTTTCAGGCTACCATCGCGGGTAAATCCGGATTGGCCGTTGGCCAGCGTCACCTCAAGGTAACCGCGCCCTTCGATGGCGACGTCCAGATCATTGCCGGTGGCCGACAACCCGCCCTGCGCCAGCTGCACTGTCACCGCCGCAGGGCGCACACCCAGACCCAGCTGAATGCCGGTGGGCAAAACGGTACCGTCATTGGCGTTCACCGCCCCGGCCCGCGCCATCTGTTGATAGTGCAGGTCCGCAAACTCGGCTCGGCGTGCGTTATAGCCTGTGGTGTTTGTGTTCGCGAGGTTGTTCGAGATTGTCTCGACCCGCATCTGCTGCGCAGTCATGCCCGTTGCCGCGATTTTCAAAGCCCGCATATCAATATCTCCTTTTCACAGATCAGCGCATTAGCGCCTTGAGCGCGCCGCGCAGGCGTTCGTCTTCAGTTTCAAGAAAGCTCTGCCCCAGCTCGTAGGCGCGCTGGATTTCCACCAACCGGGTCACCTGATGAACCGCGTTGACATTGGACCCTTCGAGGAACCGATGCACAACCACCGGATTTTCCACCGGGTCAATCTCACCCTCGGCGCGGAATTGCGTGCTGCCTTCGCGCACCAGCGTGCTGGGGTCGGCCACGCGGTAAACCCCGATCTGCCCAAGCAACTGCCCTTCGATACTGAGCGTGCCGTCGTTGCCCACATCGATCGAGGCCGCATCCGGCGGAATGAAAACAGGCGCGCCATTACTGTCCAGCACTCGGTGGCCGTCCATCGTGACCAGATCGCCCTCGGCACTGGACGAGAATGCCCCTGCCCGGGTCAGCCGGTTGCCTGATGGCGTTTCCACCATGAAGAACCCATCGCCCTCGATGGCGAAATCGAACTGGCCTCCGGTCTCGGTCAGCACCCCCTGCTGC
This sequence comes from Ruegeria sp. BB7, assembly GCF_056539365.1. Taxonomy (NCBI): domain Bacteria; kingdom Pseudomonadati; phylum Pseudomonadota; class Alphaproteobacteria; order Rhodobacterales; family Roseobacteraceae; genus Ruegeria; species Ruegeria sp. BB7. The sequence continues at coordinate 72,999 of NZ_JBQFUV010000007.1, read as the reverse complement.
TGCGAGGTATTGCGCGCCTCGGCCCGGCTCATCGACAGGGACGGATTGCCCGGCATGTCGCGGACGAATTCGGAAAACACCAAGCCCTGCGCCCGGTATCCGGTGGTGTTGGCATTGGCGATATTGTTCGCCACCAGCCGCATTTCATTCATCAGCCCGGACTGGCGGGACAGGGTGGTATAGGCGGTATCCATCAGCGGCCTCCTGCGATCAGCGGGATCAGGGTTGTGGTGAAAAACGTCACCAGCGTCTGGGTCATGAAACCCATCGAAATCCAGAACACGATGACGATGGCGATCAGCTTGGGCACGAAGGTCAGCGTCATCTCCTGCACCGAGGTCAGCGCCTGAAACAGGCCGACGATCAGGCCCGACACCAGCGCCACCGCCAGGATCGGGACCGAGGTGATCACCGCGACCCACAGCGCCTGACGCACGATGTCATAGAAGAGACCTTCGCTCAGCATCTCTTCAGACCGGCATCCGCAGGATTTCCTGATAGGCTTCGACCACCTTGTTGCGCACGATCACGGCGGTTTCGACGGCCAGTTCGGTCTGCGCCAGCGCCTGCACCAGCGCGTGCGGATCGGCCTGCCCGGTCATGGCGGCCTCGGACATCTGCTCGGAGTGTCGCAGTGTCGCGGTAAAGTCCTGAAACGTGCTGCGCAGCCCCTGTGCCATTCCGGCGTGATCGGGATCGGCCTGCGTTGCAGGGCGTGCCACCGCATAATTCTGGGCGGCATTTAGGGCTCGGATATCCATTCTGGTGTCCTTTATTTTCTGAGGAGTTCCATCAGGCTCGACGACATCTGGCGTGTCTGGTCGAACATCTTGAGATTGGCTTCGTAGCTGCGCTGCGCCTCCCGGGCGTCGGCGATCTCGATCATCAGATCGACATTCGAACCGCGATAATGACCGGTGTCATCGGCCATCGGGTGGCCGGGGTCATAGATGCGTGTCCCGTCGCGCCGATCCAGCTTGACGCGCCCGGCCTGCACCACTTCGCGCCCGTCTTTCTGCACGGTCTCAAACGGCACCGTCTTGCGGCGATATCCCGGCGTGTCGGCGTTTGAGATATTCTCGGACACATGCCGCAGGCGGGCGGATTGCGCGCGCAAGGCGCTGGTCGAGGCGGCGAGGGAATGGGAAAAATCACTCATGTTCTTGCCCCTTACGACCGGCCAATACTGCTGCGCAGGATGTTCATCGAGGATTTGTAGATGGTCAGCGCGCGGTCATGCTGGCGCTTGACCTCAACGGCTTTGAACATCTCTTCCTCGACGGACACGCCGTTGCCATTGGGATCGCCCGAGGGCGCGACCTCATATTCGACCCAAGGCTGAGGGCCAGAGGCACCACTCAGGTGACCGGCCCGCGTGGCGGTCATGGCGACCTCACGCCCTGAGTTTTCGAACGCTTTTTGAAAAGCCTCGATATCGCGGGGCTGGTAGCCCGGCGTATCCGCGTTGGCCATGTTGCGCGCGATGACGGCCTGCCGTTGCCCGGCATGGGTTGCCATTGCGTGCGCGGTCTTAAAGACGTTCAGGTCATAGAACATCGGGGCTTCTCCCTCGATCAATTTCAATCAAGGCTTAACCCCGATTCCTTTAGAAAGCGTTTTCAGAAACCCGTTGGAGAACCCACGATGTCCGATCTCGAACCGATGCTTCTGAAATGCGAATTCGACCGCCTGTCAGCCGTACGCCACATGGGCCGCGTTTCCGGCGTGGCGCGGGGTGTCATTGAAATTCAGGGGCTTGAGGGGCAGGCGCGGATCGGCGACCACCTGACCTTGCGGCGACGCAGCGGACCGGATCTGCCCGGCGAAGTGCTACATGTCGAATCGAATGTGATTCACATGATGCCGACCGCCGCGCCCGATGGGGTCTGCCTGGGCGACCGGGTGATTCTGGATCAGACCCCCGCCTTTGCGCCGGGAATGCACTGGCTGGGGCGGGTGGTTGATCCGTTCGGTAAACCGTTGGACGGAAAGCCTCTGCTATCAGGCGTGCTGGAGCAAGATATCATGCGGGCACCTCCCCCGGCTGTTGCGCGCAAACCGTTGGGCGCGCGGATGGAGACCGGACTGGCCATGCTCAACACCATGTTGCCCGTAGTGCAGGGGCAGCGCATTGGCCTGTTCGCCGGGTCGGGTGTGGGTAAATCCACATTGCTGGCGACATTGGCGAAATCGATGCAGGCGGATGCGGTCGTGGTGGCGCTGGTGGGTGAACGTGGGCGCGAGGTGAACGAATTCGTCGAGCACGCGCTGGGGGCCGAGGGGATGAAACGCGCGGTCGTGGTGGCGGCCACATCCGACCAGTCGGCGCTGGCACGGCGGCGCTGTGCCTGGTCGGCCATGTCGGTCGCGGAATACTTGCGCGATCAGGGGCTGAACGTGCTGTTTCTGGCCGATTCGGTAACCCGCTTTGCCGAGGCGCATCGCGAGATTGCCGTTGCGATGGGAGAATCCCCCTCGCTGCGCGGCTTTCCTCCATCGGTCACACCGTTGATTGCCGGGCTGTGCGAACGCGCCGGACCCGGCACCGCAGATCAGGGCGACATAACCGCCGTGTTCAGCGTTCTGGTCGCCGGGTCGGATATGGATGAACCCGTCGCCGACATCCTGCGCGGCGTGTTGGACGGGCATATCGTGCTGAGCCGCGACATTGCCGAGCGCGGGCGGTTCCCCGCCATCGACCTCAGCCGCTCGGTCTCGCGCAGCCTGCCGGGGGCGGCGACACAGGAAGAAAACCAGATGATCTCGGAAACCCGCAAACTGGTCGGCAGCTATGAACAATCCGAGGTGATGATCAAGGCCGGGCTCTATACGGAGGGCGCAGACCCGTTGCTGGATCAAGCCGTGCGGGTGCACGAGGAACTGGATGCGTTCTTCGGCAAGGCTGAACCTGACGGCATCCAAAACAGCTTCAACCGCCTGCAATTGATCCTGCGGCGGGCCAGCGCCACCCTGCCGCGCTAGGGAAGTCCGGACAGTTTTAAGTGTTAAGCCCACCTTAAGACCTTGCCGGCTACCCCTGTAGTCGGGTGATAAAAAAGGTGGTGGAGATGGGTGCGCAATCCAATGCGGCGCCAATCATCATCAAGAAGAAACGTGTGTCAGGTGGTGAAGGCCACCACGGTGGCGCGTGGAAGGTCGCATATGCCGACTTTGTCACGGCCATGATGGCGTTCTTCATGTTGATGTGGCTGCTGAACGCAACGACTGAGAAACAACGCAAAGGTCTGGCGGATTACTTCTCGCCGACGATTCCGGTAAATCCGGTGTCGGGTGGCGGTGACGGGGCTTTTGGCGGCAATAACATGTTTTCCGAAAAGACAATGGTGATGGATGGCTCGGGGGCGGCTAAGCGACATCCCACGGTTGCCCGGCAGGCACGGGGTTCGATCGGGGTTCATCCGGATGGTGGCAAAGAAGTGTCCGACGATTTCTCGACGCTCGAGGCCCAGCTGCTGGGGCATACCGGGGAGAGCATGGTCTCGGACAAGGTGCTAAAACACATCGTCACGCGCGTCACCGACGAAGGTCTGGTGGTCGAGTTGTTCGATACCGAGGATCAGCCACTGTTCGAATCGGGTACGGATGAGCCAACAACGATGATGCGGGCGCTGGCGCTGCTGGTGGCGCGGTCATCGGATCTGGTGACCAATGACGTGGCGGTCGAGGGCCATGTCAGCGCGTCGCCCGTGGTTCTGGCGCGCGATCCGTCCTGGGATATCTCGACCTCACGCGCGCAGGTGGTGCGGCAACTGCTTGAGGATAAGGGGTTTACGACAAAGCGGCTGGATCGTGTGACCGGTCACGCCGACCGGGAATTGTCAGATAAAAATCCGATGGCGGTGCGTAACAACCGGATCGAAATCATCTTTCTGCGCGACACCTGACGGCCAAAGGATAGAACGCATTTTACCTGTTAGCGCACTGTTAAGGGGCAGTGCGTTAGCTGTTGCATCAAAGATTGACGCAACAGAAGGGCGTGCCAATGACGATTTCCTCCTCGCTGAATGCCGGTGTGGCCTCATTGAAGGCCAACGCCAACCGGCTGGCCACCATTTCGGACAACATCGCGAACTCTTCGACCTTCGGCTACAAAAGGGTCGAGACGGATTTTCATTCGATGGTCACGTCGGGCCAGGGTGGCAGCTATTCGGCGGGCGGGGTCAGAACTACCAGTCAGCGGCTGATTGATCAGCGCGGATCGCTGGTGACCACCAACAACTCGACCGATCTGGCGGTGCGGGGCCGGGGCATGTTGCCGGTGCGCCCAAGCTCGCAGATCGCGGGCGGTTCGAATGAGATGCAACTGACCACCACCGGATCGTTCCGAACCAATGAAGAAGGGTACCTTGTCACCGAATCCGGGCTGGTCCTGTTGGGGTGGCGTGCGAATGCAGATGGTTCCATCCCGGCAGTGCCCCGCGATACCCCTGCAGCGCTGGAACCTGTACAATTAAGCGTCAATCAACTGTCCGGCTCTCCGACCACGCAGATGAATTTGCGTATGAATCTACCGGCCACGGCCACAGATGCCGGAGCACCGGGCGACACGCAGCCCCTGTCAGTTGAGTATTTCGATAATCTCGGCAAGTCCGAGAGCGTCGATATCGAATTGGTGCCAACGGTTCCCGCAAACGGCAGCAGCAACGAATGGACCATGATTTTGCGCGATTCAGCCTCGGGCGGGGCAATAATAGGGGAATACACGTTGACCTTCACAGATAGCCGGACGGCGGGTGGCACTCTGGCCAGCGTCACACCGGTTTCGGGTGGAGCTTACGATCCGGCAAACGGCAGCGTAGTCGTCAATGTCGCCGGAGGCCCGATGGAAATCAATATCGGCCAAATCGGCGACCCGGACGGCATCACGCAGCTGTCGGACACCTTTGCGCCGGTTTCGATCACACGCGACGGCTCAGCTGTGGGCACGATGACCAGCGTTCAGGTTGATGAAAACGGCTATGTCTATGCGTTCTATGACACCGGTGTCAGTCGACGCATGTTCCAGATTCCGCTGGCAGACGTTCCGAACCCAAATGGCCTGACCGCGCTCGACAGCCAGACCTATGCGCCGTCGCGTGAAAGCGGCACCTTCTTCCTGTGGAACGCTGGCGAAGGCCCGACGGGTGACCTTGTATCCTTCGCGCGCGAAGAATCGACCACAGACATCGCGACCGAGTTAACCTCGCTGATTCAGACCCAACGCGCCTATTCCTCAAGCGCGACGGTGATTCAGACAGTGGATGAGATGCTGCAGGAAACCACCAACCTCAAGCGCTGATTTGGATTCTAGTCTGGAAAGAGGGGCGGTCTCATGAACTTGTCGACAGCATTCAACAACGCAGTCAGTGGCCTGACGGCCTCCAGCCAGGGCACTTCCGTTGTGTCGGACAATATCGCCAATGCGCTGACACCGGGCTATTCCCGCAGGTCGCTGGAACTTACGACAAACGCCATCTCGGGCACCGGGGTGCGCACGCTCGGCGTGGTCCGCAATCACGACCCTGTCCTGACCGCCAATCGTCGCGAGACTGATGCAAATATGGCTTATCAGACTGCGGTTTCCAACTTTCACACCGGTGTAGACGCCGTCGTTGGCACGATCGATGACCCCATATCGCTGGCCAATCGGCTAGCCGCATTTGATAGCAGCCTTATAACCGCCGCCAGTCTGCCGGATTCATCCGAGCGCTTGGATCAAGTTGCCCGCACCGGTCGCGATCTGGCCAACAGCATCAACAAGGCGTCCGAGGGCGTAAGGCAGCTACGCTCGGACGCGGATCGAACCATTGGCAGGCTAGTGGACAGCCTGAACCAGACCCTCAAGGATATTGAACAGCTGAACGCCAAAATCCCACAGGTCAAACATTCGGGCGGCGATATCGGTGCCTTGCTGGATCAGAGGCAAGTACTGGTCGATCAGGTCAACGCGTTGATGCCGGTAAATGCAGTGCCACGGGCGAACGATCAGATTTCTCTATATTCTGATGGTGGATTGATCCTTTTGGAAGGCACCGCCGCCGAGTTTTCCTTTACCACCACGGGCGACACCAAACCACATATGACCGTGGGCAATGGGCTGCTGTCGGGGTTGGAGATGAACGGAAACCCGGTGCGCACCAGCGGTGACAATAGTCAGATACGTGGCGGTGCGCTGATGGCACAGTTCGAAATCCGCGATGAGCTGGCGGTTGAAGCGCAAGCTAATCTCGACTCGGTCGCGCGGGATTTGATTGAACGGTTCGAAACACCTGGTCTAGACCCTACCGCTTTGCCCACGGATCCAGGGCTTTTCACGGATGCTGGCACCCGGTTCGATGCCACTGCGCCAGAGGGGCTGGCGTCGCGTATCAGCCTGAACACGATTGTCGATCCCGACAATGGCGGCGACAGCTGGCGCCTGCGCGATGGGCTAGGTGCAGTGACCCCTGGCGATCCGGGCGATGCCACGCAACTGCAGACCTTTGGTGCAGTTTTAAACGCGTCGCGCCCGGTCGCGGGGTCGCCCTTTGGAACCGGTGACATGCGCGCCTCGGACCTGACCGAGGCGCTGATGTCTAGAACCGGCTCGGACGCCCATACCGCCAGCCAACGCCTGACCTTTGCCAACAGCGCACAACTGGAAATGGCCAGAATCGAGGCGGAGCACGGCGTGGATACCGATCAGGAGCTGCAAAACCTGATCAAGATCGAGCAGGCCTATGCCGCGAATGCGCGAGTCATCTCGGTAGTGGATGAATTGATGGAAACCTTGTTGAGGCTGTGATGATGAATTTGACGTCTATTGGCGATCTGGCGCGGGGCATGACATTACAGACCCGCTCGACCGAGCTTAGAAACCAGATAGAAACTCTGTCTTATGAGATGTCCACTGGCAAGGTTCAGGACGTGTCCGGGCGATTGGATGGTGATTACTCTCACATGCTGGATCTGGATCGCAGCCTGTCGCGGCTGAACGCCTATCAGGTATCAACTGCCGAGGCTGGACTGTTCACAGATGCCATGCAGCTGAGCCTGACCACGATCAACGATTCCGTATCCGAGCTCACCTCATCCCTGCTGGCTTTCGGCACATCGAATCAAGCGGTCAGCCATGAGAACGCATCCGTTCAGGCCCGCAACGAGCTGGACACGATCATATCGGCACTGAACACACGCGCGGGTGGGCGCAGTTTGTATTCCGGTACGGCCACCGACATGTCCCCTCTGCCCTCAACCGACACGCTGTTGACGGCGCTTGCGGCAGAACTGAGCGGATACACCACAACGGCGGATATTCGTCAGGCGGCAGAAGACTGGTTTAATGACCCCGCCGGATTTGACGCAATAATCTATCAGGGCTCGGGCACCGCATTGGCACCAATGCAGATATCCGAGAATGAAAGTGTCAGTCTAACGATCACGGCCACCGACCCCGCGATTAAGGATGCAATACGGGATATTGCCGTTGCAGCTCTGGTGTCCGACGATGCCCTGAACCTGCCGCGAGACCAGCGCACTGCCCTGTTTACACAACTGGGGGTAAATCTGGCCAATACACAGAACGATGTGGTTAACTTGCGCGCTCAGGTCGGCTCGGCAGAGGCACGGATAGAACAGGCCGCCACGCGCAACAATGCGGCGCAGACCAGCCTGGAAATCAGCCGGAACAAGTTGATCGCCGCAGACCCATACGAGACTGCCACGCAGCTGCAGACCGTCCAATTCCAGTTGGAGAGCCTGTATTCCGTCACCGTTCGCAACGCGAATCTGTCGCTGGTGAACTTCCTCAGATGAAACTCCTCGCTTTTCTATTGATGCTGCTGCCCGGGATTGCCTGCGCTGGAACGATCCGCCTGAAGGACCTTGTGGACTTCGACGGGGTGCGGGGCAACGATCTGGTGGGTTATGGTCTGGTTGTAGGGCTGAACGGCACCGGTGACGGTCTGCGCAACTCGCCCTTTACCGAAGAGATCATGTCAAACATACTCGAGCGGCTGGGCGTCAACGTGAACGGCGAAGACTTTCGGCCCAAGAACGTGGCCGCTGTACTGGTTACCGCCAGCTTGCCTCCATTTGCACGGGTTGGCGGACAGATCGACGTGACGGTATCGGCCATCGGCGATTCAAAAAGTCTGCTGGGTGGCACGTTGATCATGACGCCACTCAACGCCGCGGACGGTCAAATTTACGCAGTCGCACAAGGCACGGTTCTGGCCGGAGGCGCCGTGGCCGAGGGTGAGGCAGCATCTGTCGTGCAAGGCGTACCGACCTCTGGTGTGATCCCTTCGGGCGCGCGGGTCGAGCGTGAGATCGACTTTGACCTATCAACGCTGACGCAGATGCGGCTCGCCCTGCGCGAACCGGATTTCACCACTGCCAGCCGTATCGAGGTTGCCATCAACACCGAATTCAACCGGGCGGTGGCAATCATGCGGGATTCCGGCACGGTCGAATTGAACATCACTGCCACCCAATCGTTTTCGACCGCGCATGCGCTGGGTCGGATTGAGAACATTCTGGTTGAACCGGAAACCAAGGCGCGCGTGGTGGTCGATCAACGTTCCGGCACCATTGTCATGGGGCAGGAGGTCCGGATTTCGCGGGTCGCAGTATCGCAAGGCAATCTGACCCTGACGGTTGAGGAATCTCCGATCGCTATCCAGCCAAACCCGTTTGCGCGCGGCGAAACGGTTGTTGTCCCCCGCACATTCGCCGGTATCGAAGAGGAAGAAGGCACCGGGCTGGCCGAAATCCCCGAAGCCACCACGCTGTCCGAGGTCGTGGCCGGGCTGAACGCGTTGGGCGTGTCGCCCCGCGATATGATCGACATTCTCAAAACGATTAAAGCCGCAGGGGCACTTCATGCCGAATTCATCGTTAGGTGAACTTCACCGCACGGAGGGACGGTAACGATTTACTTGGACTTCCAACTATCCAGCCAACGACGCAATCCGTGGCGTTTCTCTTCGATGGCATCGCCTGCCGCGTAGAACCCATCTTCGACGTTTTCCAGCATAGGGTCGATCTTGGCCTGCCGGAACCTGCGCCAGCGCACCCATATCGCCCACACAAGCGCAAAAAACAACGTCAAGAAAATGATGTTGAACCAGGGAATGATGCGAACATCCGGGCCGTCGACATGCTTGATGAACACCGCGTTGGGGAAAATCGACATGAACTCATTTCGCCAGCCATAGTGAGTCACTACTACCCATTCCGGCTCATTCTTGTTCGAAATCGCATCATTGGCTTCGGTATAGAGATTGGCTGTGTCGAACTTGAAATAGGGCGGCCACCCCCAGCTGGTATCTTCGTTCCGATAAACAATCGGCTTGCCATTCGCACGCACAGCCTGAATGAACTGCACGTCGCGGTTTGACAGGCTGGTCGACTGATCATCCGGTTCAGACCAGAAGATACGAGTCCAGTCGTTCAGATCCTGCCGCTCTTCATAGGTATTGACGATCCGAACGATATCACGCTGTGGCAGCGAGTATTGCAGGACCACGGCAATCGTGCCCCAGAAGATGATGATGAACGCCCATTTCAAATAGGCCATGCCGTAAACCTCACATATAATTCACGATATAGATCAGCGCGCCGATTGCCACCCATGGTACAATATAGACACCCAGGATCAGTTTGCGCCGGAACGAATTGTCATAGACGTGCAGCCCACGCGCGACAAATGCTTCTTTGTTGCCCGTCTTGCCCTTTTCATCCCACCAGTTTTCCAGTTTCCGGCGACGCACACCGCGCGAGTACAGTGACAGCGCAAAATAGGCGATTGTCTGGACGATCAGCAGGATCAGAAAAAGGCGTAGCGCTCCGAACATATCAACCCTTTCTCACAGCGCCCCAGGGACCGACACGCGCAATGATGTCATCACTGACACGGTCATTGCCACTCATGTCCGGTTCGTGCCCGAACAGCGCGGCGCGGGCGCCGGCCTTGTCCACCTGATACTCGCGCGCGAGGAAGTCGGCAACATAGGCTTTCTTGGTCTCGGGCCAGGTGGAATAGGTGCTGTAGAACAATTCCTTATGGCAGATGAACATCTGGCGCGGGTCCAGAGCGGCCAGCTCGGCCAGCAGCATGTTCACCAGATCCCGGTGTGGCGTGTCGGCTGCGCGCAGGGTGTAGAAATAGGCCGGATGGTCCGAGGTGATGCGCGGCCATGGGCCCCCATCGGTCGCCCAGCGCAGCAATTGGGCAAGGCCGTGATAGGCCGGCGGCAGCCGATCCGCGTGGTTACGGGCCAGTCGACGCATGTCACTGCGGTCCAGGCCCGTGAGGTCGACATCAGCATCCGCGGCGGCGTCGATGGTCAGGAAATCCATCTTCTGCTGCAGGATCGCGGCAGCATCCACACCCCGCGCTTTGACGATAGGTTCAACCAGATCGTTATAGTCGAGAAACTTGGCAATCTGGTTCCGCTGCGATGGGCTAAATGTGTATTTGATCGGCAGATCGTCGGGCTTTTCGCCCATGCAAATCGCCGCTGGATAATCCAGATCGGGGAACAGGTAGAGCCCACCGAAATGCGCCGTCCAGAAGTTGCGCTGCTCGAACGCGGTGTGGCGCAGGTGGACGGGGTTGCGGGTGACGTCGCCGGTTTCCTTGGCGGTTTCGATCATCCTGGCGATCAGCACATCATCGAACCAGGCGTCTTCTTCGGTTTTGAACCGTTCGACCATGCCCGCAAGTTGCTCGGCCTTGCGCAGGGTGCCGCCGACCGTGTCGGCCTCAATCTCGATCTTGCGCAGGTTCAGCAGATCGCGCGGCGTAGTGAGTTTAAAGACCGAGTTCACCAGCTCTCCGGCCACGGCATCGGTGGCGGTCAGGGCAAACAGCTGCGCCTCGTTCATCTCGATGAATTCGCGCAGGATATCGCGCGAGGTCGAGAATTTGACGTTCAGCAGAGGCGCGCGTTTCTGTTCAGTCGTCAGCAGGATGAACTGCCGGTTGACCCCATTGGGGTTGAGGTAGAGCGGGTCGTCCAGCTCAATCCCCACCTCCGGCGAATAGCCCGAGATATCGACGTGGAAATCCGTCAGCTCCGTGGTCTTGCCCGCCAGATGCTGCAGCGCGCGGTTATACCGCTCGACCAGAGCCGGGCTGGAGATGTGGACGAGGTTGCCGAACATCAGGCCTTTTTCGATGAGGCGGATCATTGAGTCGGGGTCTCGTAAAACAGTTTCAAGGCTTCCTCAATTTCTATTGAGCCCCCTTCTTCTTCCCAAATATTGTGATCGAGTATCTTCAATAGAGATTTACGAGATCCGTCTATTTCCAGCCTCCCAAAGCGCGTTATTTGATCTGCCCCTAACCTTTTAAGAGTACTTTGTGCGCTGTCGTATAGCTTGAGGAGGTCTCGGAAAGTTCTTTCAGAGTTGCAAGGCCTCTTTATTGTTCCATGGAACTTCCCGTATCTAATCATAATTTCAAATCTATTGAACGTACCAAACATTTCAGAAACTAAGTCATCCCCGGCCGTGAGGATCGGTTCCCGAAACAATAGCACCTCGGAAAATTCATTGTCCTCGCTGTCTTCGTCGGACTTAAATGTGGGTCCTTTTTGGTATTTCGAGATAGACCGACATTTGTTTTCAATACTTTTTACTATGCTATCTAACTGCCGCTCAGCTTCCAACTCGCGACTACGCCTTTGTTCATTATCGAGAGACGCAGACTGTTTAGATAAAGCACTGGCCATTTCTTGACTGGCTTTGCGCTGCTCTACCATTTCTTTGCGAGTTAAGGTCAACTCTTGCCTTTGAGCAGCCAGTTCTTTGCCTTGTAGCAACACTGTTACGACTATCCAAAGGAACGCTAAACCGCCAGCAAGTCCAGCCAGTGTATCACCAACTTCGTTTGCGGGCGCGTCAAGGAAGGCGTTCAATCGGCTTTCGCAAACGAGAAAGTTGCACGTGTCATCAAACGCAAGCAAAGCAACTAGCCCTAAAAAGGCTACTGTCGCCAACATGCCAAACTTAATTAAACTATCCACACCAGCCCAATAACGACGCGCGTAACGATACAGAAGATCGTCGCTCCTGCTGTCGATCATCCACCATACATAAGCATAAATTAGCCAAACCGCGACTTTGTTCACCCCTTCCCCTCCAGATACCGCCGCTTGACCTCTTCCATCCGGCCCATCTCGCGGACGGCATTTTCGATGGCGACCTCGTCGCTCTTGTCGGCATAGCGGAACTCACTGTCGGCGTAGCGGTTGATCTCTTGCATCACCATTTCCACCGTGATCGGCTGGCGCAGGTCCTCGATCATCGCCTTCTTGGTGTCGTAGTCGCGGAACAGGAACAGGTCGGGGTTTTCCATCCATTCGTCGGGAAGTTCGAAGTCCATCGCGCGGACCTTGACCGCGTCGGTGATGTTCTTGATGGCACGCCCCGTGAACCGCTCATCCGCCTGCTGGATCGCCTTGAGGTAGGTGCCCAGTTTGGCAATCGTGTCCATCTGGCCGATCTCGCCGGAGACCCGGTCATAGACCTGCAACAAAGCACCCTCATGCGGGCGGGAATGGCTTTCGAAACTGGCGGCGACGGCCTTCTTGATCTCCTGCGCGGCATAGGCTTCGTGTGCGCCCAGCGGGATGTCGTGGTTGCGGCCCATCAGCAGGTGCAGGATGTCGATGTAATCCTCGCGCGTCTGCGGCCCGTCCACCAGAAACCGCGCGCCGGCCCGCTGGCGCAGGGCGTCGTCCACATTCTCGGGGTAGTTTGAGAACATGCCGAAGGTGCAGTTGCCGCGCACGACGGTGTTGGCCCCGGCAAAGCTCTCCATCAGCACGGCGGTGATTTCGAGTTGCCCGGCTGACGACTGCCGGTCACCGCGTTTGCCCGCCAGCTGGTCGATATCGTCGATGGTGCCGAAGCCGATAACCGAGGGGTCGATGATCGTGTTGATGAAGGCCTTGGCGTTCTGGCCGGATTTGCCTTGATAGCTGTCGATATTGTCGGTGCTGAGGTTCTGATAGCGGAACGGATAGCCCGCGTTCTGGCAATAATCGTTGATCAGCCCCGCCATCATCTGGATCAGAGTGGTCTTGCCGGTGCCCGGTTTGCCATCACCCATGAAGGTGAAGATGAACCCGCCAAGCTCGGCAAACGGGTTCAGGCGGCGGTCAAAGTCATAAGCCATCACCATCTTGGCCAGCTTCATCGCCTGATACTTGGCGATATGGTTGCCGACCACCTCGTTCGGTTTCTTGAACGTCATGGTCAGGGTGGTGGATTTGGCCTTTGACGCCGGTTCGAACCCTCGGATCGTCAAGTCATCGGCTTCGATATGCCAGGCGGCGTTCTGGAACGGGGCCAGCTGGCCTGCGGACTGGGCGCGCAGGGCGGCCTTGTCAATCAGCTGTTCGGCGTAGGCGCTAGTGGCGGCGATCAGATGGGCGTCGTCGGGGGCGTGTTTGGCCAGCGTCTGGTCCAGCTCCCACAGCGCGCCGTGCAGGGCGAGTTGGCCATTGTCGGTTAGAACCTCTTCGATCTCGCCGATTTCAACAGTTGTTTCGCCCAAATGCGAGGACATCAGGTAAGCCAGCGCGTTACCGAACACGTGCGACGTAATGAGCGCCTCCGCCGTCAGCAATTCCGAAAACTCAGTTTTGCGCACGGCGGACAAGTCCCCGGCCAGATTCGCGCGTTTCAGATCGGCCAGCGGGGTCTGTTCCGCATAAGCCTCACCCACGGCCAGAGCGATGGCGATGGCGCGGCGGATCGCCTGCTGTGTCGTCGCTTGAGGCGGCGAGACCAACGTATCGCCATCATCCGAGGCCTCAATCCGTTCGACCAGATGAACGCCATCCGCGCGGACGGTGCGCCGTGTCACCAACCCCGGCGTCGTGGACCGGAAGCGCCGCCCAGTCGACACCCCCGGCGACCGTTCCGTCGACGTCTCAACCACCTTTGCAATCCGCGGTGCATGTTCGAACCCGTTCAGCAAATCGGTCGCGGCCGGATAATGCTTGCGAATGTCGACTTCGCGTAATTCCATCTGATCTGACGTCAAACTCATTTCAAAAACCGCCCTTGCTTCATCTTTTCAAAAATACTCTCGCCGAAGGCGAAATCTAATATCTCAACACCTGCCCAGTCGTGCTGACGACGAACTTGCGCACATCGGCAAAGCCCGGAGGATTGCGCTCAGCCAGCACCTGAAACGGTCGCTGGGGCAGGATGATTGAGCGTTGTGTCCGTGTCGCTCCGGTCTCGGCCCCCTGCCCGCCGAACGGGTCCAGTGCGAACACCTCGCGCTCTACGGTGGAAAACCAACCTGCGCGTTCCTTGATCACGTCCTCGCTCTCCAACTCTTCCATGGTCCAGGCCAGCGCCCAGTCCTGCCCTTCGGGCGCCTGCGCGTCTTCCAGTACTTGCCGCAAAGGACCGGATTGCTCGGTATAGGCCGAGGAATACATCGGGCCCACATGGATGCGGCGCAGGTGTTTGGGGTGCAGGTCGTCGAAATCCTGATCGAACCCCTTGGCAATCGTCACCAGTTTCAATCCACCCAGAGACTGCGCCATCAGATGCGCCTGTACTTCAGGCCAGCGGCGCTGGTCCTTGGGCAGGGCGGTCTTGCCGCTGTCCTCTAGCTGCATCAGGTAGATGACCGGCAGGTTGATCTGGCTGTCATAGACCGCCCAATGGACCATGAACCTGCGCCGCTCGCCTTCATTGCCAATCCAGTGGCATTCGGGGTCGTTACGCGCCCAGAACAGCTGACCTTTCAGCAGTTCCTCGTAATAGAGTCTTTGGGACAGCGCGAATTGCAGCTTGGTGGGGATCTCTTGGTCGCCAATGATCGTCCGCACCATGTCGGTTTTTAGATCGTCTTCCGAGGGCATATTCGCCAGATGCACCTGCGCCTGCTGCGCGTCATTGGCCATGGTCAGCAACTCAGCCGCCACCGGAAACCCGCTGTCGCGCTTGTCCATCGCAAGGCTGCCAAAGAACCGCCCCGTATCGCGCCCGACCAGCAGGTATTTCATGCTGAGCGCGCGGAAGGTGTAGAGCAGCCCCGAAAGGTAGCGCGACACGATCCGCACCTCTTGCTTGCTGATCGCGCCCTCAGCCTCCATCGTCGCGGCCACGCGCAGGAGGTGGACGGTGATCACCTCGAATTTGCGAAAATAACGGCGCGAGGCGAAGGTGTCGGTCAGGCCGACGTGGTCTTGGGTGGGGTCGTTAGAATCAATCATTACCTGTCTCTCGGGATAAGAGACCGTAGGTCCGCCAACTCGTCATGCGGATCAACATTGGAGTAGAAGTCATATTCCAAATTAACTCCAAGATCGGATATTTGCGCCAAGAGCTTTGGCGGCAGCACAAAGCCCGAACTCTGGACGGAGAAGGCTACGCATACAATAGATTGAATGCAGTGTTTCGGAAGCTCTTGCAGGCGCCCGATCACCGGTGCGACGATTTCAACAACGGCTTCAATATGGGCCTCTAAGGGTTCAGATTCAGGCAAACCGCTTTCAATTACCCATCTAGAAAAGCGTCGCGCCAACTCACGGTCGCCTCGAACAACTATTTCACCGGCATTCCAGTATCGACTTGGCTCCAGCGGGATACCACTGACGTAATTTGAAATCGGTTCGTCGGACGTCACCGCAAAGTAGGCATATTGTCGGTCCTGCGTTGAACTCAAAGCAAAATCCTGACACGTAAAGTTTTGTTTTTGTCCGCTCATCAGTGGGATTAACCACCATACAGATTCTTATCATGCTTCTCGACAATCGAGGCAAAGCGACGTGCAAAGCGTTCGTCCGCCTTGGCCTTTTTCTCCAGCACGTCGCGGGCAAAGACCATGTGGTCCTCATGCGCCTCAAGCATGTCGGCCATTTTCTGGTTGGTCGCGGTGCCGATGGCGGCCATCGCCGTCTGCGCCTCTTGGTCGGTCTGCACGCCGATCTCGTTGATACGGTGGGCCACGTCCTGTTGCTGTGCTGTTTTCAGCGATTTGGTCAGGGCGTCATACAGCACCACGCGCTGTTGTGTGTCTGTCTGCAGCTTGTTGATCAGCACCATCTGCGTCGCCGCCTGGTTCTGCAGTGAATCGACCCAGGTTTTGCCCTTTTCGATATAGCGCTCCAACGTCTGCGATTTGGCCAGCTTGACCTGCTCTTCCTGAACCTTGGCGTTATATTGCTTGTTCAGTTCGGCCAGCTCGGTCTCCAGCTGAGTGCGCGCGGCGGCGTCCTGTTCGACGCTGATCTTGTTTTCCAGCGTGATGATCGTCGGGTCCATCCCCTGAATCTCAGCCCGCAGCGCTTCCAGTTCGGCCACAGTGGCCTCACGGTCGTCCAGCGTGCCGGTCAGGTTTTCCTCGACCTTGACGCGCTGTTCTTCCAGCACGGATAGCTGACCCTCCAACAACTTCACGATGACGTCGGATTTGGCGATCAGGTCCTGCAACTTGTCGTCGATATTGGCAGTGCGCATACGCTCTTGCCGCATCGACTCGGATTTGCCTTTCGAGAAGATACCAACAAAGGTTTCCCATCCGGATTTCGAACGCATCTCGTCGAAATCCTTGGAAAACGCGCTGGTGACGTCGTCCAGACCCATGATCAGCTCGGCGATGTTGGCGTTCATCACCTCGGTATGGGCATGCACGTCCTCTAGCGTGGCATTTTCGATGTCAATATCCGCCTCGGCGGTGCCGATCTTGGCGCGCGCGGCGTCGATCCGCGACGTCAGGCTTTCAATTTGTGACTGGCTTTCGCGCACCTTGGTCTGAGTTTCTTCGATCAAGGCATCAAATTGATGGTTCGACATCTCTGCTATCCCCTTTTTTCTTTAATTACCCAATAAGATAGGGAATGTTATGATGATTTACATCCCCTTGGGTCCAATATTCCGCCAAACTTTGGCAAACTCAGCCCGAAAAAGATAGGCGCGAAATTTGCCCAATCCGGGAAGCGAAAATAATTCGCAAATTGGAGAATTTGATCAAATCTGGATTGATCCGACGGCCATTGTGGACATAGACATTCAAGACCCCACCTGATTGGGTGCGATGACTCAAATTCCTGCCGGAGGCTGACCCATGCTGGACGCGACAACTGATCTGAAATCCCTTTTGAAGAACCCCGATCTGCTAGTGACCAAGGCCTATATCGGCGGTCAGTGGGTGGATGGTGATAATGGCACCTTCGCGGTGACCAACCCCGCGCGCGGTGACGTGGTGGCCGAGGTGGCAGATGTCAGCCGTGCGCAGGTGGCCGGAGCGATCGCGCAAGCTGAGGCTGCACAAAAGGAATGGGCCAAATTGACTGGCAAGGAACGCGCAGCGATCCTGCGTCGCTGGTTCGACCTGATGATGGAAAATGCCGAGGATCTGGGCAAGATTCTAACCGCCGAACAAGGAAAACCCTTAGCCGAGGCGGTGGGTGAGGTCGCCTATGGCGCATCCTTCATCGAGTTCTTCGGCGAAGAGGCGAAACGTGTCTATGGTGAGACCATTCCGGGTCACCAGCGTGATAAACGGATTACGGTATTGAAACAGCCGATTGGTGTTGCGGCCTCAATCACCCCTTGGAATTTCCCCAATGCGATGATTACCCGTAAGGCTGCCCCAGCGCTGGCTGCGGGCTGCGCTTTCGTTGCACGTCCGGCCACCGAAACGCCCTTGTCTGCGCTTGTCCTAGCTATGCTGGCCGAGAAGGCTGGCGTGCCCGCAGGTGTATTCAACGTGGTACCATCCACACAGGCCAGCGAGACTGGCAAGGAATTCTGCGAAAACCCTGGCGTACGCAAGCTAACCTTTACCGGATCGACCGAAGTGGGGCGCATTCTGCTGCGTCAGGCTGCGGATCAGGTGATGAAGTGCTCGATGGAGCTGGGCGGCAACGCGCCGTTCATCGTGTTCGACGACGCCGATCTGGATGCAGCCGTCGAAGGTGCGATGCTGTGCAAGTTCCGCAACAACGGGCAGACCTGCGTCTGCGCCAACCGAATCTACGTGCAGGCAGGCGTATACGATGAATTCGCGGCCAAACTGAAAGCCGCCGTTGAAGCGCTGAGTGTCGGCGACGGCCTTTCCGAAGGCACCACCACCGGCCCGCTGATCAACGAAGATGCGGTGGCAAAGGTCAAAGAGCATATCAAGGACGTGACCGACAAGGGCGGCGCGGTTCTGACCGGAGGTCTGCCCCATGATCTGGGCGGTACCTTCTTCCAGCCGACCATCGTCACCGGCGTCACTCAGGACATGATGGTTGCGCAGGACGAAACCTTTGGTCCGCTGGCACCACTGTTCAAGTTCGAAGATGAGGATGACGTGATCGCCATGGCCAACGACACGATCTTTGGTCTGGCTTCATATTTCTATGCCAAGGACCTGAGCCGTGTCTACAAAGTGGCCGAAGCGCTGGAGTATGGCATCGTTGGCGTGAACACCGGCATCATCTCGACCGAGTTGGGCCCGTTTGGCGGCGTCAAACAATCCGGCCTGGGCCGCGAAGGCAGCCATCACGGCATGGAAGATTATTTGGAGATGAAATACGTCTGTATGTCGGTCTGATCACATCTAGCGGCTCCGTCTATTCGGACCGGGGCCGAAGATTTTCGAATTATCTACAAACTGTCGTAAGGTAGGCCTCGCAGAAATCATGTGACGGGGGCCGAAGTGCTTGAATTCGATAGTAACGTTACCCGAATACTCGACACCGCGTATCTGGGTGCCGACATCACACGTAGGCGCCGGGCTTCCTTCGATGCCCTGAATCCGGTGCCCCGAGACGTCATTCTGGATGTCGGGTGTGGGAATGGTCTGCTGACCGCAGAACTGGCCCGTGCTGTCGGACCAGAAGGACGTATCATCGGCGTCGATCAAAGCCGGAATATGCTGGAGCTTGGTGCTGAACGGTGCGCCGAATACCAGTGGGTCGAACTTCTGGATGGGTCCGCTGACAATCTGCCGGTTCCAGATGCCATTGCCGACAAGGCAGTATCGGTTCAGGTATTCGAATACATCAAAGACGTCATACCCGCGATTTCAGAAATGTTGCGCTGTCTGAAACCGGGGGGCCGACTGGTCATCAGCGACCTGCATTTCGGGACTCTGGTGTGGTTCAGCGAAAACACAACCAGAATGGCGAATATGTTGCAGGCATGGGAAGGCCATTTTGCAAGCGGCAATCTGCCCGAACGATTGCCGGGCGTGATACGATCCATAGGGCATCCGGTCGAAGATGTGGCAACTATCACCCTGACGGATCACGTACTTAAACCCGATGGGCTTGCGATCACGATGATGCATTTGATGAAGCAATTCGCAATCGCAAACAACCTGATCGCGCCGGAGATCGTAGAAGCATGGTTTGATGAACAACACGCACTGGCCAATTCGGGAAAGTTCTTCTTTTCGATCACCCAATTTGTCATCGTTGCGCAAAAGGCTCCATCTTAACGAGTTCCGGACCCAAAAAAACAACGCCCCGCGCCTGGAGGTGCGCGGGGCGTGCAGTCTGCGACAGTCCAGAGAGGCGGGACTATCGCCGTGTGTTTTGGCCTCAGTTCACGGCTTTGGCGTCAACCACATCCTTTTCGATGGCCTTGGCCGAAGAAATCTCGATCCGGCGCGGTTTCAAGGCCTCGGGCACCTCGCGCTTAAGGTCGATGTTCAGCATGCCGTTTTCATGGCTCGCGCCAGTGACGCGCACGTGGTCGGCCAGTGCAAAGCGGCGCTCGAACGCGCGGGTGGCGATGCCACGGTGCAGGTAGCTGCGCTCTTTGTCCTCGGCGGCTTTTTTACCGGCAACGATCAGCGCGTTTTCCTTCACTTCGACCGACAGGTCTTCTTCCGAAAAACCAGCGACAGCAACCGAGATGCGATAGGCGTCAACGTCAGTTTTTTCGATGTTGTAAGGCGGATAGCTGGGCTGAGCCACGTCATTGGTCAAAACGCGGTCCATCATGTCTGCGATCTGGTCGAAACCAATGGTGGCGCGGTGCAGCGGTGCAAAATCAAATGTACGCATGTGTCATATCCTCATGTCTGAGCGATCTGTGTTTTGCCCTCCATTTGGACGGGCGGTTCAGTGTGCCGGACCCCGTATTTGGCGACCCGGTAAAGTTCACATGGGGAGCATTTTGATCGAGTTCAAGACCCGCCTGAGGAGATGAATTTCGCGCCAGAACTGGATTTGTCAGTTCCCACCTGCAATCGGCGAATTGACGCTTGCGGCTTGGGCGCATCACGGCGCAGATCAGCCTTTAATTCCTCAATGATACCAGTCAGTTCCATGCCAAAACCGATTTTCCGGCGCCCATCGCTTCCAACCGCGGATACCACCGACAAGATTTGCCAACGCGGGCCGTTTCGAGCCAACAGGGCCGAGCCTGATGACCCAAAGGTAATGTCGCAGTTAAAGGTAATCAGCCCCTGGCGCCGTTGCAGAATACGGCAGGAACGTTCCCGCGTAATCGCCTCGGACCGACCACGCCCGTAAGAGGCAATACTGACCTCATTTCCGGCCACACGTCCGCTGTGAAGGGCAAATGGATCGGCTACGGAATGGGGAATAGGCTGCTCAAGTCGCATCAAAGCCACGTCTGCCCGGACGAAAGCAGCCGACAGGTGCGGGTGGTTGCCATAATCCGAATGCACCGCGATTTGAACAACACTACGGTCAGCCAAAGCCTTACCGTTGCTCAAACCTGCCCGGAAAGTCACTTTACCGGGCGCGAATGGCTTACCCGTTCTCTTGTCTACCGCGCAGTGAGCTGCGGTCAAAACCAGATCCCGGGCAATCAAAGTGCCGGTACAAAAACCCTGGTCGCCTATATCCAGCCGACCGATAGCCTCCCAGCCATAGAGGTCCTCGCGGTCCGTCAATTTGCGCTTGGCGCTTTGGGCATGCGACGTGGTCGACAGAAACAAAAGGCACAAAAGGATGCCCAGAAAGTACCGCGTCATGGCTTGATGAACCTCGCGCCGATGTTTCTGTTGGTCGCACCGCTGGACGGTGCTGCACGGAACCCGCGTCCAGCAGACAATTCTGCGTGCAACAGCTGCAACGACCCTTCAACCGGGGTGCCAACGGCGACGCGCTGTCCGTTAAACTCAGCCTTGGCTGCCACCACAGACACGATGCGCGGGCGGTCTTCGGCGAAAGAAAAGACCGGCGCACCGGATGAGCCGAACTCGACATCGCAAGACATCACCATAACCTCGGACCTACGGGTCATGACCGAGCAGACCTCTTGCAGCGAAGGTGCCTCAGCCCGGTCTTGCGCGTATGACACCACACCAACCTCTTCGCCCCGATGCGGTCGATTGCCTGTGTCAAAAGGAATGATGGCGGTGTTGCGAATGGGTTGCCACAGTTCGATCAAGGCAATGTCATTGCGCAACCGCGCGGCAGAGGTTTCGTGTTCATAGCGATAGTTCGGGTGAATGACGGCCTGACGTGCAGCCCGATAGGCTGACGCACGGCCCAGGCGCCACGCCGCAAGAAACTCGACCTCAGACAGATCAATCCTCTGTCCGGTCGCCTTGTCAAACAGACAGTGTGCAGCGGTCAGGACCAAAGTCGGCGAAATCAGCGTACCGGTACAAAACCCGGCCCCGTTGATGTCCAGACGGCCCACAGCCATCCAGGCGCGCCCGGCATCCGTAGTGTCCAGACTTTTCAGCCCGGTATCCTGCGCCATCGCGGCCATCGGCATGAGAGCCAACGCTAAAGCCCTGATCCAGTTTCGCAAACGGTTCTCCGACGTTGCTTTTGATCTACATTCCTACGGGCTTGGTTGGGCGAAAATAGGGCGGCTGCTCTGAATGCTGTTTCGGTTGGCTAGTGATGCACCACTGCATCAGCGGCGGCTACTTCAGTATCGGCACGTCAGACCCAAACGAATGCCCCGACTGCATTGCGCGGGGTTTGGGCCCGCCGGTGGCCCAGTCCAACAGCTCAACCGTATGCAGGACAGGAATGTCAGTTCCCGATCCGATCTGCATCATACACCCGATATTACCCGCAGCGATCACATCGGGGTTTTTCGCCTCAATCGTTTTGACTTTGCGGCGTTTCAGTTGGTTCGAAATTTCAGGCTGCATCAGGTTATACGTGCCCGCGCTGCCACAGCACAAATGGCTGTCAGCAGGCTCTAACACAGTAAAACCGGCCTTCTTCAACAGGTCCTTGGGGTGGGTTTTGATCTTTTGTCCATGCTGCAGGGAACAGGCCGCGTGATAAGCAACGGTCAAGCCCATGTCGGCGCACTTGGGCAGTTCGAGTTTCATCAACAGCTCACTTACATCCATCGCAAT
Source organism: Ruegeria sp. BB7 (assembly GCF_056539365.1). Taxonomy (NCBI): domain Bacteria; kingdom Pseudomonadati; phylum Pseudomonadota; class Alphaproteobacteria; order Rhodobacterales; family Roseobacteraceae; genus Ruegeria; species Ruegeria sp. BB7. Next base: position 50,693 of record NZ_JBQFUV010000007.1, on the reverse strand, counting down.
ATCTGACACCCGCACCGCGTCTTCGGCGATCGGATCGTTCCGGAACATGTGTCCGTAGTCTTTAACGGTGGTACCGCACCCCGAAGTGTTGATGACAACAGCATCAAGTCCACCACGTTTCATTTCCGAAATCCAGGTTCTGATATTGGCTTTTGCGGCCTTATCACTGTCCTGCGCTTTTCCCATGTGGTGGGTCAGCGCGCCGCAGCACCCAGCCCCCTCCGCGATCACGACCTCACATCCTAAGCGGGTCAGCAGGCGGATCGTCGCGTCGTTGATGTCGGTGTTCAGCGCCTTTTGCGCACATCCCGTCATCAGCGCCACCCGCTTGGTACGCGGTCCCTTGGGTGCAAAACTCTGCGGGTCATCATTGCGACTGACCGGAGGGATGTGTTTCGGCGCCATGTCCAGCATCGCCCGCAGGCGTGCATCAGGCATCAAAAAACGGAACGGGCGCCCCAGCTTGGCGCCTAATAGCGCCCAGCGGAACCTCATCGGATAAGGCAGGATCTGCGCCAACACCCAGCGCAGCACGCGATCCGTGAAAGGGCGCTTGTACTTGGCCTCGATGTATTCCCGCGCGTGGTCGACAAGATGCATGTAATGCACGCCCGAGGGGCAGGTCGTCATGCAGGCCAGACACGACAAACAGCGGTCAATATGCTTGACCGTTTTCGCATCTGGAACCCGTTCATTCTCCAGCATGTCCTTGATCAGATAGATACGGCCACGCGGGCTGTCCAACTCGTCCCCCAGCACTTGATAAGTCGGGCAAGTCGCGGTGCAAAACCCGCAATGGACACAACTGCGCAGGATGTCATTCGAACGCTTGATTGCCGGATCCTGCAGTTGTTCTTCAGTGAATGTCGTTTGCATCGACCTATCCCATCAGCCCCGGATTGAAGATCCCGCGCGGGTCAAAACGCTGTTGAATTCCTTTTGTTAGAGCCTGAACTCTGGCCATCTCAGGCTGAAAGCGACCCAGAGCTTCAGTGGTCTGCACATCAGCCCGCACCAGCGTCGCGTGACCGTCAAACATCCCCAATCGGGCGCGCAGATCGGTGCCGCTGGGAACCCGCACCCAGATCAGGCCTCCGCCCCAATCGAACAAAAGCTGGTCTGCCTGCAACCGCGCGGCGATCGCAGGTGCATCGCTTGGTTTGACCGATACCCGCCAGACATCGCCATCAGTGCCACGAAACGGGCCAACATCGCGCAGTGCCTGCCACAGGCTGGATGGGTTAGGGGCGTCGGTAATCTCTCCAAATCCTGCCAGCGCTGATTTCAACTGTTTGGTTCGATAAGCCACCGATTTCGAAAACCCTTCGACCCGCACATAGGCACAACCGTCCTGCGGGTTGTATGCGGCTCCGCTGACCTCGTACGGAGAGCCCAGCGCCGCAGACATGGCCTGAACCGCTGTCTCGATATCCGCCAACTGAATAGCCAAAGTCGACATCGCCTCGGGCTTGGGCAGCACCTTCAGCGACACTTCGGTCAGAACCCCAAGCGTGCCCCAAGATCCGGCCATCAGCTTGACCAGATCGTAGCCGGTGACGTTCTTCATCACCCGACCGCCATTCTTGATAACCTGCCCCATGCCATCGACATAGCGGACGCCCAGCAGGAAATCTCGGCAGGCCCCGGCCTGAATACGGCGCGGGCCCGAAATGTTGGCGGCCACTACACCGCCAATGGTCGGCGTCCCATTGGTGCCCAGCAGCCCCCGGTAATCCATCGGTTCAAACGCCAGTTGTTGCCCTTCGGCCTCCAAAGCAGCCTCAATCTCGGCCACAGGTGTGCCCGCTTGCGCCACGAGGGTCAGCGCGCCGGGCTCATAGAGGGAAATCCCGCTCAGCCCTGAGGTCTCAAGCACCACCTCCGGCCCATCCACTCCGCGTGTACCGCCACCGGCAATCCGCACCGGTTCCGTCAGCCCCGCCACCATCTCGGCCAGTTCGGCCTCTGTCTCAGGTTTCATCGTCATTCTTCTTTGTTAGAGCCTGCTATTCCGCAGCAACCCGCACTTCCCGACGGGGTTCGGATACATCAAGAGGGAAAACTTTGGCAGGGTTCAGCAACCAGTTCGGATCAAACACATCCTTGACGGCCATCTGCGCCTCAAGGTCCGCGGGCGCGTATTGATGGGACATCAGGTCCCGCTTTTCGATACCCACCCCATGCTCGCCGGTCAGGCAGCCACCCACATCCACGCAGAGCTTCAGAATATCAGCACCAAACGCCTCGCACTTCTCAAGATCGCCGGGTTTGTTGGCATCGAACAGGATCAACGGATGCATGTTGCCGTCGCCTGCGTGGAATACGTTTCCGACAGGCAGGCCATATTCTTCACTCAACTCTCCGATCCGGCGCAGGACTTCGGGAAGCGAAGACACAGGGATCGTTCCGTCCAAACACATATAGTCGTTCATCTGCCCCATCGCGCCAAAGGCTGATTTCCGACCTAACCAGATTTTCGCGCTTTCCTCGGCGGACTGGCTTTCGCGCAGTTCAACCGGATTATGACGCGTGGCAATTTCTATGATCTTCGACAGTTGATCGTCGATTTCAGCCTCCGAGCCTTCGACCTCGACAATCAACAACGCGTGGCAATCCGGATATCCCGCATGGGCAAAGTTCTCGCAGGCCTTGATGCAGAGCGTGTCCATGAACTCGATCGCCACCGGCAGGATGCCCGACTTGATGATGTCGGACACACATTGTCCCGCGACCTCGTTGTCATCGAAACCCATCAGAACGGGCCGCGCCCCTTCGGGCTTGCGCAGAATGCGAAGAGTGGCTTCGGTTACCACGCCCAGCTGCCCTTCGGACCCGCAGATGACACCCAGCAGGTCCAGACCACCCGCATCCAAATGCGCGCCACCAATCTCGACGACGCTGCCATCCATCAGGACCATCTTGACGCCTAGCAGGTTGTTCGTGGTCACACCGTATTTCAGACAGTGGGCCCCGCCCGAGTTCATGGCGATATTGCCCGCAATCGCACAGGCCAGTTGCGAGGACGGGTCGGGGGCGTAGAAGAATTCTTCTTCCTCGACCGCACCGGTGACACTTAGATTGGTACGGCCGGTCTGCACGCGGATGAAGCGGTTGTCATAGTCGGTCTCCAGCACCTCGTTCATCCGAGCGATTCCCAGAATGACGCAATCCGCAGTCGGCAGCGCCCCGCCCGCCAGCGACGTGCCAGACCCGCGCGGAACCACAGGCACGCCTTCTTCATGGCAGATACGCAGCACGTCCGAGACCTGCTGTGTGCTGGACGGCAGGACCGCCAGCATCGGAGGGCAGCGATAGGCCGTTAGTGCGTCGCATTCATAGGCGCGCGTCTCGGCCGGGTCATGAATCACTGCATCTTCCGACAAGACCTGCAACAACCGGCGCAAAACTTCAGCTTTGCGGCGAAGGATGTCAGGGTTTGGTGTTGGCATGTCCATGGCGAGCCCCCCGTTTGGTAAATTATTATTACCAATTTCTCTGTCTGGCAAGTTCTCTCATCCACACGTAGTGTCACGACCATGACCTGGATCGAACGCGCCCTAGTGTTTTCACCGCTCGACTATGCCGCCATTCTGCTGCTGTTCTTTGCCTGGCAGGGGATCGGGTGGCGGATCGACAACCCCTCGCCTAACCGGAAATCCGTTACGATGATGATGGATGATTTCCGTCGCGACTGGATGCGCGAGATGGTGACGCGTCAACCGCGCATGTTCGACGCGCAAATGGTGGCCAGCATGCGGCAGGGCAGCACGTTTTTCGCCTCGACCACAATGATTGCCATTGGCGGCGGGCTGGCTTTGCTGGGTAATACTGAACGTCTGGCCGGGGTGGCGCAGGATCTGGCCATCGGCAGCGCCCCGGCGCTGGTCTGGGAGATTAAGATTCTGGTCGTGCTGGCATTTCTGTCCAATGCGTTTTTGAAATATGTTTGGGCGCATCGCCTGTTCGGCTATTGCGGGGTGCTGATGGCTGCCGTGCCAAACGACCATGACGACCCGCAAGCCTATCCCCGTGCTGCGCAAGCGGCCGAGATCTGTGTCACAGCAGCACGCAGTTTCAATCGCGCCTTACGCGCGACCTATTTCGCATTGGCCTCGGTCACGTGGATTCTAGGGCCTGTCGCACTTATCATCGGCACCCTCGTCACTTTTGGCGTACTGTATCGGCGGGAATTTGCGTCTCACTCACGTTCGGTGTTGCTGACCCTGCCACCCAACACAGAGTCGTGATGACGATGCCCCGCTTCGCCGCCTATGGTCTCTTTATGCGATATCTGATTCTCGGCACCCTGTTAGCCAGCCCCGCTTTTGCCGATCCCGCAGTGATCGAAAATGTCTCTACCCGTCAGAGCGGCGATACATGGCGATTTGATGTGACGATCCGGCACCCTGATACTGGCTGGGATCATTATGCCGATGGTTGGCGCGTGCTGCATCATCCGCATGAAAATGAGCAACCGTTCACCCGTTCGCTAAGTGGCGTTGTGGTCCCCGAGGGCCTCGCGCAGGTTCAAATTCAGGCGCGCTGCAATGTTGATGGCTGGAACGAAGCCACCACGGTTATTGACCTGAACTGAAGCTCAGAACACCCCGAGGCTCAGACCCGCGGCCATCGCAACACCAATCTCGCGGCATTGCTCAAGCTGCTCCTCGGGAATGGTCTTTTTAGCCAGAATCGCTTCGGGTGTCTGGGCATGGGTGCAGATAATCAGAGGCGGCTGGACCTCTTTCAATCGCCAGCCAGTGGCAATCCGCGCGGTTTGGCGGGCGGCGTTTTCTCCGTCTGACCCGGCACAGACCATCTGCGCATAGGGACGTCCTTCGATCTTACCCAAGACAGGGTAATAGCAACGATCGAAAAACTCTTTCATCAGACCCGAAATCGCGGCCAGATTCTCAGGCGCGCAGAAGAGATAGCCATCGGCGGCCAACAGATCCTCGGGCGTGGTCTGATCTGCGGTTTTTAGAACCGTTTCCGCCTCATCCCGTGCTCCTGCAGCTGCAGCCTCGGCCATTTGCCGAGAACCGCCGGTGCGCGAGTGGAAAACGATCAAAAGCTGCGCCATGTCAGACCCGGTGATAAGGACCGCCCGACAGGATGGTGGCAGCCCGATAAAGTTGCTCGGCCAGCATCACACGGACCAGCATATGGGGCCAGACCATCGACCCGAATGAGATGGAAAAATCGGCCTCGGCACGCAGCCTAGGGTCTATTCCGTCCGCGCCGCCGATGATCAGCGCCAAATCCTGCCGCCCGGCGTCGCGCCAGCCCCCTAGCTTTTTCGCGAAATCCGGCGACGACATGACCCGCCCGCGCTCATCCAGCGTGCAGATCATCGCACCTTTGGGCAACGCCTTGCGCAGCAACGCGGCCTCGGCCCCCATGCCCGCGTTTTTCTTGTCTTCGACCTCGATCACATTTGCAGGACCAAGGCCCAGCGCACGGCCGGTCCGGTCAAATCGGGTCAGGTAATCATCAAGCAGGGTCTTCTCCGGTCCGGCACGCAATCGCCCGACCGCACAAATGCTTATACGCATATTTCTCTCGCCTCCGACCTGTTAATGCAGGCCGGGATGGCGCCTCAGTTCGCCTAGGCGCTGCCGCCCTGGGGCAGCCACATCTTTTCCAGCTGGTAGAATTCACGCACTTCGGGGCGGAAGATATGGACGATCACGTCGCCCGTATCGATCAACACCCAGTCGCCGGCATCCTTGCCTTCGACCTTCGAGGTGAAACCGAATTCCTGCTTGATGCGATCCGTCAGCTTTTCCGCCATGGCCGAGACCTGACGGGTCGACCGACCCGAGGCAATCACCATGTGATCCGCAACCGAGGATTTGCCTTGCAGGTTGATCTGCACGACATCTTCGGCCTTGTCATCGGAAAGTGAGGAAAGGATGCGTTCAAGCAGCTTGTCGCTGATTGACTGAGAGTGAGCCATTACACTGGCCCGATCATCGGCGGGCAAACCCGCCTGGGTATGTAGAGACAGAACATAGTCCTCCTTTGCTGCGCGCCGCCAGAACCCCGGCGCCGGGGTATTATTAAGGTAGCAAGGGGATTGCAACAATTCAATGAACAGGCGGTTTCTGGCGGTGACGCAGGCTCACTCTTTGGCGAGTTGTTGCGCGTCTGCTTCGTCGGGCAGTATGCGCACCTCGCGCTGCGGGAAGGGCAACGAGATATCTTCTTCCTGAAACGCGTCCCACAAAGCCAGATAGACATTGCCCCGGATATTGGTCAGCCCCTTGGTCGGATCACTGATCCAGAACCGCAAAACGTAGTCAACACTACTGTCGCCAAAACCGATAATATGACAGACCGGCTCATGTGAGCCTCCGCTCAGCACCCGAGCCACCGTCTTTACGGATCTGACTGCAGTGGCGCGTACCTTGTGGGGGTCATCGCCGTAGCTGGTGCCGAAATTCAGATCAAGCCGAACAAATTTGTCTGAATGCGACCAGTTCACCACCTGGTTGGTGATCAGATCCTCGTTTGGGATCAGATATTCCCTCCCATCCCGCGTGACGACCGAAACATAGCGCGCGCCCAGCGCATTGATCCAACCGAACGTATCACCCAACGAGATCACATCGCCCGGCTTGATCGAACGATCCATCAGAATGATGATCCCTGATATCAGGTTCGATACCACCTTTTGCAGGCCAAACCCGATACCCACACCAATCGCACCAGACAACAGCGCGATACCGGTCAGGTCAAAGCCCAGCGTGCGGATCGCCGCCATGAACACCGCGCCGTAAAGCAGCACCTGAATGCCCTTGGCCAGCAGTACCTGCATCGATGGGGTGATATCGTCATTGTTCTGCAACCCCCGTTCGGCCGCACGGGTGCCGATGCGGGCCAATGTCAGCAAAACACCGATCAGCAAAACCGCCTTGATGATACCCAGCGCCGAGATGTGCAGATCACCTATGGAAATCGCCACCCCGTCCAGAAAACCGGCCACGTCGTCGGTCAGATTCAAGGCAACCAGTGTTGCGTAGATCCACATGACCCACTTGAATATCTTCCGCAGCGTCCGGTTACGCACCAGCCTCGCAACCAACGCAATAGCCAGCCACGCCAGCGCCAGAGTCGCAACCACGCCGATTATGTAGCTGCGTGAAGGCCATGTGATCTGCTGCATCAACAGATACAGTGCCCATGAGATCACCACGAAATAGACCAGCGTCAGTCGCTGCATCAGCTGCACCAGAACGCGCAGCCGCCACTTGGGCCAGCCGGTGCGCGCCCGGGCCCAGGCCTCCCATCGTCCTTGGGTCACCAGATTCAGAACATAGGCCACTGCCCACAGAACCAGAATGATGACAAGCTGGTGTTGTCGCCATCCCGGCGTCACGATCAGCTCGACAAGTTCTGCAAATTGCTCGGAAAAGCTCGCGACCATATTGTCGTAGAGGTCCGACAGCGAGCTGGGGATCAGGTCTTTATTCATATCGCCAACTTGAACACCTGCGTAGGGCGATGCAACCCTGCCGCGGTTTTGAACCTTGATTGACGGCAATGCCCGATATATCTGGTGCGCATGAGACTCACATTGGCCCCTGCACCAACATTGCAAGACCGCACGCGCCTGCGTGAACGGTTCTTTGGGGCCGCCCGCACGGTTCTGGCCCGCCTATAAGGCGCGCCCAGCCACTCGTCAGCTATTTCTCATTTAAATACGGGAGAGGACCAATGTCCCCCAAAACACTCTATGACAAGATCTGGGATGCCCATGTCGCGCATGAAGCCGACGATGGCACCTGCCTGCTGTATATCGACCGCCACCTGGTGCACGAAGTAACCAGCCCGCAGGCGTTCGAAGGCCTGCGCATGGCGGGCCGCAAGGTGCGCGCGCCGGAAAAGACCATCGCCGTGCCGGACCACAACGTGCCGACCACGCCGGATCGTGTGAACGGGATCGAAAACCCGGAATCGCGCATTCAGGTCGAAGCGCTGGACAAGAACGCCAAGGATTTCGGCATTCACTATTACCCGGTGAATGACGTCCGTCAGGGCATCGTGCACATCGTTGGCCCGGAACAGGGCTGGACCCTGCCCGGCATGACCGTTGTCTGCGGCGACAGCCACACCGCGACCCACGGCGCGTTTGGTGCGCTGGCCCATGGCATCGGTACGTCTGAGGTTGAACATGTTCTGGCCACCCAGACGCTGATCCAGAAGAAGTCCAAGAACATGAAGGTCGAGATCACCGGTAAATTGCAGCCGGGCGTGACCGCCAAGGATATCACTCTGGCCGTGATCGGTGAAACTGGGACCGCCGGCGGCACCGGCTATGTCATCGAATATTGCGGCGAAGCGATCCGCGATCTGTCGATGGAAGGTCGCATGACCGTCTGCAACATGGCCATCGAAGGCGGCGCCCGCGCCGGTCTGATCGCACCGGATGAGACCACCTTTGAATATGTCAAAGGCCGCCCGCACGCGCCCAAAGGTGCCCAATGGGAAGCCGCAATGGACTGGTGGAAAACACTCTACACCGACGAAGGCGCGCATTACGACAAGGTCATTACCCTGCGTGGTGAAGACATCGCGCCGGTCGTGACCTGGGGCACCAGCCCCGAGGACGTGCTGCCGATCACTGCCTCCGTACCGCATCCCGAGGATTTCGAAGGCGGCAAGGTCGACGCGGCCCGCCGTTCGATCGAATACATGGGTCTGGAAGCCGGTCAAAAGCTGAGCGATGTGGAAATCGACACTGTCTTTATCGGTTCGTGCACCAACGGCCGTATCGAAGACCTGCGTGCCGCGGCCGAGATCCTGAAAGGTAAGAAGATCAAGGACGGGATGCGCGCCATGGTCGTGCCGGGCTCGGGTCTTGTTCGCGCTCAGGCCGAAGAAGAAGGTCTGGCCGACATCTTCAAAGAGGCCGGGTTCGAATGGCGTCTGGCCGGATGTTCGATGTGCCTGGCGATGAACCCCGACCAGTTGCAGCCGGGCGAGCGCTGTGCCGCGACCTCGAACCGCAACTTCGAAGGCCGTCAGGGTCGCGGTGGGCGGACCCACCTTCTCAGCCCCGCCATGGCTGCCGCAGCGGCACTCACAGGACGGCTGACAGACGTTCGTGAATTGATGTAAGGTGCCCTCATATCTAGATATTTGAGGGATTGAAGACATGAGTGACTGGATCAAATGGCTCCTGCTGGGGCTTCTGTCCATAGCGTTTGGTATCTTTGTACTGGGCGCACCGGCGGTGGCATCGATTGCCGTGACGGTGGTAACCGGTGTGTTGCTGCTGATCTCGGGCGCGTTGCAAGTTGTTGGCGGTTTCACCATCGAGGGAACCGGTAACAAGATTCTGTCGCTCATCATGGGCGTTGTCATGCTGTTCCTCGGTTGGTCCTTTCTGGATCACCCGCTGCAGGGAACGGTCACATTGGCTACCGTATGTCTGATCCTGTTCATGGCAGGCGGCATCGCTCGGGTGATCCTGTCGTTCCAGATGCGTGGAACACAGTATTTCTGGGCGACGCTGATCTCGGGCATCATGTCGATCGTTCTGGCGATCCTGATCTGGCGTTTTGCCGCCGCAGAACCGGCTGTGCTGCTGCAATTGCTGGGCATCCTGCTGGGCATCGAGATGATCTTCAACGGGCTCGGCCTGGTCTTCATGGCGTTCTTCGTCAAGGACGCCCCCAAAGACGAAACTACAGAAGCGAAACAAGCTTAAACGCGGGGCATGGGCGCGGCCCTCTCCCGCAGGAGTGTGAACATGGAAAAGTTTGAAAAAGTCCACGGGGTGGCCGCCCCAATGCCACTGATCAATATCGACACAGATATGATCATCCCAAAAGTGCACCTGAAAACCATCAAACGGTCCGGCCTTGGCGTCGTGCTGTTTGATGAGATGCGCTATCACGACGACGGGCAGGAAAACGAAGAGTTTGTCCTGAACAAACCCGCCTATCGCCAAACCGAGATTCTGGTTGCAGGCGACAACTTCGGCTGCGGCTCGTCACGCGAACATGCACCTTGGGCGATCAAGGATTTCGGCATCAAGGTCGTGATCTCAACCAGCTTTGCGGACATCTTCTTCAACAACTGCTTCAAGAACGGCATCCTGCCCATCGTGGTCGAGGAAGAGCATCATGCGATCCTGATGGATGACGCCCATAAGGGCGAAAACGCCCGCATGACCGTGCATCTGGAAGATCAAAAGATCACCACATCGGATGGTGTCGAGATCGAATTCGACATAGACCCGCACCGCAAGCACTGCCTGCTGAACGGTCTGGACGATATCGGCCTGACGATGGAAAAAGACCACCACATCGACAAATTCGAGGATCACGCCAGCCAAGCCCGTCCCTGGGTGTGATTCTGGGAAAAAGTTTTGAATTACTCAACCTAATGGGGTCGCAAATGCGGCCCCATTCTCTTTCTTGGGTGATGGAACCACCAAACCACAACATATAGGCATCACATTGGGATACACGTCGGATTTGCGTCAGAAATGATGCAATACCGCACCAGTTGCGCCATCTTTTTGCCCTAAATGGCGTGTTTTCTGCGCCTTGGCTTGAGCAAAATGCCGCTTATCGTCAATGTTGGCAATAAAGAGGCAACCGTCAAAAACAAACGCGGCGGGCACAAGTTGGAACTAGGTCGGCAAAGATCGACTAATCCGGTTTGGAAAGGGTTCGGATAGTGATTGCGCGCACAACTGGGGCGACGATTCGTGGAATATTGGTCGCACTGATGGTGCTGACACCCGCGTTGTACCTGCCCGTATCGTCAACGAATGGCACCGAGATCGTCGTCTTTCTCGCCATTCTCGCATTCTTTCTGACCTTCGCTGAATATAACTCAGCCTTCCCCAGCTTTATCGAATTCCGCGATGCACCGCCTGTGAACCGGCTCCGCTTTGTCGGGCTGATGACCATGGTCACGTTCCTGACGCTGATCTGTAAAAACATATATGCACCGACCGATCTGACCGCTGCGATTTACGCCATAGGGCTGGGAGTCGCCAACATAGTCGATTTCCCCTATTCACCGGTCCGGCTGATCATCCTGATGCTGCCATCAGATGCCAGCCCGTCTCTGATTGAACTGGTCCGTATCTCAGCCAGCGCGGCCTATGTAGCGGCGCTGGTGACGATTGTCAGCTTTGCCTACGCGGTAAAGATACGCGGTTGGCCCACTGGCAACGGCGCCTTTAATGTCTGGACGAACCTGCCGTTGTTCGATCCGACCAATGGTGGTGACGTCGTTAATCGCCTGCAGCGTGACGGGCGCTTGAACATCTCGATCGGGGTGTTGCTGCCATTCCTGATCCCGGCACTGATCAAACTGATGACGATTTACGCAAACCCGATCTCGCTGAGTAATCCTCAAACCCTGATCTGGACCTTAAGCGCTTGGGCCTTTCTGCCCGCCAGCATGATCATGCGCGGTATGGCGACATTGCGCATCGCAAATCTGATCGTCGAAAAACGCCGCGCTTATTCCACGGCTGAGTCTACACAGGTCGCATGATCCGCATCCTTCTGCTGTTATTGCTGCCGGTCATAGCGCAGGCAGAAACAGTTCGTATCGCCACCTATAACACGGAACTCAGCCGCGATGGGCCGGGCCTTTTGCTGCGCGACATTCGGCGTGGTGATGCTCAGGTGCAGGCGGTCGTTGATGTGTTAGTGGGCGCGCATCCTGATATCCTCGCACTGCAGGGCATCGACTGGGATATGGATGGTTTGGCCGTGACGGCTCTGGTCAGGCGGTTGCAAGCGGCTGGGTTGGATTACCCTTACCACTTTTCCGCCCAGCCCAATGCTGGTCTTGAAACGCCGCTGGACTTGAATGGAGACGGGCGAGTTTACGGCCCGGCCGACGCACAGGGCTGGGGCCGCTTCACCGGCCAAGGCGGGCTTGCGGTGCTGTCGCGTTACCCAATTCACGCCGCCGACGTGCAGGACTTCACCGGGTTACTCTGGCGTGAGCTTCCGGGCGCACAATTGCCAGCCACCGAGGACGGACCATTCCCTTCGGAGGAAGCCCAGCGCATTCAGCGCCTGTCCGCTTTGTCCCATTGGATCGTGCCTGTAGACACGCCTATCGGCGTTTTAAGCCTTATGACATTTCATGCCGCGCCACCGGTATTTGACGGGCCGGAAGATCGCAACGGACTGCGCAACCGCGATGAAATCCGCCTCTGGTCTTTGGTTCTGGACGGCAAACTGGGGCGCAGGCCCACCGCCCCGTTTGTGATCGCAGGGGACGCAAATCTGGACCCTGAGCGCGGAGAAGGACGTAGAGAAGCAATTCAGACCCTGCTGGCCGATCCACGCCTGCAGGACCCGATGCCCGCTGATTCCTTAGGTGCGCTAACCACAGTGGACTGGAAAGCTGTGGGGGAAATGCGGGTGGACTATGTTTTGCCTTCTGTCGGGCTGCAGATCACGGATGCAGGCATATTTTGGCCCGAACAGGGCTCATCCATGCACACGGCAGCTTCGCAGGCCAGCAGACATCGGTTGGTTTGGGTCGATGTGGCCGTACCCGACAGACCTTTGAATTGACCCTTCAGACCTCAACGCCAATTGCCTCCGGTCTGACTGACCACTCCGCACCCTTTGCGTCAGACCCGTTGCATGCGCTGGGTCTGACATTTGTTAAACTAAGGGCTGAAAGATGGCCCTCAAAGCGCGCCAGTATATGTCCCGCGTGGCGGATAATTGTTGCCCAAAGTGAACTTCAGGCCGCCGACAATGTCGGACATTGCGGGCCGGGCAAAGGGGGTTGTCTGTTGCCACGCGTAGTACAACGTCCGCTCGGGAGAAATGAAGAAATGCCCGGGTTCGGCAAACAGGGCGGGCTCGGCACTGCCTTCGCGCGCAGTCGAGATAAGCAGCCCCCAATCCTCGCGCGCTGTCGCCAGTGGCAAACTATGGCCAACGCGCAACCGCGCTACCCCGGCCTTTTCGACCGTTTCTGCAGCGCGGTCTGCCGTATCGGTGGTAACCATGATCACTTCGATCCCCAGCTCTGCGAAATCGTCCAGCGCCGCTTCGACCTCTTTCATCTGCCGGATACAGATCGGGCAGTGCAGACCACGGTACTGAATCACCAGCGTGCCGTTCTCGCCCTTGTCAGCGTCAAGATCGAACGTTCCATGGCCCACGGTTTCGATTTTTAGCGCAGGGACAGGATTTCCCGGTATCAACATGTGTTTTCCTCGTGAATTGGCGGGTTCGTCTCATTGACCCGATGCGGCGCAGACGCTAGGGCCTTTGCGACGAAACGCAAGGAGACCGTTCATGTCCAACCCCTCGCTCCTCATCCTGCCCGGAGACGGAATTGGCCCGGAAGTCATGGCAGAAGTGCGCAGAATCATCGACTGGTTCGGCGAAAAGCGCGGCCTTCACTTTGACGTGAGCGAGGATCTGGTCGGTGGCGCCGCCTATGATGCGCACGGAAAACCGCTGTCGGATGAAACCATGGCCAAGGCGCAAGAAGTGGACGCTGTTCTGCTGGGCGCGGTCGGTGGTCCAAAATACGACGATCTGGATTTCAGCCTCAAGCCCGAGCGCGGCCTGCTACGCCTGCGCAAGGAAATGGACCTGTATTCCAACCTGCGCCCGGCACAATGCTTTGACGCGCTGGCGGATTTCTCGTCGCTGAAGAAAGACATCGTCGCCGGTCTGGACATCATGATCGTGCGCGAGCTGACCTCGGGCGTCTATTTCGGCGAGCCGCGCGGTATCTTCGAAGAAGGTAATGAACGCGTGGGTATCAACACCCAGCGCTACACCGAATCCGAGATCGAACGCGCCGCGCGCTCGGCCTTTGAACTGGCGATGCGTCGGAACAAAAAGGTCTGCTCGATGGAAAAGGCCAATGTGATGGAATCGGGCATTCTGTGGCGCGAGGTCGTGGAACGCGTGGCGAAGGATTACCCTGAGGTTGAGCTGAGCCATATGTATGCCGATAACGGCGCGATGCAGTTGGTGCGCGCGCCCAAGCAGTTTGACGTGATCCTGACCGACAACCTGTTCGGCGACATCCTGTCGGATTGTGCCGCGATGCTGACCGGTTCGCTGGGCATGCTGCCCTCGGCGTCTCTGGGCGCACCGATGGCCAATGGCCGCCCCAAAGCGATGTACGAGCCCGTGCATGGCTCGGCCCCCGATATCACGGGTCAGGGCAAGGCCAACCCGATCGCCTGTATCCTCAGCTTTGCCATGGCGCTGCGCTACAGCTTTGATCAAGGCGCTGAGGCAGACCGTCTGGAAGCCGCGATCGAGAAGGTTCTGGCCGATGGTGTCCGAACCAGCGATCTTCTGGCCGATGAGGGTGTCACACCAGTGTCGACCACCGAGATGGGCGACGCGATCCTGGCAGCGTTGGATGGCAGCCTCTGATCGTGCACCGCACTAAAAAAGAAGGGTGGTGCCCGGTGCACCGCCTTTTTTGTTGATCAGTTTCCGAAGATATTGTTCAGCAGATTGTTGATGGCGTTCTCGAACCCACCCTGCCTGCGGCGTTGACGTTTCGGCTGCGCCACCTGCTTCGGCGGGTCCGGGGCCAGCATCGGCAGCGGCGTCGGGGTCATCCCTTCGGTCACACGCAGCATGGTTTCCTTCCAGATTTCGGCGGGCAGGCCACCACCGGTCACTCCGGACAGAGGTGTGTTGTCGTCATAACCCATCCAGACACCGGCAACATAATCCGCAGTAAACCCGATAAACCACGCATCACGCGCCGCCTGAGTCGTGCCGGTCTTACCCGCCACCTGCCATCCCGGCAGCTGAGCCCGTCCACCAGTACCCTCGGACACCACGCGCTCCATCATCCAGGTCAGTTGCTTAGCCGCCTTGTCGTTGATCACCCGCTCGCCAATACCCGTGGTCGTCACCATCAGCGGCGCCTCATCGCCCAGAAGCTTCAGCTCGGTCAGACCATAAGGCTCCACCGCCGAGCCACCGTTGAGGATACCCGCATAGGCCCCGGTCATCTCGATCAGTGTACTTTCCGACGCGCCAAGCGCCAGCGCTGGGCCTTCGGCCAGATCGCTTTCGATGCCAAACTCACTGGCCACTGTACGGACATTGTCCAGCCCGGCGACCTCGGCCACCTTCACCGCTGGGATGTTCAGCGAATTCTTCAACGCATCTGCCAGCGTGACCCGGCCATAATACTTGTTGGTATAGTTCTTGGGGCACCACTGCCCGGATCCGGGGATGTTGATGCAATAGGGTTCGTCCATCACCGTATCCAGCGGCGAATACCCCAGTTCCAGCGCCGTCGCATAAACGAAAGGCTTGAAGGACGACCCGGTCTGACGCAGCGCCTGTGTGGCCCTGTTAAACGCGCCCGACACCCGCGTCTTGCGACCGCCGACCATGGCCCGCACGGCACCATCGGCCGACATCACAACGATAGCCGCCTGCGCCTTAGAGCCTTCGCGCACCTTTTCCTGAAAAATGTATTTCAGCGCTTCTTCTGCCGATTTCTGAAGGCGCTGGTCCAGTGTGGTGCGGATCACCACATCATCGGTGGTGTCGGAGCCGAAAAAGCTGGGCAGTTCGGTGATGACCCAATCGGCGAAATATCCCCCGGCCCGGGCGGCTGCGGCCTCTGACAATTGCGCCGGGTTGCCGCGCGCCTTGCTGGCCTGCGAGGCTGTCAGATAGCCCTGCGCCTCCATCAGCCCGATGACCAGCCGCGCCCGATCTTGCGACCGTTGCAGGTTGTTCGTCGGCGCATATCGTGTCGGTGCCACCAGAAGACCGGCCAGCATAGCCGCCTGTGACGGGTTCACCTCGGCCGCAGAGATACCAAAATACCGTTGGCTTGCAGCCTCAAAGCCGCGCGCACCCGCACCCAGGAAGGCCCGGTTCAGATAGATGGTCAGGATCTCGTCCTTGGAGTATTTCACCTCCATCGCCATCGCGTAGACCGCCTCTTTGGCCTTGCGCCAAAGCGAGCCTTGACGGCAATCGGATTCATAGGCGGCCTCGGAGTCCCATTCGCTGGGCACATAAGGAACCCCAAGACACAGCAGCTTGGCCGTCTGCTGGGTAATGGTCGAGCCTCCGTGGCCGGACAGCGGCCCGCGCCCTTCGCTCAGGTTAATACGCACGGCGCTGGCGACACCACGGGGGCTGACACCGAAATGGCGGTAGAACCGCTTGTCCTCGGTGGCAACGACAGCATTCTTGAGATGGGGTGAGACTGTGTCCGCGGTAATTACACCACCGAACTGATCCCCGCGCCAGGCAAACACTTTGCCATCACGGTCCAGCAAGGTGACCGAACCACGCGCTCGGCCATCCAACAGGGCATCAACATCAGGCAGCGTAGTGTAGACAACCCCGACCGCCAAAGCGAGCAATACGCCGACGACCGCACCCACGCGCCATGTGATGCGCCAGATCAAACGCCATATCCAACGGAACAGGCGGCGAAAAAACCCACCTCCGTTACCGCCAGATTTCTTACGGGTCTTCTTCCGCGTCGTCTTGCGAGTCGTCGTTTTACGCGCGGCCGCCTTCTTACCCGCGGGTTTCGCCGTGCGTTTTGTCGTCTTGGGTTTGCGCCCTTTCGACGGGTATCTTTTATCCGCAACAAGAGGTGTCTTGCGGCGCCTGGACTCAGTCATGCTCAAACTCTGCCCGGTTTTCGTTTTGACGCACCATACCCTGTCGTGCGTGTGAAGTAGAGGTATGATTTTCCCGTAAGCGGCCTCTCCGCATTGCTCATTTTTTAATCGAATACGTTAATTTGTGCAAAAATTGTGCACCCCAGCCCTGTTTACCCCAACATTCGACCCTCTGAATCGTTCCTTACTGACCTCAGGCACGCTTTTTTCTGCATGTGCAAAATACCGGCCACGCCGAAGCAGAAGAGGGGAAAGACGTGAAACTGATTATTGCGACTATCAAGCCGTTCAAGCTTGAGGAGGTGCGCGAAGCACTGACCGACGCAGGCATACGCGGCATGATGGTGACCGAAATCAAGGGCTTTGGCTCGCAGTCGGGTCACACCGAGATTTATCGCGGCGCCGAATACGCCGTAAACTTTGTACCCAAAATCAAACTGGAAATCGTGGTGCCAGCCGCGATGGCCGACCAGATCGTCGAAACCATCACCACAACTGCCAAAACCGGAAAGATCGGCGACGGCAAGATTTTCGTCCTCGATGTCGAGCAGGCCATGCGCGTGCGGACCGGGGAAACGAACGAAGAGGCGCTGTAAGGCGCCCCCACTCACAATCATTCGAGGACTGACAATGAACCTGATGAAATCTCTCATCCCTGCCGCCGCGATCGTCGCGTTGCCGCAGATGGGTCTTGCGCAAGAGGCCGCCAGTGGCGAGACCGCGCAGCACACGCAATTTATCCTGACCTCACTGCTGTTCCTGGTTGGCGGTTTCCTGGTGTTCTGGATGGCCGCAGGCTTTGCCATGCTCGAGGCCGGTCTGGTGCGTTCGAAGAACGTCGCCATGCAGCTGGTCAAGAACATGGGCCTGTTTTCGTTCGCCGCCATCATGTACTGGCTGGTCGGCTATGGCCTGATGTATCCCGGCGATGGCTGGATGATCCCCGGCGTTCTGGGCGCAATCGCCCCTGCGTCGCTTGAGGCCGTGGGTCTGGACGGCGTGAATGCCGACCTGTCCTATGCAACTGTCGGCTCGGACTTCTTCTTCCAGCTGATGTTCTGCGCCACCACCGCCTCGATCGTGTCGGGCACCGTGGCCGAGCGGATCAAGCTGTGGCCCTTCTTCGCCTTCGTGATCGTGCTGACCGGTATCATCTACCCGATCGAAGCGTCCTGGCAGTGGGGCGGCGGTTGGCTGTCCGAGATGGGCTTTAGCGACTTCGCAGGCTCGACCCTGGTGCACGCCGCAGGTGGTTTCGCAGCGCTGGCCGGTGCCATCGTGCTGGGTCCGCGGATCGGCAAGTACAACAAGGACGGCAAAGTGGTTCCGATCCCCGGTTCGAATCTGGCACTGGCGACCTTGGGTACGTTCATCCTGTGGCTGGGCTGGTTCGGCTTCAACGGCGGCTCGCAACTGGCCATGGGCACGATTGGTGACATCGCCGACATCAGCCGCATCTTTGCCAACACCAACATGGCCGCTGCTGCCGGTGCCGTTGCCGCTCTGATCCTGACGCAGCTGATGTTCGGCAAGGTCGATCTGACCATGGTCCTGAACGGCGCACTGGCCGGACTGGTCTCGATCACCGCCGAACCTCTGGCGCCGTCTCTGTTCCAGTCGCTGATCATCGGTGCCGTAGGTGGTGTGATCGTGGTCTTCGCTGTTCCGATGCTGGACCGCATGAAGATCGACGACGTTGTTGGCGCGATCCCGGTTCACCTGATCGCCGGTTTCTGGGGCACATTCATTGTCGCCTGGACCAACAGTGACGCATCTTTTGTGACCCAGATCATCGGCTTTGCAGCCATCGGTGCCTTTGTCTTCGTGGTCAGCTATGTGCTGTTCTCAGTCATCAAGGCCACGGTCGGCCTGCGTGTCGGCGAAGAAGAAGAGATCAACGGTCTCGACATGGGCGAACTTGGCATGGAAGCCTACCCAGAGTTTTCGAAGGGCTAAGCCGCAACCCATCCAACAAAAAAACCCGGGCGTTTGCGCCCGGGTTTTCTTTTTTTTCACAAATTGGTTCAGACACCGACGTCGACAATTGCCTTCGCCAGAATCGGAACAGTGGTCGCGTTCAGACCGGCGATGTTCAGGCGGCTGTCACCGACCATGTAAATGCCGTGATCAGCGCGAAGCTTTTCGACCAGTTCGGGCGCAGCACCCAGACGCGAGAACATGCCACGATGCTGGGCCACAAAGCCAAACCGATCCGAGCCGGTCAAGCGCTGCAATTCATCGGCCAGTTGCTGACGCAGACCCAGCATGGACAGGCGCACCTCTTCCAGTTCAGCGGCCCAATCAGCGCGCAGCGCGTCGTCAGTCAAGATCGTGGTCACAACCCGCGCACCGTGATCCGGCGGGAACGAGTAGTTCTGGCGGTTCAGAAACGCCAGCGTCGCTTGGTTCAGAGCAGTCTGTCCGGCGTCGGCGCTGATAGCCATCAGCAGGCCGGTACGCTCGCGATAGACTCCGAAATTCTTGGAACAGGACGCCGCGATCAGGCATTCCTTGACGGATGAGGCCACCAGGCGCGCGCCCTGCGCATCCTCTTCCAGACCATCGCCAAAGCCCTGATAGGCAATGTCGATCATCGCCACGAGGCCTTGCGCGTTAATCAGGTCCACGACCTCCTGCCACTGTACCATATTCAGGTTGGCACCGGTCGGGTTGTGGCAGCAGCCATGCAGCAGAACCACGTCGCCCGCCTTGGCGGTTTTCAGATCCTCGACCATACCGTCAAAATCGACGCCACGGGTCTCGCCATCGAAGTAACGATACTGGACCGTCTCCATCCCCAGATAGTTCAGGATCGACAAGTGGTTCGGCCAAGTCGGATTCGACACGAACACGCGCGCCGAGGGGTTGGCCATGCGGATCATCTCAAACGCCTGGCGACAGGCACCGGTGCCGCCCGGAGTCGCCACGGCGGCAATGTTTCCCCGTGCCACGGAGGTACCCAGGATCAGGCTGATCATGGCGTCCGAATATGCCGGATCACCCGCCAGACCTGTATAGGCCTTGCTTTCCTGTTCTTCCCAAATGCGCTGTTCGGCGGCTTTTACCGCGCGCATCACCGGGGTTACGCCCTTGGCATTCTTATAGACACCGACACCCAGATCGATCTTTTGATCGCGCGGATCGTCGCGGTACATTTGCATCAG
This sequence comes from Ruegeria sp. BB7, assembly GCF_056539365.1. Lineage (NCBI taxonomy): Bacteria > Pseudomonadati > Pseudomonadota > Alphaproteobacteria > Rhodobacterales > Roseobacteraceae > Ruegeria > Ruegeria sp. BB7. The sequence goes on along the minus strand of NZ_JBQFUV010000007.1, from coordinate 30,884 downwards.
CGCCAGAATCTTGTCGGCGGGCTGCGGTTTGAGATGTTCGAACATCAGTTCTCTCCGGTTGCGACGGGCAGGGTCGGGAAGGCACCCCATTCGGCCCAGGAGCCGTCATAAAGCGAATGATCTTTCTTGCCCATACGCTCAAGCGCAAGGCTGAGGATTGCGGCGGTCACACCGGATCCGCAGGATGTGATCGCGGGCTTCGACAGGTCCACGCCTGCGGCCTCAAACACGGCACGGCAGTCGTCGGGCGATTTCATGGTACCGTTCTTGTTCAGCAGTTCACCAAAAGGCACGTTGCGCGATCCCGGAATACGGCCCGAGCGCAGCCCTTCGCGCGGCTCCGGCTCGGTTCCGACAAAGCGACCGGCAGGCCGGGCATCGATGATCTCATGATCAGCCAGTTTGGCGGCGGCTGCGACCTGTGTGACATCCCGCACCAAATGATTCTGCACGCGTACCGTCATGTGGCGGTCGCGGATGACAGGGGGCAGATCTTCGATCCCTCGGCCCTCGGCCTGCCATTTTGGTAATCCACCATCCAGAACGGCAATGTTTTCCAGTCCCATCAGGCGGAACAGCCACCAGACACGTGCGGCGGACATCAGCCCGGCACCATCATAGACCACCACCTGATGACCGTCTCCTACGCCCATCGCCCGCATCCGCGACATGAACTTTTCAACCGGAGGCGCCATATGAGGCAGATCCGAGCGCAGGTCGGAAATCTCATCAATATCGAAAAAGCGCGCGCCCGGAATGTGCGCCGCGTCATATTCCGCCTTGGCGTCCCGCCCCTGTTGCGGCAGATACCAGGACCCATCCAGAATTCGCAGGTCCGGATCCTTGATATGAGCTGCAAGCCATTCGGTTGAAACGAGGGTTTTCGGATCGTCCTTCATCAAAGCCTCCCCAAAGCGCTTGATCTGTCCCTATACGCGCGGACATGCGGGTTCAAGGCTGGAAGGGGTCTTACGGGGCTATCGCGTGCTTCTCAGCCGGAAAAACTGGATGATCCCGATCAGACTGATCAGAATCCAGAACCCCTCGATCAGCAGCGAAGCCAAATTGAAATTCTGCAGCAGCGAGTAAACAATCAGAACCGACCCGGCGAGGTTTAGCACCGGAAAGGCCAGATCCTCGGAATTCATCATCCGCATCTGAGTGGCGAAATAGGCGGCCACAACGATCAAAGCCCCAAAAGACCCGATGGCATCGGCCAGTGTCAAATTATTGAGAAACGCGGCCATGGTCTCAGCCAATCGCGGCCAGCGCATCAAGCTGTGCATAATGATGCATGTTCAGAAACGCCGCGCCCTTTTCGCCCGCGCGGTAGCCATGCGGCAGGTCCGCCGCAAACCTCAGTCCCTGCCCGGCCTGCAGCGGCACCCATTCGCCATCCCGCAGAATCTCGAGCGAGCCTTTCAGAACAAAGACCTCCTCAGTCACACCGGTGGCATGGGCAGCGGATTCATGGCTTTGGTTCGGCGCAAGATCGACGTGGAAGGTTTCGGCCCTCAGGGCGGGATCAAAGGGAAAGACGATCTTGACCTCGATGCTGCCGGGAAAGGTCACGGTGCGGAACACGTCCGGTGTGACCGTATCGCGCAGGGTCTCCGGACCGATCAATGCGCTCAGGGGCAGTTGGAACCCTTTGGCGATTTTCCACAGCGTCGCGATGGTCGGGCTGGATTCGCCGCGCTCGATCTGACCCAGCATCGCTTTGCTGACTCCGGTCATCTCGGCCACCTTGGACAGGCTCAACCCCGAGGCTGCCCGTACATCTCTCAACTTCAGTGTAATATCGTCCGGTGCCATACCAATCGTCTTTCGAATCCCCTTGTACGTTATAGCGCACATGTGGTACGTGCGCTATAACGCACACATCCCGCATATCGCAACCGGGGCAAAAGGGAAACAGCATCATGCCAATGTACCGATCCAGAACCTCCACCCATGGCCGCAATATGGCCGGTGCCCGCGGCTTGTGGCGCGCCACCGGCATGACCGAGAGCGACTTCGGCAAGCCGATCATCGCCATTGTCAACTCGTTCACCCAGTTCGTCCCCGGCCACGTCCACTTGAAGGATCTGGGCCAGATGGTCGCGCGCGAAGTTGAGGCCGCAGGTGGCGTCGCCAAAGAATTCAACACCATCGCGGTGGATGACGGCATCGCCATGGGACATGACGGCATGCTGTATTCGCTGCCCTCGCGCGAGGTGATCGCGGATTCCGTAGAGTATATGGTCAATGCGCATTGTGCCGATGCGATGGTCTGTATCTCGAACTGTGACAAGATCACCCCTGGCATGCTGATGGCCGCCATGCGCCTGAATATCCCGGCGATCTTTGTTTCGGGTGGTCCGATGGAAGCCGGTAAAATCGACATCGCAGATCTGGACGTCAAGAAAATCGACCTTGTCGATGCGATGGTCGCTGCGGCCGATGATCGCTATACCGATGAGCAGGTTCAGCACATTGAGGAAAACGCCTGCCCCACCTGCGGATCGTGTTCGGGGATGTTCACGGCAAACTCGATGAACTGTCTGGCTGAGGCGCTTGGCTTGGCCCTGCCGGGCAACGGTTCGACCCTGGCCACGCACGCGGACCGGAAAGACCTGTTCCTAGAAGCTGGTCGTCGCATCGTCGAGATCACCAAACGCCACTATGAATTGGACGAAAAGGGTTTTCTGCCGCGCGAAATCGCAAGCTTTGACGCGTTTGAAAACGCGATGAGCCTCGATATCGCCATGGGCGGATCGACCAACACGGTTCTGCACCTGCTTGCCATCGCCCATGAGGGCGGCGTTGATTTCACAATGTCCGACATGGACCGCCTCAGCCGCAAGGTGCCCTGCTTGTGCAAGGTCGCGCCCAATACCGAGAACGTACATATGGAAGACGTCCACCGCGCTGGTGGCATCTTCTCGATCCTTGGCGAGCTTGGCCGCGCAGGCCTGTTTCACAACCATTGCAGCACTGTTCATACGCCTACGATGGGCGAAGCAATTGCCAATTGGGACATCAAGATCGCCAACAATCCCAAGGCGCAGGAACTGTTCAAGGCCGCCCCGGGTGGTGTGCGCACCACGCAGGCCTTCAGCCAGTCGAACCGCTACAAAGAGCTGGACATCGACCGCGAAGGCGGCGTGATCCGGTCCAAGGAACACGCGTTTTCACAGGATGGTGGTCTGGCGGTTCTGTTCGGCAACATCGCCCGAGACGGCTGTATTGTGAAAACCGCGGGCGTGGACGCCAGCAGCCTGACCTTCACCGGTTCGGCCTATGTCTGTGAAAGTCAGGATCAGGCCGTAAACGACATCCTCACCGGCAAGGTGAAAGAAGGTGACGTGGTGGTCATCCGCTACGAAGGCCCGCGCGGCGGACCGGGGATGCAGGAAATGCTGTATCCGACTTCGTACCTGAAATCCAAAGGGCTAGGCAAAGCCTGCGCCCTACTGACCGACGGTCGTTTCTCCGGCGGTACGTCGGGTCTGTCGATTGGCCACGTCTCACCCGAAGCGGCTGAGGGCGGCGAAATCGGACTGGTCCGCCAAGGCGACAAGATCGAGATCGACATCCCCAACCGATCTATTCATCTGGCCGTGTCCGACGAGGAACTGGCCGCTCGACGCGAAGAACAGGACGAGAAAGGCTGGGTGCCAGCCGAGCCACGCAAGCGCAAGGTGTCCACGGCGCTTAAGGCCTATGCCAAGCTGGCCACCAGCGCGGCGAAAGGGGCTGTGCGTCAGGTCTAACCTGTCGAGGTAGGCTAATCCCAAAGCCTACCTTTCCAAATCCGAAAACGCTCCCGCGTCCGAAACACACCATCGGCTTCGCCGATACTATGTTCGAACTTGGGCCCGGCGCCGCGCATTGCGCGGCGCCGGGCCCAACCAGAGGAGATGTCTCGTCAGAGACATTGACGATGTGCGGGAGTATCTGCCTTGCGGATTAGTCTCCCAACTTGGCGTGAACTTCGTCCAGATCAATTTCGCCAATCGGCATCTTGTTTGCAGGATTTTCGAAATCGTACCGGAACAGATCAAAATCCTGTTTGTAAATTTCATACACCAAATGCATCGACAGATCGTCGAAGTAATCCTCAACCGGATGCGCGCGCTTGGGGCCATGGCCTTCGGACTCGTTGAACCGAGGAATCTCTGACAGGTTCACGGCATGCGGTGTGTCCAGATTGTCCAATACACCCTGCATCCCATCATTGAATTGTTCGGTCCAAAAGATGCGGTCATACCGCCCGCCATTCACGATGAAGGTGGACACGTGGCCTGACATTGCCGACCAGTGAATGTCGGGGTCCATCGGCCTGCGCCACCGGATCGTGTCCCGGGCGAATAACAGGAACCGACGGAAACTGGCGATCTGGTCAAATTCGCTTTTGCCGTCATCTCCGCCGACTTCGATCCCATAGTTGTAGATCAGTGTCGGCACCAGGTTACCACGATAACGCTTACCGTTACGCTGAATGCCGCAGATTTTGTCAAAAAACGAACTCAGAATCCGGGTGTAGGGATTGCGCACGCAGGTGAAGGAATAAGAGCTGTGGTTGCGCACATTTTCCGATATCGGGTCTTGGCTGTCGCCAAAGGCCCATTTGTGCATCCCATTCTGAGCATCGTGGATATCGCCGTCATAGAATTGCCCGTGATCGGAAAAATACATGATTTGCCCAATGGTCGAACAGGCGCATTTCGGCACGACACGGTAAACCATGCTTTCACTTTCGGTCATCCATGTACCGGGAAAACCCATATGCTGCGCCTCCTTAACGGATCAGAACTCAATAAACACAATCGCCTTTGCCCACACAGAACCAAAAATATTCTGTTTATTCAATCGCTCATCCTCAGTATCACGTTTGGAATCAGGCAGAAACGGATGTCGAAGAAACATAATGGCAAAAATTGCCTATATTCTATTGTGCCATAAAGATCCTGACGCGATCATCGCGCAGGCCGAGCAATTGACCGCCGCAGGTGACTGCATGGCGATTCACTTTGATGCCCGTGCCAGTGCCTCGTCCTATGACCGCATTCGCGCCGCTCTGAAAGACAATCCCAATGTGGCATTTGCGGCCAAACGCATCAAATGCGGATGGGGAGGATGGTCTCTGGTACAGGCAACGCTGAACGCCCTGAAGGCCGCCGTGGACGCATTTCCACGAGCCACACATTTCTACATGCTGTCTGGCGACTGTATGGCCATCAAGACGGCCGAATACGCCCATTGGTTTCTGGACCAGAACGACAAGGATTTCGTCGAAAGCCACGATTTTTTTGCCAGCAACTGGATCAAGACCGGGATGAAGGAAGATCGGCTGATATATCGTCATTTCTTCAACGAACGCACCCAGAGCAAACTGTTCTATGCCTCATACGACCTGCAGAAACGCTTTGGCCTGACACGAGACATACCAAAGGATATTCAGGTCATGATCGGCAGTCAGTGGTGGTGCCTGCGCCGCCGCACGGTCGAGATGATCCTAGATTTCTTGAAGCAGCGGCCCGATGTAGTCCGATTTTTCTCGACCACATGGATCCCCGACGAGACTTTTTTCCAAACCCTTGTCCGGCACCTGATCCCGAAGCTTGAGATTGAGAACCGCACGCCTACTTTCCTGATGTTTTCGGATTACGGGATGCCGGTCACGTTCTACAACGATCACTACGACATGCTACTGGGGCAGGATTATCTGTTTGCCCGCAAAATCAGCCCCGAAGCGCATGAGTTGAAAGAACGTCTGGGCAAACTCTATGCCAGCGAAGGGGTCGAGTTTAAAATCTCGAACGAGGGTCGCAATCTTTATGGTTTCCTGACCGGGCGCGGGCGTGTCGGTCGCCGCTTTGGGCAACGGTTCTGGGATGCGGGCAATACACTTGGTCCTGAACGCGAGATTTTCATCATTGCCTGTAAGAAATGGCACGTCGCCAAGCGGCTGGTCGATCAGATCGTTTCCGAAACCGATATTCCCTGTGTCGAATACCTGTTCAACGAAGAAGAAACCCCGCTGCCCGATCTCGGTGGGATCGAGACGACTCTGCTCAAACGGTCTCGTCACCGGCGCGCGGTGGTGCGGATGTTGTTCGACCATTTCCAAACAGACCGGTTGGTGATCTGCGTGGATCCCGCCAATCTGGATATCATTCAGGATTTCTGCTCGGACCAAGCCAAAGCCCACGTGCTGGAGATCGACTGCGAGTATTCCGATGACTACCTGATCGGCCACGCGCGTCGAGTCGGACTGGCCGGTGAGAATAGCCCAACAGATACTGTGGCGCGACTTGTGCCGACGCTGCGCAATTCGCTCAGCTACGAATCCGAACTGATCCGCGGGGCAGGATTTGATGGGTACTTAAGCATCCGGGAAGCCAGCTCAAGGGCCGAGAATGAAACCGCATTGGCGGAATTTTTAGGCGTGTCGCAGGACAAGGCTCAGGCCGTGATGCAACTGGACTACCTGTTCGCAGACTGAATCGGCGGCATCCGTTGATGCCGCCGGGAGAATCGATCAAATATCGAACTTCACACCTTGCGCCAGCGGCAGTTCGGCAGAGTAGTTTACCGTGTTGGTCTGACGACGCATATAAGCTTTCCACGCGTCCGAGCCGCTTTCACGCCCGCCACCGGTTTCCTTTTCACCACCAAACGCACCACCAATCTCGGCCCCTGAAGGCCCGATATTGACGTTGGCGATGCCACAGTCGGACCCAGCCGCGGTCAGGAACTGCTCGGCCTCGCGCATGTTCAGTGTGAACACGCACGACGACAGGCCCTGCGGCACATCATTCTGTATCTCAATGGCGTCATCGAAATCGTCATAGCCCATGACGTAAAGGATCGGGGCAAAGGTTTCGGTTTTCACCACCGCAGTCTGGTCGGGCATCTCAACAATGGCGGGCTCCATATACACGCCTGCCGGGACGCCCTCGGTCACGCGATTACCACCAAACACGGTGCCGCCTTCGGCTTTGGCGGCCTCTAGCGAAGCGGTCATTGCTGCGCCCGAAGCCTCGTCTACCAGCGGACCAACCAGTGTGCCGTCAACCAGTGGATTGCCGATGGGCAGGCCGGTATAGGCCTTTTTCAGACGGCTCACCAATTCTTCGCGGATCGAATTGTGCACGATCAGACGGCGCAGCGTGGTGCAGCGTTGTCCTGCGGTGCCCACAGCTGAGAACACAATCGCCCGCACTGCCATTTCCAGATCCGCCGATGGTCCAACGATCATCGCGTTGTTGCCGCCCAGTTCCAGAATGCATTTGCCAAAACGCTGCGCCACGATGGGGGCCACGGCGCGGCCCATTCGGGTTGATCCTGTGGCCGAGATCACTGGCACATCTTCGCTGGCCACCAGCGCCTCGCCCAGCGCGGCACCACCGATCAGCGTTTGCAGCAGGTGGTCGGGCGCGTCGCCAAACCGAGCCAGCGCGCGTTCGAAGATCTTCTGGCATGCCATGGCGGTCAGCGGAGTCTTTTCGGACGGTTTCCAGATCACCGGATCGCCGCAGACCAATGCCAGCGCCGCGTTCCACGACCAGACGGCGACGGGGAAATTGAAGGCCGAGATCACACCAACCGGACCTGCCGGATGCCAGGTCTCCATCATCCGGTGACCGGGGCGTTCGGATGCGATGGTCAGGCCATAAAGCTGCCGCGACAGACCTACGGCAAAGTCGCAGATGTCGATCATCTCCTGCACTTCGCCCAGACCTTCCGACGTGATCTTACCGGCCTCCCAGCTGACCAAAGCGCCCAGATCGTTCTTGGCGGCGCGCAGCTCTTCTCCCAGCAAGCGTATCAACTCTCCCCGACGAGGGGCCGGGACGGTGCGCCATGCCTTGAACGCGGCTTTCGAGTTGGCAAAGACGGTCTCCATCTCGGCGGCGGACGTCTCATGAATTTCGGCCAACACAGACCCGTCGATAGGCGAGGTCACTTTCAGGCTTCCCCCCGTCAATTCGGCCTCGGTCAGATCCAGATTTGCGAGGGTGGTTTGTGCAGTCATAACGATGTCTTTCATAATTCAGGCCGCCTTGTTCTGTTCGGTTACGTCACCAGCCCGATAGAGCCGGCCAAATTCGGTGTTCAGGAAATCGGGCAGGTTCACCTGTTCTTGCCGCACGAACCCTTTTGCGGGCAGCGCGCCGGTGCGCATAAGATCGACCACACCCAGAACACCCGCGGCGGTGGTGACCTGAATGGCGCTCCAGACCTGTCCGTTGATGGTGCGCGCAAAGCTTTTATTGATCAGCGATTTCTCACGCAGCGCACCGTCGATCATGCCCTTTGCGGTACAATAAACCAGCACAACATCCTGATCAGTACGCGGCAGCGCCGTTTCGAAGATGTCCTTCAGCAGGTCACGACGACGTTCCAGCCCCAGATCCTTGAGCAGCAGCTTCAGGATATCGCAATGGCCCGGATAGCGGATCGAGCGATAGGACACCGCCCGCGCCTTGCCTTCCAATGTTTCGGGCAACGTGCCCAACCCACCGGACGTGTTAAAACACTCGTACTCCACCCCGTCATGGCCCAGCACTTCGTAATCTTCCAGCGGCGCGGTTTTGACCCGTTCGCCATTCACGATGGCATCGCACGGGTTGCAGTATTCATTGATCAGCCCGTCCGTCGACCAAGTCAGGTTGTATTTCAGCGCATTGGTGGGATAGAGCGGCAATGCCCCTACCCGCATATGCAGACTGTCCAACTCGTCGAATTCAGCCGCCAGCGATGCACCCGCAATGCCAACGAACCCCGGTGCCAGACCACATTGCGGCATAAAGGCGGTATCACTGTCCTTGGCCAGTTCACGCACGGCATTGGTGGCCGCAACATCTTCGGTCAGGTCAAAGTAATGCGCGCCCGCCGTCTTGGCGGCATTGGCAATCTTCGGTGTCAGAAAGAACGGAGCCGCCGAGATCACAGCATCGAATCCAACCAGTCCCTGGGTCAGCTGCGCCTCATCCCCCACATCAATCTGCCGGGTCGCGATCCCCTGCTTGTTCAGCACAGACAACGCCGCCAGATCGCGATCGGCCACTGTAACTGAATAGTTCGACGATCCTTGTAGCAGGCTGGCGATCATCTGACCGATCTTGCCTGCGCCTATCACACAAATGTTCCAGCTCAAAACGCGCCTCCTCTTTCGTTTAAGGAAAGTATGAGGGGTGGGCTGTTCGATCTGCAGGGGTATTCTTGACGAAAACGCGGGAAGTTACGTCATTATGACGACTTTTCCGTCATGTCGTCGTGTCTTTTTCTTGAGGCAACCAAAGCATGTTCGACACGACGGTCATTACCCAAAAACACAAGGGACGTGGAACTCATTTAATCAAAACAAGACCATCGGTGATTTTTGCGCCCAAATACGATACGGTGCGATCAATTGGGCCAATATGTTCGCACCAATTCCTGCGACCGTTCGGCCCGGCCAGCGCAGAATGCCCCGTCGGGCCGGTCTTGGAAATTAGTTTGACCGAACAATGCCTGACGCCTGCAACACAATTCAGCGTTGGTTCTTTAACCAAATTGACGTTGAAGTTCAGGGGGAAACAGACGTGCCTAAAGATCCAATTGAAAACACCATTTCCTATGATCCCACCAAGGCTGACTGGGCGCTGATACACGAGATCCTGCCCGCAGATGATCCTTCGAATATCCAGCCACATTTCGAGTGTTTCGAGGTGGCCGAGGATACAGTTCTGCCATCGAAAGGCATGTATGTGGTCCTCAGCGGTGTCGTTCAGTTGCGCCAAGAAGGAACAGTTTTAGCAACGGCCGATACGGGCGACTATTTCTACGAGGAACACCTTGAGATTTTCGACATTCCCGTCAGCCTCGAGGCGCTGGCCACGCCGGGAACAAAGCTGGCCTACCTTTCCAGTAACCAGTGGTTCGAAATCCCGACTAGGATTCGCGAAGGGTGCTACGCCACCCTGTTCGGCGATCTGGTCAGTGTGCATCTTCAGAACTTTCAGCAACCCATCAACTGCTGCAGCGTGACGGCGGCGGCGCTGAGCATGTCGGCGCTGGGGTTCAGCTGCGAGGTCAACGACATCTTCCGCGAATGCGCCCTGCCCACGTCTTTCGTGGTCAATGACGGCATTTCGCTGGGTGAACTTTACGACGTCGCCTGTACCTTCATCCACACGCAGGGCCTGCGCGATCGGGTACAGGTTCAGGCTTACTTCATGGACGAGGCTACGACCTCGGTCGAATTGCTGCTTGAGGCAATCGACGAATCCAACCGTCTGGGCGGGGACAACGACATTCTGGTGGCGAATTTCCAGGTCGGTGTCGCTCACGGTAATCCAACCATGCCCGGCGGTCACTTTGCCATCATCGCCAAATGTAACCCCAGCACCGGTCTGGTGCATATGATGGATGTGCACCCCGAGAAATACGGCAAACTGTGGGTTACCACCATCGACCGGCTCTGGGCCGGGATGTCGGACCGCGACGGAACCTCGATGCGCTCACGGGGCATTCTGCGGTTTTCGGCGCGCGAGGCGGTAAAGACCAATCTGCAGACCCTTCAACAGGACTGCAACTATGTGGACAGCACCTTGTATCTGGCCAAAGACCCCAAGAAACGGCGCAACCTGTTCCGGCGGGCCAGCCCGAACATGAACTCGCTGGGGGTGCTGGCTGAAAGCCTTGCGATTTTGGGGGACGAGCAGGTCGATGAAGACAAACTGCTGATTGCCACGCAGGCCAATCTCACCGACGCGCTCAGCCGCGTATCCACGGCAAAGGAAATGCACAATCTTGCGCAACGGTATCTGAGCCAGACACCCCATGTGCATCTGGGCAGCACTTTCCACAGTTACGCCTTGCGACCTGACCCCGAGGAGATAACCCCCGAACGATGGTTTCGTGATCAATTGCACTTGCTGAACAGCGATGATGACTGCCACCTGATGATCAACATCGACTTTAACCGCGTGCTTGGGTTCGAAGTCATTCGTCCGCCCGAGAATGTATATCGCGAAACGGCCTTGCTGGAAGAGTTCTGGTGTCTCTGTATCGCGTATGACGAGGACACCGACCTGGTGACCGTGGTGGACATGAGCCCCGCGACCTCGCAGGTGTGGCAGGCCCCAAGCGGGCATATCTTCCGCGGTTTGCGCGATCTGGAGAACCCGGCCATGCTGGTGATCGAGGAGCATGAGCCCCCCGAAGACCCCACCGACGTGGCCCGGATCGTCGCGACCAACCCGATTGTGCTGTTTTACGCGGATGAGGATCCGTGGTCCTACATGTTGCGCAGTATTCTGGCGAATATCGGCATCACCAGTGTCAAGCTGATCGACATCGAAGGGCACGGTGCCAATGTCATGAAGATGCGACGACAACTGAACGTTCTGACCGGCAAAGAAACCGCCCCCTACTTGTTTTTCCAGGGCGAATGTCTGGGTCGGCGCAAAGACATTGTCGATATGATCCTTGAGGGTCGTCTGCAGGACCGTGTGCACGAGGCCGGGCTTCCCGTTTTGCTGCGTCATGAATCCCCGAGCTTGGACAAGAACATCTTTGGCTATCCCAAGGGTGGACTGACTGATGCCCCGACCGAAAAACGTAACGTATTGCTGTGTGCCTGTGGGTCTTCAGCCGCCGATAAAGTGCCGGAACTGGTCGAACGCATCACGGCGGCTGGGCATAACGTCAAGCTGATCCCATCAGTCTCGGCCGAAAAGTTCTTTCGCGATTTCGGCGCTGAACGGATCGAGAAATGCATCTCGCACAACGACTATTACCGAGACGACGACGAATGGAACTTCCGGTATATCGAGTTTGGCATGCCCCTACGCGCCTCACACCTTGCGCTGTGCGATTGGGCCGACTGCGTGATCGTTGCCCCGGTGACCTGCAACACGATGGGCAAGATCGCCAACGGGATCGCTGACAACCTGCTGACCTCGGTCTTTGTGGCCTGGCAGTACCGGAACAAGCCGGTGATCCTCTGCCCCGCGTGCAACACGAATATGTGGAACAATGTCACCACCCAGAACAATGTCGAGAAACTGCGCGATCTGGGCATTGATCTGGTCGGCCCCCGCAAGGGGCGGCTGTCCAACGGCATGATGGGGATCGGTATGATGGCCACCCCGGATCAGATAATGGAGGTTCTGGACGAAGCCTTCGAAGAACTGGCCGATCAGGAACATAATATCTGCAAATGGGCGCAGGAAGCTGCGGCTTCGGACGAGTTCGCCCAATGGGGTCGCGTGTTCCAGGCCATCGATAATGGCATGGCCGGGATCGACATCGTGGATGACAGCAATGGTGATACACTGCTGCACTATGCGGCGGGCGGCGAAGGAGAGCTGCACGAAAACGGTCAGGACCTTGGCAAACCCGATCTTGAAGCCGCCCAAGCGCTGATCGACCGGGGCATCAACGTCAACGCCACCAACGATCACGGCTTTACCAGCCTGCATGTGGCGGTGATGAACAACTCGGCCGAGATGGTGAAAATCCTGCTGGGCGCCAAGGATATCGACGCCAGTTCCTGCATCCACTTCCTGCAAAGCGCCAGAGACGCCAAGGTCTCGGAAGAAATACGAGCGATGCTTGAGGATTGGGCGAACACCCATACCCTGACCGAGATCGAGGAAGAGGGTGAAGATGACCTGATTGAGGATCGTGAGAAAACCTATCTTTACTTTACCTATGGTTCGCTAAAGCGGGGTTTCCCCAATCACGACGCCCATGCCGAAGTGCTGGATGATTTCGTGGGCGAGGCTACAACCCGCCAACCGATGCCTCTGATCGTTCCGCACGAGCCCCATTGCGACAACCCCAATTGCGGCTTTCTGCACCGGATGGCCACATTGGTCGATCAAAAGGGTCGCGGCACACCAGTTCGGGGTGAGGTCTATCGTGTCTCATCCACGGGAATGAAGGAACTGGACAAGCTTGAAGGCTATCACGGCCCCAACTCGCCCGAAAATGTCTATGTCCGCAAGCGGATCAACGTGCTGATCGACGGCGTGAAAAAACCCGCCTACACTTATGTGATCGCGCATCCCACCAAATATCTGGATCAGTGGGAGGAGGGTAGCTCCGGAATCGTCGCGGAGTACACGTTGGACATGGCTACCGGCACCCCAAAGCCGGGGTTTCAGCCGCCCACCTAATTCTGCACCTCGATCACGGTCTCATCTTCGGGATCAGCCTTAAGGCTGAGATTATAGGCCGTGATCGCCACCATGCAGAGCAGGACAAAGGGCCAGAACGCGGCTTTTGGGATCAGATTGTCCTTGTAGTGAACAAAACGCAGCGACGGCACTGCCTCGGAGGCGAACAGGTAGGTGTTCACCGACACCGCAAGCAGCAGGAAATACATCAGGAAAAAGAACGATTCCATATAGATAACAGGCGATCCGGCAAATCCTTCGCGTAGCTGCACATGCGCCAACAGAATTACGAAGAACAGGACCGAGCAGGTGCCGATCACGCTTGAGGTGCTGAAATCATGTCGTTCGACCAGATCGGGGCGGCGGGTCACGGTCATCACCGCCCCAAACAACAGCATCGTCACCACGATCAGCGGGATCATGTGAACGATGAAAGCATTCCCGAAATTGCGCTTGATAACAAAGTTGTAATGCAGTTCGGGCAGGTTGGTCTGGAATTTGGCGTCGCGGATACCCAGCGTTGTACCTAAATCCGACAGCCGGTAATCGAAATAGGTGTTCTCACGCTCCCACGTGCCCATGACGATGCGGTTGTCGATACCGAAAATGTCATCTGGGCCGGTGGCAGGATAGGATTTGAAATCGGGAATCAGCGCGACCGCCACATCAAATTCTCTGGGCCAGAACCGGACCCAGACGGTTTTATGGTCAAAGGGATAGCTGGTGTAATCAAAACTTTGGCGCAAGGTTTGCTCGAAATACCAGCCGATCAGTTCCGAACCGCCCTGATCTATGCGATATGCCTCTTCGATCACGCCGTTCGCCGCGTCCACGGCTTCGGGCATGATGAACCCAACCTCACCGTCGACCGGTTTGATCGCGTCATGCACGCCGTCCTCGTAATGCTGCCAGACATAGCCGGTGACATACACGTCGCTTGCGCCGGTAAAGCTGAAGGACTTTATGAAAATACCGGTTTTCACCTGATACTCCGGCACATTGCCTAGCCTTGACAGATAATCATCGACCGCGGCCTGATCAGGCAGTTGCGTCGGGTCCTCTTCGAAATGGTTCAATGCCACCCACAGATTGAACAACAGCACGGCGAGGATCAGCGTCACGACACCCGAAATCCACCAGACCTTCTTTTCGATGCTCATTCTGCTCCTCACCTGCCTAGTCCAGTCGCCCGACCAACGTCTGCGTAATTCCCATTTCCCGGAACCGGGCGCCCAGTTGCTCGAACCCTTCATGCGCGGTCACGGGTATGCCCCAGCCACCACATTCGGCCAGAACCCGCGCCTGCTGTATGGACAGATCGACCATCGGCAGGGGTTCATCCGCGGTGAATTTGGCCAAAGCTTCTGCATATTCGGAGGCCCTGTCCCATTCCTGCCGCCCTAACATGACGGCAATAGCATCAGGATAGAAATGCAGATGGCTATGGCCCACGCAGCCTTCGGAAATGATCTGCGTTCCCAGCTTCAGGTGACGGTCCTGGGCGTCCGGGTCTGTTTCGGCCATTGCCAATGCAGACAATGCTTTGGGTCCCACGAAATTCCGGCCATGTTCCAGCGCGATTTCTACCGCGTGTCGTCCGGTTTCTCGGGCCTGATCCAGTTGCCCGGCATATACCTGCGTACGGGCCAGATGCTCAAGAGCCTGCGCCTCAAGCCGCTTGGCACCCACACGGTTGGCGATGTCCGCAGAAATGGCGAAGGTTTCCAGCGCCTGATCCAGTTCCCCCAGAAACGTATGCGCCACGCCCAGACAAGTCTGGGCCACGCATTCCGGCACAAAGGCAAAGTATTTCTGAGATACCTCGATGGCTTCCTCCGCGTCCCGCTTCCCCTGCGCCACATCGCCGGTATAGCTGCGCGCTACACTGAGGTTATGGAGGTTCGCGGCCAGATCACGGACCAGACCCTTTTCCCGGGCACGTTCCACGGCCTGTGTGTAGAACTTGGCCGCCGTCTGCATCGTCGCGTTCATGAAATTGGCATCGCCAAACCCGCTCAGCGCCCCGACCTCCAGCCGCGCCGATTCAAGTTTGCGCGCCAGTGTCAGAGCCTTTTCGTTGCTGTGCAGCGCATCTTCGACCCGGCCCAGCGGGAAATAGATGTTACCCCGCACGTAATTGATCTGTGCAACGTCACGCTCTGACCCGCTGCGTTCTGCTGCAACCTCAGCCTGATCAAGGCTTTCCAGCGCCTCACTGTACAGGCTGGCCTGCCGTGCGGCTTGCGCCAATCCGATATGCGCCCGGCTGATCTGTTCATCTGTATCGGCAAGCTCGGCAGCCTCTTTAAACTCGCGGAGCGCGTCATCTGACAAACCCTGCAGCCGATGGGTTTCGCCACGGGCACACAGCAAACCAAACCGCACACCAGAGGGAGCAGGCAATTCCAGTGCCCGCTCGATCAGGGGGCTGGCCTCATCAAACTGAAAGGCCTGGATCAGTTTCTCGGCCGCTTCCAGATAGGCTTGCGCAGCATTGGTGGCACCGGCCCGATCAAGGTGTTGTGCCCGCAGAGTTGCGTCGCGATCTTCAAACCATTTCGCGGCCTGCCGGTGTAACCGCGCACGTTCCGATTTCACCAGCGTTGCGTAAGACCCGTCGCGGATCAGCGCATGAGCAAACATCAGATCACTGCCAGCCTCGCGGATCAGGGCCGTTCGGATCAAGGCCGAGACATCCAGATGCCCCTCACCTAGCAAAAAGTTTAACACATCGGGTGAAAACCGCTGCCCCAGAACGGAAGCCGCCTGAATCGCCGACCGGCTTGGTCGATCCAGCGCGTCCAGCCGCGACTGCACAATGCCTTGAATGCTGCCTGGAACGGATTCCCGTTTCAGCACGTCGATATTGCGCAGAAGCTGTTCTAGAAACAGCGGGTTACCTCCGGCGCGCTTCACACAGGCATCCAGTAACTCTGGATCAATGCCGGTGAACTCCTCGACCAGCTTGCGGGCCTGATCTTCGCCCATCGGTGCCAGTTCCAGTTTCGAAATCAGCGCCCCATCGGTGCCCATTTGCCATTCGCGGTCGATCGGGTCGCCTTCGACCCGGCTGGTCATCAGCAGCACACAAGGCAGATCGCGCGTAGTTGCGGCGATATGAGCGCAAGCTGTCAGGATTTCGGGGGCCGCCCAGTGAATATCTTCAATCTGGATCAGCATCGGCGCTTCGCGACTGCGCGCCTCGATCAGTTCGTCAATCACCTGACGCCGTCCACGCAACCGCGTTGCGTTATCCATAACCGCGTATACTTCGGCCAGACCCGGGTCCTGTTCAAGCTCAAGCAGCGCGTTCAGATGGGCCGCGTTCGAGGGCGATACCCAACCCTTTCCAACCGCCTGTTTCGCCATTTCGGCGCAAGTGGCCGCATCAGCCATCGGCTCTAGCCCCAGAATGCTGCGGGCAACGGATTGAATGGCCGAATGCCCCTCGCGCGTACCGAAATCCATGACCACGCCGTTGTGGGTCGAATAGCCTAATCCAGCAGCCATTTCGGCCACCTGCTCGGACAGGTGCGTCTTACCGATCCCCGGTTCACCCAGAATGATATGAACTTCACCCTTGCCATGTTGCTGGCACCTGTCGAACGTGGCTGAGAACAGCGACATTTCCCGTTCGCGCCCGACAAAGCGGTGCCGTCGCGACCGTATGTTGCGGGCCATGCGGTCCAGCCGCCACAGCTCGACCGGTTCGTTTAGGCCCTTGATCGCCTTTTCACCCATGGATTCACCAACAAATAGCGGCCCTAACGCACGCTGAATGTCGTGTGACACCAGAGTTTCACCGGGCACCGCCATGTTGGTGATACGTGAGGCCAGGTTCACGCCATCGCCGGTCACCGTGTACTCTGTGTGCGCCTGGCTGCCCGTCGTGCTGGCAATCACCTGCCCCGAGGCAATGCCGATATGGCAGGATACCGGCGGGTTCAGGCCGGGCAGCACCGAGTGGATTTCCAGCGCCGCCCGCGCCGCACGTTCGGTGTCGTTGGTATGAGAGATCGGCGCGCCGAACACCGCCATCACGGCGTCACCGATATGTTTGTCGATGCGGCCACCGAATTTTTCGACCACATGGTCGACCTTGGCGAAAAACGCGTTCAGCAACGCGTGCATGTCCTCGGCATCCAGCTCACTGGTCAGTTTCGTAAAACCGGTGAGGTCGGCAAACATGACCGTGACCTGCCGTTTGGCAGGTTCCGACGGGGTTTCGGGCTCATAGGGTTGAACAGCTTCGACAGTCTCAAGCTCGGCAATCGCGCGCAACAGCCTGCGGCGGTCACCGACGGCGGTTACTCCGATTTCGATCAGGTCTTCGCCCGTCAGATCGGGCAAAATAGCGAAATCAATCTTGTTATCCAAAAAGGCTTGCGCATAGTCAGACAGACCCAGTGCGCCCAGCCAGTCTCTTATATCCTGAGACATGTCGCCCCTCTGAAGCCCCCAACTTCAGCAACAGTCCTAGCACAACAGACCCGCATGAGTCTGCAATGCTTAACAAAATTAATACTTATGTTCGCGCAAATGCCCGAAATTGCGGCATCAAATCTCGGGGCTCAACCCTTCGGTCGAGAGATCATCCAGCTTGGGCATCAACCGCAGCAATTCACGTGCATAGTCAGTTTGCGGGTTGGCAAACAGGTCGTTGGTGTCCTGCAACTCGACCACCTTGCCTTGTTTCATTACCGCGACCCGGTCGCACATCTGGCGCACCACCGGCAGGTCGTGGCTGATAAACAGCAGTGTCAGGCCCAGATGCTCCTGCAGGTCCTTCAGGATGTTCAGAATCTGCGCCTGAATGGACACATCCAGCGCGCTGGTCGGCTCGTCACAGATCAGAAACCGCGGCTGCGTCGCCAAAGCACGAGCTATCGAAATGCGCTGACGCTGTCCGCCCGAGAATTCATGCGGGTATTTCATCCCCGCCTCGGAACCCAGCCCGACCTGATCCAACAGCTCATCAACGCGGCGCTTGATATCCGCACCATCCATCAGCCGGTGATGGCGGATTGGTTCGGCCACGATATCGTCCACCCGCATTCGGGGGTTGAGCGAGGAATACGGGTCCTGAAAGATCATCTGGATGTTCTTGCGATAGTTATCCAGCGCGGCCTTGTTGGTCAGATCGCTGACCACCTGCCCCTGAAACGTGATGCTGCCGCCATCGACCGGGTACAGCCCCGCAATCATCCGTGCGACGGTAGACTTGCCCGAACCGGATTCGCCCACGACGCCAAACACCTCGCCTGCGCGGATATCAAAGCTGACATCGTCAACAGCTGTGAAATATGTGCGGTCCCACGGCAGAAGTCCGCGCTTTTGCAGGAATTTCTTGGTCAAGTTGCGGATTTCGAAAACGGGCTTGCTGGTGTCGTTGTCAACCTTGGGCCAGTGCCGCGCCATGTCCTCGATCGCAAAGCGCGTCTCGCGCCCGCCATAGCTGATCTGCGGAAAGCGGTGCAGCTTTAGCGTCGGGCGCGGTACAGCGGCGATTAGCGACTTGGTGTATTCATGGCTGGGCTGGCCCATCACCTGCGCGGTCGGGCCGGTTTCCACAACCTTGCCCGCATACATCACCGTCACCTTGTCGGTGGTGTCGGCGATTACCCCCATGTCGTGGGTGATTAGGATGACGCCCACCTGTCGTTCGGTCGCCAATTCCTTGATCAGGTCCAGAATCTGCGCCTGAACCGACACATCCAACGCCGTGGTTGGCTCATCCGCAATGATCACGTCGGGCTCGGTACACAAGGCCAACGCGATCACTACCCGCTGCCGCATCCCGCCCGAGAACTGGTGCGGGTACTGATCCAGCCGCGTGTCGGGATCGGGAATACCTACCCGGTCGATCAGATCACGGGCACGTCTGTTCGCCTCGGCGTCTGACCCACCCAAATGCGCCTGAATGGTCTCGACCAGTTGCTCTCGCACGGTGAACAGCGGGTTCAGCGAGGTCAGCGGATCCTGAAAGATCATCGAGATTTTCTTGCCGCGCAGACCACGCATCGCCTCGGCATCCAGACCGCTGATTTGATCACCGCTGAGTTTGATCATACCGCTGGCAATCCGGCCGGGGCGGTCCAGCAGCCCCATGATCGCGGCACCGATGGTGGATTTACCGGCACCGGATTCGCCCACCAACCCGTGGATTTCACCCGGCTCAACCGACAGGTCCACATGATCCACAGCGGTGAACAGTTTGCGGCGGGTGGGGAATTCGACCGTCAGGTCATTGATCGTCAGAAGGCTCATGAAATCACCGCAGCTTGGGGTTCAGCGCATCGCGCAGCCAGTCGCCCAGCAGGTTCACAGACAGGGCCAGCGCCAGAAGGGTGCAGGCCGGGAAGAACAGGATCCACCACTCACCCGAGAACAGGAAACCCTGCCCGATGCGGATCAGCGTACCCAGCGAGGGCTGGGTCGGGGGTGCGCCCACGCCAAGGAAGCTCAGCGTCGCCTCGGCAATGATCGCTAGTGCCAATGAGATCGTGGCGATGACCAGAACCGGGCTGAGGACGTTGGGCAGGATGTGGCGGAACATGATCGGGAACGACCCGCGCCCGATCAGGCGGGCGGCCTGGACGTATTCCTTGTTTTTCTCAACCAGCGCCGCGCCGCGCACCACACGGGCAAATTGAACCCAGTCGGACAGCGCAATGGCGACGATCAGGACGTAGATCGCCATCTCATCGCGGTATTCGGGCGGGGTGACGCCCTTTGCGATACCAAAGATCAGCATGGCGACCAGAATAGCCGGGAAGGTCAGCTGCACATCGGCAACCCGCATGATCACCGTCTCGATCCAGCCGCCGAAATAAGCCGCGACCAGCCCAAGGACGATGCCGATGATCAAAGCCAGCAGCACCGCCGCGGCCCCCACGAACAGGGAAATCCGCATCCCGTAAAGGATGGTTGAAAACACGTCACGCCCCTGATCGTCGGTGCCCAGAAGGAAGGTTTCTTGCGTGAAGGCGTTGGGTGTTCCGGGCGGCGTAAATCCGTTCATCAGGTTCAGCGAGGCCGGGTCGAACGGGTTATAGGGCGCAATGAGCGGCGCAAAGATCGCAGACAGCACCAGAATGGCCACGACCAGAGTCGCGATGATCGCCACTGGCGAGTGCCGGAAGGACCATGCAAAGTCACTGTCCCAGAACTTGGCGAACCGCGATTTTTCGGGGGCTTTTGGAGTATCGAGAATATCGGTCATGTGGCCCTCGCGTCGACACGCAGGCGCGGGTCAATGGCATAGTATAGAAGATCGACAATCAGGTTGATCGACACGAACATGACCGAGATCAGCATCAGATAGGCGGCCATGACAGGGATATCGACAAACTGGATCGCGTTGATGAACAACAGACCGACGCCCGGCCACTGGAATACCGTCTCGGTGATGATGGCAAAAGCGATGATCGAGCCCAGTTGCAGACCGGTAATGGTGATCACCGGCACCAGAGTGTTTTTCAGCGCGTGGCGGAAATTGATCACCCGGTCTGACAACCCTCGGGCGCGGGCGAACCGGACGTAATCGGCGCGCAGCACCTCAAGCATTTCCGACCGCACCAACCGCATGATCAGCGTCATCTGATACAGGCCCAGCGTGATCGCCGGAAGGATCAGCGCCTTCAGCCCCGAGGCCGTCAGGAAGCCTGTTGACCAATTGCCAATCATAACGGTTTCACCCCTCCCGAAGCTGGGGAGGAGGTCCAGTTCGACCGAAAAAATGTAGATCAGCAATATCCCGATCAGGAACGTTGGCAGCGACACCCCAATTAGCGACACGGTCATGATGATGTTCGCCGCGACCCCTCGTCGCCGGATAGCCGTAAACACACCCAGCGCGATACCCATGGTTATGGCCAGAAAGCCCGAGACAAAGGCCAGTTCCAGCGTTGCGGGCGCGCGTTCGGCAATAATCGTTGAGACCGGGCGCCCTTGGCGATACGAGACGCCAAAATTGCCCTGCACTGCGCCTTGCAAGAACTTGAAGTACTGAACCGGGAAAGGCTTATCCAATCCAAGCTCACCGCGCAGCCGGTCAATGTCGGCCTGTGTGCGTTCCTGCCCCAGCATGTTGTCGATCGGATCGCCGACAAAACGGAACATCGAAAATGCCACCAGACCCACGACCAGCAACACGATCACGGATTGGAACATCCTTCGGACGATATATGCGAACATTCGTTTCCCTCGTTGATCGGTCTCTCTAGGCTGGCTTTGACCAGATGGTCAAGGTATCGCTAACAGACAGACGCGACGTTCCATCAGTTCACCGTTACCCAGCGCAGCAGAAAGAAGTTGTCCGGGCGCTGAGTCAGATCGACATTGCTGCGCGTACCCCAGACCAAGGGCTGCACGTAGAGCGGTACATAGACCTGCTCGTCCTGAATGATCTGCGTGACCTCGTCCAGCATGGCCTGACGTTTGGTTTCATCCAGTTCCGACTGGATCATCGGCAACAACTCATCCATCCGCGCATTCGAGAAGCCACCGAAATTCCAGCTGCCCAGTTTCTTTTCCTCATTGGGTGTCGCCACAAGGAACCGCACCGGATGTTCAGCATCGAATGTGCCGGGGCTCCAGCCCAGCAGATACATGTCGTAATTGTCCTCGCGCAGCTCGGGCCAGTAATTGCGCACGGGCATGGCGTCCAATTCGGCTGTGATACCGACCTGAGCCAACATAGAAACCACTGCCTGACAGACGGCCTCGTCATTCAGATAGCGGTCATTTGGACATTTCAATCCGAAGGAAAAGCCGTCTGCATACCCCGCTTCAGCCAACAATGCCTTGGCGGCCTCGACATCGTAGGCTGGGCGATCAGCATGGGCCGAGGAATAGCCGCTCATCGCGGGGCTGACCAATTGCGAGGCCGCCTCTGCATTGCCCCGCATGATCGTGGCAAGAATGGCATCAACATTTACCGCCTGTGCCACGGCTTTGCGCACGCGCGGATCGCGGAACGGGTTGGGTTTGCCCGCATCATCGGTGTTTTTCAGCGTTTCCGCCTGATGATCAAACCCCAGCATGATAACGCGCGCCTCGATCCCCTGAATGACATCCACCTCATCGTTGCCTTGCAAGCGCGCCACGTCCTGAATCGGCACCGGGTTGATCATGTCAACATCGCCGGACAACAGCGCCGCGACGGCGGTGGCCGAGTTCTGAATCGGCGTAAACTCAGCTCGGGTAATGTTGTGTTCTGGTTCACCCCACCAGTCGCTAAATGGCTCAACAACCGTGCGCAAACCGGGCTCACGCGCGGTGATTTTGAATGCGCCGGTGCCGTTGGCATTCAGCGTGGCGTAATTGCCGGCCTCTTTGTCCGGAACGACGGCATCATTAGCCTCAGCCCAGCCCTGATCCATGATCATCCAGTTGGCGATGGACGACGGAAACAGAGGGTTCGGCGCGGTGGTCATAAAGTCGACCGTGTAGTCATCGACCACGATCACCTCGCTGATTGGTGCGAACCAGCTGCGCGTATCGGCGGCCTCGCCCGAGGCGCGCTGGTAGCTGAACAGTACGTCCTGAGCGTCAAAGGTGCTGCCATCATGGAAGGTTACGCCTTCACGCAGGTTGAAACGCCAGCCTTCACCATCGCCGATCGGCTCCCAACTGACCGCCAGTGCTGGTTCGACCTGCATGTCCTTGTCGCGGCGGACAAGCCCTTCGTAGACGTTATTGAGAAAACCCAGAACCGGGGCCGAGTTAACTGCGTGCGGGTCCATCGTCTGCGGATCGGTGGTCGAGGCCCATTTGAACTCGGCGGCATGTACGCTGGTTGCAGCCAACATTGCCAGACCAATGGCACTGTTTCTAAGGATCATGGCGAAATCTCCGTGAGTGTCCCGCACAGGGGCGGTGTTGAAGGATAACGCAAAAGGCAGGGCGTGAGGATCGCGCCCTGCCAAGTCACTGAACTAGTTACTTCAGTTCATCGTGAAGTATTTGACCTTGGGCTGGTCTTCGGCATCCACTTCGATGCCCACACCTTCGGCCATGCCCCAATTCAGAACCTGGTGGTGAATGGGGATGTAAAGCGCTTCGTCCTGCACCACACGCCAGATATCGGCGATGTCGGCATTCCGAGCATCAAGATCGGTATTTGAGGCAAGCGATTTGATCTTTTCATCCAGCGCATCGTCCTGATAGCCGGTGCCGTTCCATGTGCCGATATCGTCCTCGCGCCCATGCACAAGGAAGTTGAAAATGTATTCCGAGTCGTATGTCGGCACACCCCAACCCAGCATGTAGAAGTCTGTCTTGCCATCGGTGATCAGCGGGAAGTGCTGCGCCTTGGGCTTGGCGTCCAGATTCACAGTCACGCCAATCTGGCCCAGCATACCAACGGCCGCCTGACAGATCGCTTCGTCGTTGATGTATCGATCATTCGGGCAGTCCAGCCGAAGCGAGAAGCCATCGCCGTATCCTGCCTCGGCCATCAATGCCTTGGCCTTTTCCAGATCGGTCGAGGATTCGCCATCCATGTCGGCGGTCCAGCCGTTCACGAAGGGCGGAGCGATCATACCCGCAGGCTGCGACTGGCCGCGCATCACGATCTGCTTGATTGCATCACGGTTGATCGCCATCGACATCGCCTGACGCACACGCACATCAGCCAGAGGGTTCTTGCCATCAACGTTGTCCGCTTCGATGTCATCAGCCCCCTGATTCATACCAAAAAAGATCACGCGGTTCTGCGGAGCCTGCTTAACCATCAGACCATCGGCACCATTAACGCGCTCAATGTCCTGCACCGGCATATCCTGAAGGAAGTTCACCTCACCCGACAGCATCGCGGCCACGCGGGTCGCAGCGTTCTGGATCGGGGTATAGACAATCTCGGTCACTTCCATGGGGAACTGGTCGATGCCCCAATAATTGTCGTTGCGTACCATCACCGTCTTGACGTCAGGCTCGCGGCTTTGAAGGATATAGGGGCCCGTACCGTTGGCATTGGTGGTGGCATAGGTGATTTCGCCGCCTTCGAAATCCTGAACATTTACGGTGTTGTTCGCCTCAGCCCAACCCTTGTCCAGAATGAACAGGTTGGTCAGGTTCGACGGCAGGATCGGGTTCGGACCATCCGTGACAATCTCGACGGTGTAATCGTCAACCGCACGCACTTCGACAATCGAGCCGATCAGCTCTTTCATGTCGGAATTCGGTTGCTTGGCCCGTTCAAAGCTGAACACCACATCTTCCGCATTGAAATCCGCACCGTCGTGGAACTTTACGCCCTCACGCAGTTTGAAAACCCAAACGTTCGGATCGTCGGCCTTGGGACCCCACTCGGTCGCCAGCGCAGGCTCAAATGCACCAGTCACGTCGCGGATGATAAGCGGCTCGTACATCTGGTGGCGAATGGTGTGTGACGGACCTTCGTTTTGCGAGTGCGGATCCAGTGTCAGCGCATCACCAGCCCGCGCCCAGCGCAGGGTTTCAGCCGATGCGCCAGCCGCCATCAGTGCCGTCGCACTGGCGGCAATCATCAGATTTCTTAGGTTCATTTATTTCTCCCCAATTATTGTTAGCGCCGTCATTGCAACGGCTGGCCGCTTGCTGCGACCGTGGTGCACCCGATCATCCAGATCATTTTGACCGTTGCAACACTAGATTGTGAACTGGCGCGACGACCTAAGGGAAAGTTAGGGCCTCCGGCATGGGGTAAACGAAAGGTGGCTTCAATTTTTTCTGCGATTTTCCCGGCCAGCAATGTCAGCCGTTCGCATTAGTCTGTCCCGTACGTTTCTGATGCGCGGTCGATCACTTCTGCCGGGATAAACTTTTTTCAAAGCTGCTCGCGAAGCGAAATCCAGCTCGCAAAACCTTCTGACGCGTTGCTCGAATTGCCCACGGCCTTCACATCGCATAGGACTGCGACATTCAGGGCCTTGTGAATACGCCTGTCGCACGTTGCTCGTCAGGCGGTGACGGTATCGCCAAAGAAACTGCCGACACTTCTGAAGTCTACATCCTCCGCGCAGCTCAGGACCCCCGCGAGTTCGGAGCCGTCACCGCATGGCACCTCGACACCCGTAATGCCGCGCAACTCACCCTTGCAGTACAATTCGAACTGCGCGACAACGACATCATATTCATCGCCGAGAACCCCGTCACACGTTGGGGTCGTACCATCAGCCAAATCACACCATCCCTCATAACAACACCGGTCAACGCTGCCGTGAACTGAACAATTTCAATCTGCCCAAGCGTAGGGCCAAGATGTCACACGCAGCTTATCAGTCTGCAAAAACATGGTTATGTTCACTCCGAATGCACGGACCCTTAAGACAAAAGGAATTTTAATATGAAGATTGCGATAGCCGGGATCGGATATGTGGGATTGTCCAATGCGGTCCTGTTGGCACAAAATCACGAAGTGGTTGCCTTGGACATTTCCGCGGAACGTGTAGCCCTGATCAACCAGCGCCAAAGCCCGATCCAGGATACCGAGATCGAGGATTTCCTGGCCAACCGTACACTCGATCTAAAAGCTACAACCGATGCCGAGACCGCATTTCAGGGCGCGGATTTCGTGATCGTGGCCACCCCCACCAATTATGATCCACGCAGCAATTATTTCGACACCAGCTCGGTCGACGCCGTGATTGAACAGGCTACTGCACTGAACCCCAACGCTGTCATCGTCATCAAGTCAACCATTCCGGTTGGCTTTGTGGCTGATGCACGGAATCGTTTCGGAACCGACAACGTCATTTTCTCGCCGGAGTTCCTGCGCGAAGGTCAGGCGCTCTACGATAACCTGCACCCCAGCCGGATTATCGTCGGAGAACGGTCGGATCGGGCGAAAGTCTTTGCCGATCTACTGCTGGAAGGCGCTCTGGAAAAGGACGTGCCGGTGCTGTTCACTGATGCGGATGAAGCAGAGGCAATCAAGCTGTTCGCCAATACCTACCTCGCCATGCGGGTGGCCTTTTTCAACGAGCTCGACAGCTATTCGCTGTCGGGTGGCATGGATTCGCGCCAGATCATCGAAGGTGTCAGCCTCGATCCACGCATCGGCGCCCACTATAATAACCCGTCATTCGGCTATGGCGGCTATTGCCTGCCCAAGGACACCAAGCAACTGTTGGCCAATTACAGCCACGTACCCCAAAACCTGATCCGCGCCATCGTCGACGCCAACCGCACCCGCAAGGATTTCCTCAGCGACCAAATCCTGATGAAAGGACCAAAAACAGTCGGCGTCTACAGGCTGGTCATGAAGGAAGGCAGCGACAATTTCCGCCAAAGCTCAATCCAGGGCATCATGAAACGGATCAAAGCCAAGGGCATTCAGGTCATCGTTTATGAGCCAGTGTTAAATGAGGACCACTTCTTCCACTCACCGGTGATCCGGGATCTGGAAACTTTCAAACAGAAAGCCGACCTGATTGTTGCCAACCGCCTGGCAGACGAGATCAAGGATGTAAGCGAAAAGGTCTTCACCCGAGACCTGTTCGGTGCCGATTAAAGCGAACCCGTCAAAAGTTGCGTATGGCAAACGCCATCGACAGAAATCAACAAAGCCCCTTTAAACAGGGGCCTTGTTCGACATCAATTCAACCCTGCATCGGTAATCAGCCTTTGGCTCCCTGACCACGTGCGTATTTATCTTCGTATCGAACAATATCGTCCTCGCCTAAATACGTGCCCGTCTGAACCTCGATCAATACCATTGGAACCTTACCCGGGTTCTCCATCCGGTGCGTGGCCCCTACTGGAATATAGACCGATTGGTTTTCCGTCACCAATTGCTGATGATCGTCGATGGTCACACGGGCGGTGCCCTCGACAACGATCCAGTGTTCGGAACGGTGCACATGGCTCTGTAGGCTCAGCGACGCGCCGGGGTGAACATGGATGCGTTTCACCTGGAACCGATCACCGATCACCAGACTTTCGAACCACCCCCACGGACGGTGATCCTTGGGGAAATCGGTGGCCTGAGGGGCACCCTTGGCCTTTAGCGCGGCCACGGCCTTTTTGACGTCTTGCGCGCGTGTGGAATCCGCCACCAGAACCGCATCGTTCATCGCTACGGCAACGATGTTTTCCAGACCGATCCCAACAAGTTCCATCTGATCACTGTCCGACCGCAAAAGAGTGTTCTGACATTCAATCGCAGTTGCACCGCCGCTGGTTACGACGCCATCGGCATCCGGCCCGCTTTCGCGCCAGACCGCATCCCAGCCGCCCAGATCGGACCAGGCCGCATCAAAGGGAACAACCGACAGGTTTGTCGCCTTTTCCATGACAGCGTAGTCGATCGAGATATCGTCGGCCTGCGCCCAGGGTTCCGGGTTCAAACGCAAAAAGCCCAGATCGGGCGTGGCTGTTTGAACTGCCGCTTCCACCGGCGCTATCAGTGCGGGCGCATGCGCCTGAAAAGCGGCAATCATGTCCGAGGCACGGAACAGGAAGATCCCCGCGTTCCACTTGAAATTTCCGGCCTCCAGCATTTCGGTTGCGCGCGCCAAATCCGGTTTTTCAACGAATTGCTTCAGTGCAACAGGTGCGCCATCCTTGCCTGCCGCACGGGTCAGTTCAAGGTAACCATAGGCGGTTTCCGGGTGCGTCGGCGTGATCCCGAACGTCACCAAATGCCCTTGCGATACAGCCTCAAGCCCGCGGGCGATCGCCGCATGAAAAGCCGCTGCATCAGGCACAACATGATCGGATGGCGCAACCAGCAAGACCGCGTCCGGGTCCTTGGCCGCAACGCGCAGAGTTGCCGCTAGAACTGCGGGCGCGGTATTGCGCCCCTCGGGCTCGATCAAAATGGCACCGGGGTCAATTCCAACTGCTTGCAACTGTTCCACTACGATAAAGCGGAAATCAGAATTGGTCAGAACCACAGGCGACGCAAAGTCTAAACCTTCGCCCCCACCCGACAACCGACGCGCAGAGGCCTGAAAAAGAGTCTCCTCCCCAACAAGGGGAACAAATTGCTTGGGATAACTCTTTCGGGATAACGGCCAGAGACGCGTGCCAGACCCTCCGCACAGGAGAATGGGAGTAATCAACATAGTAAGCTCGACATCCGATCTATTTAGAAAAGTCCTATTAAAAGCACAGTACCGTGGCAAGGTATTGCGGTGATTTACCAAGAATAACGAAGCCACGCCACCTCGCCACATCAAAGCTTGCAGCAGCGGGCTACGAAGTTCAGGCTTGTGCGGTCAGCACTTCGGTCGCGTAAGCGCCTACCAACAAAATGCGATGATCCTGCGGCACCAGGGCCAACAACTTTTCCAGTTGGTATATGCAGCCGTGAACGTCTCCGATTACGCAAAGCGGGCCGTCCGGGCTCGGCGGTAGGAATGCGTCGCGCTGCTGAAACCGTCTGAAAAGCGAGGTAAACACAATAAGCTGGTCTCCTGCCCAGTTGGCCACGATGCAATCTGTTTCTCGCGCTGCGGTTCTGATCTTAGTTCAACGCTTGATACATTTGGGCTGAAGTCCGGGCAATACCCGGCTCATGCGGTTCGGCAAGCGGGCACACCCATTCGTATTAGTTCGCTGCCTTTTACTTTGAATACGCCATTGATTCGATTGCGGGCTTTTTTCATGAACCAAGTTTTCAGAGGTTCCGGGTAGTGGTCGGCCATAATCTGACTAAAGTAATCAAAATCTTCTTCGTCCAGGCGGCGGCCACTGCGCGACGGGCCGTGAAACCCAAAAATTGTATCTGGACTTACACAAGTCTCGGGCAACCCCAGAAACATTGTGCAAGTGGAATAACAGACGCGCCCACGAATTTCGACCTGAACACCATTTCGCTTCAGTTCCTCAAGTTCGTTTAGACGATCATGCAAATAACCACCACGGTCGTTGCCAATGATGTAGAACTGCTGAGCATCCGCGCGTAAGGGTACAAAAAGCGTCCAACTCAATACAGCTAAGACCCAGACGATAGCCAAAAACCAATGGGTCGAACCGGTAAGCACGCTCCAAACATTAACTTGTTTTTTGAAAATACAGTTGACGAAAGTTGGCATAGCCCAATCTCCCGATCCAGTGATCGGTCTGGATCAGGTTTGGGGACCCGCAATGCCTCGTCTACGCGCTACTTGTGTTGAAAATTGGGAATAAACCTACGATTTAAAGGTGTTTTTATTTATCTTTTTAGTCCCAACTCGCACGGAACATCTCGAATGTCTTTGGTGGCAACCTGGTACGTCAAATCTGGCCGGACAGGAGGAAATACTTCTGCAGCACTCTGGCACCTATCATTCTCTCCTTCAATGGGTCGGAGAATTGGTCAAGCCACCTATGGGCCTCGGATATTATGGCCTCTGCCGCTTCCGGGTTGTCATTATAATATGCAACTTTGTCTTCAAGATCGCTGAAATCGTCGCGCAACAAGACAAAGTGCTTGTCCGGTTGTAACCGCCCTTCCATGAACCAAGTTTCGTAGTGCAGCCGAGGCGACATCACCAACATATTCGATGCCATACCCCATTTTAGGTTCGTAGCGACTTCATTGCCCTCAAGAGAAATGAAATATTTGAATTGCTTTTGCTGCCCATGTGTCAAAGCGCCCTTGGGCCGACGACCGCTAACTTCTTTGCCGGTGTGGCCGATATCGAATTCAGGGTGATCATAAAACTTATCCACTAGAATTCGGCGAGCCTTTGTTCGCGCGGTCCCGCGCCAAACTGCTGCCGGCTTTTTGTCACGAAATGGAACAGGGTCGGGCGTCCACGAAAAATGCCTGTTCTTGTTCAGATTGAGGACTACGGAATTTTCATTGGAGTCGGAGATCGGTCTCGATTTGACAATCTTCGGCACGGGTGGGACCAGCTTGATGTCACCGAAAAGATAGTTCAGCCGACGATCCGCGCCAAAACCTTTCGCGTGCTCAATGAGATCAAGAAAATATCGGCCTCGTTCACTCTCTATTCCTGACACAAGGGGGGCATCGGACGCATCAAAGGGCAATGACAACTTGTTGTAATAGGCAACACGTTCTTCGATGTCGTGCCAATCCGGCCGCGACTTCACGTCCCTTAACAGTTTTTCTGTTTGCCGGCTACACAGAGCATAAGGAGTCATCCAATGGAAAATGCCACGCGCGTAATAGGTGAGACGATCCGCATGGCGCGACCACTCCATTAAGTAATTGACTTTGCGCCGGTGCTTCATCCGTTTTCCATATAACTATGTGATATTTGCCCCAATTACCTATAGCGAGGAAGTTGGTCAATCTTAGGCGAATCAAGAATTCTACTCGAGCATTGCAAGCAAACATTCTCCATTGGGCGAGCCGCATGATGAAGGACTGTTCATAAACAGTTCTGAAAAAAGGTTATAAATAAAGACTAGGCGACTCGAATCGGTTGGACCTGAGTGCGCCGGTTGACACATCCCGAGTGCTAAAGCTGAAAAGGAAGGTTCGGCTCAGGTGTTTTTGCTCAACTGCCGCGCCCTTTTTGCAATCAATAGCGTCCCGGCACTACAGTGCAAATACAAAAGCCGCCCTAGGGTAGCTGGTTCGACAGTGCTGGTTGCGGGAGCAGGATTTGAACCTGCGACCTTCAGGTTATGAGCCTGACGAGCTACCGGGCTGCTCCATCCCGCGACACTTTGCGTTGGTCTACCGCCTATTCGGCTACTTGAGACCATTGTTGGCCTATCGCTTACGCTACTTGAGGCCGGGTAGTGTTCTTTTCATCGTTAGAGAGATAAGGGGGATTTTTCTAG
>NZ_JBQFUV010000006.1:0-180918 GCF_056539365.1 Ruegeria sp. BB7 | reverse complement strand
GCGCAACCGCCTAAACCCTAACCTCAGATGCCAACCGTCTCTCCGGCCCGTCTCCGCCGTCTCCAGCGTCCCAGCAACCGCCTCAGCAGCGCCGGTGAAGGGGTATTTACGGATTAGGTCTGGGACCTGCAACCCCCATTTTGAAAAAACTTCACATTTATCGGCAGAAACTCACCCATGTTAATGAAAACAACAGGTTAGATTTAGAATTCGAATACGAGAACCGCTTGCCTGCGGCTTATACTGGGTAAGAAGGTAGCCTTTCTGCGGAATCGTACCCAAAGCTTGGTAGACGCCTAAGAGTCGCGGCAAAGAAAACGCCGCCCGAGTCTCCTCTGGCGGCGCAAGTCACTGCGATACTCGCGGGTTTACTTCAGATCAAAGCGGTCCGCGTTCATCACCTTGTTCCAGGCCGAGACAAAGTCACGGACGAATTTGCCCTCGGCACCGTCCTGACCATAGACCTCGGCCAGCGCCCGCAGTTGCGAGTTCGACCCGAAGACCAGGTCAACGCGCGTGCCGGTCCACTTCGCCGCACCGCTGGCACGGTCGCGGCCTTCGTAGACGCCTTTGCCGGATGGTTTCCATTCGGTGCTCATGTCCAGAATGTTGGTGAAGAAGTCATTGCTGAGCGTTCCGACGCGATCCGTGAACACACCATGCTTGCTGTCGCCGAAGTTCGCGCCGAGCACACGCAGACCACCGACAAGCGCGGTCATCTCGGGTGCGGACAGGTTCAGCAGCTGAGCGCGGTCGACCAGCAACTCTTCGGGCGAGACGGTGTACTCACCCTTCTGGTAGTTTCGGAAGCCGTCGGCGATGGGCTCCATGACCGAGAAGCTGTCCACATCGGTCTGCTCCTGCGTTGCATCAGTACGGCCCGGAGTGAACGGCACCTCGACATCCTGACCGCCAGCCTTGGCGGCCTGTTCGATACCAACGGCACCGGCCAAAACGATCACGTCCGCCAGAGACACTTTCTTAGCACCTGATTGAGCGTCGTTGAACGCCTTCTGAACACCTTCCAGCGCGCCCAGCGCTTTGGACAGCTTCATCGGTTCATTGACGTCCCAATCTTTCTGCGGCGCAAGGCGGATACGGGCGCCATTGGCACCGCCGCGCTTGTCTGATCCGCGGAAGGTCGAGGCCGAAGCCCATGCGGTCGAGACCAGTTCGGACACCGACAGACCGGTTGCCGCGATCTTGGCTTTCAGGTCGGCCACATCCGCGTCGTCAACCAGATCGTGATCCACAGCGGGAACATTGTCCTGCCACAGCAGCTCTTCGGTCGGAGCTTCAGGGCCGATATAAGCCGAACGCGGGCCCATGTCGCGGTGGGTCAGCTTGAACCAGGCACGGGCAAAGGCGTCGGCGAACTCTTCCGGGTTCTCGTGGAAGCGCTTTGAGATCGGGCCATAGATCGGGTCCATGCGCATCGCCATATCGGCGGTGGTCATCATGGTTTTGACCTTCTTAGAAGAATCATGTGCCGCCGGGGCCATGTCTTCTTCCTTAACGCCGATCGGTTCCCAGATATACGCGCCCGAGGGGCTTTTGGTCAGGTTCCAGTCATAGCCGAACAGCAGGTCGAAATAGCCGTTATCCCATTTGATCGGGTTCGCGGTCCACGCGCCTTCGATGCCTGAGGTGGTGGTGTCGTCACCCTTGCCCGAGCCGAACTTGTTGATCCAGCCAAAGCCCATCTCTTCAATCGGCGCGGCCTCAGGGTCCGGGCCAACCAAATCGGGATCGCCAGCACCGTGCGCCTTACCAAACGTGTGACCACCAGCAACCAGAGCGACGGTTTCTTCATCATTCATCGCCATCCGGCCAAAGGTGTCTCGGATGTCACGACCCGAAGCCAAGACATTCGGTTCTCCATCCGGACCTTCGGGGTTCACATAGATCAAGCCCATCTGCACAGCGGCCAGCGGGTTTTCCAGATCACGCTCGCCCGAATAACGGCTGTGCGGGTTGTCGGTCGGCGCCAGCCATTCGGTTTCCGAGCCCCAGTAGATGTCTTCCTCAGGTGCCCAGATGTCTTCGCGGCCACCGGCAAAGCCGAAGGTATTGCCGCCCATCGACTCGATGGCGCAGTTGCCGGCCAGGATCATCAGGTCGGCCCACGAGATCTGGTTTCCGTACTTCTGCTTGATCGGCCACAGCAGACGGCGCGCTTTATCGAGGTTGCCATTGTCCGGCCAGCTGTTCAGAGGCGCAAAGCGCTGGTTACCGGTTGAGGCACCGCCCCGGCCATCCGCAGTCCGATAAGTTCCGGCGCTGTGCCATGCCATACGGATGAACAGACCGCCATAGTGACCATAGTCCGCTGGCCACCAGTCCTGCGAATCCGTCATCAGCGCATACAGGTCTTCCTTCAGCGCCTTCATGTCCAGCTTCTTGAACTCTTCGGCATAATTGAAATCCGCACCCAGCGGGTTTGACGCCGGCGCGTGCTGATGCAGGATCGACAGGTTCAACTGGTTCGGCCACCAATCCCGGTTCGACCGGGCACCGGCGCCATGCATTACCGGGCAACCGCCCGTTTTGGGGTTATCACTTCCGTCCATATCGATCTCCAATCCTGGCTAAAATCCGGCTCAGTCGCGCGGTGAAAAACTCGGGCGATCAAGAACATATATAGATGACACTTTTACCTCTTTTAGATGCGCGGCCGAGATTGCGCACGCTCCAACAGACGTATCGGCGACTCTTGTCTTGTCGTCGTCAGAAGTAGCAAATCCAATCCATGCAAAAAAATTTTGTTTAATGATGATTATGATAGGAAAAAATTATGATTTATTCCTGCCTGCCCAGCGTATTGGGAAATGTTCGGAACAAACACGGCG
Organism: Ruegeria sp. BB7; assembly: GCF_056539365.1. Lineage (NCBI taxonomy): Bacteria > Pseudomonadati > Pseudomonadota > Alphaproteobacteria > Rhodobacterales > Roseobacteraceae > Ruegeria > Ruegeria sp. BB7. The sequence goes on along the minus strand of NZ_JBQFUV010000006.1, from coordinate 178,069 downwards.
CAGTCCGTTGCCGCTTGGGAACATCATAACCTGTCTCGCACCGAAGCCATCCATCACATTGTCGGATTCTTGGAATCAGGTGTGGATGAAACGGTAGTGATTGACTTGGAATTGCGTGCAGGAAAAGCCGATGCACCGCATCATCTACGCTTAGGCCATTCCGAGACTGGAGCCCAGAAACACGAATAAGCCGACCAGCATAGCAGCCGACAAGGCGGCGGACATGATCAATGCCGCCGCCATTTGAGACCTCAGGTGTCTTTCATAAGAGCCTCAAGCCCGGTGCGGTAGTCGGGATAGATCAACCGCACGCCCAGTTCATCTTTGATCCGGTCATTCCTGACCCGCTTGTTCTCATTATAGAAACTACGGGCCATTGGCGTCAGATCAGCTTTGTCAAATGGCACTGCGGGCGGCAAGGGCAGACCCTGAAGCTCAGCGGCATAAGAGATCACGTCCTGCGGTGGAACCGGCTCATCATCGCAGACATTATATATGGCGCCGGGATTGGGTGCGGTCATAGACGCGGCCAGAACCTGCGCAATGTCCGCCACGTGGATGCGCGAAAACACCTGCCCGGGCTTGATGATACGCCGCATTCCCGCCCGCTTGAGCTTGGAGAACGGTCCACGACCCGGGCCATAGATACCCGCCAGCCGAAAGATATGCGCGGGCAGTCCGGGAATGTTCAGCCATTGCTGTTCGGCTCGCACCCGCCACCGTCCGCGTTCGGCCGTAGGTGTGGGCGGGGTGGTTTCATCAACCCATTCTCCCTGATGATCGCCATAGACGGCGGTCGTCGACAGATATCCGACCCATTGGAACTGCTCCGCCCGCGCGGCGATCTCATCCCGCAACACCGACAAAACCGGATCGCCATCCGCCTTAGGGGACGTTGAGATCAGTAGATGAGTCACCCCCTCTAGATCCGGCGTTTGCCCCGGCCATATCAAGGGGTCAGCGCCAGATGCGCGAATAGTTGGGGATTGGGCCGGGTCGCGGGTGGTGCCGCAGATGCGCCACCCTTGAGGTTTGAGCAGACGGGACAAGGCCTGAGCCGAGTACCCGTGACCGAACGAAAATAGAGTACCTGTCATGACGACTTTGATGATCCGCAATTCGGATGGATGCAAGCACCTGAGTCAGAATACTTGATTCGAATCCCTCAATGCGCCTTTCTTTTAAGCATGAGTAACAAAACACCCAATCTGCACACTGCCTACAAGCTGGAATCACCGGAAGAGCACAAACAGCTCTATGCCGAATGGGCCGGGGATTATGATGAAAGCTTTGCTACGCGTGAAGATTATCAGTTGCACATTCATACCGCGCGCGCCTTTGTCGCTGCAGGTGGGCAAGGCCCGGTTCTGGATGTGGGCGCGGGCACCGGATTATGCGGCGCGGTTTTGGCCAGGCTGGGCGTCGGCCCAATCGACGCCACTGATATCAGCCCCGAAATGTTGGACCAAGCCATGCGCAAGGATATCTACCGCGACGCGATCGAGGCTGACTTGAATCAAGGCATTCCTGTCCCGGCCGACAGCTACGCGGGAATTGTCTCCTCGGGCACATTCACTCATGGTCATTTGGGTCCCGAGGCCCTGCCCTCGCTCTTGCGTATCGCCCGCCCCGGTGCACAGTTCGCCCTGTCGATCAACGCGCAGCACTATGAAAAGCTGGGCTTTGCCGAAACCCTGCACAGACTGGCGCAGGGCGAGATTCGAAACCTCGCCCTGCCCGAAGTGCGAATCTACGGTGATCTCGCAAGTGGCCCCAATAAGGATGACACAGCGCTGATTGCGTTGTTCGAGCGGACCTGACCCTTAGGTATACATCTGTTTCTTGAACGCGCGGGTCCGAGTTGTCGCCTCGGCAGATCCGTCATGGTAAGTGCCGAACCACTTGTCGAAGGGGATCTCGGAGGTGCCGTAGTTGCACTCGAAATATCGGTGATGCAGCTGGTGGAAGAAGTCTCCGGCGCGGGCGGCATCCATTTCCCTGGCCCGCAGCTTTTCGAACCCTGAGTGCGACAGGACTGGGCTGATCTGCTGGAAATACGTGTGAAATAGAAGGTGCAGGGGGTGTGACGGCACGATCAGGTGGACAAAATAGGTCGTGAAGTAGAGCAGATTCTCATACCAGTGGTTCGAAATCCCTGACCACGGCCCGATATTGACGTTCCGGTGATGCACGGCGTGGACGTGTTTATACAGCTTGGGATGATGCTCCAACCGATGCACCCAATAGAAATGCAGCCCCGACCACATTGGAATGAAGGCCATCCACACTACACACCAGACCGGCGCACTGGCCCATGTCACAGTGGGAACATAACCATTCGCCATCGCCCAATAGATGATCCATTGATAGACTGTGGCCACAGTCATCGCGCTGCCCAATGTCCACCAGATATTGTCCCAGACCTGATTGCGGAAAGTGAAGTTGCCGTTGTTGCGGGTCAGGTCGCGGCGATCGAACTTCTTATACATGCCCTGCCCTTTGCGCATGTACAGCCACCAGTGCAGACCACCGGCGATCAGAATTTGCGGCACCATGTTCAGCAACCAGATGCGGAACATCCAGCCAGGTGCGAAATTTTGCATCGTCTCCAGTACCGGGAAGAAGAACACGTAGGCCGTGACGGCCAGCACCATGCACAATGTCAGCGCCGTGATCTGCAGCCACGCGCCGCTATACCATTTCAACACCGCAGCGGGACGCGGAGGCCAGTTGAACAGCGGGTTCAGCCCCACCGGCCTTTCGGGGTGATAGTGCCAGCGGGCGGCTTCGGGGTCCTGAGCGGTATCAGTCATGGCTATACCCTTTATGTGGCGTAATCGGAGCCTTCGGCATGCAGCAGAGCTTTGACCTCGCGCAGATGAGCCTCGGCCTGATCCGGATAATCGTCCAGTTCCTGCGCGGTCTTCTCTGCAATCTCATCGGACAGCACACGCAGCGGCTGACCAGTTTGCAGCGCGCGGATGTAAGTTTCGGCGGCGCGTTCGAAGTAATACAGACGGTTAAAGGTATCCGCCGGATCACTGCCGATCACCAGAACGCCGTGGTTGCCCATGATCATGACCTTCTTTTTCGGGTCAGACAGCATCGAAGCGCAGCGCTCGCCTTCGCTTTCAAAGGCAAGCCCGCCGAATTCGTTGTCCACCACGTAACGGTTGTAGAAAGTCGCGGTGTTCTGATCGATCGGCGGCAAAGTGCTGTCGGCCAATGAGGCCAACACGGTGGCGAAGATCGAATGCACATGCATCACACAACGCGCGTGTGGGCAGTGCCGGTGGATCGAACCGTGCAAACCCCAGGCAGTCGGATCAGGCGCGCCGGGCTGGGACATCACGTCGGGGTCATTGGCATCCAACAGCAGCAGATTCGACGCCGTGATCCGCGCGAAATGCATCTGGTTGGGGTTCATCAGGAACTGGGTGCCGTCCTCATTCACTGCTAGGCTGAAGTGATTTGCCACACCTTCATGCATGTTCAGCCGCTCGGTCCAGCGGAAGGTGGCGGCAAGATCCACGCGGCCTTCCCAATGGTCGATATTGGGACGAAGGTTCGTAACGGTCATGGCGGGTTCCCATTCGGCTGACTGAAGATTTGAAAAGCGTGCCTTCACCGCAAAAGTTTGACCAACGAAAAAAACGCAACTATTCCATTAGCTGAACTAATGACAGAGTTATGCACATGCAGAAATCGCTTCCTCCGCTGGGCTGGCTGCGCACGTTCGAGGCAGCCGCCCGCCATCTGTCCTTTACCGGCGCGGCACGCGATCTGAACATGACCCAAAGCGCGGTGAGCCAGCAGATCAAGTCGCTTGAAGGCTATCTGGGCCAGCCTCTGTTCCTGCGCCGCCCGCGCGCACTGGAACTGACCGAGGCAGGGATCACCTATCTGCCCGTGGTGCGCGAGGCGTTTCGAACGTTGGTACGCGGCACGCAAGCCGTAACCGGGGCACAGCAAAATGCAGTGCAGGTACAAAGCAACATAACTTTTGCGGTGAACTGGCTGGCACCGCGTCTGCCGCAATTCCGGGCAGCGCACCCCGAAGTGCAACTGAATATCTTCACCGAGTTGTGGGAGCCACGAGAGATGGCCGAAGGGGCCGCAGTGGAAATCCGGTACTCATTGCGGCCTTCGGATACTGTGCGGACGGAACTGCTGCGCACCGATCACTACTACCCGGTCTGCGCACCGGGCTATGAGGTGACACTGGACACGCTGCAGCAACAGCCGCTGTTTGATTGCTCGAACCTTCTGTCCAACTGGGCCAACTGGGCAGAGGATCAGGCTCTAAATTGGGCAAATCCACCGATTACCTATTCCACCACCTATCTGGTCAGCCTGTCGGTTGCGATGGCTGGCGGTGGTCTTTGCCTGACCCATGACACTATCGCATGTGGCCTGATCGAACAGGGGCGTCTGGTTGCACCTTTTGACCACCGCGCGGTGATGCCCGAGGCCTATTACCTGTTGCTGTCACCTCAGGCTGAGGAAACTCCGGGTGCGCTGGCTTTCGCAGATTGGCTGCGCCAGGAGATGGAGGCAGACCAGCTGCGTTGATCCGGGAGACTGCCACCCGTCGTTGATGCCCCGACGGGGCACCTCCTCTGGTTGGGCCAAGCAGCGCTGGCGCGCTGCGTGACGGTTTTATGATAGCTGTTCGGCAGGGGTTGAACCTTTCGCATCATTCGGGAAAGTTGAATCATGGAATACACACCTTTCCCAAGCTGGCCCGATGTCGCCCCCCAATTGATTGCTGTTGCCGCCGGGCGCGAAGCCGCTGATGTGGTCATTCGCGGCGGTATCTGGGTGAACGTGCACAGCCGCGAAACTTTACCCGACCACGACATCGCCATTGCCGCAGGACGCATCGCATTTGTTGGGCCCGACGCATCGCATTGCATTGGCCCGGATACACAGATCATCGAAGCAAAGGGGCGCTATATGCTGCCCGGCCTGTGCGACGCCCATATGCATATCGAATCGGGCATGCTGACTCCGGCCGAGTTTGCCCGCGCGGTGATTCCGCACGGCACCACCTCGATGTTCACCGACCCGCATGAAATCGCCAATGTGCTGGGATTGGACGGCGTGCGTATGATGCATGACGAGGCGCTGATGCAGCCGGTGAATATCTTCACCCAAATGCCGTCTTGCGCCCCATCCGCCCCAGGGTTGGAGACCACGGGCTATGAGATCACGCCCGAAGACGTGGCAGAAGCGATGGGCTGGCCGGGTATCATCGGTTTGGGTGAAATGATGAACTTTCCTGGCGTAATCCATGGCGATCCAAAGATGCTGGCAGAAATCGCGGCAACCCAGCGGGCGGGTAAAACCGTGGGCGGACACTATGCTTCGCCCGATTTAGGGCCTGAATTTGCGGCCTATGTTGCCGGAGGCCCGGCAGATGACCACGAAGGCACCTATGAGGCCGACGCCATAGCCCGCGTGCGACAGGGAATGCGGTCGATGATGCGGCTGGGTTCAGCTTGGTACGATGTGGAAAGCCAGATCACCGCCGTAACCGAAAAAGGGCTGGACCCCCGCAACTTTATCCTGTGCACGGATGACTGCCATTCCGGAACGCTGGTCAATGATGGACATATGAATCGTGTTGTGCGCCATGCGATTGCCTGCGGCTGCGATCCGCTGATCGCATTGCAGATGGCGACGATCAACACCGCGACCCATTTTGGGCTGGAACGTGAGATCGGCTCAATCACGCCGGGGCGGCGGGCAGACATTATCCTCAGCTCGGACCTGCGTGATCTGCCCATCGAGTTAGTTATCGCGCGAGGTCGGACGGTGGCCGAGGATGGAGCAATCGCCGTAGACTGTCCGCACTTGGACTGGCCTGAGACCGCCCGCAACACCGTGCATCTGGGTCACGCGTTGACCGCGACGGATTTTGAAATCAAAGCGCCTGCGGGCGCCAATCGAGTACAGGCCAATGTGATCGGCGTTGTGGAGAATCAGGCCCCAACCAAAGCGCTGAAGGCTGAACTGCCGATAATCGGCGGTCTGGTTGAAGGTGAAGGCGACGTCTGCCAGATTTCCTTGGTCGAACGTCACCGCGCGACCGGAGGTGTGACAAACGCCTTTGTCTCGGGCTTTGGCTATCAGGGCAAAATGGCGATGGCATCAACCGTGGCCCATGACAGCCACCATATGATCGTTGTGGGGACCGACCGCGATCAGATGGCGTTGGCCGCGAACCGGCTGGCCGAGGTGGGAGGTGGTATCACAATCTTCCGTGATGGTGAGGAACTGGCGTTGGTTGAGCTACCCATCGCGGGATTGATGTCGGACAGCCCGGCGACCGACGTGGCGGCAAAAGCGGAACAGATGGTCGCGGCAATGCAGTCCTGCGGTTGTCGGCTGAACAACGCGTATATGCAGCACTCCTTGCTGGCTCTGGTCGTTATCCCCGAGCTACGGATATCAGACCTTGGACTGGTGGACGTGCGCACATTTGAAAAGATCGATCTTTTGGAACCTCTTGCATGACGATTATTCGAACACCCGGCGTACCGGCACCTGAGAAATTTACTGACCCTGCTGCGGCCGTCGCGCGGCTGGAACAGCTTTATGACCAAGCGACCAAATTCCTGTGCGACAGTTTTGCCGAGGCGATGGAAGGCGATGCCCCGGCCGAGCGATTCAGAGCCTATTACCCGGAAATTCGCATTAAAACGTCATCCTATGCACAGGTCGACAGCCGCCTCAGCTTTGGTCACGTGTCGGAGCCCGGCACCCACGTAATCACCGTCACGCGGCCCGATCTGTTCCGATCATACCTGACCCAACAGATCGCACTGTTGATCCGGAACCATGATCAGCCGGTGACGATTGGCGCCTCGGACACACCCATCCCGGTGCATTTTGCCGTTGCCAACAATCCGGACCTGGTTGTCCCGCATCAGGGGGCGGCCAGTTTCACTCTGCGCGATGTGTTTGACGTGCCAGACCTGGCCACAACCAACGATGACATCGTCAATGGTGTCCATGACACCGAGAATGAGGTCGGCCCGCTGGCCCTGTTCACCGCGCAGCGGGTCGATTACTCACTTGCGCGCCTGTCGCATTACACCGCGACCGATCCCAGCCATTTCCAGAACCACGTGTTGTTCACCAACTACCAGTTCTATGTGTCCGAGTTCGAAAACTATGCCAGGACGCAACTGGCTGACCCCGACAGTGGCTATACCAGCTTTGTCTCAACCGGAAATGCGCAGATCACAAAGGCTGATGGGGTACTTGAGCAACCCCTGAAACTGCCGCAAATGCCGACCTATCACCTGAAACGCGCGGACGGATCCGGGATCACGCTGGTGAACATCGGCGTCGGGCCGTCCAATGCGAAAACTGCCACCGATCATATCGCGGTGCTGCGCCCTCATGCCTGGCTGATGGTGGGCCACTGTGCCGGGCTGCGCAACACACAGGCGCTGGGGGATTTTGTGCTGGCCCATGCCTATCTGCGCGAGGACAAAGTTCTGGACGATGACCTGCCCGTCTGGGTGCCAATCCCACCGCTGGCCGAGATTCAGGTGGCGCTGGAACAGGCAGTGGCCGAAGTCACCGAACTGGAGGGGTATGAGCTGAAACGGATCATGCGCACCGGCACTGTTGCCTCGGTCGATAACCGCAACTGGGAGCTGCGCGATCAGTCCGGCCCGGTCCAGCGCCTAAGCCAATCCCGTGCAATCGCGCTGGATATGGAAAGCGCAACGATTGCTGCCAATGGCTATCGGTTCCGCGTCCCCTATGGCACGTTGCTGTGCGTGTCTGACAAGCCGTTGCACGGGGAATTAAAGCTTCCCGGCATGGCTTCGTCGTTCTATACCACTCAGGTCAGTCGCCATCTGGCGATCGGAATTCGCGCGATGGAACATTTGCGCGGCATGCCGTTAGAGCGTCTGCACAGCCGGAAATTGCGTTCATTTGACGAAACGGCCTTTCTCTGACGCAAAAAAACAACGGATTCCCCCTATTTTTAGGGTTTTTCGCGCTACTATTCGTTGTGTTCGGCCACAATATCCCGTTACAGTTACGCGGTGAGGCCCTATGTATCGGGCACGTTAAGGAGACCAAGAAATGGCAAAGCCTATGACAAAGACTCAGCTGGTTGCTGCTCTCGCTGAGGAAATGGGAACCGACAAGAAAGCTGCAAACGCCGCGCTGGAGGCCGTGACCGGCCTGATCACCCGCGAAGTTTCGGCCGGCGGCGCAGTGACCCTGCCCGGCGTTGGCAAAATCTACTGCCGTGAACGCCCCGAGCGCATGGTGCGCAACCCCGCCACCGGCGAGCAGTTCAAAAAAGAAGCTGACAAGGTGGTCAAAATGACCATTGCAAAAGCACTGAAAGACAGCGTGAACGGCTGATCCCAGCTTTCACTGCTTACGATTGAGGGCCGCCTTTTGGGGGCCCTTTTTCTTTTTTGTTTTGCGGATCGTGAACGACTGCTCGATCACCTGAGCTAGCCCCAGCTTGCTGGTGGCGTTTATAGAACTGTCATAGCTAAGACAGATTTCGCCTGACTACCCCAGATCAAAGATTTCTGTTGGCAATTGGGCTGCCGGTATGTCGATTTCTGCCGCCGCGTCCTCGGGCAAAGACAGCTCAGGAAACGTCGGGGCTTCAGGGGCAGAAACGTCCACTGGTAAATCTGGCAATTCGACGTCTGGAACGTCGATTTCCGGGAAGTCGAAACTTAACTCCTCGAGCTTGTCGATTGCATTTTGTGAGGGGTTTGGCACTTTTGTAGGCTTCATTCATCTTGCTCCTTTTAGTTATCCACTCGACGCTTTTTCAGGACGCTTTGATTTGCCTTTTTTGTTTTCGCACACCTATCCGATTCCAATGTGCCCGCTGAGTTTTCGGGCTTTTCTTGCACACGCCATTGTGAAGCATCCAAACAAACGAACAAGAAACAATCTGTTCACGTTGGGTAAACAGTAGTGGTCTGGTCACACCTTGGAAGCATCAGCGCACTGTCCAATCATGAATGACCACGCGAACAACCAGAACAATTAGACAGCCAAAGAACCGCCCCCAGATGCGAGCGTGATGTGATGGTGAGGCTTTTTGACAAGCAAAGCTTGCAGCCAAATTGGAAATCGGGAACAGTCCCAGCGACGTGACAGGAGGCCCTATGGACTTACGCGCAATTGCCATGGGGCTGGTTTTTGCCTTCATATGGTCGTCGGCCTTTACCTCAGCGCGGATTATCGTTGCTGATGCGTCTCCGCTATTTTCACTGGCTCTTCGATTTTTGATTTCTGGATGTCTGGGCGTCGCCATTGCGCGCGCCATGGGTCAAAACTGGAACCTGACGCGGCCTCAGTGGCGCGCGACGATCCTGTTCGGAATTTGCCAAAACGCCCTTTATTTGGGTCTGAACTTCTATGCAATGCAAACTGTTGAGGCCTCTGTTGCTGCCATCATAGCCTCGACCATGCCACTGCTTGTGGCGTTGGCCGGGTGGTTGTTTCTTGGAGAGAGGCTGCGCCCATTTGCGGTTTTGGGCTTATGTGCAGGCTTCGCTGGCGTGGCCCTGATCATGAGCACCCGCATCGGAGGCGGTGTCGACCTGTTTGGCGTAACCCTCTGCTGTATCGGGGCGCTGGCGCTGACCTTTGCCACGCTAACCATACGCGGGGCGACCTCGGGTGGGAATTTCATGATGGTGGTCGGGTTGCAGATGTTGGTCGGATCGGCCGTTCTGTTCGTCGCTGCACCTTTGTTTGAAACGATCTATATCCATCTGACAGTGCCTTTGGCGTTGGCCTTCACCTACACCACTTTGTTCCCTGGGCTGTTGGCCACGCTGATTTGGGTATTGCTGCTGGACCGGATCGGTGCCACCCGCGCAGCGACCTTCCATTTTCTCAATCCTGTTTTCGGCGTTACCATCGCCGCCATTCTGCTGGGCGAAAAACTGGGCCCATTGGACGTTGTGGGCGTCGGAATCACGACGTTGGGCATTCTTGCTGTGCAATTGTCGCGGCAGCCGCTTCAGGGCAGCAAGGTTTCCACTTGACGCAGCAACTTGGGCGCGTCGGGCTTAACGTTGGCTCCGTAGGTAGCAACGACCGAACCTTTCGAATCCAGCAGGATCTTGTTGAAATTCCACCTCGGAACAAACCCTGTCTGAACTGCCACGGACTTATAGAATGGATGCGCCTCCGGGCCAGTCACCGGGGTAATATCTGTCATTGGTAGCGTCAGGCCGTAGTTCAGCTCGCAGAATTCATTAACCTCATCTGCTGTGTTCAGTTCTTGGTTGAAAGAATCCGACGGCACAGCCAAAATAATCAATCCACGATCAGAATAATCCTTATAAACCTTTTGTAGAGCCGCATATTGGCCGGTAAATCCGCATTGCGACGCTGTATTGACGACCAATACCGGCCGGCCCCGCCAATCGTCGATGGACAATGTCCCACCGTCGATCGAGGCAAATTCACCACTTACAGGGGCCGCCTGAACCGCACGGCCTATCAAAATCAATGCAGTCAGAAGAAAAACGCGAACCATGGCAATACCTCCCTATTGTTTTGGTATACGTCACGGTCGAGCCTGCGGATCAACCGCACGACTGCGCGAGCGCATTGAAATAGGGCTTTGATTTCCACGTCCCTGCCCCCAGATTATGCCACAGGAAAAATGACCGGAGGAGCCATGACCCGCTATACCAAAGACCCCGAGGCCATCGCCGCCCTGTCGCCCGAAGAGTTTCATGTCACTCAGCGCAGTGGAACCGAGCGCCCCGGCACCGGTAAATACCTGAGCAACAAGGAACCGGGAATTTATGTAGACATCGTCTCGGGTGAGCCGCTGTTTGCCTCGACCCACAAATACGAATCCGGTTGTGGCTGGCCCAGCTTTACCAAACCCATCATCCATGAGCATGTGGAAGAATTCCACGATGCCACTCATGGTATGGTTCGCACCGAAGTCCGCTCAAAACATGGCGACAGCCATCTGGGACATGTGTTTCCGGACGGTCCGCGCGAACATGGCGGGCTGCGCTATTGCATCAACTCTGCCGCTCTGCGGTTCATCCATCGTGATGAGATGGAGGCCGAAGGGTATGGTGAATATCTGATCCATGTGGAGGAAATCCAATGACCGAAGAACGTGCCGTTCTGGCCGGAGGTTGCTTCTGGGGCATGCAGGACCTGATCCGCAAGCTGCCGGGGGTGTCTCGCACGCGCGTCGGCTATACGGGTGGTGACGTGCCCAATGCCACTTATCGCAACCATGGCACTCATGCCGAAGGGATCGAGATCTTTTTCGACCCCGCCACAATCACCTATCGTGATTTGCTGGAGTTCTTCTTCCAGATTCACGATCCCACCACGGTGAACCGCCAGGGTAATGACAGGGGGATGAGCTATCGTTCGGCCATTTACTATGTGGTTGACGGGCAAAAGCAGGTCGCGCTGGACACCATCGCCGATGTGAATGCCAGTGGCCTCTGGCCCGGCAAAGTGGTGACCGAGGTCGAACCCGTCGGTGATTTCTGGGAGGCAGAGCCCGAGCATCAGGATTATCTGGAGCGTATCCCGAACGGCTATACCTGCCATTTCCCACGCGCAGGATGGGTTCTGCCCAAGCGCGACGCAGCTGAATAAAGAGGCTGTTAAAACGATGAAGGGGCCACCATTTGGCGACCCCTTCGTGGTCTCATAGTTTAGTCAGTTGCCCCAAAACCAGCTCAACCATCCAAGGTTGACTGAGACCTTGAAGCGGAACCTTCCGCCCTTTGGACCACTGGCTTCGAGAAGCAGGGACGCTAACATAGCATCACTCCAATCTCATGCGTGGGGGACCCTTACGGTATGTGGCACCACGCGTTTGGCCAGCTTGCCACGATTGTTTATAGTCAGCGCTCGTGGCCAGCTCCGACATCTTCCGGTGGGCATGGCAATACACATCTGTGCAGCGTTACCCTTTGATCTTAAAATAGGAATGGAAACTTAACACTACAAGTGAAAGAATGTGGTTTTTCGCATTCTTGGGGCAGTGTCAGTGTGTCTTTCAAAAATCGAGCCTACCCTGTCGCCACTCGAGGGCGGCCGCTGGCCTCGACGGTAATCGTGGCCTCGACAAACACGTCCTGCGCCTCAATCCTTGCGGTTCGGACATCCCGGTCGACCACGACCCGGATATCCGCTGCACCAGCTTCACGGACCGCATCTTTAGCCTCGGTTCGCAACACCGATTCCAACAATTCCAACGCCGCGTCGGATTCGTTGAAATCCTGTGGTCCGTCTTCGAGGTGAACCCGGAACCGGCCCTCGGACGGGGACGTGACCGTCCCGGTTCTGCGCAGGGTTAGGCGGCCCACCACGGCACCGATGGCATTGGCCACGCCTGCATGTTCTGGCAGGATCATGTGACAGCGCAGACGCTCACCGACCGCAGGGTAATAGCTGGGCGCCGACGCCCCGAGGCCTACCACATCGACGTTCAACGTCGTATCCAGCGCCAACAGACCTCGGTGACCAGACAGGCCCCTTCGCGTCAGTACATGGCGGGCAAGATCAGCCGACGGAACGCCAAAAGCCTCAGCCTCTTCTGCAAAAGTAGTCTCTAACAAGGTCAATGTGGTTTGTTCGGTCAGCTGGTCCACGATGATCTGCGCCAGTTCCTCCGGCGTCTTGGCCAGCCTGTCACCAGTTCCGATCCGCTTGCGCGCGATCAGTTCCAGCGCTTTGTGCGCGGCATCCCGATCCCAGGAATCCAACCGACCCAAAACATGGCTGGCATCCGATGGCGTCACGCCCGAGACCTGAACGATCCCACGATCCACCAACCGCGCCAGAGCCCCGTTCTCTATCCGGGTCCGCAGTAAATCGCTGAGCGGTAGAACCTTGTCACCCAGCCTTTCAAGCAGGTCCTCTTCCCGCGCACCCAAACCTTCGGCATGAATACCGGGAACGCGGCGAGCGAAACGCGTGTCATGCTCGCCCACTGTCGTTGCCCGCAACTGCGCGTCCAAAGCGACATGAACGACCTCAGGCGCTTCGGACGCAATCAGCGATACCGGCAAAACTCGTCGCGGCCCCAGATAAACACCGCCGCCCAACCCTTCGGTCACCACATGCACCTGACTGTCACCACCCAGGCCATGGGTGCGCATCGCGACCGCCTCGACCATGGTGCGGAAGCCACCGACCTGGGCGCCAGCTGGATCAATCGCAGGCTTACCGTCGCGGATCAGCGCCACATCGGTGGTCGTGCCTCCGATATCAGACACAAGGGCGTTCTCAGTGCCCGTCAGCCAGCTTGCCCCGACAATCGAAGCCGCCGGGCCGCTGAGGATGGTTTCAATCGGCCGTTCACGCGCCTGCTCGGCGCTCATCAGGGCACCATCCCCACGCACCACCATCATCGGCGCAGTGATACCCAATTCCAGCAACCGGTCCTGCGCCCGCCCGATCAACCGGTCGATCATCCCGATCAGTCGAGCGTTCAGCACCGCGGTCACTGCCCTCTTGGGGCCATTCAGCTTGGCTGACAAGTGATGCGAACATGTGACCGGAGCGCCCGTCTTTTCCGCAATGATCCGCGCCGCCTCCAGCTCATGCGCCGGATTCCGGGTGGCGAACTGCGCCGCAATGGCAAAACCCGAAATGCCTTTGTGAGAGTCTAAGAACGCCTCAAGCGCCGCCACATCCAGCGGTGCAGCTTCGCCGCCGGCATGGGTGTGACCACCCCCGACAACCAGCGCCGGATCACCTTTCAACGCATCCCGCAGCCCGTGCTTGTCCAGATCGCCGTCCTTGAACCCGATATAGATCAGCGCGACGCGCCCGCCCTGCCCTTCGACCAGCGCATTTGTCGCCAAGGTGGTCGACAGCGACGCCATCGAAATCTGCTCCGGCGCCACCTGCGCCGCATCCAGAACCGCCTGAATCGCCTTGCCCACGCCAATCGCCAGATCTGCCCTCGTGGTCAGGGACTTGGCCGAGGCGATAACCTCACGCTCATCCCGGATCAGCACCGCATCCGTGTAGGTTCCGCCCGTATCCACCCCCAAAGCCAACGCCATCGGATTCTCCTTCCTGTTCGCTGCGGATGGGTTTAGCGGTTTGGACCGGCACGTCCAGCCTGTTTGCGGCACTTATGGCAATCGTTGCACCGCCCAGCGCGCAGCGTCGGAAACCGTGGGGTCCGGATCATCCGTCAAACCCTGCGCAACGGGCCGAAGCTCGGCCCTGCCCGAGTTTCCGATGGCATAGAGCACATTGCGCACAAACCGATCCCGCCCGATGCGTTTGACCGGCGATCCTGAAAACTTCGCGCGAAACGCCGCATCATCCAGCACCGCCAATCCCGCCAGAGCAGGTGCTTTCAGATCATCCCGGGCAGCATAGCGCATATCGCTGGCCGCAACTGCAAACTTGTTCCAAGGACAGGCCGCCAGACAATCGTCGCAGCCGTAAATCCGGTTGCCGAGCTTACCCCGCAACTCTTCGTCCACCGGGCCTTTGTGCTCGATGGTCAGATAGGAAATGCAGCGTGTTGCATCCAGCTGGTAGGGGGCCGGAAAAGCATCGGTCGGACAGGCATCCAGACAGGCCCGGCACGAGCCGCAATGGTCCACCTCAGCCATATCGGCAGGCAGGTCCAGAGTGGTAAAAACAGACCCTATAAAAGCCCAATTGCCCCAGTCCCGGCTGACCAGATTAGTATGCTTGCCCTGCCAACCCAATCCGGCTGCATGACCCAAAGCCTTTTCCGGCACTGGCGCGGTATCGACAAACACCTTCACCTCACCCCCAGCTTCGGCGATCAGCCAACGCGCCAATCGCTTCAGCCGCTTCTTGACCAGATCATGGTAATCTTTGTTTTGCGCATAGACTGAGATTGCCGCCTTGTCCGGGTAGCCCAAAACCTCAGTCGGATCATGTTCAGGCGTATAACTTTCGGCCAGCATGATGACAGATTGCGCCTCGGGCCAAAGCGCCGCCGGATCGCCCCGCCAATGGGACCGCTCGGCCATCCACCCCATCTGCCCGTGATATCCGGCCTTTAAGAACGCGTCCAACCGGGCCGGAACCTGCGGCACATCCCACGGACGACAGATACGACAGGATACAAATCCTTCGTTCAGCGCCTGCGCCACCAACTTTTCCTTTAAACCCGATCCGCTCTTCATCTGGCTAAAAATATCCTCGGGGGGAATCGCGCAACTGCGCGATGGGGGGCAGACAGCCCCCTTTTTACACTATCAGAAATCCAGATCGGCGTAATGCGGCGGTGGCCGGAAGCCGGGCACTTGATCCGCCAGAATAGACCGGAATGCAGGGCGGGATTTAATCTTGGCATACCAATCCTTAACCGCCTGAGAACGGTTCCAATCCACATCCGAAATGTAATCCAGCGCCGAGAGATGTGCAGCAGCGGCAAAATCCGCCAAGGTCATCTGATCCCCTGCCAGCCACCGACGGTGATCCAGCAACCATGCCATGTAATCCAGATGATACTTGATCGCCCGCGCACCTTCCTTGACGTTCTTACTGTCGGGATAGCCCTCACCCGTGACCTTCTTGTTAACCCGCTCATACAAAAGCTTAGAAGTCACCTCGTGGTGGAACTTGTCATCGAACCACCCCACCAGCCGGCGCACCTCGTATCGCGCCTCGGCCGTCTTTGGCATCAGCGCAGGCTCAGGTCGGGTTTCCTCGATATATTCGCAAATCGCAGCACTTTCTGCCATGACATGTCCATCCAGACGCAGCACTGGCACTTTGCCAGCAGGGTTGCGGCGCAGGAAATCCGGGTCTTTCTCCCAGTATTTCTCTTCGACCAGCTCAACCTCGATCTTTTTTTCTGCCAGAGACAGGCGGACCTTGCGGCAATAGGGGGACAGGGGAACATGAAACAGTCGCGCCATGGGCTTCCAATCGAACCAGTGAATACCCCCCCAGCTTTAGCCTTGAGGGGCGATAAGTTTCAATCCTCGAAACAATCCGCGCGACCAT
Organism: Ruegeria sp. BB7; assembly: GCF_056539365.1. Lineage (NCBI taxonomy): Bacteria > Pseudomonadati > Pseudomonadota > Alphaproteobacteria > Rhodobacterales > Roseobacteraceae > Ruegeria > Ruegeria sp. BB7. The sequence continues at coordinate 162,058 of NZ_JBQFUV010000006.1, read as the reverse complement.
CTGCGCGGATGGTGGCCGCTCCTTCCAGAATGGACGACGCCCGCCTGCGGGTGAACACCGAAGGGTCGGTGACCGACCGTTTGCGGGGCGAGGGCAGAATGGCAGCAATCCGCGCGGCCTGCACCGGGCTTAACTTTGCGGCACTTACATTGAAGTTGCGCCGCGCTGCCGCTTCGACGCCAAACACGCCCTGTCCGGTCTCGGCCACGTTTAAATAGACCTCGAGAATGCGCTGCTTACTCCAGAAAATCTCGACAACAGGTGTAATCGAAGTTTCCAGCGCCTTGCGCACCCAACTGCGGTCCTGCCACAGGAACACGTTCTTTACGACTTGCTGAGTAATCGTGGACGCCCCGCGCGAACCGCCATCCTCCAACGCATCGCGGATGGCTTCGACATCAAATCCCCAATGCCGGCAGAAGTTAGCGTCCTCGGCTGCAACAACAGCACGGGCCATGACCGGAGAGATTTCTTCGATCGGCACCCAGTCACGTTCGACCTTGCCCAACCGGCGCCATTCGGACCAGATTGTATGGGTTATTGGCGGATTCACCACCGAATAGAGCATCACCAGACCAACGAAAAAGACCACGACGCCCAACAGGACACGCGTAACCCATCGACGAATCCGCGATAGGGTCTGTATCTTAGCCTTCGACGCCTTGCTTTTCTTACTGCTCGACTTGCGCGCTGCTTTCTTTGCCATCCTGTTGCTATACGACGCGGCGAACCGGTTTGGAACGGTTTATATCGCCAGCGCGCGGGCCTCGCGCGGGCGGATGACCGGGCGCGCGGTTTCCGGCAGCACCGGATTACGAGAACGCAGTTCCGGGAACAGACGCAATACTTCGTCCTGCGTGTCCTGCTCCACCTGGGAAATTGCGTGGCCCGGATAATAGCTTTCGCTTTTCGCCCCGTTGGCTATGACGATCTCATGCTGTGCAAACAAAAGATGGATGTACTCGACCTCACCACTTTCGACGCGCGTGACAGTGCGCCCGTTAACCAGGCAATGCGCCGCAATCAGCACCTCGGAATGTCCAAACAAATAAGGCGCGCGCCAGTCAGCAATCAGCATTCGATGCTGCGGAGATACGGTCAGCGGATGATTCAGCCCCAATACCCCGGCCTCGAATCGGATGGGGGCCAGTTTACCCTGCGCCTGCACCTTGGTGCGCCCCACCCAAAGTAAGGGCTGGTCGCCATGATCTGTGGTGGTGATTAAATCCTCTACTTTCAAATCCTCGATCAATCGAGGCCCCTCGGGTGTGCCGATCATCGTGCCAGGCGTGAAACAGGGCGGGCCAAGATCACCATTTGCAATATTGACGGACCCGAATGAGGCCCCCGTATCGCTGGTATCTGTAATGGACGAACTGACGAAAGCACCGTCCTGCAGTACCTGGCCATCGGTGGGTGTAAACACCTCACGCCCATCCGCCAGATAAAACGTCACACCGGTATAAGAGACCTGAGTGCCATCGCTTAACTCAACCGTCACCATGTCGTTGAAAAAAGAGGATGTGATGTCGACACCATCAACGGAATCACCGTTCAGGCGATTGATCAGATCATTGTCGTTCTGATCGACAATATCAAACTTCTGCACCGTCAAAGTCGAGCCAGGCACCGTCCCATTGGCTCCTGGATTGGCCGGGTCCAGAACAAAGAACTGATCCGTATAGGTCATCGGCATGCGACTGCTTTCACCTCCTTGTTTCTCTGGGCTGCAATCTGCCTGCATTTCCCAAAATAACTATGGCCACAACTAAACGTGGTCGGCATTAAATCGCAATTAACGAGGGGAAATTACTTTAAGACAAGGAAAACCCGCGTGCTTTTCGTGACACGCGGGCTTTGTTGTTTTCGGATGATCGCCTGGCTTATTCAGCCGGAACTGCTTCTGCTTCGTTGGTCAGAGGATGGCTGAGCTTGTTCAGCATCTCTTTCGGGCAGACCTGCAGGAAGTTGGCTTTTTCCACATCCCAATGTTGCAGAATGTCAGCGGCCTTGCGGCTGAAGGTCTCAGACTGATGGGTTTCGATCATCGATTTCAGCTGATCTTCCCAATGGTCGACGGTCACCGGGCAGGTCACCAGTGTTTCCATGTTCATCAGCTTTTCGGCCTTGCCTTCGGGGTCGTACAGATAGGCCATGCCGCCTGTCATGCCCGCGCCGAAGTTGGCACCGATATCTCCCAGAATCACAGCCACACCGCCGGTCATGTACTCACACCCGTTCGAGCCACAGCCCTCGATCACCACCTTGGCGCCCGAGTTCCGTACCGCAAACCGTTCACCGGCGCGGCCGGCAGCGAACAAGTACCCATCGGTGGCCCCGTACAGGACGGTATTGCCGATGATGGTGTTGTCATCCGCCTTCAGCGGGCTGACCTGCGGCGGGCGCACGACGATCATGCCACCCGACAGGCCCTTGCCGACATAGTCGTTGGCGTCACCCGACACTTCCAGCTTCAGACCCGGTGCTGCAAAGGCTCCTAGCGACTGACCGGCCGAGCCCTGCAGTTTGACATGCAGGTGGTCCGACTGGAACGTATTCCGCATGCCGAAATTCTGCACAATGTGGCTTGAGACGCGCGTACCGACAGTCCGGTGCGTGTTCTGCACCGCGTAGGACAACTGCATCTTTTCACCGTCTTTCAGGAACCGCGCCGCATCGCGCACGATCTCGGCGTCCAGCGTGTCAGGTACCGCATTCCGATCCTTGTCACGGTTGTAGACGATGTCATGCGCACCATCGACAGTGATCAGCAGCGGGTTCAGGTCCAGATCATCCAGATGTGCCGAGCCCCGGCTGACCTGTGCCAACAGATCGGCCCGACCAATGATCTCGTCGATCGAGCGCGCACCAAGGCTGGCCAACAACTCACGCACTTCCTGCGCGTAGAAGGTGATAAGATTCACAACCTTATCCGCGTTGCCGGTGAACTTGGCGCGCAGGTCCTCGTCCTGCGTGCAGACACCGACCGGGCAGGTGTTCGACTGGCACTGACGTACCATGATACAGCCCATCGCGATCAGGGCGGCGGTGCCGATGCCGTATTCCTCAGCCCCCATCATCGCAGCCATAACGATATCACGACCGGTCCGCAGGCCACCGTCAGTCCGCAGGGTCACGCGGTCGCGCAGATTGTTCATCGCCAGAACCTGATGCGCTTCGGTCAGTCCCATCTCCCACGGCAGCCCGGCATATTTGATGGATGTCGCAGGCGATGCGCCCGTGCCGCCGTTGTGGCCCGAGATCAGAATTACATCCGCCTTGGCCTTGGCGACACCAGCGGCAATCGTGCCAACGCCCGAGGACGCCACCAGTTTCACCGTAACCTTGCAGCGCGGGTTGATCTGTTTCAGGTCGTAGATCAGCTGCGCAAGATCTTCGATCGAGTAGATATCGTGGTGCGGCGGCGGCGAGATCAGGGTCACGCCCTTGGTCGAATGGCGCAGGCGCGCGATCAGGTCTGTCACCTTCATGCCCGGCAACTGACCACCTTCGCCCGGCTTGGCACCCTGCGCGACCTTGATCTCCAGCTCTTCACACTGGTTCAGGTATTCGGCAGTCACCCCGAACCGGCCCGAAGCGACCTGCTTGATCTTGGCCGACGGGTTGTCACCGTTGGGCTCCGGCACGAAATGCGCCGGGTCTTCGCCGCCCTCGCCCGAGTCAGACTTGGCTCCGATCCGGTTCATCGCCACGTTCAGCGTTTTGTGTGCCTCGGGGCTCAGCGCCCCAAGCGACATGCCCGGCGTGACAAAGCGTTTGCGGATCGAGGTGATGGATTCGACCTCTTCAATCGGGACCGGCTTGCCCATGGGTTTGAAATCCATCAGGTCACGCAGGTGGATCGGTGGGTTCGACTGCATCTTGGCCGAATACTGCTTCCACAACTCATATGAGGCTCTGTTACAGGCCATTTGCATCATATGCATCGAGGTTGCTTCCCACGCGTGGGTCTCACCAGACTTGCGCGCCTTGTAGAAACCACCAATGGGCAGCACGTCCAGACCGCTGGTCCAGCCCTTGGCATGGATTGCCTCGGCCTTGACCCGGATTCCGTGAATACCGATGCCCGAAATACGACTGGTCATACCCGGGAAATACTCTGCCACCATGGCACGGCTAAGGCCGACAGCCTCAAAATTCAGGCCACCGCGATAAGACGAGATAACCGAGATACCCATCTTGGCCATGATCTTGAGCAGACCCTGATCAATCGCCTCGCGGTAGCGGGCCACATTCTCGGTCAACGAACCGTCCAACAAGCCGCGTTCAATGCGGTCAGCCAGCGAATCTTCGGCCAGATAGGCGTTCACCACAGTCGCACCGCAGCCGATCAACACCGCAAAGTAATGCGGATCAATACATTCCGCCGAACGCACATTGAGCGAACAGAAGGTCCGCAACCCCTGGCGGGTCAGATGGCTGTGCACCGCACTGGTGGCCAGAATCATCGGCATCGCCACCTTGTCCGGCCCAGAATACTGATCAGTCAGCACCAAATGCCCGGCACCCGAGCGCACTGCCTCCTCAGATTCGGCTCTAATACGGGTCAAAGCACGATCCAATGCTCCTTCGCCGGGCTCAAAGCTACAGTCGATCTCGGCCAATGGAGAGTTGAAATTCTCGACCAGAGTTTCCCACTGAGCATTGCCGACAAAGGGGCTTTCCAGAACGATGATCTCGGTCTGGCTGCTGTCTTCGTCCAACACGTTCTTAAGGTTACCGAAACGCGTCTTCAGCGACATCACACGGTATTCACGCAAACTGTCGATCGGTGGATTCGTTACTTGGCTGAAGTTCTGGCGGAAGAAATGGCTCAGCGGGCGGTATTGTTTGGACAGCACGGCCGAAGGCGTGTCATCGCCCATCGAGGCCAGCGCCTCCTTGCCATCCTCGGCCATGGGCGCCAAGATTTGCTCCAGTTCTTCAACCGAATACCCGGCAGCGATCTGGCGCTTGCGCAGCTCCTCACCTGCAAACAGGGGCCGTTCGGTCACACCGCTCAGCGTAGCATCCAGATCGTTGATCTTACCAACCCATTCGCCAAATGGCAGCGCACGGGCCAGTTTGTTCTTGATCTGCGTGTCGCGGTAGAGCTTGCCCTTTTTCATATCTACGGCCAGCATCTGCCCCGGTCCCAGCGCGCCTTTTTCGGTCACGGTGGCTTCGTCAATTGGCACCATGCCCGCCTCGGACCCCGCGATGACCAGACCATCGCCCGTCACCACATAGCGCATCGGACGCAGGCCATTCCGGTCCAACCCGGCACAGACCCAACGGCCATCGGTCATGGCCAATGCGGCGGGGCCGTCCCAAGGTTCCATCACCGAGTTGCAGTAAGAATACATGTCACGCCAGGCCTGCGGCAGTTCCACCGCCTGCTTGGACCAGCTTTCCGGCACCAGCATGGTTTTCGCCATGGGGGCAGAACGCCCAGCGCGGACCAGAACCTCAAAAACAGAGTCTAACGCAGCCGAATCTGACGATCCTCCTGCGATGATCGGTTTGATATCATCGGCATAGTCTCCAAAGGTCGAGGACGCCATGCGGATTTCGTGGCTTTTAACCCAGTTGATGTTGCCCTTCAGCGTGTTGATCTCGCCGTTATGGGCCAACATGCGGAACGGCTGCGCCAGCCACCATTGCGGGAAAGTGTTGGTCGAATAGCGCTGGTGATAAATCGCAAACGCCGATTCAAAGCGTTCGTCCATCAAGTCGGGGTAGAACACGGCAACCTGCTCGGCCAGCATCATGCCCTTGTAAATGATCGAGCGGCAGCTGAGCGACGCCAGATACAAACCGGAAATCCCTGCAGACGCAGCGGCTTTTTCGATGCGGCGACGGATGACATAGAGCTCACGCTCGAATGTCTCCTCATCAACGCCCTTGGAATTCGAGATCAGGATCTGCTCGATCTCGGGGCGGGTCGCGTTTGCCTTTTCGCCCAAGCAGGTTACGTCCACCGGCACATGGCGCCAGCCATAGATGTAGTAGCCCATGCGTAAAACTTCGGTTTCAACGATGGTCCGGCACCGCTCCTGCGCGCTGAAATCGGTGCGGGGCAGAAAGACCTGACCAACGGCAATAAGTTCATCCAGATTGGGCTCGTGGCCTGTGCGACGGATCTGATCATAGAAGAAGGGTACCGGGATCTGTACATGAATGCCCGCGCCGTCGCCGGTCTTGCCGTCAGCGTCTACAGCACCACGGTGCCAGATTGCCTTGAGCGCATCTATCCCGGCATCCACAACCTTGCGCGACGGCTTGCCGTCAACGGATACAACAAGGCCCACGCCGCAGGAAGAATGCTCTTCTTCCTCTGAATAGAGACCGTTTTCCGCCATCCATTTGCGCTTGGCTTCTTCGGCCCGCACCCAATCGGCATCATATTTGGTCATTGGCTGTCTCCTTCTTCCGGCAGGGCATACATGGCTTCGACCTCGGCTTTGGTCATTTGCCTGCGTTCTCCCTCGAACGCGTATCCCTCGGGCTTTTTGTCGATATAGAGTTCAAGTTTCAGGGGGCTTCCGGTTCCGTTGTCGAACAATCCGGCGGCCATTTGTGTTTGTCCGTGCATTTCCCCGGGCAGGGTGATCCGGTACCACAGCGCCGATCCGCAATCCGAGCAAAACGCGCGTTCTGCCCAATCCGAAGACGCAAAGACCTTGACGGGTCCCAGCGCGGCGTATCCCGGTTCGGCCTGAAAGGTCACCAGCATCGAGCTGGTCCAGCGGCGGCACTGATCGCAATGGCAGGCACCCAGCGCGTCGCGCGCCGGGGTGGCGGTCACTGTAACCGCGCCACACATGCATTGGCCTTGCAATTCGGGCATTCGAACCCTCCTGTCGCTGGGCGTTGAGTTACTCGGCTGCGACTGCAGCCTTAGCATTGAACCTGTCGATGATCGCATCGGCGCAGTCGCGCCCGTCGCGGATCGCCCAAACCACCAGAGAGGCACCGCGCACGATGTCACCAATCGCATAGACGCCATCCATATCGGTCTCACCGGTCTGGAAGGCGGCCTTGACGGTACCCCAGCGGGTCACGGGCAGGTCGGGTTGACCAAACAGGGTGGGCAGGTCTTCGGGCTCGAAACCCAGCGCTTTGATCACCAGATCGGCCTCTTCGACGTAATCCGCGCCTTCGATCACCTCGGGCGCCTGACGGCCTGAGGCGTCGGGCTGGCCTAGGCGCATCTTCTGCACCATCACACCAGACACGTTGTCGTCACCGGTGAACCCCTTGGGTGCGCTGAGCCATTCAAAAATCACGCCTTCTTCCTCGGCGTTCTGCGTTTCGCGCTGCGAACCCGGCATGTTGGCGCGGTCGCGGCGATACAGGCATTTGACCGAGGTCGCGCCCTGCCGAATAGATGTGCGCACGCAATCCATCGCGGTGTCACCGCCGCCAATCACGACGACTTTCTTACCATCGGCGTTCAGGCGACCATTGTCGAAATCCTCAACTGCGTCACCAAAGCTCTTGCGATTCGAGGCAGTCAGGAAGTCGATGGCTTTTTCAATGCCATTCAGACCACTGCCCGGCATGGACAGATCACGGGATTTATAAACACCGGTCGCGATAATCACCGCGTCGTGCTTGGCGCGGATCTCTTCGAACTTGGCAGCGTCCACGTCACAGTTCAGGACGAACTCAACCCCACCATCGGCCAGCAGATCATTGCGGCGCTGCACGATGTCTTTTTCCAGCTTGAAGCCCGGAATACCATACATCAGCAACCCGCCCGCGCGGTCATAGCGATCATATACGGTGACCTGAATACCGGCGCGGCGCAGCATGTCTGCTGCGGCCAGACCACCAGGACCACCACCGATAATGCCAACTCTTTCGCTGCGCTCAGCAGCAGGCGCGACAGGCTTCACCCAGCCTTTGTCCCAAGCGGTGTCGGTGATGTATTTCTCGATGGTGCCGATGGTGACAGTGCCGTGGCCCGATTGCTCGATAACGCAATTTCCTTCGCACAGACGGTCTTGAGGGCAGATGCGGCCACAAATCTCGGGAAAAGTATTGGTGGCTTGGCTGGTCTGATAAGCTTCTTCCAGACGGCCAGTGGCGGTCAGGTTCAACCAGTCGGGGATATTGTTGTGCAGCGGGCAGTGCGACTGGCAATAGGGAACACCGCACTGGCTGCAGCGGCTGGCCTGCTCCTGCGCTTTCGCCGACGCATATTCCGCGTAGATTTCATTGAAGTCTTCTTTGCGCACCTCGGCGGCACGTTTTTCCGGCATGTCCCGGTCGATCTGCACAAATTTCAGCATCGGTTGCTTGGCCACGGGTCAGACTCCATGAATTGGCTTGGTCGAGTTTCTTTAAGAGATGTCATCACAAATGAAAAGGCAATAGTGCTGACCTAATTTAGAAAAAATCAATCGATCCGGAAACTATCTGTAAAATAATTGAACATTTTAGTTCCGATTCGGACTTATTAAGGTGCTTTCAATTTCTGCAGCACGCTTATACCCATTTCTCACAAAGAATGCGTGAGGGCAGCACGGCAGGTCAGATGAGTCTTTTCCAGTTGATTCTCACGGCGATTATTCAGGGTATCACTGAATTTCTGCCGATTTCATCTTCGGGTCACCTGATCCTATTGCCCAGCCTAACGGGTTTGGGCGATCAGGGTTTGGCCATAGATGTTGCCGTGCATGTCGGCACGCTGGGGGCTGTGGTTCTGTACTTTTGGTCCGACGTGAAACAGGCCGCATCCGGTCTGCCGCGCGCCCTGACAGGAAAAGTCGATACCCCACAGGCGCGTTTGGCGATGGGTCTCATCATCTCAACGATTCCTACCGTTATAGTTGGCACCTTCCTGTTCAATAGCGGGCTCAGCCAGTCTCTGCGTTCCATGGCATTAATTGGATGGACCATGCTGGGTTTTGGATTGCTACTCTATTGGATGGACCAGAAAGGACCGCAAACGAAGCAGGCCGGTGACTGGGGTCTGCGCGACGCGATGATCATGGGGCTTTGGCAGGTTCTGGCACTGATCCCCGGCACTTCGCGTTCAGGAATCACCATTACTGGCGCTCGGCAACTGGGTTACAGCCGGGAAGACGGGGCGCGAATTGCAATGCTGATGTCGATCCCGACAATCATCGCCTCGGGTGCTTTGTTGTCCGTGGATGTCATCCGAAAAGCAGATGCCCAATTGGCTAAAGACGGCGCAATTGCCGCCCTTTTTGCTTTTTTCGCAGCCCTGTTGGCGCTGAGCCTCATGATGCGCCTGCTGCGCAGCGTCAGCTTCACGCCGTATGTCATCTATCGCGTGATTCTGGGCGCAATCCTGCTGATAATCGCGTACAGCTGATTAGGTCCGCAGGTTGCTGGCCGACTTCTGAATTTCGTCATACTGCCCAGAGGGGCGAAATTTCCACAGATAGTCTGGCAAAACGGATTCCAGCGTGGCCGGTTCGATCCCCAAATCCTCAAAACCTTTGGCACCTTCAGACACTACATTGTCACGGCGCAGGTTCTTCAGTTGGTCACGCGTCAGAATGTTGTTGGGGAACAGCTGAAAGCTGACGAATTTCGCAATGTCCAGAACACCCGCCATAATCCGCGCGGCCAAGAATGGCATACCCACGATCACGCGGCGGCGATGGATCACCTCCAGCATCTGCTGCATCAGCGCGCGGAAGGTTTTCACCTCAGGCCCGCCCAGCTCATAGATACCCGCCTCGGCCTGCCCCAGAACACCCTGAACGGCAGCCTTGGCCACGTCATCCACATAAACCGGCTGGAATTTGGTTTCAGCGCCGACCAGAGGCAGGAACGGCCCCATACGGGTCATCCCCGCAAAGCGGTTAAAGAACTGGTCTTCGACCCCAAAAATGACCGATGGGCGCAGGATTACCGCGTTCGGCATATGCGCCAGCACTCCGGCTTCACCCTGAGCCTTGGTTCGAGAATATTCGCTGTTTGACTCCGCATCCGCTCCGATGGCTGAAATATGCACCAGCCGCTCAACGCCCTGCTCAGCGGCGATCCGCGCGATCCGTTCGGCCCCTTCGGCCTGCACGGTACCAAATGCATTCTTGCCTAGTTCGTTCAGCACACCCACGCAGTTCACCACCGCGTCGGCCCCGTGCATGACGGACGCAACCGATGCATCGTCTCGGATGTTGCATAGAATAGGTTCAACCTGACCGACAACGCCGTAGGGTTTGACGAACATCGCCTCATTCGGGCGCCGCACCGCGACCCGCACACGCCACCCTTCGTTTGCCATGCGCCGGGCGATATACCGACCGACAAATCCCGATCCACCATAAATCGTGACCAATTTGGACATGAGAGGGCTCCTGCTGATAGGTCTTGATCCGATCTACCGCCCAAAGTCCCGGCAAACAAGACGCAATAACGCCGCGCATCCGGGAAAGAACAGAGACCTCCAAGACGCTTTAGGCGTGGACCAAAAAACTTTCAAAAATCTTTCCGAATCTAGTTGACGCCCCCCGTCAGTAGGCTTAAACGCCCCTCCACGACACCTGCCCAGGTGGCGGAATTGGTAGACGCGCTAGCTTCAGGTGCTAGTGTCCGTATGGACGTGGAGGTTCGAGTCCTCTCCTGGGCACCAAATTTCCTAAATCAATACTATTCCACCAGCTTTGTGTTAAGCAGGCCGATTTCGGCGCAGTTCTTGAACCGCCTCGCGCGACAACGCATCTGCGGTAAGCCAACCAGATCGATATTCCTCCAGGTTAGGACACCGACTGTTCCGATACGATCTCACCGAACCGGGTGAAGAACTTGCCTGACAATTTCTTGGCTGTTCCCGAAATCAAGCGGCTACCCAATTGGGCAATCTTGCCCCCAACCTCGACCTTCGCAGCATAGGCCAGAACCGTCTCATCTCCGTCCTCGGTCAGCGTCACATCTGCGCCACCTTTGGCAAAACCTGCCGCTCCTCCCTTCCCCTCGCCGGACAGTGAAAATCCGCCAGGCGCATTTGTATTGTCCAAAGTCACCTCGCCAGCGAACTTTGCTTTGACCGGACCGATTTTCAGGACAACTTTCGCCTCGAGCGCCTCGGGTGAATTTTGGATCAACTCCTCGCAACCCGGGATGCACTCTTGCAGAATCTCGGGGTTGTTCAGGGCCCGATACACCACGTCCCGCGGTGCCGCGATGCGAATTTCGTCATTGAGTTCCATTCAATTTCCCTTTTTCAATGGCATCTTGGGTAAACAAGAAACGCAGTCTCTGTCGCCTCTTCAACGGTTCGTTCGAGGCGCGCAGCCGGTTAAACACGTTTCCCACCAGACGCCTCCCTCGTCTTGTCGGTGTTTCGCCACAGCACAATCTTCGACAAAATCAACACTGCAATCTTATGTGGGTCAATCGCACAGATATCCAACCCCGCCGTTGATTTGACCTGTCCCACATATACCGAAACCACACCCTAAATGATAAGTTTCGCCGTTAACGTAACAGCCTTTCTGCAGCTAGCCACCATGGAAGCTCGGGTCGCGTTACATAGCACGCCAATTCGCATCGATTGCTTTGGGTGGGCCGCTCGAAAAGGTCGGCCCTCCTTTTCAATAAAGGGCACGACCACTACTGGATTACTGCATCTTCCCATGCGGACAAGAACTTTCTGCGCTTCAGGTCATCTAAAAATGTCAGCAAAGCCGGGTTCAATCCGATGGCCTCTCGATCCGCTGAACTGTCCTCAGACGAAAGCGGCGGCAGCGAAGACTGAATATCCTGCGATGCTGGTTTCTCTGCGATCAGGTAGCGGACGAATTCCCCGGCCGCATCCGGTTCCTGCGTTGCCTGTGAAACCAAAGCTGTCCGCATCATGATGGTTTGAAAATCAGTTGGTAGAATAACCTCTAGGGTATCCTTGCCCTCAGTGCGGACTGCGGCGTAGCTGCCAAGGACATTGTAAGCGACCAAAAGCGTCCCGTCGGCAAGATCGTTGATCATTTCGCCCGAACAACAATACAATAGAACATCCAAACCGCCCATAACCTCCATCAAACGCCAGTATGTTTCGGAAGCACGGGCATCCTGCGTCGCGAAAAGATAACCGAGGCCGGACTCACGGACATCATAGGTTCCTACTTTGCCGCGAAATTCTTCGGGGCGTTCACGCAGTATTTCGATCAACCCTTGGCGTGTCAGCGGAAGTTGCTGACCTTCAAACGCAGTGCGATTGATAACTATGGCTGCAGGTTCCGTCGTAAACGAGAACAAACTTTGGTGCCACTGCGCCCAGGACGGTGTTTGAATATCATCCAAAGGCAATGCAAAGCCATCATTTGCCAGCTTCAGTTGCAGATCCATTGCACTGGAGACAACAACATCGAAAGCGTCGGGCGTGGCGCGAACACGCTCGTTGATATCGGCGGTGCCAGAGACAAGGTATTCGATACTAATAAGGGGGTTTTGGGCGACAAAACCCTCTATCAACGGTGCAAACAAAACCGTATCCGTACTTGAAATAACCCGGAGACGAGGCCCATCGGCACCTTCGTTAAAGATCAGGCGATCTTCCCAATCTTCGGCCAACCCCATGCCGGGCAACACGAGCAGGACTAGAGCGATAAGATAACGCATGCGCCCCCCTTTGGCTGATTTGTCAGAACCAATGTGCCGCCATGTGCGGTCGCCACATCCTCGGCGATGGTCAACCCCAAGCCCGATCCAATCGTTCCAACTGCGTTTTTGCCACGCTCAAACCGTCGCGTCAGTTGACCTATTTCTTCAGGAGGGAAGCCCGGACCCGAGTCGCTTACCTTCACCTCAGGCTTCGCGTTGACCTCTATTTCAACTGCACTATCCGCTGGTGCATATTTCAGCGCATTGTCGATCATGTTGCGCACCGCGTTTTGTATCAGAATTGGATCACCGGAATAGGGAACCGTGGGGTCGCCTGTCAGCGAAAGTGACAGCTCCTTCATTTCCGCAATTGGCGTTAATCGCTGAACCAGCTCGCGGATCAATTCGACCAGATCCACATCTTCGCGTTCAAGGCGATCGGCACGGGACGTGATCATTGCATGATCCAAAAGCTGCCCCGCAGCACGAGAGCTTTCGTCAATGGCGCGAACCATGGCACGCAGGGCCTCGCGGTTATCTTTTCGCTCAACCCGGTGGAGCGTTGCCTCGGCATATGATCTGACGGTTGCGAGCGGCGTTCGCACCCGGTGGGCTGCCTCGGCAATAAAGTCCTCGGACTGGCTGAGCGATTGATCCAAACGGCCCATCAGTGAATTCAAAGACGTCACCAATGGTGCCATTTCCCGAGGGACCGGTTTCTTGAAGGGGCTCAAATCCTGTGGGCCTCGTCGCGTCACCGACGTCGTCAATTTGTTGAGCTGCCCGATGGTCGTCGAGGTAACCCAAAAGGAAAGTGCCGCTGTAAGAAGAAAGAAGCCCAATCCCAATAGGGCGGCATTTCGCGAAATCTGATCCAGCGTTTGTGATAGGGCATCCTGTGTCTGGCCCAGCACGACCTCAATTTCCGTTTGCCTGCCCAAGCCGACCAGCGTGCGGCTGGCGCTGACCTGTCGGATACGTTCCCCGCGCAATTCGCCGGATTTGAAGGACCAATCGCTCTCTTCCACCCCTCCGGCCAAGCGAAGGTCCTCATATCCAGACAGGAACTCTCCATCCTGAAAGATGGCATAAAACACCCGGTCATCCGACGGGGTGCTTAGCATCGAGAACGCCGCATAGGGAATATCCACCTCAAGCACCCCATCCCTGAGCGCGGCAGCATCAAGGATGGATGCGACTGACGCCTCCAGAATGTTGTCCTGACCTTGCTGGGCCACTTGGGCCGCATAGTTTCGAACCGCGAAAAACAGAAGAACTGCAAGAACCGCCGCGCCGCCGATCAATGTCAGCACAAGCCTGTTCCGCAAAGATCCAGAAACGGTCGGATTATCGATCATGATCCAACCTGTATCCCAGACCGCGCAAAGTGGTTATTTTCAGCTCTGACTTTTCAAGGTGCCTGCGCAAGCGGCCGACATACACCTCGATAGCATTGTCCGACACGTTGTCGTCGTAAGAGAACAATCTGTCTGCCAGCTTTTGCTTCGAAAATACGTGACCGGGGGCGTTTATGAACAGCTCCATCAAGCGCAGTTCACGGTTTCGCAAAGATACGGTGTCCCCCCCCACCGTTAAATGACCGGCCACCGGATCAAACACCACGCCGCCCATCTCGATTGTCGATTTCGTGATGCCTGATTTTCGGCGCAGCACAGCGCGGCAGCGCGCCTCAAGCTCGGCGTGGTCGAAAGGTTTGGTCACGTAGTCGTCGGCCCCCAGATCAAGCGAACCGATTCGGTCCGAAACCTGACTACGGGCGGTCAAAACGATCACGGGCGTGTCCAAACGGCCTGCCCGGTGGCGTTTCAGAAAGTCTCGGCCATCCCCATCTGGCAGCATAATATCCAAGAGGATCAGGTCATATTCCTCGGTTTCTACGTAAGCGGTCGCATCATCCAAATTCGCTGCGTGATCAATAACATGGCCATCCAGCCGCATTCGGGAACTGACCGCATTCGCGAGGTCAATATTGTCTTCGACAAGCAGAAATTTCATCAGGCCCTAACAGAATTTTGCCGCGTGACAGGTTGATGTCAGGTTGGTGTGGTTTTGTTTCACCCAGTCTGAGCCGCCATGCGGCTGGATGTCAAACGGGAGGAAAACATGACGACATTCAAACTGGGCCGACGCGCCCTGATCGCAGCTGTGGCCGCAATTGGCCTGACTGGCCCAACTTGGGCCGATCAGGTGGTCGATAGCATTCACTTTCTGATCCCCGGCGGTGCTGGCGGCGGTTGGGACGGCACAGCCCGCGGCACGGGCGAAGCACTGACCAAAGCGGGCCTCGTGGGTACTGCGTCTTACGAAAACATGTCAGGCGGTGGCGGCGGTAAAGCCATCGGTTTCCTGATCGAAAATGCCGACAGTAACCACGGCACACTGATGGTGAATTCGACACCTATCGTGATCCGCTCGCTGACCGGTGTGTTTCCGCATAATTTCCGCGATCTGACACTGGTTTCGGGTACCATCGGTGACTATGCCGCGATTGTCGTAGGCAAGGACAGCCCGATCAACTCGATGGAAGATCTACTGGCCGCGTTTGACGCTGATCCATCGGGCACGGCCATCGGTGGCGGTTCGGTACCGGGCGGCATGGACCATCTGGTTGCAGCCATGGTGATGGAAGCGGCCGGCAAGGATGCATTGGCTGTGAAATACATCCCCTACGACGCGGGTGGCAAAGCCATGGCAGCCCTGCTGTCGGGTGAGATCGCAGCCCTGTCGACCGGCTTCTCGGAAGCTGTCGATCTGGCGAATGCGGGAGAGGTCAAGATCATCGGAGTAACCGCCGATGAACGCGTGGACGCTGCACCCGATGCGATGACCATGAAAGAACAGGGCATCGACACATCCTTCGTGAACTGGCGTGGCTTCTTCGCGGCCCCCGGCCTGCCGGAAGACAAGTTGGTGGCTTACCAAGACGCAATTGCCAAGATGTATGACACGCCGGAATGGGAAGAAGTTCGCGCCCGTAATGGGTGGGTGAACATCCACAACTCGGGTGATGATTTCCAGTCGTTCCTTGAGCAGCAGGAACAACAGATCGGCGATCTGATGAAAAAGCTGGGTTTCCTTTAAAAATAGATTTGGCAGAGCGGTGCGCCGCTCTGCCATCCCTAACGTCAACGAATAAGGAGGGGGTCACATGGCGCTGGATCGCTGGATCGCACTCGTTCTTCTGGGTGTAAGTATAATGTATGGCTACGCCGCCTGGTTCACTATGGATGGTAGTCTTCCACCCTTCATGCAACGGAACCCCATCTGGCCAAGCACCTTCCCCAAAGTGTTGTCTGTGTTGGCTATAATCACGACAACGATCATCCTGCTGGGCTTTGAAAAATCCGAGCCGAAAGAGGCCGATATCGATTATCGACGTCTGGGAGACTATCACTTGGATCAGGCACTGACGCTGTTGGCGCTGATGGTCATATACGCCCTGTGTTTGCGCCCTGTGGGGTTCCTGATATCAACCTCTGCCTTCCTGATCCTCGGATCCTTCATTCTGGGTGAGCGCAGGTGGCACATCATGCTGCCCGTAGCGTTCATCGCAACAGGCACCGTCTGGTATCTGGTTCAGGAAGTTCTTGGCATCTACATGCGCCCCCTGCCGGGCATTTTCGGAGGCTGACATGCTTGAAGGACTTCTGATCGGCCTGCAAACGGCATTCTCAATCCAAAACCTTCTGATGGTCGTCGCAGGATGTCTGATCGGCACGTTTATCGGCATGCTACCGGGCCTTGGGCCGATGTCGATCATTGCCATCATGATCCCGGTCGCCATCTCGATGGGCGACCCATCGGCGGCACTGATCCTGTTGGCCGGTGTCTACTATGGTGCAATCTTTGGCGGCTCGACGTCATCGATCTTGCTGAACGCGCCGGGGGTCGCGGGCACAGTCGCCTCAAGTTTCGACGGCTACCCAATGGCGCGGCAAGGCAAAGCCGGCAAAGCGCTGACAATCGCTGCGATTGCCAGTTTCGCTGGCGGTACGCTGGGCGCTGTGCTGCTGATGGTGTTTGCCCCTGCCCTGTCTTCGGTCGCACTGTTGTTCCATTCGGCCGAGTATTTCGCTCTGATGGTGGTGGGACTTTCAGCCATCGCCGCGTTTGCGGGAAGCGGACAGGTTGCCAAAGCCATCATCATGACGGTCCTTGGGCTGATCATGGCAACCGTTGGCGAAGGCGCACTGTTCAACCTGCCTCGTTTCACGATGGGGATTATGGACCTGCAATCGGGCTTTGGATTTATCACGCTGGCTATGGCCATGTTTGCCCTACCCGAAGCACTGTTTCTGGTTCTCAAGCCAAAGGACCTGAAGGGCGACGAGGGTGAAATCAAAGATCTACGTATCACCAAGGATGAAGCCAAAGCCATCGCTCCGGTGATCGGACGGCAATCGGTGCAGGGATTCTTTATCGGGGTTCTGCCAGGCGCCGGTGCTACGATTGCCAGCTTCCTCGGCTATGCGGTCGAGCGCAACATAGCCCCGAAAGAGGAACAGGAGGAATTCGGTAAAGGGTCGATCAAGGGTCTGGCGGCACCTGAATCAGCAAACAACGCAGCCTGTACCGGATCATTCGTTCCGCTGCTGACCTTGGGTATTCCCGGGTCGGGCACAACGGCGATCCTACTGGGGGCGTTGATTGCCTTGAACGTGACGCCGGGCCCGCGCCTGATGCTGGACGAACCTCAGATCTTCTGGGCCGTGATCATGTCGATGTTCATCGGCAACCTTGTCCTTCTGATCCTGAACCTGCCGCTGATCCCCTACATCGCCAAGGTGCTGGCAGTTCCGCGCAACTACCTGATCCCGTTCATTTTGTTCTTCACTTTGATGGGGGCTTATATCGGGCAGAACAATGCGACAGAATTGCTGATCCTCGTTGGTTTCGGCGTGTGCGCGACAGCGTTGAAGTTTGCCGACTATCCACTGGCCCCGCTGCTGATCGGGTTCATTCTTGGTGGGATGATGGAGGACAACTTTGCGCGGTCGATGCAGCTCTATGACGGCATCGCGTTCATCTGGGAACGTCCCATGACGCTGGGCCTATTGGTGATTGCGGCCCTGTTGGTGTTACTGCCCAGCTATCGGGCACGTCGGGCGCGGGCGCGGGCAGCCGGGGTCGCAGATGGCGACTGAGCCCCTTGCGGGAATACGGGTTCTGGACCTGACAAACGTTCTGGCAGGCCCGTATTGCTGCTATCAACTTGCACTGATGGGAGCCGAAGTGATCAAGGTCGAACGCCCAGAGGGCGGCGACCTTGCTCGCGTTTTGGG
Source organism: Ruegeria sp. BB7 (assembly GCF_056539365.1). Lineage (NCBI taxonomy): Bacteria > Pseudomonadati > Pseudomonadota > Alphaproteobacteria > Rhodobacterales > Roseobacteraceae > Ruegeria > Ruegeria sp. BB7. Next base: position 144,173 of record NZ_JBQFUV010000006.1, on the reverse strand, counting down.
AGCTGACCCCGAGCGCAACAAGGCCGGAATGGGTATCAGCTTTCTCGCCCAAAACGCGGACAAAAAGTCTGTCACTCTGGATATGAAATCTGCAAAAGGCAAAGAGCTGCTGAAACGGTTGGTGCAAACCGCGGATGTTTTGGTTGAGAACTTCCGACCTGGCGTCATGGATCGTCTCGGGTTGGGCTATGAAACCTTGCGCACTGAAAACGCCAATCTGATCTACTGCGCCATCAGCGGTTTTGGTCAGGACGGGCCGCGCCGAAAAGACCCGGCCTATGATCAGATCGTTCAGGGCCTCAGCGGTGTCATGTCGATCACAGGCGCGCCTGATACAGCCCCATATCGCGTTGGCTACCCGTTGGCTGACACTGTCGGAGGCCTAACGGCGTCTTTCGCCATCAGCGCGGCCCTGAACGCCAACCCTCGCGGCGCGTTTTTGGACATCGCCATGTCCGAAACGGTGATTTCGACAATGGGCTGGGTGGTTTCGAACTATCTGATCGGCGGTGTCACACCGGGTGCACATGGCAACGAAAACACAACTTCCGCGCCATCAGGTACATTTGCCACCGCAGATAACCCGATCAACATTGCCGCAAACCGCGATGAACAATGGCAGGCACTCGCCCTACATCTCGGTCGAGAGGATTTGCTGCAAAACCCCGACTATGCGACGCGCGAGGATCGCAAACGGAACCGCCATTCTCTGCGAAAAGATCTGGAAGAGACTTTGCGCACGCGTTCGGCCAATGAATGGGTCAACGAACTGAATGCGTTGGGCGTTCCGACCGGGCATGTCTTGACTGTGCCCGAAGCCCTATCGGACGACCAGCTCGCTGGCCGTGGATTGATTGGGTGCCTGTCCGTGCACGGTGAAGAATTGAATTTGGCTGGCAGCCCCGTCGTGATGGACGGACAGCGCAGGATGCCTCAATACCCTCCGCCCGATCTTGGCGCAGACAACTCTGTGATCTGGTCGGAACTTGGCTTGTCCAGTGCAGAGATCGGCGCATTGAAGAAGGAGGGTGTGATATGAACGATGTCGCCGACTGGTGGAAAACAGCCATCATCGACATGGAACCAGGGCGCATAGACCTTCGCGGAGAGCCAATACAGGACCTCATTGGTAATCTCGGCTTTGCCGAAATGATCTGGTTCATGGTGCGTGGTGACAGGCCATCACCTGCACAATTGCAGTTGTTTGAGGCTGCGCTGGTCGCCGCCGTGGATCATGGACCGCAAGCGCCGTCAATTGCGACGGCCCGTATGGCGGTGACGTGTGGATTGCCTCTGAACAACGCCATGGCCAGTGCCGTGAATATGCTGGGTGACATCCATGGCGGCGCAGGTGAGCAAGCCGTCACGCTCTACCATTTCGTCAATTCGCACCCTTCAAGTGTTGGCGTGGCGGTGGACGACTGGGTTGGTTTGAACGGAAAAATTCTGCCAGGGTTTGGTCATCGGTTTCACACGCCAACGGACCCCCGCGCACCACGCTTAATGAGCTTGGTCGACGAAGCGGTGGCACACAACGCGTGTGATGGCCATTTCAGAGCTATCGCGAGTAAGATTGAGGCAGAATTGGCATTCCGCAAGGGTAAGCCGGTTCCAATGAACATCGACGGAGCCACAGCAGTTATTTATGCCGAACTCGGCTTTGCTCCGCCCCTTGCACGGGGCTTGTTTTGCTTGTCACGGTCGGTTGGCATTCTCGCGCACGCTTGGGAACAAACGCAGCAAGGCGGTCGAAACAAAGGCCCGACGCCGCCCAAGTATCGCTGACCTATTTGAATGCTGAGAAGCAGCACAATAACGGCCAATAAAACAACTTGATCAGGTTGATTGACCTACCAACCTGATCAAACGGTCAGGCCTGTTTTTCGACTACCGGCTCGACATCGGGGCGAACGGGTTCAATGTCCGGTTGGACAGGTTCGACGTCAGGACGAACAGGTTCGGCCTCCATCTCGATAATCTCAGGCTCAACCTTTTCCTCGGGCTCTTCCACTTCTGGCTCAGGCTCGGGTTCTGCCTTATCCTCCAGCGCGCCGACGATCAGCGGCAGCATGTGCACGCCGGTTGCAGTCGCAATCTCGGGTGTTTGCGGGGTCTGCCAGCTGAGCGTATCGAAACTGCCGCAGTTCTGACAGACCGGGCCCCATTCGGGTTGGATGTCGTGACAGTTGTCGCACACCCATTGCGGACCGCGCGGTGCATTCAGCGCCTTGGCCAACCAGCCCTGAACAACAGCGTCAGAAGCACCCTCGCCCCGTTCGATCGCGGCCATCAGTGTATAGGCCCGTGCGTCAGCCTGCTTTTCCACCACATCGCCCAGCGCGCGGCGAGCTTCGGGGAAATCTTCAGCCACGATGTTCAGTTCGGCCAGGATCAGACGGGTTTCGGGATTTTCCGGGTGAATACGCGTCAACCCCGTGAATCGGGTAACCCGTTCAGCCGGTGTTTCATTTGGCGCGATTTCGGCAAAGGCATGGGCCAGATCGGGATGCGGCTGCACCTCCCACGCCTTTTTCAGGATCTTGGTCGCAGCGCGCGGCTTGCCCTTTTCGATATAGGCTCGCGCGGCCATCGCAGCGGCAGGTACCAGATCGGGCGACAGGCGGTTGGCCTCGATCGCGTGTTCACGTTGTTCGACCGTGGCGCTATCATCCAGAATGTCCTTGGCCTCGGACAGGGCCAGCACCGCATCGCGGCGCTTGAACACGTCACGTGGCAGGTGGCCAGCTTTCAGCTTGGCCGTCAGGGTCGAACGCGCGCCAGTCCAATCCTGTGATTTGGTCTGCAGACCCAACAGAATATCCTGTGTCTCGGCATGGCGCGGTTTGATCGCCAGCGCCTTTTCGGCCAACTTGCGGGCGGTGTCGTCGTCACCCTCGGACAGTTTCTGTTTCATGATTCCGCGCACACCGACAAATCGAGTGGCGTTGTTGGTGACCAGTTTTTTGTAGGTTTCCGAAGCTTTCTTGGTATCACCATTCATCTCGGCAGCTTGCGCCACCAACAGATTGGTCAGTTCCGGCTTGTTCAGCAGCTTCTCGGCCTTGGTGGCCTTGGACATGGCCACGCGCCCTTCGCCCGAAGCCAACGCCATCAGACCATCGGCCAGCGCCTGATACCCACGTTTTTCCCGGCTGCGGTCGAAATAACGCGACAGAGCGGTTTCGTCACCGTTGAGGAATTTCAACGTGGCAATCAACAGGGTCAGTAATTTGAAGAACAGCCAGATCAAAGCCACAAGGATACCCAGCGCAATAACCGATTGTAGCGGACCAAGCGTGTATTCAACACCTCCGGCGGTGATCTGCACACCGCCGCTGGTTTCCATCAAGAACATGGCGCCCATGGCCAGCAGGCCAATAATCGCTACAAAAACGAGGATCTTTAACAATGACCACAGCATGGCAGGTCCTTCAGTTCGAGTTTACGCTGGATTGCAGCGCATTTGCGGCATCCACGGCAGCCACCCGTGTCTGGGCCGCCTGTTCCCAATCGGCCAATGCAGCCTGTGCCGCATCAGGTAGAGATTTAACTTCTGCCAGCGCTGCCGAAACATCGCCTTTGGACAGAGCTGCCTGCGCCCGTGACAGGATCGCGTCGGCGCCGTCACCCTCTTGCGGGGTCACAGACCGAGCTCCGGTCTGACGTTGCAGGAAGGCGACAAGGCCGGTGCCCTTGTCCGCGTCACGCGCATCAGCCAAAGCGGCGCGGGCTGCGGGCGGGAAAGCATCTCTCAGTGCGGCCAATGTTGTGACACCTTCGCTTGCTGGGGCTGAAAGGGCCTCAGGCACGCTCAGGCCACCTGCTGCCAGTTCGGTGATCAGATCCCCATAAGGCTGGCCTGCATCCAATTGCCCGTGGATCTGAGACAGGACGGCAGCATTGGTTGCCGCCTTTGCATCGGCGGCGGCTTTGGCTTCAAGCGCCTGCGCATCTGAGACCATTTTCTCAACCTCAGCCCGCTGTGCAGCCAAAGAGTCTTGCAGTTTCTTTAACTCGGCTTCAAACGCAGCGGTCGTATCAGGTGAGGCACCCTGCGTCACTGCGCTGTTTTCCAACTCATTCAGGCGACTGGTTAGTGGATCGACCTTACCCATCAGTTCCTCGAGGCCGGATTTCAGCGCTTCAATATCCGCGCTGAGCGGTGTGACCTGATCGGTCAGAGCAGCGATTTTGCCGTCTACATCCGAACTGCCGGGCAAGGATTTTGTCAGGTCCTCAATCTGCCCAGCTTGGGTACGAATGTTCGCCCTCAATTCGGCAATCGCATCAGGCTGATCGGAATTGAACAGTCCAGCGGTACCTGCCGCAAACCCGATCGCCGCCGCAACCACACCTCCGACCAAGGCGGGGATGAAGCCGCCACGCTTCTCATCCTCATGCGCAACAGGATCATCATAAGTCGCCGCTAGTGCGGCTTCGGCTTCGGCTTCGGCTTCGGCTTCGGCTTCGGCTTCGGCTTCGGCTTCGGCTTCGGCTTCGGCTTCGGAAAGAAGCTCCTCAGCCGGATCGGCCGCGTCAATACCGGTCTCTTTGGGCTCGGTCAGCTCGCCCTCCGCCGGTTCACCCTTTGGATCAGGCAGTTCAACAGGTGCCTCTTCCAAGGTTACTGCAGGATCCTTCAGGTCGTCCGACTTGGGGTCTTCCACCGGCTTTTGATCGGATTTCTTCTTACCAGCCACCGCAACATTCCCCTTATCGAATCCAAAATACCATGAATAACAGACCACTCTAAGTTAATCGGTGGTCTCGTCACCCTCAACCCGCATCGCATGTTTCACAAATTTTTTAACGGCTTTCAGCATTTTCTTTGGGGTCGGCTCCTTGGCGATCTGCAAACGCACATAGTCCAAGGAATAAAGGGAATCGGCCGTTGCTTCGCTAATTGCCACCAACCACAACGGCGCTGTCCCGCCCCAAACTTCGGCAAAATGTCGCGCCGTCCTCGGGGAAAACAGGGGCGCAACAACGGCTGCTTTGCCCCTGGAGGCTGCGACAGCTTCGGGTGTTAGTGGTAACAAATGCTGTTGGTAGACGGCCTGTTCACGCACAGTCAGCCCCGACTCGGTCAAGCGGGCAGCCACATTTCCCCGGCTGTGCTCTCCGCGCAGATGCAACAGAGGGCTGTCGGGTCGATGTTTGATCAAATAAGCCACAAGTTCCTCGGCAGTTGCACCGACCATCTGTGCATTCCAGCCAGCACCTTTGGCGGTACCGGTGGTCGCCGGACCAACACAAAAGGCAGGAATATCCCGCGACAAACCCTTTGAAATAGCTGCATTCACACCATTTGCCGACGTGAAGATCAGCCCCCTTACCCCGTCAGTATCCACACTAATTGGCAAGGGCTTGATTTCAAGGATCGGGGAATAAATGACTTTAACCCGGGATCTGGTGCGGGTTGAAAGCTGCGCGACGAACCGTTCAGAGGCCGCGCGCGGGCGGGTCATCAGCAAATACAACTGTCGGCGTCCTCGGCCTTGGGATTGTTTGCATCCGCGCAGGGTGATACCCCGCTTGGCAGTCATGATGTAACGGATCAGGCCAATGGTGCAAACACTTACCGTTCTCGGGTTGGAAAGTAGCTGTGATGACACAGCGGCCGCCGTCGTGCGCCAAACCGATGGCACGAGGGCTGAAGTTTTGTCGTCAGTCGTGCATGGCCAAACTGAATTGCACAGCGCTTTCGGCGGCGTTGTCCCCGAGATCGCCGCACGGGCACATGCAGAGAAACTGGATACATGCGTGGTTCAAGCGCTGGAGGCCACAGGTCTGACCCTGTCCAATATGGACGCAATTGCCGTAACTGCCGGGCCGGGATTAATTGGCGGCGTCATGTCCGGCGTCATGTGCGCCAAAGGGTTAAGTGCCGCAACCGGGATACCGTTGATCGGAGTGAACCACCTGGCTGGGCATGCCCTGACACCCCGCCTGACCGATGGCATTGGGTTCCCTTACCTGATGCTGCTGGTCTCGGGCGGGCATTGCCAATATCTGATCGCCCACGGACCTGAAAAATTTACCCGCCTCGGCGGCACCATCGACGACGCGCCGGGCGAGGCTTTCGACAAAACCGCACGGCTGCTGGGCCTGCCGCAACCCGGTGGCCCCTCGGTCGAGGCCGAGGCGCGGTCGGGCGATCCCAAACGGTTCCGCTTTCCACGCCCGCTGCTGGACCGGCCCGGATGTGACCTGTCCTTCTCCGGGCTCAAAACCGCGCTGATGCGGATGCGGGATCAGATCGTTGCCGAAAAGGGCGGGCTGACCCGTCAGGACCGCGCCGATCTGTGTGCAGGATTTCAACAGGCCATCGTGGACACACTGGCCGAAAAAACGCGCAGGGCTATCGACCGATATTTAGAAGAAAATCCCTCGGACCCGGTGATTGCGGTCGCTGGTGGCGTGGCCGCAAATTCGGCTATTCGCGCTGCGTTAGAGACTGTTTGCACCGAAAAAGGTGCAAGGTTCACCGCTCCGCCGCTAAACTTGTGCACCGACAACGCCGCGATGATCGCCTATGCCGGACTAGAGAGGTTTCGCACAGGGGCGCGGGATGGTCTGGACCTGACCGCCCGGCCCCGCTGGCCGCTGGATCAAACCAGCCCGACTATGCTGGGCAGCGGTAAGAAAGGGGCCAAGGCATGAGCGTTTCGGTTCTCGGATCAGGTGCGTTTGGCACGGCGCTGGCGATTTCACTGGCCGGAAACGGGCCGATTACATTGTGGTCGCGCAGTGGCGAGCAGGCTCAAAACATGCAAGACAGCCGCGAAAACACTGCGCGCCTACCGGATGTGACCTTACCGGACGGGATTGCGGCAACTGCGGACATTCAGGATGCTGTAACCGCCGATGTGCTGCTGCTGGCCGTACCAATGCAGAAACTGCGTTCGGCCCTGACCGAACATGCGTCGGTTCTGGCCGGGAAAACGCTGGTGGCCTGCTGCAAGGGGATTGAGCTGTCCTCGGGCCTGGGACCGCTTTCGGTGATCCGCCAGACAATCCCGGATGCGCGCCCGGCCCTTCTGACCGGACCCAGCTTTGCTGATGACATTGCGCGGGGCCTGCCCACAGCGCTGACCCTAGCCTGCGCAGACGCCGATCTGAGCAAAACCCTGCAGTCCGAGCTGACCACGGCCAACCTGCGCCTTTATCGCACGACGGATGTGATCGGCGCGGAGCTGGGCGGTGCATTGAAGAATGTCATGGCCATCGGCTGCGGGGCTGCCATCGGTGCAGGGCTGGGCGACAGTGCCCGTGCTGCCCTGATGACCCGCGGCTTTGCCGAGATGCAACGCTTTGCATTGATGCGCGGCGCTCGACCTGACACCTTGATGGGGCTTTCAGGGTTGGGTGATCTGGTGCTGACGTGTTCTTCTGAATTGTCCCGAAACTACCGTTTTGGCCTTTGTTTGGGTCAAAATCGCCCGTTTGATTCCCATACCACCGTCGAAGGTGTCGCCACCGCCCGCGCCATGGCCGAGATCGCCGCAGCCGAGGGGCTGGACATGCCCATCAGCGCCGCAGTGGCCGACCTGAGCCACGGCACCTATAGTGTGGCCCAAGCCATTCAAACCCTGCTCAACCGACCCCTCAAGGAGGAATAATATGCTGATAGCCCTGATCGCCAAGGACAAGGACGGCGCCCTGCAAACCCGCAAGGACAACCGCGCCGACCATTTGGCCTATATCGAGGAAACCGGAGTTGTCTCACAGGCCGGTCCGCTGATGAATGGCGATGACATGATCGGCTCTCTTGTCATTCTGGATGTCGAGGATATGGCTGCCGCACAACGCTGGGCGGACAATGATCCTTATGCCAAGGCAGGGCTGTTCCAATCGGTTGAGCTGATCCACTGGAAAAAGGTCATCGGCTGATGGCGTATTGGCTGTTCAAATCCGAACCCTCGACCTGGAGCTGGGACCAGCAGGTCGCCAAAGGAGACACAGGTGAGGAATGGGACGGCGTGCGAAATTATCAGGCGCGAAATTTCATGCGTCAGATGCAAAACGGCGATCGCGGGTTTTTTTACCATTCGCAAAAAGACAAGGCGATCGTCGGCATTGTTGAGGTTTGCGCCGAGGCCCATCCAGACAGCAGCACCGATGACGAACGCTGGGAATGCGTGGATATCAAAGCGGTGCGGCCATTTTCAACGCATGTCACGCTGGACCAGATTAAGGCGGACGAACGTCTGGCTGAGATGGTGTTGGTAAAAAACTCTCGCCTGTCGGTACAGCCGGTAAGCGAAGCGGAATGGCAGGAAATCTGCGATTTAGGTCAGACACAGGCAGACTGACCATATCCGACAGATAATCCAAAAAAGGGAAGGCCCTGACGGATGCAGAACCTTCCCTACCCCCGCGTGCTCCCTACTCACCACACGCGTATGGAAATCTCTGGTTCTGACCGTCCTAGTCATACTTGGACCATAGCCGGGTTTCGTCAGGCGTTTCAAATACCAAGTCTTTAAAATAAGGATCAAATACAAAACGCCCGCCGATGGGGAGGCGGGCGTTTCATCGGAAAAACGTGTGGCTTAGGCGTAGACGGCCTCTTTGCCGAAATGCTTGGTCAGCATGTAATAGACCACGGCACGGTACTTGTTGCGCTCGGACATGCCATAGGTTTCCAGAACCGAGTTGATCGCTTCCATAAGCTCGGGGCCATCCGCCAGACCCAGTTTCTTGATCAGGAAATTGTTTTTGACCGTCTCAAGTTCACCGTCCTGCGTGGCCGCTACGGTCGACGCGTCGGCGTCATAGATCGCCGGACCACAACCGATGGTGACCTTGGTTAGCAGGTCCATATCGGGGTCCATCCCGCATTTGTTTTTCAGATCATCAGCGTATTTGGCAATCATCTCGTCGCGTTTTCCCATACCCCAGTCTCCTTAATCCGTTTCTGTGTCACTGTTTAGCTATGCCGGAAAGACTAGCCTCCTCTCCCTGCTCGCATAAGGAAAAAAAACTGCAAATTCTCCCCCTTAGCTAAAGTTCTGTGCAAATGGACGAGTGGGTCAGCGACAATAACCCCAGCCGGGACCCTGCAGGTGGAAATGGTCAGCATGTAAACGGTTGAAATCAGGCCCAAGAACCACGCGGAACCAATCACAGGCCCCGCGCCAGATATGACGCAGAAATAGGGCTTTTGACCCTGTCCCCTGCCAATCCTCCAGCAAGGTCAGATTACGACCATCTGTCAACTCTACACCAATGATGTCGATCGAGTCTGCGCGGGCATGACTGCTCCACCCGCTGTTTTCACCCTGCGCGGTCCGCATCCGACGACAGTTGTAACTGCCGATATGGCGCAATTTGGCCACGCCTGAACCAAACGCATCCCGCGCAGCGGGTTGCACCACGTGATGCTCCCACATGGCCAGCCGCAAAGTTGTGGTGCAGCTGGTTTCAACCGGATCGACCTCAGCAATCGTCAAACCCGACAACAAGCCTCGCCCGACAATGCCACAGTTCGGATCAATGGTCAGATCCTCCATGGCGTCAAAGGTCACGCCGGCATCTGACAATGTTCCACGGCACAGCGCCTCATCCCCCAAGGCACGGGTCAGCTGATACGACGTGACCGGTGTGACCGGCGCGGTCACGGACAGGTCACGCAGAGGGTTCCAGTGGTCGGGCAGCGGTGATTTGGGATGCGACAGCAGCACATATCCGGCCGACCCAACAAGAAATAGAAATACGATGATAGAAAAGAAAGACGCCGCCAGATACAAGATCCGGCGGCGTCCTGAACGTTTGGTCATACCCGATCAGCAATCAGTAGCGGTAATGCTCGGGCTTGTAGGGGCCTTCGGGCTTCACTCCGATATAGGCCGCTTGCTCGTTGTCCATTTTGGTCAGCTTCACGCCGATGCGATCCAGATGCAGGCGGGCTACTTTCTCATCCAGATGCTTGGGCAGGATGTAGACGTCGTTTTCGTATTCATCACCCTTGGTGAACAGCTCGATCTGCGCCAGGACCTGGTTGGTGAAGGACGCCGACATCACAAAAGACGGGTGTCCGGTGGCGTTACCCAGGTTCAGCAGGCGACCTTCGGACAGCAGGATCAGGCGATTGCCCGAGGGCATCTCGATCATGTCCACCTGTTCCTTGATGTTGGTCCATTTGTGGTTCTTCAGGCTTGCCACCTGAATTTCGTTGTCGAAGTGACCGATATTGCCGACGATGGCCATGTCCTTCATCGCGCGCATATGCTCGATGCGGATCACGTCCTTGTTGCCGGTGGTGGTGATGAAGATATCTGCTGAAGCAACTTCGTCTTCCAGCAGAGTCACCTCGAAACCATCCATTGCGGCCTGCAGGGCGCAGATCGGATCCACTTCGGTGACTTTCACACGGGCACCCGCACCACGCAGCGAGGCAGCCGAGCCTTTGCCCACGTCGCCATAGCCACACACCACAGCAACCTTACCGGCCATCATGGTATCGGTGGCGCGGCGGATACCGTCGACCAGCGATTCCTTGCAGCCATATTTGTTGTCGAATTTCGACTTGGTGACCGAGTCATTCACGTTGATCGCCGGGAACGGCAGGTGGCCGTCCTTCACCAGCTGATACAGGCGGTTCACGCCGGTGGTGGTTTCCTCGGACACACCCTGAATCTGGTCGCGCATCTTGGTGAACCAACCGGGCGAGGCCGCCATACGTTTGGCGATCTGAGCCTTGATGACCTCTTCCTCTTCCGAACCGGGGACGGGGATGATGTCCTCACCGGCTTCGGCGCGTGCGCCCAGCAGGATGTACAGCGTTGCATCGCCGCCATCGTCCAAGATCATGTTGGGGCCGTCTTCGAACAGGAAGGATTTGTCCAGATAGTCCCAATGCTCTTCCAAAGTCTGGCCTTTGATCGCGAAAACCGGAACACCGGCCTCGGCAATCGCCGCCGCCGCGTGGTCTTGCGTCGAGAAGATGTTGCACGACGCCCAGCGCACATCTGCGCCCAGCGCAACCAGTGTTTCGATCAGAACAGCTGTCTGGATAGTCATGTGCAGCGAACCAACGATGCGGGCGCCTTTCAGAGGCTTGCTTTCACCATATTCGGCACGCAATGCCATCAGGCCCGGCATCTCGGTTTCCGCGATATCCAGTTCCTTGCGGCCGAACCCGGCCAACGAAATGTCTTTGACGATATAGTCCCCGGCCATCAGGTGCTCCACTCCGGTAAATCACGTTCGGGCTGCCCCTAGCATTCCTTAGGACAGGTGGCAACGAACTTGGCCGGAAACGGGATAATCTGCCGGTAAAATCAGCTTGGCTCACCCTTCAGTGCAATTTTCGGGGTCGCTTCAAAAAAATCTGTGCCAACGGCGACAATACAACTAATGCCGTTCGCCTGGGTCACCAGAACCGTATAGCTTCCGGTTTCCTTCGAGGTCCAAACCTCCATCACGGCCTGCGCCCCACGGGTTTTCTGCAATCCGCCAAAGGTCAGCTCTTCTGAATAGTTGTCCTGTAGTTTGGCAATCACATGCTCGCGTTGTGCACAGCCTTGAGCAAAGGCCGGTGGGGCAGTTGCGGCCATCCCAAAGGCCAGTGTCAGTCCAAACAGTCGCTTAAACATAGTTCGCTCCTTTCGATACGCGTTACGGTCCGAGAGGGGCACACCGAGAGGAGTATGCACCCCCCCTCAGCACAAATGTCGGTATCACCGCGCGCCAATTCAAAGCACGCCCGGTCAAGAAAAAGTTGGCAGCTGGTGATCTCGACAGGTAAAGCATAACACAAAAACGCGAAACTTACGTGTCCCACTTCACAAGGCATGGCAAAATGGCAACACAACCCCGAGCATGGCAGCGGATGCTGTCGGGGCGCAGGCTGGACCTGCTGGACCCTACCCCTGTGGACATCGAAATCGAAGATATCGCCCACGGACTGGCGTTTGTGGCCCGCTGGAATGGCCAAACAGCGGGGGATTTTGCCTATTCCGTGGCCGAGCACTCCCTTCTGGTTGAAGAACTGTTTGGCCGAATTGCCCCCAAAGCACCTGTGAAATGGCGGCTCGCGGCTTTGTTACACGACGCGCCGGAATATGTGATCGGAGATATGATCTCGCCGGTCAAAGCCGCCGTCGGCCCCGATTACGGCGCGCTGGATGACCGTCTGGCGGCGGCAATCCATATCCGGTTTGGGTTGCCTGCTGAGGTGCCTAAAACGGTGAAACGGCAGATCAAGAAAGCCGACAAGATCAGCGCCTGGATGGAGGCCACCCAGATTGCAGGGTTTTCCGAGGCAGAGGCGACCAAGTTCTTTGGTCGTCCGGACAAGGCGGTAATGGAAGGGTTGGAAATTACCTTGCGCCCACCAGTTGAGGTGCGGGAAGCGTATACACAGCGTCATTTAGAACTATTGCAACACCTATAGCAACTTGGATCGGCTAATGATCAGAAAGACCCTTTATTCCTTTATCCTTTCGGCCTTTGCAACCGACTTGGTTGCATCGCAACACGACGATGCAGGCTATTTGTTTGATGAGTTTTTTACCGAAGCGCATATCGAACAAATTCGCGACAACTCTGCGAAAATCTACGTGCTGAATTTGTCCAAAAAACTGGGCGAGTTCAGCATAAGAGTGATCGAAAAGGAACGCTTTGAAGAAATGGTTCCGAACTCGGTTACCGACATAGCAATCAGTGGCCTTCGATCCGATACTATCGATCATATTCTGGAGGATTTTTCTGCTAGTGAGCTTTCAGGTATCGTGGAGTTTCTTAACTCTGACGTTTGGCAAAAGCTAAAAGAAGCACCGAGTGCTGATAACGTTGTAGTCATACCCGGTTTTGCCGGGTACGACGAAAATTCAACCAAAAGCATTCTTTCAGAAGAGAAGTTTCAACAGTTTCAAGCCTTTTTTGAAAGCGAACCCGGCAAAGCCTTCGAAGAGGAGATACGGGGGTTCTTGATTTCACTTGGGTTTGGAGTTGGTTTAGCCCCTCTTCGTATGAACAATATAGAACCTGAAATTTACGCACCCTTTGTTATCGAAGTTCTGGAGGCTGACAGGATTGTAGCGTTTTCAAACCCTGTGGCGCGCAAAGACTTGATCGCCCAATTCAAGGCCGAAATGCTCAAAACACAGTCGCACGCAAACTGAGACTAGAGAATAAGTCTACCGCGGACTACGCTTCGCCAAAATCCGCTGCAACGTCCGTCGATGCATGTTCAGGCGACGCGCTGTCTCGGAGACATTCCGGTCGCACAGTTCATACACCCGCTGGATATGCTCCCAACGCACGCGGTCCGCGCTCATGGGGTTTTCCGGAGGCGGGGGCAGTTCGTCACCCTTGGCCAGCAGCGCGCTGGTGATGTCGGTGGCATCGGCGGGTTTCGACAGATAATCAGTCGCGCCGATCTTGACGGCAGCCACAGCGGTGGCAATCGCACCATATCCAGTCAGAACCACAACCCGGCTGTCGGGGCGTTTTTCACGCAGCACTTCGACCACATCCAGACCGTTGCCATCCTCAAGCCGTAGATCGACAACGGCATAGGCGGGGGGACGCGCGGTTGAAATGGCGCGGCCTGCGGCGACGGATCCGGCGGTTTCAACTTCGAAGCCGCGCTTCTCCATGGCTTTGGCCAGACGTCTCAGAAACGGTTCGTCATCATCCACCAACAAAAGTGATTTATCGGGGCCGATGTCGAGGTCAGAGCTGTCCGCCATATTCTGTTCTTTCCGCTATTTCACGCCTTTGGCTTAACCATGAGTAATAGCAGCGCCATCCCAAAGGTCAAATCGACTGTTCGTGTTAGATTTGATCCAGAAAGCATCCGACCTTGTCAGCCATCTGCTCAGGTGTGTCATCGCGTTTGAAAAATTCAAGGAAACCGTGCTCGGGCGTCACCAGATAGGTAAAGGTGGAATGGTCGACCAGATAGAACTCATCGCCTTTGTCATGGGCCTTGTAATAAGTCTTATAAGCCTGGCTGGCTGCCTTTACCTGTTCGGCCGAGCCCGTCAGCGCGATAGTCTTGCCGCCAAGGTTGAACGCATAGTCATCCACCACCTCGGGCGTGTCACGGTCAGGGTCGATCGAAATGAACAGGGGTGTCACCGACTGGCCACGCTCGGCCAGGATATCCACGGCATCAGCATTGCGCGACATGTCAAAGGGGCAGACGTCCGGGCAGAAAGTATAGCCGAAATAGACCAGCGTCGGTTCAGTGATCACATCCTTGTCGGTAACAGTTTCGCCTTTGCCATTGATCAATTCGAACGGGCCACCAATGGTTGCTGAGCCACCGGCGATCTGGCTGGACCGGCATTGCGCAAATTGATCATTCGACCCAGCACCCCGTGTCAGCAGCCACATGGCACCCAGACCAACGGCCAGAACAACGGTTGCGAGTATGGCATAAAGACGGATCATGACATCAATCCTGCAATGAAAGGGGTTGTTGATCGTTTCGGCCGGGACACCTATCAAGATGTTCAGCCGATGCAACAGGACATAATAGACCGATGGCAAATTCCAACAGCACGTTATTGCGCGGTCAGGAACGCAGCAGCTGGATTCGGCTGCGTACCCTGATCCTGCTACGCTGGGTCGCTATTATCGGCCAGTTCACGGCCATCACCGTCGCGCAGCAATACTATCACGTGCAGCTGGAACTGGCGCTGTGCTATCTGGCGATTGGTATCTCGGTCATGGGTAACATGACGGCCATCCTGTTGTTTCCCCAAAACAAACGGCTGAGTGAGTTCCAGAACTTTTTGATGGTCCTGTTCGATCTGCTGCAATTGTCGATTCTTTTGTACCTGACAGGGGGCCTCAACAATCCGTTTGCCCTGTTGCTGCTGGGTCCGGTGACAATTTCAGCCAATGTAATGAGTACCCGTTCGACCCTGATCGTCGGAGGCGTCGCGCTTGCGCTGACAACGGTGCTGGCAGAATTTCATCTCCCCCTGCGCACGGCTGCAGGGGTTGAGCTTGAGATCCCCGGCATATTGCTGTTCGGAAACTGGGCCGCCATTGTCATTGCCATTGTCTTTATCGGTGCCTATTCCCACCGGGTCAGTTCCGAAGTCCAGTCCATGTCCGAAGCGCTTGCGGCAACCCACATGGCCTTGGCGCGCGAACAGAAGCTGACCGATCTGGGAGGCGTGGTCGCGGCCGCTGCGCATGAGCTTGGCACGCCACTGGCCACGATCAAACTAACCAGTGCAGAATTGATCGAAGAGCTGGATGACCGCCCTGAGCTGAAGGAAGACGCAGCCCTGATCCGCGAACAGGCCAACCGTTGCCGCGATATCCTGCGCGACATGGGGCGAGCGGGGAAAGACGATTTGCATTTGCGGCAGGCACCTCTGTCCACCGTTGTGCATGAGGCTGCCGAACCTCATATTCACCGGGGCAAGACTGTTCATTTTGCTGAAGGTCCGGTTGGGGACGGCGATGTGCAGCAGCCCTCGATCCTGCGAAAGCCCGAAATCATCCACGGGCTGCGCAACCTGATCCAGAATGCAGTGGATTTCGCCCGGGGCAACGTTTGGGTCGAAGCAGAATGGAACACCGATCATATTATCATCGACATTATGGATGACGGGCGCGGCTACCCTGTTCATATGATCGGCAGGATTGGCGATCCCTTCATGCGCCGTCGCCGGACCGAAACAGATCAGCAAACACGCCCGGAATATGAAGGAATGGGCTTGGGCCTGTTCATCGCTAAAACCTTGTTGGAACGCAGCGGTGCCGAGCTGCATTTTGCTAACGGCTCGGACCCCTATCAGAACTTGTGTGATGATCCCGAACGCCGGGGCGCAATCGTAAGGGTGTCATGGCCGCGTAACCTGGTAGACGCACAGACCGGCGATACACCAGTGCCTTCGGGCGCAAATCAACGTATTCAGGTCTGAATTAAGACCCCGTTAACTATTCCGGCGCATAGTTTTCTTTTGTGGTGTCATCCCCGAGGAACGCATGGTCGAGTGGATCATCCTGGCCGCTATCAGCCTGGTATCAGCCAGTCTGGCAGCGCAATGGCTTTTACCCCGTCGCCGACAAACAGGTGACAATTTCGGACTGTCCGCCCCGGCATCGCTGTTTAACGCGGTGTTTCTATTCGACGAAGACCGGTTAATCAGCCATTCGGACATCGCATTGGACGGGTTTGAATCTGTGCGCGATTGGGCCGATCTGCGCCGCCTGTTGAAAAGGGATTTCCCAACCTTTCCGGAGGTTCCCGATCATATCCGTCGGGCGGGCACTTTGGTCATTCCTGCTATCGACTGCACTATCGAAAGAGATGTTTTTTGTGAATGGATCGACGGGATCGTCCGCGTTCAGCTGCGCGACAGCATAGATCGACCGGCACCTGAGAAACGCAACGCACAGGATCCAATACGACAGGCGATGGAGCAGGCACCTTATCCTGTCTGGCTGCAGGATCACCAAGGCAATGTACGGTGGTGTAATGCCGCCTATGTCTCTTTGGTGCGCAAAGTGCGCGGTCAGGACACCGATCTGACCGCTCCACTGTTTCCAGGCGCGGACAGCGAAACACGGTTGAGCACAAAAACTCGTATCTCAATCTCGTCCGACGACAGTGAAAACAAGCTGTGGTTCGACCTGACATTAGTTGATCATACCGAAGGGCATCTGTGCTATGCGGTCGATATAAACGCCATCGTTGCGGCAGAAACCACACAGCGCAAATTCGTTCAGACAATGACGAAAACCTTTGCCCAGCTTTCCATAGGGTTAGCCATTTTCGACCGAAACCGCCAATTGGCCCTGTTCAACCCGGCCTTGATCGACCTGACCGCCTTACCCCCGGACTTCCTTAGCTGCCGCCCCAGCTTGTCCAGCTTTTTTGACCGGCTGCGCGATCAGCACATGATACCGGAACCCAAAAACTACCGCAGCTGGCGCAGTCAGATGAATGATCTTCTCGAAGCTGCCGAGGACGGAAATTATCAGGAAACTTGGTCGCTACCGTCCGGTTCGGTTTATTCGGTCAGCGGCCGCCCTCACCCAGACGGCGCCGTGGCTTTTTTATTCGAAGATATCACTGCCGAGATCACCCTGACCCGAAGGTTTCGCTCGGAAATGGACCTGATGCAGTCAGTGCTGGACAAGTTGGTCGACGCCATCGCTGTATTTGGCGACGACGGAACCCTGGCCTTCACCAATCGTGCATATCAACAGCTGTGGGGCGATACCGGAGAGGTCGGGTTCGAGCTGGATTCCGTACTGGAAGTGACGCGCACCTGGCAGGAACATTGCGCGGCCACTCCAATACTGGGTGAAATCCGGGATTTTGTGGAAATGCGGGATAATCGCGCCGAATGGTCCAGCGGACTTCGCTTGCGAAACGGCACTAACCTGACTTGTACTGTCAGCCCTATGCAGAACGGCGCAACGATCGTCCGGTTCACGACTGAAGATGCCCCGAAAGCTCTGCCAATTCGGCAAATCAGCGCTTGAACCGGGTTGCAGCCGACCGGACGTAAGGCCATTGTGGCGCCATGACGCCGCATTCACGTTCGATCACCCTGAATTCGCCTGAAGAAACCGCAGAACTGGCCACCGGGCTGGGTGCGAAATTGCTACCTGGCGATATCGTTTTGCTTGAGGGCGAAATCGGCAGCGGCAAAACTCATTTTGCCCGCAGCCTGATCCAATCACTGATGATTGTGCCCGAGGATGTCCCATCACCCACCTTCACACTGGTGCAAGCCTATGACACCCCGTCCGGCGATATCTGGCATTGCGATCTGTACCGACTGAGCGCGGTGGAAGAGATCGAAGAATTGGGCCTGACCGAAGCATTCGACGCTGCCATTTGTCTGATCGAATGGCCCGGCAAACTGGGTCCGTTAACCCCAACCAACGCCCTGACGCTCCACTTACAAACAGACCCTAATTCAATGGAAAAACGTCAATTGACCCTATGCTGGTCCGATCCGAAATGGCCCCAAAAACTGGAGTGCGCCGCATGACAAACCGGGCTGTTCTGGCCGAGGCCCTGATTGCACAAACACCTTGGTCCAACGCGATACGCACTCCGCTGGCCGGGGATGCCTCGCACCGCCGGTATGAGAGATTGACCGATCCTGACACCGGCCAGACAGCGGTTCTTATGGACTCTGCTCCCGGCAAGGCTGAACCGGTCGAGGCCTTTGTCCGCATGGCAAACTACTTAAGAAAAATCGGCCTCAGCGCGCCGGAGATCTATGCCGAGGACACCGAATTCGGATTTTTGCTGCTGGAAGATTTCGGCGATGACCTGTTCGCCCGCGTTCTGGAGCAACACCCGAAGAAAGAGCGCGAACTGTATGAGGCCGCAACCGATGTACTGATCGAGCTACATAAGGCGCCAACCTTGTCGCTGCCCTCGTACGACCCGACCCTGATGACCGAGCTGGCGGCGCTGGCTTTCACCAAATACGCGCAGGCGATTCTTGGTAAATATGACACGGATGCCCGGGTTCGGTTCGAACACCGCTTTTCGGACATTCTGCATCGCGAAACCTCGGGCTGCAAAGTGGTCGTCCAGCGCGACTATCATGCGGAAAACATGATCTGGCTGCCAAATCGCGAAGGGGTGAAGCGGGTAGGTCTTCTGGACTTCCAAACCGCCATGCTGGGGCATCCGGCCTATGACCTTGTCTCGATGCTGCAGGATGTGCGTCGCGACGTATCCCCGGGTACTGAGATGCGGATGGTGAACCGGTATATCACAGCAACAGGAGTGAATGATCACGATTTTCGCACCGCTTATGCTGTGCTGGGTGCACAAAGAAACCTGCGAATTCTCGGGGTGTTTGCTCGTCTGGCGACAGAACACGGCAAACCAAATTACATTGACCTGATCCCGGCCACTTGGGCGCATCTTATGCGCGATCTGAACCACCCTGCGTTGGTCACAGTCTCCGATCTGCTGCGAGATGCCCTGCCCGCACCGACCCCAGTGAATCTGGACAGGCTCAGACAGACATGACCCGACACCCCGACGCCGTGATGCTGTTTGCTGCCGGGTTCGGCACCCGGATGGGCGCATTGACCAAAGACCGGCCCAAACCGCTGATCGAAGTCGCAGGTCGCCCCTTGATTGACCACGCGTTGGGTATGGTCGACGATCTGCAACCGGCGCGAGTTGTTGCCAACCTGCATTACCTGCCTGATCAGCTCGAGGCGCATCTGGCCCCTAAAGGCATACAGCTATCGCGCGAAGAGCCCGAAATTCTGGAAACAGGCGGCGGTCTGCGCGCCGCCCTACCCTTATTGGGAGAAGGTCCGGTTTACACCCTGAACACCGATGCAATTTGGTCTGGGCCGAACCCGCTGACCCTTCTGCGTGATATCTGGGACCCTGGCCGGATGGATGCCTTGCTGATGTGTGTGCCAACCGGGCAGACCATTGGCCATTCCGGGTCTGGCGATTTCACTGCGGATGCGGATGGGCGAATCATGCGCGGGCCGGGGCTTATCTATGGCGGGGCGCAGATCATGAAGACCGAAGGGCTGGTGGCGATTTCAGAAAAAGCGTTCTCGCTAAACATTCTCTGGGATCAGATGCAAAGCCAAAGGCGTCTGTTCGCCGCCATCTATCCCGGCCGCTGGTGCGATGTGGGCCGCCCAGAAGGTATCGCTTTGGCCGAAGGTCTGATTGCCGATGTTTGAGCCCAGCGCCGCGCCGCGTGTCTTTGCCGTTCCACCCGGCGCTGATTTCCCCAAAGCGTTGGTAAACGGATTGCGGGTGCGCAGCGCCGATCACCCGCCCGAAGCGCTGGCGCGCATACAACTGGTCGTCAACACCCGACGCATGGCCCGCCGCGTGCGCGAACTGTTCGATCAGGGCCCGGCCTGTCTTTTGCCGCGGCTGTCTTTGCTGACCGACCTGGGTGAAAGCGTCGATCTCGCGCAAATCCCTCCGGCCATTCCACCCCTGCGGCGCAGGTTGGAGTTGACGCAGTTGATTTCCAAGCTGTTGGAACAACAACCGGATCTCGCTGCGCGATCCTCATTGTTTGACCTGTCCGACAGTCTGGCCGCGCTGATTGATGAAATGCAGGGCGAAGGGGTATCCCCCGACGCGATCCGGCAACTGGACGTCAGCGATATGTCCGGTCATTGGGCCCGCGCGCAGGCGTTTATCGGGATTGCCGATCATTTCGTCGATTCCGGCCCCGATGCACTGGATGCGCAAGCGCGGCAGCGGCGCGTAGTGGAGAACCTGATCGACCGCTGGCAGGTCGCACCACCGCAACATCCGGTGATCCTTGCGGGCTCGACCGGGTCGCGCGGCACCACGCTGATGCTGATGGAGGCCGTCGCCCGCCTGCCGCAAGGGGCGTTGATTCTGCCTGGCTATGATTTCGACCAGCCGGACACTGTCTGGCGGGGATTGGACGAAGCGCTGACCTCGGAAGATCACCCGCAATACCGTTTCCGGAAACTGATGACACGGCTTGTCCTTCAGCCCGGACAAATCAAGCCTTGGACAAATGATTCTGCCCCGTCGCCTGCGCGTAACAAACTGATTTCACTAGCATTACGCCCTGCCCCGATCACCGATGCCTGGATGTCCGAAGGCCCTCAACTGACCAATCTGGAAGATGCCACCCAAGACCTGACGCTGGTCGAGGCGCAATCCCCCCGGGCCGAGGCGCTGGCCATCGCCCTGCGCCTGCGAGAGGCCGCCGAAACCGGCCAGACCGCCGCGCTAATCACGCCTGACCGGATGTTGACCCGTCAAGTCAGCGCTGCGTTGGATAGATGGGACATCCTGCCCGACGACAGTGCGGGCCTGCCGTTGCAATTGTCGCCTCCGGGTCGGTTCCTACGCCACGTGGCAGGTCTGTTCGCCCGGAGGCTCGAAGGTGAGGCGCTACTGACGCTACTGAAACACCCGCTCTGCCATGGCGGCGGTGATCGCGGCGCACATCTGCTGCATAGCCGCGATCTGGAACTGGATTTGCGGCGTCATGGCCCACCGTTCCCTGACGGCGCCAGCGTGACCGCATTCGCCATCCGCAAAGAGGTGCCCGAGGGTTGGATGCGCTGGCTCACCACGCATTTTTGCGATCAGCATGTAACCGGTGAGCTGCCGTTGTCAGAGTGGGTATCGCGTCTGCGGAGTTTGGCCGAGGCGATTTCCGCCGGAAGCGAGGGTGAAACCGGACCACTGTGGGAGAAGAACGCAGGTCAAAAGGCATTGGCAGTTCTGACCGCAATGGAGAACGAGGCCCAACATGGCGGCCAGATGACCGCCCATGATTTCGCTGATCTGCTGGGCGCGCTTCTGGCAGGCGAAGAAGTTCGCGACCGTGATGCGCCGCACCCGCATATCATGATCTGGGGTACACTCGAAGCGCGGGTACAGGGCGCCGATCTACTGATCCTGGGCGGCTTAAACGAGGGCAGTTGGCCCGAGGCTGCTGCACCAGACCCCTGGCTTAACCGTCAGATGCGCGACAAGGCCGGTTTGTTGCTGCCTGAACGCCGGATCGGCCTGTCGGCCCACGATTTCCAACAAGCTGTCGGCGCGCCCGAGGTCTGGCTAACCCGCGCAACCCGATCCGATGACGCCGAAACCGTGGCATCACGCTGGCTGAACCGTATGACGAACCTGTTGCAGGGCTTGCCGGGGCAGGGTGGTCCCGAAGCCCTGGCAGCCATGCGTTCACGGGGTCAAAAATACCTGCGCTGGGCAGAACAGCTCGAGGCTGCACCCCGGATAGAACCGGCCCCACGCCCGTCGCCGCGTCCCCCTGTTGCCGCCCGCCCGCGCAGCCTGAGTGTGACCGAGATCAAGCGCCTGATCCGTGATCCATACGCAATCTACGCCAAGCACGTGCTGCGCCTGCGGCCACTGGATCCTCTGGTACAGGCGCCGGATGCTTTGCTGCGCGGGATCGTAATCCACGAAATCCTCGAACATTTCGTCAAGGACAGTGTTCTTGATTCTGCCTTGCTGACCCGCGAAAACTTTCTGAAACGCGCAGAGACTCTGCTGGACCGGCACGTGGCGTGGCCCACCGCCCGAAAACTTTGGCTGGCACGGTTAGAACGGATCGCAGACGATTTCCTGAGCGCCGAAACGTCCCGACGCGGTGACGGAGGGCCGGTGGCGTTTGAGGCAGCTATGAAATTGGTGCTGTCGCCACTGGATTTCACCATCGCAGGTCGGGCCGATCGGATTGACGTCAACAGCCGGGGCGCGCTGCGGATCGTGGATTACAAAACCGGTACGCCACCGACCGAAAGCCAGCAGGCCAAATTCGACAAACAGCTATTGATCGAGGCCGCCATGGCCGAGCAGGGCGCTATCGAAGGGATCGACCCGCTGCCCGTGGCTGAGGCTATCTTTATCGGCATGGGCGGCACCTATAAAGAGGTCCAAGCTCCTTTGGGCAAGGAGCCGCCCGATAAAGTTCTGAGCGAGCTAAAAGAGTTGATTTCGGCTTATTTAGAGCCTGATCAAGGCTTCACGTCCCGTAGGATGTTGCACAAAGACACAGACATTGGGGACTATGACCATCTATCCCGCTTCGGCGAATGGGACCGCACAGCCGATACCACGCCAGAGGACCTGATATGAGCGCCCGCAACGACGCAACCGAGCGACAGGTGCAGGCGGCGCGGCCCGATGCCTCGACCTGGCTGGCGGCCAATGCGGGCTCGGGCAAAACCCGGGTTCTGACCGATCGGGTGGCACGGTTGTTGCTGAACGGGGTACAGCCGCAACACATCCTATGCCTGACCTATACAAAGGCCGCCGCCAGCGAGATGCAGAACCGGCTGTTCAAGCGGCTTGGTAAGTGGGCGATGCTGGATAACAACGAGCTTGAGGCCGAATTGGTCGAGCTTGGCGTGACAGGTGCCATTGACCCCGATCGGCTGGCCCAGGCCCGCACCCTGTTCGCCCGCGCAATTGAGACGCCGGGCGGTCTGAAGATTCAGACGATTCACTCGTTCTGTGCGTCCTTGCTGCGGCGGTTCCCGCTGGAGGCCGGGGTCAGTCCGCAATTTTCCGAGATGGAGGACCGCGCCGCAGCCCTGTTGCGCGAAGAAATTGTCGCAGATTTTGCCGAAGGTCCGCAGGCCGCGCTGATCGAGGATGTCGCCCGTTTCGTTACAGATACCGGATTTGAGAACCTCACGGCTGCGATCACCCACAAGCGTAACCTGTTCACCCATTCACTGGACTGGTCCGACCTGTTGCAGAAATTCGATCTGCCTGACGGGTTTGACGAAGATACCCTGCTGGGACGCGTGTTTTTAGAAGGCGAAGTCACCTTCATTAATTCGGCTATCGAGGTTCTACGTACCCAATCGAAGACTATGGTCGAACTGGCAGGTACGTTGGCCAGCGTTGATTGGGCTGCCCCCAAAAGAATCGACTTAGAGACTCTGTATTCCGTATTTCTGTACAAAAAAGATGGAAAGTTTCGACCTGAAGCAAAGACAAAATCCGTTCCGACCAAAAAAACGCAGGACGCTCTAGGTACTCAGACTGGTCAGTTTCACAACCTGATGGAACGAGTGGCAGAAGCTCGTGAAATGGAACTGGCGTTTGTTGCTGCGCGCAAGACGCATGTCCTGCACCGCTTTGCCGCCGCATTCCTGCCGGAATATGAACAACGCAAGCAGTTGCGCGGCTGGTTGGATTTCGACGACCTGATCCTGCGCGCACGGCAGGTGCTGAATGACCCCGCGGTGGCTGAATGGGTTTTGTACCGGCTGGACGGTGGCATCGACCACATTCTGGTGGACGAGGCTCAGGACACCAGCCCGGACCAATGGGACGTGGTCGAAAAGCTGGCGCAGGAATTTACCAGCGGGGAAGGGGCGAGATCCGGAGTCGAGCGCACCATCTTCGTGGTCGGCGACAAGAAACAATCCATCTATTCATTTCAGGGGGCCGACCCGCAAGCCTTTGACCAGATGCAAAACGAGTTTGGCCGCAAACTGACAGAATCAGGCTCTAAACTGTGGGATTTGACGTTGGAATACTCGTTCCGATCGTCCAGCGCGATCCTGTCTCTGGTCGATATCCTGTTTGAAAACCGCGTCGAGGCAGGGTTCCACAAGGATAGCCAACACCGCGCCTTCAAGTCCGATCTTCCTGGTCGGGTCGATCTTTGGCCGGTGATTGAAAAGATCGAACAAGACGATGACGGAGACTGGACCGACCCGGTGGATCGTCCGGGATCGCGCCATCACACCGTCATTCTGGCCGAGAAGGTGGCCAAGTCGATCAAGGACATGATCGACAGCGGCGAGACGATCCCCGAGGATGGCAAAACACCCGGGACTTTCGTGCGTCGCAAGGTGCAACCGGGGGATTTCCTGATCCTCGTCCAGCGCCGATCAGACCTGTTTGCCGAAATCATCCGCGCCTGTAAGGCCCTGCGCCTGCCCATTGCCGGGGCTGACCGACTGAAGGTGGGCGCGGAATTAGCGGTGAAAGATCTGGCCGCGTTGCTAAGCTTTCTGGCGACGCCCGAGGACAGCCTATCGCTGGCGACCGTGCTGAAATCACCTTTGTTTGGCTGGTCGGAACAGCAACTCTTTGATCTGGCGCACAGGCGGCAGGAACAATTCCTGTGGGCCGCGCTGCGCCAGCGGGCTGAGGAATTTCCCGAAACGCTGGACATCCTGAATGATCTGCGTGGCCAGATCGACTTTCTGCGCCCCTACGACTTGATCGAGCGCATTCTCACCCGCCACGACGGACGCCGCAAATTGCTGGGGCGTCTGGGGGCAGAGGCCGAGGATGGAATCAACGCGCTGCTGTCGCAGGCGCTGGCTTATGAGCGTACCGATATCCCCAGCCTGACAGGATTCCTCGTCTGGATGCAGACCGACGATCTGGAAATCAAACGTCAGATGAGCGGTGTTGGCAACATGATCCGGGTGATGACGGTGCATGGCTCCAAGGGGCTTGAGGCGCCTATCGTGATCCTGCCGGATACCGGCAAACGTCAGGCCCCGCGCGATGCCGAGATCATGGTGGGTGAGGGGATACCGCTGTGGAAAGTACCGGCAGACGCCTCGCCAGCCTTGATCGCACAGGCGCGGGCTGAAGCCCGCGACAGGGAAGAGAATGAGCGGCTTCGTTTGCTATATGTGGCTCTAACACGTGCAGAAAAGTGGTTGATTGTGGGCGCGGCTGGGGATGTCGGCAAGGACGGAACCAGCTGGTATCAGATGGTTGAGGCCGCAATGGCGCGCGCAGGGGCCACTCAACTACCCGATTCCGAGACCTTGCGTCTGGCCCACGCGGATTGGGACGCGCTGCCGATGGTGGAACACACGGAAGCCGAGGTTTCCGAAACGCCGTTGCCCAAACACTTCACGTCCTCAGCAACCGCCCCGGAACCAGCGCCGGAAACACTCAGTCCTTCAGATCTGGGCGGAGCCAAAGCGGTTCCCGGCGACGGCGGCCTGGATGAAGAAGCCGCCAAACTGCGCGGCACGCGTCTGCACCTGTTGCTGGAGCATTTGCCATCCGTCGAACAGGACACGTGGTCGCAGCTTTGCACCCGGATACTACCTGATATGCAGGAAATCGAACGTCAGGAGCTGTTGAATGAGGCAATTGGCGTTTTGACAAGCGGGCATCTGCAGGCCGTTTTTGCAGCTGACACACTGGCCGAAATCCCTATCACGTCGGACCTGAGCGGGGTGCGCATTCACGGTGTGATCGACCGGCTGATCGTGACGAAGACCGATGTGCAGGTAATTGATTTCAAATCCAATACCATCGTTCCGAATAGCCCAACCACTTGCCCCGAAGGCTTGTTGCGGCAGATGGGGGCTTACGCGCAGGCTTTGGCGCAGATCTATCCGGACCGCGAAATTCGCACGGCCATCTTGTGGACCCGCACAGCAGAGCTGATGTGGCTGCCACACGATCTGGTGACAGAGGCATTGGCACGCGCCCAGATATCTTGACCTCGGATTGTCCCGACCCTACGTTCAGTTCCCGAGTTTACCCCATTCAGGAGACAGAATATGTCGACCGTAGCCGTAACCGACGATACCTTTGACGCCGAAGTCAAGAATTCCGACATCCCAGTTGTTGTCGATTTCTGGGCCGAATGGTGTGGCCCCTGCAAGCAGATTGGCCCCGCTCTGGAAGAGCTGGCCGCTGAATACGGCGACAAGGTGAAAATCGCCAAGGTTGATGTGGACAGCAACCCGAACTCGGCCGCCGCCATGGGCGTGCGCGGCATTCCGGCGCTGTTCATCTTCAAGGATGGCCAGGTTGTTTCGAACCGCGCAGGCGCGGCCCCGAAAGCGGCACTGCAAAGCTGGATCGAAGAATCCATCTGATCGGATGTGATCAGAAAACATCAAAGGCGCCTGACATCGGGCGCCTTTTTTGTTCTGAGGAGGATCAGATGGCAAAAACACGAGTTCTTGTGGAATTCGGAATGGGCACGTCGCTGCGTCGTGAGGACTATACCGAGGCCGCAATGCGAGCGATCAAGGATGCGCTGTGGCATAACTCGGTCAACATGGCCGAGCTGTTCGGTTTTCCGAAAGAGGCTATGATCATCGACGCTGAGATCGGTGTGCAGAAACCCGACCAGGTGGATCAGGACGCGCTGAAAGCTATTTTCCCTTATGGCCAGCCGAATATCACCGTCACGCAAGGTGGGCTGGATGTTGAAAAACCGCATACCGATGGCCGCACCGTCATCGCCAACGCCGCCATCATCGTCTCATTCGACATGGAGCCCGTGACATGACCGAGAAGCGTATCATTTTGGAAATGGGCACCGGAAACGACCTGTATGGGCAGGATTACACAAAGGCCGCGCGACGGGCGGTGCAGGACGCGCTGCATCATTCGTCGATCACCCTGTTTTCAAAGCTGGGCATCGACCATGCCGAGATGCGCGTGCAAGTGACGATTGGCGTGCAAAACCCGGATCGCGTGGATTGCGACTTGGTCGCCGCCGATCTGCCCCGTGGTCGTGCCGAGGTTCGGGCTGTCAAAGGTGGGCTGGATGTCGAGGATACTGAAGCTGGTACAGTGCACGTGGTTGCGACTGCCGCTATCGAGGCCTTCCTGCCGGATCTCGCCGGTCAATACAAACTGACCTGACAAAGAAAAAGCCGCTCGGATGAGCGGCTTGCATTCTTCTTCGCACTGTTAGCGGATTAGACGTCGCTGATGTCCGCACGGCACAGGCCGATATCGTCCAGCTGTGCGTCGCTCAGTTCCGACAGGATCTTGCGAGTTTTGCGAGTTTCATTCCACGCAATTGCATTGTCATAGATTGCGTAGAACGTGTCCACTACGTGCAGGATGGTAGCTGCTCCGAGCGGCGCATGGATATTTGCAGTGGTTGCCATTTGCGCATTCCTTCAAACAGAAACAGCCGACCCTTCGTCGGTTGTGAGCCTCATTTAGGACCAACAGCCGAGTCTCACAATTGCTAGTCCGGTAACCCCGAATTGCGATTCTTGCATATCTTTTAAGCAGCTTGTGACCTGTTGCGCTGCGGGCGGGTCCAGCCCATATAGGGTGCCAGCGAAGAATGGAGGCCCTGATGGCAGACAGCGATTTTCCCGGTTGGCATGGCACAACGATCATTGGCGTCAAAAAGGGCGGCCAGGTGGTGATTGCCGGCGACGGACAGGTCAGCCTGGGCCAGACCGTGATCAAGGGCACCGCCCGCAAGGTGCGCCGCCTGTCCCCCGGCGGGTTCGAGGTTGTTGCCGGTTTCGCCGGATCGACCGCTGATGCGTTTACTTTGCTGGAAAGGCTGGAAGCCAAGCTTGAGGCCACACCGGGGCAACTGGCCCGCTCCTCGGTCGAGTTGGCCAAGGATTGGCGTACCGACAAGTACCTGCAAAAGCTTGAGGCGATGCTGATCGTCACCGACGGTAAAGACCTACTGGTGATCACCGGGGCAGGGGACGTGCTGGAACCGGAACACAACGTGGCAGCCATTGGATCTGGTGGGAACTTTGCTCTGGCTGCGGCCCGCGCGATGATGGACAGCGACAAACAGGCCGAGCAGGTTGCGCGTGAGGCGATGGCGATTGCCGCCGATATCTGCGTCTATACCAACGGTAATCTGACGATTGAGACGATCTAAGACAATTTGCGTTTATCTAAAAACACATCATCGAAATACGTGTTCAACCGAAGGGAGAGGCAGCGTATTTCGATTCAAATCAAACGCAATTCTGTCTCAGGCTAACAGCGCCTTTATCTCTTTTCCCTTCCATCGCAGATGCATGCCGATCAGACCCATGATCGCGGCAATGATCACGATGTAATAAGGCACGCGGATGTCGATGCTCATCAACCCGCCGCCTACCAAGGACATGACACCTCCGGCCAGACAGAAAACGGCAGTGGTAACACCCATGACCCAACCTTGGTCGGCCTCACTGACGGATGATGAAAACAAGCCCAGCATGGTCGGGTAGGATACGCCAAAGAAGAAGTAGAAGAAGAACACCGGAATATAGCTCAACACGCCGCTGGGACTGAAGGCGAACGCAAAACCACAGATGACCATGGTGACCAGCGAGGTATAGATAATTTGGTGTTTGTTGAACCGCTGCTGCGCAGGTTTCACCAGGAAAGTACTGGAGAACGCCAACGCAAAACCAATCGTCACCATCGCCATGCTGCCACCGATGACGCCGTAACCCCATGCGCTGGTCAAGAAGTTGTCGACGAAGACATAAAACGTGACGTTAGCGATCATGAACAGTGCATAAACTGGCAGGATTTTTAGAACCATCGGATGTTCACGCACCGCGATCAGACTATCGGTGATGTCACGGGGGCGGAAAACAAAAGGTTCACGCTCGGTGCGGGTATCCTTGAAGAAGGTCATCACAAGGAAGATGGCAATCAGCACCAGAACGAAAGCCCCATAAAAGGGCGTTTTCAACGTTGCAAAGCTGCCCAGCAGGGCCGCATCTGAAAGGACGGCCCCGATGATCGGGCCCCCGACCAGGCCAAAGCTGACACCGGTCACGATGTAACCCATATTACGGTCCCGGTCGGCAGCGTCGGTACTACCGTCAATCATCGCCGCCTGTGCGATCGGCTGATTGCCAGCAGTAAATCCCGTGATCGAGCGGCCAATTATCAGCAGCAGCAGACTGTTCATGTAAAGTGATGCGATAGTCAAAGCATAACCAACAAGCGCTCCACCCAGACAGACCAGCAACGCATTCTTGCGCCCGATGGAATCCGAGACTTTTGAAACGTAAACCACGCCCAGAAACCAGGACAGAAAAAAGCACCCGATCACCAGTCCATAATAGAAATGGCGGCGGCCCACAGGCGTGCTGTCGGGCAGGAATCCGGATTTGGTTTCCATTATGAGGGAATTGATGATGGGAAAAACCAGCCCTTGCCCGATCAGGTCCACAAACACCACGAACAGCAAAGTGATCTTGGCAATCTTCGTCATAAAATTCGCCCTCGGTTCCAATGCCTTGGGGCGAGTGTAACAGACAGGCGTTGCGTCACCTAATGCCAAGTCAGAGGCCGGACGAACCGGCCTCTGACCAGTAGAATTATTTCAGCGATGCAACGCCCAGCGGGACACCGGCAACCTCGCACCAGATGTACACTTCGTTGTAGCCCGACACATCCATGGTCGGCGGCACGGCATAAGACTGTTTGCCGGTCAGATTCAGCAGCGCGCCCAATTTGCTGTCGGGGGCGTAGGTGCCGTCCTTACCAAAGGCCACACGGGGATCGGGGCCGCCATCCAGCGAGAAGTCGTCGCCCAGCTCTACGATGAAGCGCTCGCCATCCTTTACCAGTTTCACCGAGCCGCTGGTGATGTGGTTCGAACGGCCCTCGAACGTGCCTTTCTTTTTGGCGCCGCCAGCCAAAGCAGTGGTGGTGCCAGCCAAGGTCAGGGCCGCGCCGGTGGCAGCAGCTTTCACGAAAAGCGAACGACGAGTCATCATGATGAGGTATCTCCAAAAAATTGTCGCGGGCTAGGGTGCCCATCGCCGGAAGTTATGCCGCAGGCAATGGTCACAAAGCGATTCACATCATGGCGAAAACCCGTGTGCGTTCCGTGAGATGTCGTGATGTTGTCGTGATCGGCTTGTGTTTTCGCTCGGTATGATTAGGTTCCGCTGCGAAACAGACGGATAGATTTGACATGACCGACCTGACCCCGCGCGAGATCGTCTCGGAACTGGACCGCTTTATCATCGGGCAGAAAGACGCCAAGCGTGCCGTGGCCGTGGCACTGCGCAACCGCTGGCGGCGCAAGCAATTGGCCGATGACATTCGGGAAGAGGTCTATCCCAAGAACATCTTGATGATCGGCCCCACCGGTGTCGGCAAGACCGAAATCAGCCGCCGTCTGGCCAAGCTGGCCCGCGCGCCCTTTATCAAGGTCGAAGCGACCAAGTTCACCGAGGTCGGTTATGTGGGCCGCGACGTGGAACAGATTATCCGCGATCTGGCCGATGCGGCCATCATCCAGACCCGCGAATACATGCGCGAAGACGTCAAGGCGCGTGCTCATCAGGCCGCCGAGGATCGGGTGATCGCTGCCATTGCAGGCGAAGACGCCCGCGAAGGCACGCGCGAGATGTTCCGCAAAAAGCTGAAAGCAGGTGAACTGGATGACACAGTGATCGAACTGGAACTGTCCGACAGCTCAAATCCGATGCCAATGTTCGACATTCCGGGTCAGCCCGGCAGCCAGATGGGGATGATGAACCTAGGCGATATCTTTGGCAAAGCCTTTGGCGGACGCACTGTCAAGAAGCGCATGACCGTCGCAGAAAGCTACGACGCACTGATCGGGGAAGAGGCCGACAAGCTGCTGGATGATGAAACCGTCAACCGTGTGGCGCTGGAGTCGGTCGAACAGAACGGTATCGTGTTTCTGGACGAGATCGACAAAGTCTGCGCGCGCACAGACGCACGCGGTGGCGATGTCAGCCGCGAAGGGGTGCAGCGGGACCTGCTGCCTCTGATCGAAGGCACCACTGTTTCAACCAAGTACGGCGCGGTGAAAACCGATCATATCCTGTTCATCGCATCTGGTGCGTTCCACATTGCCAAACCGTCAGACCTATTGCCGGAACTTCAGGGCCGCCTGCCGATCCGCGTAGAACTGCGCGCCCTGACCGAAGAAGATTTCGTGCGCATCCTGACCGAAACAGACAACGCATTGACCCGCCAGTACACCGCATTGATGGGAACAGAAGAAGTCACCGTCAGCTTTACAGATAACGGCATCGCTGCGCTGGCTCGTATCGCTGCTGATGTGAACCAGAGCGTCGAAAACATCGGTGCGCGGCGGCTGTACACTGTGATGGAGCGCGTGTTCGAAGAGCTTTCATTCACCGCACCCGATCAGGCCGGAGCCGAGATCACGGTAAACGCGCAGTTTGTAGAGGACAATCTGGGCGAACTGACCAAATCAACTGACCTGAGTCGTTACGTCCTGTAACCTTTTCAGCCAGATTTCGCTGTTGTTCTGCCCCTATGTCGCTGGACGTGGGGTCAAAATTCGATAGCTTAGCGCAAAAGGCCGCAAGGACCCATTTATGCGCTATCTGATCGTTTTGTTTATCTCTCTTTCACTGGGCGCCTGCGTTGACAGGACGGTAACCGAAATTGTGCCTGCGGCTGCAACCATCGGTACACCAACGACCGTCTTTGCAAGCACCACCCGCGCCCGCGAAGCAGACGGGTCTTACGGCTTCCGGCGCGGTGAAAAGCTGCAGTTTCTGGACACCACCGTCTCGATCCCGCCGACACATACGCCGGGTACGTTGAAGTTTTCATATGCGAACCCGAACCCGAAAAAAGAATTCGTCCTTGCAAATGTGACCGAACTGGACGGGCCTCAGGGGCTGCACGAGCATCTGCGCGGTCAAGACGACGTCACGATTTTTGTGCACGGCTACAACTCCACCCAAACAGAAACCATATTCCGCGCGGCGCAGCTGTCTCATGATATTGGCATTCCGGGTTCTATTCTGGTTTATTCCTGGCCCAGTCGCGCGACTGGATTTGGATATGCCTACGATTTGGACAGCATGCTTTTCGCCCGCGATGGTCTGGAACAGACTATTCGTGAATTGAAATCCATGGGTGTCAAACGGGTTCTTCTCGTGGCACATTCCATGGGCAGCGCCCTTTCAATGGAGATGATGCGCCAGACGGAACTGCAGGAACCGGGCTGGGCCAACAGAAACATTGAAGGTGTGGTTCTGATCTCTCCCGATTTGGATGTGGATCTGTTCCGGTCACAGATGGGACGGATCAAAAATCCGCCTGACCCATTCATTGTCATGGTTTCACAAAAGGACAAGATTCTGAATATATCATCCCGCCTTCGTGGTACGGATGAAGGAGAGCGGCTGGGCAACATCAGTTCGATTGAAACATTAAAGGAATTCCCGATCAACGTGATCGACACGACTGCATTTAACAGCGATGCTCAATCTTCGCATTTCGTTGCAGCGACGTCTCCGGCTTTGCTGGCAATCCTTAGCTCGGTCCGCCGTGTCACCAATACCTTCGGGCCAGATGAAAAAACCCTCGACATTCTGGTTCCGCCTGACGAACGCAACCCTGTCGGCGCAACCGAAATCGTCTTGACGGAAACCGGGCAGGCGCAGGTCTCAACTCCGTGACGCAGTACAAGCTGCTTGGTTTCCTTTACCAGAACGCCTCATGGCTGAGTGCCGGTGTTTTGTTGACCTTCCTGTCCAGTTTTGGCCAGACATTCTTTATCTCGATCTTCGCTGGTGAAA
Source organism: Ruegeria sp. BB7 (assembly GCF_056539365.1). NCBI lineage: Bacteria > Pseudomonadati > Pseudomonadota > Alphaproteobacteria > Rhodobacterales > Roseobacteraceae > Ruegeria > Ruegeria sp. BB7. The sequence continues at coordinate 111,404 of NZ_JBQFUV010000006.1, read as the reverse complement.
TCCGCGCGGCCTATGGGCTAAGCCACGGATCATGGGGCGCAATCTATTCGCTGGGCACCACCCTGTCGGCTGTTGTGATGATCTGGGCAGGAGGGCTGACTGACATCCTCCGCGTGCGGGTATTGGGCCCAGTGGTGCTGGCTGGATTAACACTTGCCGCGCTAGCCATGGCGCTGAACAGCTGGGTATTTCTGTTACCTCTGGTGATTTTCCTGTTGCGTTTGTTCGGGCAAGGTATGAGCACCCATCTTGCTTTGGTCGCCATGGCGCGCTGGTTCACCGCAAACCGGGGAAAGGCGCTGTCGATTGCCTCAATCGGCTATGCGTTTGGCGAGGCGCTGCTGCCGCTGGCCTTTGTTGCGGCGATGGTTTTTCTGGATTGGCGCTGGCTTTGGGTTGTCGCAGCGGGCATCGCTGCTTTGGGTATTCCCATACTAATAAGGTTCTTGCGCCAGGAAAGAACGCCACAAAGTCTTGCGGCCGGGTATTCGTCTACCGGCATGCAAGACCACCACTGGACGCGGCGCGAGGCGCTGCTGCATCCGTTGTTCTGGTTCATGATGCCCGCTGTTCTGGGCCCGTCGGCCTTTATCACCGCCTTTTTCTTTCATCAGGTTCATCTGGCAGAGGTTAAGGGCTGGCTTCATATCCAACTCGTGGCCCTATTTCCCGTCTACACAGGTGTATCGCTGGTTTCGATGTTCGCCGCAGGCTGGGCATTGGATAAATTGGGCACGGCACGCCTGATGCCATTTTATCAACTGCCAATGGCGCTTGGATTTACCATTTTGGCCATATCATCAACCATTGGTGGCGCTACGGTCGGGCTGATTTTCCTGGGGCTGACAGTGGGCGCCAACAGCACCCTACCGAGTGCATTCTGGGCCGAGTTCTACGGCACACAGCATATCGGCGCGATCAAGGCGCTGGCCACGGCGGTCTTGGTTCTTGGCTCTGCCATTGGGCCCGGCCTGACCGGAGTTCTGATCGACTTGGGTGTCCCGCTTAGCACTCAGTTTCTGTGGATTGGTGGTTTTTTTGTTGGGGTCTGCGTGCTGGTCTGGAGAGGTGTATCCCGCGCAGAACCCAGCCTTTAGCGAATACGGCGAAGATAGACGTAATAGGCGCCGTCACCACCGTGACTGATATGCGCAGGTGTAACCTGCATAACCGCTTGCGCCAATGGTGGGATCGTCAACCAATGCGGAACCTGATTGCGCAGAATACCACGCGGGGTCGGGATTGGACCGGGCTCGTCCCTGTCCTTGCCCTTGCCTGTCACCACAAGGACCAACCGTTTGCCCTGCGCCTGAGCTGTCAGTACAAAACGGATCAACGCCGGATGTGCTGCATCCACCCGCATTCCATGCAGATCCAACTTGCCTTCTGGCTTCAGCTTACCACGCTTCATCCGGCCAAAGGCCTTGCTGTCCATCTGAACCGGCGCATTGCGTAGCGTATCTGTTACCGATGGTTTCAGATCGTTAGTCTTTGTCTTTGATTTATGTGACTGGCCCAGCTCGAACGCTTCAAAGCGGGGTTTTGGCACCTTTTTGGGCTTGGGTTTGGGCAGAGACGTTGGATGTACCGTTTGCGGTATCTCAGGATGCATGCGCTCGGCCTGTTTGGCGACCTTGCGCCATAGCTCGATCTCTTCAGCGGTCAGTTTACGGCGAGACATCAATACTCATCCGTGATCAAGGCATAGGCGCGTTGGATTGGCAGCAAGACCACCATTCGACCCGGATCTTTCAGACGTCCGGCCGCCTGACCGGCACTGTCGCCGGTGCCGAAAAAGATGTCGGCCCGCTGTGCACCCTTGATGGCAGCACCAGTGTCTTGCGCAATCATCAGCCTGCGCATTGGATCCTTTCCATCTTTCTCAACCCAAACCGGAGCCCCCAACGGCGTATAGGATGGATCGGCCGCGATACTGCGCATTGAAGTAACGGACCTATTCATCGCCCCCAACGGCCCAAACTCGGGAGCGACGCGCGTGACCTCACGGAAAAACACATAGGAGGGGTTGTGAAACAGCAGTTCGGCCCCAGCTTCGGGGTTCTTGCGCACCCAGGCGCGGATCATCTGGGCGCTGACCTCATGCGCGCCCAAAGCGCCGCGGCGGATCAGCTCGGCCCCGATTGAACGATAAGGATGTCCATTCGCGCCGCCATAACCCACACGCAACGCGCCGCCATCTGGCAGGCGAATACGGCCCGAGCCCTGAATCTGCAAAAAGAACAACTCAACCGGATCATCGACCCAAGCGATTTCAAGCCCCCGGCCCGTCATGGCATCGGTAGACAGGATTTCTCGGCGGCTGAGCCACGGCCCTTCGGCCCGTGCCTCGGGCGGCATTTTGTAGATTGGGTTTTTGTATCGATCCGTCCGTGTGCGCGATCCGTCCAATTCGGGTTCAAAATACCCGGTGAACAGCGCATCCTTTCCGTCTTCGACCAGAACCGGACGGAAGAACAGCTCAAAGAACGACCGCGCAGCATCGGCTTCATAGGTCCGCGCCACACCGCACAGCGCACGCCAGTCTGGGTCTTCCAGATCGCCACATGTGTTCAGAAAAACAGAAAGGGCCGCCCCGTGATCATCGGCGGCCCAGTCTTCAAGGTCGTCAAACGACAGGATCGAGCGCGTCGCCTCAGCTCCGGCGGCACTTGCGGTGGTCATCGCGCCCACCAGTAAGAGCGACCGGAGTGCGGCAATCATGCGTCCGTGGCAACAAGCAGCCAGTTCGGATCGTCCGAGCCCATAACACGGGCAAAGGTCCAGCTGTCCTTTTGGCGTTTGACGGTATTCGGGTTGCCTTCGATGATGTCGCCGCCACGATCCCGAACAACCGAGGTCAACTCACCCACAAACTTCATGGTAATCTCGGCCTGATTGGTATCCTTGTCGAACTTCGCGTCAGTCAGCGCTGTTTCGCGTACACCGATGAACTCGGCCTCGATGGTCAGGCCCTTGTCTTCACGGTCTGCAACGACAGAGACAAATGTGTCGAACACCTCTTCGGACAGGAAAGGCTGGATCTCGTCCAGGTTCCCTTTTTCGAACCCCATGACAATCATCTCATAGGCGCCACGCGCACCCTGCACAAATTCACTGACGGAAAAGCTGGGTTCAATCCGCTTCATCGCGGCCAGTGTCTGTGCTTGTTCGCTGTCTTCGGCGACATGGTCTGTAATGTCGTGATCCGGGCCGCCGTCGATCACTTCGAACCCGCGGCGGGCGCTGTGCCCTTCGGGTTGTTGCTGAACGGGGGGTTTCTCAAAACCTTCACGCGTGCCCAGCACACTTTTCAGGCGCAGGATCAGGAAAACGGCTATTCCGGCAAGGACCAGCAACTGGATCATCGGTTCGTTCATTTCATCCTCTTTTCAGACCGCGACTTTGTATACGCGGCCTCATGCCACTATGTAGGTGACAGTTCGTGGCAAGTCCACTGCCCGACCTCTGGTAAAGGATAACGCAAATGTACCTGTTCTTGGCATTTTTATTGGTCCCGATCATCGAGATTGCCCTGTTCATTCAGGTGGGTGGCCTGATCGGGTTGTGGCCCACTCTGGCAATTGTGGTGCTGACGGCCGTTCTGGGCACCGCTTTGGTCAGGACACAAGGTCGCATGGCGCTGGCCGATCTGCAGCGATCTTTTGCCGAACTGGATGACCCGACCGAGCCGCTGGCCCATGGCGCGATGATCTTGATGTCTGGCATGTTGCTGCTGACGCCGGGCTTTTTCACCGACGCGGTTGGATTTGCACTCCTTATTCCCGGTGTTCGAATCTCGGTCTTTCGCTATCTGAAATCCAGAGTGAAGATCACTCAGTTCCAAATGGGCACTGGATCGCAATTCCGATCCGGACAAACGACGTTTGACGATGACGTGATCGATGGTGAATTCACCGAGGTAAAGCCACGCCAAAACCCGGCGAAACCGTCGAAATGGGTCGAAGGACCGCACCAGCATTGAGGTACCGCGCCCAACTTGCTAAGCAATGGCGGATTTTATTTTTGGAGTAGTTCCATGGCCGAAGAAAACGCTGCAGAAAACACTGCGGCCCAAACCGCCCCTCAAGTTCAGATGCGCGTTCTGGGACAATTCATTCGCGATTTGTCCTTTGAAAATGTAATGGCGCAAAAGGGCGTATCCGGGGACGTACAGCCCGAGATTGCAGTTCAGGTAAACCTGGATGCGAAAAAGCGTAAGGTAGAGCATCAGTACGAAATCTCGATAAAACTGAATCTGACGTCCAAAGCCAAAGGCATGGAAGACGTCCTGTTTCTGTGCGAGATCGACTATTGCGGTCTGTTCCACGTGGAAGGCGTTGCCGAAGATCAACTGCACCCGTTCCTGCTGATTGAATGCCCGCGGATGCTGTTCCCGTTCCTGCGCCGCATCGTCAGTGACGTCACCCGCGACGGTGGTTATCCGCCGGTCAATCTGGACAATATCGACTTTGTTGCACTGTATCGCAACGAGTTGATGCGCCGTCAGGCCGAAGCTCAGAAAGCGCAAGCTTAATAAGTCTGACCCGCGCTGGGTTAGTTTCTCAGGCGCGGGTCCACAGGGCATTCTCGCCCAGTTTTTCTACAAACGCCTCATGCGCAGAACGCTCTTCTTCGGTGATCTTCGACGCCAACGGGGTCGGGCGCGCTGTTGGGCGCCAGTCGTCCTGACCACCCGCACCCGATGAAGCCGCAGATGACAGGCCGAAATCCGGTTGCCGACCCCCGATCAGCTCCAGATAGACCTCGGCCAGAATTTCCGAGTCCAAAAGTGCCCCGTGCAGCACCCGGTTCGTGTTGTCGATGTTAAATCGCCTGCACAGTGCGTCTAGTGACGCGGGCGAACCCGGAAACCGTTTGCGCGCAATCGCCAGCGTATCCAGCGCTTGATCCATTGGGATTTGGGGCAAACCCATCCATCTGAGTTCTGCGTTCAGGAATTTCATATCGAAGGATGCATTGTGGATCACCAGCTTTGAATCCTTGATGAAATCAAGAAACCCCTGACCGATCTTGGCAAAGACAGGTTTGTCCTTCAGCGTGACCTCGCCTTTTTCTGCCGGGCGCGGATTCTCCAAAAGGTCGGGGCCGATGCCGTGCACGCCAAACGCCTCTTCAGGCATGGACCGTTCGGGGTTGATATAGACGTGATAGGTCTCGCCCGTGGCCACGTGGTTCCACAGCTCAACCGCGCCGATCTCGACAATCCGGTCGCCGCTTTCGGGGTCGAACCCGGTGGTTTCGGTATCGAGTACAATCTCACGCATCTGCCATCCCCGCCCGTATCTGCCTGACCACATCCTGCACCTGCGCGCGGGCATGGTCCAGCGTATCCGTCACGATCACATAGTCCGACCGCGCGCATTTCTCATCATTCGGCATCTGCTTGGAGCGGATCTGTTCGAACTGCGCCTCGGTCATCGTGCCGCGCTCCATCACGCGGCGCTTTTGTTCATCGGCGGGAATCGAGACGCAGGCAACGGCATCCATCGCCGCGTCACCGCCGGTTTCAAACAGCAAGGGAATGTCGAACACCAGAATATCCGCCGTGGCCTGCTCCCGAAACGCTGCACGATCAGCGGCTACCAGAGGGTGCACGATGGCCTCGATCTGTTTCAGTGCAGATGGGTCCTGCGCAATGATCCGTTTCAGCGCATCACGGCTGACGGTATCCTCGACAATCGCCTCAGGAAAGGCCTCGCGCATGGGCTCAACTGCGGCTCCACCCTTTGTATAGAGTCTATGTACGGCCGCATCAGCATCCCACAGCGCGCAGCCCTCCTCGACAAACATCTGTGCCGTGGTGCTTTTACCCATACCGATCGAGCCTGTCAGGCCAAGCGCAAAACTCATCCCAAAACCGCCGCACGGAGATCGTCGGTCACCTCGGGGCGGATGCCGAACCAGCGTTCAAATCCAGGTACCGCCTGATGCAGCAACATACCCAACCCGTCGACCGTCGTGCAGCCCGCCTCGTCCGCCGTTTTCAGCAAATGTGTTTGCAGCGGGGCATAGACCAAATCCGTAACCACCGCGCCAGACTGCAACCCATCCAGTGGCACTCGTAGTTCAGGCTGGCCCTGCATACCCAGAGAGGTAGTGTTGACCACCAGTTCAGCCTCTTCAACAGAATTCCCGGCCTGAACCCAATCCACCACGGTGATGCGGTCTCCGAATTCCTCTTTCAGCTGTTCAGCCCGTGCCCGAGTACGGTTGGTCAGCATAATTTTCGGTACGCCAGCCTCAAGCAGCCCTTGCAGAACCGCGCGCGCTGCACCGCCTGCACCAAACACCAATGCGGGTCCGTCTGATGGCACCCAATCCGGCGCGCCACTGTGCAGGTTCTGCATAAACCCGTAGCCATCAGTGTTGTCCGCATGGATTGAGCCGTCGTTCTGAAACACAAGCGTATTCGCAGCACCAATCAGCTTGGCCCGCTCAGATACATGGTCTGCAATTCGCAGCGCAGCCTCTTTATGGGGTACAGTCACATTTGCCCCTACAAAACCCGCTTTGGGTAGAGTGCGTAAAACACGCTCAAAATCTGCAGGCGCAACATCCATTGGGATGTAATGCCCAGCCAGCCCATAACTTTTTAGCCAGTGCCCATGCAGCTTGGGCGATTTGGAATGTGCAATCGGATGCCCGATCACCCCGGCCAGCGGAATATGATTATGCGTCATTGGTCGATCACCCCTTTGACAGCCAGATAATTGAGCAGTTCCAACAGGGGCATACCCAAGACATTAAAGTAGTCGCCGTCAATGGTAGCGAACAGACGGACACCTTCCTCTTCCAGCTTATAGGCGCCGACCGCATGGCGGATGCTGTCCCAGTTGCGGTTGATATAATCGCGCAGAAACGCATCCGAGCTCATCCGCATCCGCAGGCGCACTTGCCCGACATGGCGCCAGATCGGCTCTCCATCCTGATAGATCACCGCAGCAGACAACAGCATATGCCGCTTGCCCCGCATCGCCTTGAGCTGCGCAAGAGCATCTTCGAATGTTTCAGGTTTCGACAACAGTTGCCCGTCAAAATCCAACACCTGATCGCAGCCCAGAACCATCGCGCCGGGATTTTTGTCGCTAACTTTGCGAGCTTTCATCTCGGCGAGTGCATCAGCAATATCACGGGGAGATGCCTCTTCGGCCAACAGTGCGCGTTTTATGGTATCCTCATCCACGCGCGCCACCTGAACGGAAAATGGCACGCCTGCGTTTTCCAGCAGCTGTGCGCGAATAAATGACCCCGAGGCCAGGATGATGGGGACAGACATGTGGACAACCCCGTGTGCAAATCGTTGAGCGTTACTGGACGGTTTGTATGGTTTTCAGATTGACACGCAACCCCGGGATTTTCGCCCAAAACTTCCCTGAGTCGCTCAAACCCTGTCCATCCGGGACAAGGATAAGTCTAAAGACATGGATAACCCGATATTCCGGGTTTACCCAAAGAGTTATCCTCAGAGGTCTTCTATATGCCAATATACAACTTATTGTTTTAAAACTATAAATCATGAAATTCACAGAATCACCTGAAAATCACGGAACTCTTTCCACCTGGGGAAAAAGCATGTGTAAAAAAGTAATCCACGGATTTTGTTCACCCTACAAAACCATCTTCCTTTTTCTTTTCTTATTTTTTTATTAGGGAGAGTTCCGAACAACACCCGGAGCCAGAATGACCGATCTTCTTTTCACGATTTACCCGTGGGTGAAGTCTTTACACATCATGGCCGTGATCTCGTGGATGGCAGGACTGTTCTATTTGCCCAGGCTGTTCGTCTATCACGTAGAAAAGGCACAGACGGTCGACGGGGCAGAAACCATCTTCTTTGAAATGGAAGACAAGTTGCTGCGTGTGATCATGCGACCAGCGATGTACGTAGCATGGGTGTGCGGGCTTATCATGGTGTTCACGCCGGGCATCGTTGGGTGGGACTGGTCTTGGCCCTGGGTCAAGGGGGCGGCTGTGATTGGTATGACCTGGTTTCATCATTGGCTGATGGCACGGCGCAAGGACTTCTTAGAGGGCGAAAATAAGCTCACTGGGCGGCAATATCGCATGATGAACGAGGTACCGACCATTTTAATGGTTGCCATCGTTCTGGCGGTCGTTCTGAAGTTCTGAAGGCCTGTTTGACTCCGAAAGCTACCGGGCTTATGTAGGGGTCAACACGCCCGTCCGGGCGGCGTATTTTCCGTACTGAATTTCCACTTCAAGCCGCACAGTCAGCGGTGAAGGTATGTATCATGTCCACTGAATCCCTGAATCTGGCCGACCTGAAAGCCAAAAGCCCCAAAGATCTTCTGGCGATGGCCGAAGAACTGGAGATCGAAAACGCCTCGACCATGCGTAAAGGCGAGATGATGTTCCAGATTCTGCGCGAACGTGCAGATGAAGGCTGGACCGTTGGCGGCGATGGCGTGCTTGAGGTTCTGCAGGACGGCTTCGGCTTTCTGCGCTCGCCTGAGGCGAACTATCTGCCGGGTCCGGACGATATCTATGTCTCGCCCGACATGATCCGCCTGCACTCGCTGCGCACAGGCGACACGGTCGAAGGTGAGATCAAGGCGCCGGACGATAACGAACGGTACTTCGCGCTGACCAAGGTCACGATGATCAACTTCGAGAACCCTGAGAAGGCGAAACACAAGATTCTGTTCGACAACCTGACGCCTCTGTATCCCGATGAGCGTCTGAAGATGGAGATCGAAGATCCCACCATCAAAGACAAGTCGGCCCGTGTGATAGACCTTGTGTCGCCCATCGGTAAAGGCCAGCGGTCACTGATCGTGGCGCCGCCACGGACCGGTAAGACGGTGATCCTGCAGAACATCGCGCATTCGATCGAACAGAACCACCCGGAATGCTATCTGATCGTGTTGTTGATCGACGAACGCCCGGAAGAGGTGACCGACATGCAGCGCTCGGTAAAAGGTGAGGTTGTGTCTTCGACCTTTGACGAACCGGCAACCCGTCACGTGGCGGTGTCTGAAATGGTCATTGAAAAAGCCAAACGCTTGGTCGAGCATAAACGAGATGTTGTTATACTTCTTGACTCAATCACAAGACTTGGTAGGGCGTTTAACACTGTGGTCCCATCTTCGGGTAAAGTTCTGACCGGTGGTGTGGATGCGAATGCGCTGCAGCGGCCCAAGCGTTTCTTTGGTGCGGCGCGGAATATCGAAGAGGGTGGTTCGCTGACCATCATCGCGACTGCGCTGATCGACACCGGTAGCCGGATGGACGAAGTCATTTTCGAAGAATTCAAAGGCACCGGTAACTCGGAAATCGTTCTGGATCGCAAGATTGCAGACAAGCGCGTGTTCCCGGCCATCGACATCCTCAAGTCCGGTACCCGGAAAGAAGACCTGCTGGTCGACAAAGGCGATCTGGCCAAGACCTTCGTTCTGCGCCGCATCCTCAACCCGATGGGTACCACCGACGCAATCGAATTCCTGTTGTCGAAGTTGAAGCAGACGAAGACAAACGGCGAGTTCTTCGATTCAATGAACACCTGACACAGGTCTTAAACGACGCGAGGCCTTCGAATGGATACGATATTCGCCTTGGCCAGCGCACAAGGCAAAGCAGGAGTGGCGGTTATCCGCCTCTCAGGCCCATTGGCGCATTCTGCAGCGGCCGATCTAACAGACAGCGCGCTGCCGCCCCGCGGTATGCGGGTTCGGTCATTGTACGCGGGTGATGGATCGCGCCTGGATGATGGGCTGATCTTGACATTTCAAGCGCCGGCGAGTTTCACCGGTGAAGATGTGGCCGAGCTTCAAATTCACGGAAGTACGGCTGCGATCAATGCTGTGATGCGCTGTTTGTCGGACACAGATGGTTTGCGTTTGGCAGAACCTGGGGAATTTACGCGGCGTGCACTTGAGAATGGCAAGATGGACCTGACGCAGGTTGAAGGGCTTGCAGATCTGATCGATGCCGAAACCGAAGCGCAGCGCAAACAGGCCCAGACCATTCTGGCTGGCGAACTAGGTGGCTTGGCGGAGCGTTGGCGTCGTGATCTGATACGGGCGGCATCGTTGCTGGAGGCGGTCATTGATTTTGCCGATGAAGAAGTGCCCACAGATGTCACGCCTGAAGTTCGGAATTTGATTACCGGAGTCATGGAAGATATTCGGCGTGAGGCAGATGGCGTTAAGATCGCTGAACGTATTCGTACTGGATTTGAGGTTGCCATTGTTGGTTTACCTAACGCGGGTAAGTCTACCTTATTGAACGCGCTGGCAGGGCGGGAAGCAGCGATTACCTCAGAATACGCGGGAACGACACGAGACGTGATCGAAGTTCGCATGGATCTTGGCGGTCTACCCGTCACTCTGCTGGACACAGCTGGATTGCGTGAAACTGAGGATCACGTTGAAAACCTGGGAATCGAACTCGCCCGAAAACGCGCTGACGCGGCTGATCTGCGCGTGTTTCTGACAGAGAATCCAAAAGAGCTGGGTGTTCCCATGGCAGATGGGGATATTCAAATTTTGCCGAAATCTGATCTTCGTGATGGTGTCGAAGGCGGAGTTTCTGGAAAAACTGGTCAAGGGATTGATCAGCTAATTTCCCATATATCGCGTGTGTTGGCTGATCGATCTACTAGCCATGGTATCGCGACGCGAGAACGGCATCGCGTCGCGCTGAATGACGCCAGTGCGGCGCTAGCCGCTGCAATGACGGTTCTGGAATCAGGACCGGACTTGTATGATATCGCGGCAGAAGAGCTACGTACGGCGATCCGCGCACTTGAAACATTGGTTGGTAGAATTGGGGTCGAGGACCTATTGGATGAAATATTTTCCAGTTTCTGCCTTGGGAAATAAGGAGTGTTTCACGTGAAACATTCAAAGTTTGATGTGGTGATCATTGGGGCTGGCCATGCTGGAACCGAAGCAGCTCATGCGGCTGCCCGGATGGGTGTCGAAACTGCTTTGGTAACCTTGTCAGGGCAGGATATCGGCGTCATGTCCTGTAACCCTGCTATTGGTGGCCTTGGGAAAGGTCATTTGGTGCGTGAAATCGATGCGCTGGATGGCGTCATGGGGCGTGTGGCTGATCAAGCCGGGATTCAGTTTCGCCTTTTGAACCGTCGGAAAGGTCCAGCAGTGCAGGGGCCAAGAACACAAGCTGACCGAGCACTGTATCGTGCGGCCATGCAGAAAGAGACGCAGCAGCAAGAGCATCTATCCATTGTTGTCGGTGAAGTTGTCGACTTTCTGATGGATGGCTCGAAGGTTGTTGGAATCAAGCTAGCGGACGGTTCGGAAATTCATGCCGGAGCTGTCATCCTAACATCTGGTACATTTTTGCGGGGTGTCATTCACATTGGAGACGTTTCCAAGCCCGGTGGTCGGATGGGGGACCGACCGTCGGTGAAGTTGGCCGAACGTCTGGATAGCTTTGATCTTCCTCTGGGTCGATTGAAAACCGGTACACCGCCCCGGCTGGACGGTCGCACAATAAATTGGACAGACCTTGAACGACAAGACGGCGATGAAGATCCCACGCTGTTTTCCTTTCTCTCAACTTCAGTTGTCGCGCCGCAAATCTCTTGCGGAATTACACATACAAATGCGCGAACGCACGAGATCATCGAAAAGAACCTGTCTCGGTCTGCAATGTATGGCGGGCATATCGATGGAGTGGGTCCACGCTATTGCCCATCCATCGAGGACAAAATCGTCCGCTTTTCCGACAAGGAATCGCACCAAATTTTCTTGGAACCCGAAGGAGTTAACGACCACACGATCTACCCAAACGGGATTTCGACGTCTTTACCACAAGATGTACAACAAGATTATGTTCGATCAATCAAGGGACTGGAGAATGCAGTCATATTGCAACCTGGTTATGCGATTGAATACGATTACGTCGATCCACGCGTATTGACGTCATCTTTGTCATTGCCAGAGACGCCGGGTCTTTATCTTGCTGGTCAAATCAACGGAACGACAGGATATGAAGAAGCAGCAGCGCAGGGACTTGTTGCGGGGTTGAACGCTGCACTAGCCGTTTTGGGACGTGACCCGCTCCATTTCACGCGTGCGGACAGCTACATTGGTGTGATGATTGACGATCTAACTACTCGCGGAGTGGCGGAGCCTTACCGAATGTTTACCTCTCGCGCGGAATTCCGTTTGTCGCTGCGAGCAGATAACGCAGATCAGAGGTTAACGCCAATAGGCATTGATCTTGGGTGTGTTGGTGAATCGCGGAAAATTCAGTTTGAACGGAAAATGGACAAGCTGGAGACTGCCAAGTCTAAATTGACGGATCGCAAATTTACACCGAAGGAGATGCGATCAGCAGGCATTAATGTCAACCAAGATGGAAATCGCAGGGACGGAATGGCGATATTGGCATTTCCAGATGTGTCATTCGACGACCTTTTGCCACTTGTTCCTGAGCTAGAGTGTGTTGAAGCGGATATCCGCCTTCAGGTCGAACGGGACGCGCTTTATGCGAACTACATTGTGCGGCAAAAAAAGGATGTTGAAGCTATGAAACGCGATGAATCTTATGAGATTCCGCGAGATTTTGACTATTCAACGTTGGAAGGTCTGTCATCTGAGATGAAACAGAAACTATCGACGGCAAGACCGGTAAATATAGCACAGGCTGGGCGCGTAGAAGGCGTAACACCTGCTGCACTGACTTTGTTGCTGGCCAAATTGCGGCGTGAACATCGGGTGCGCAAAGTATGAGCTCCGAAGTGCTGAACGGGTTGAATGTTTCACGTGAAACACTCGATCGGCTTGAGGTCTACGTAAATCTGGTGCAGCGCTGGAATCCCAAGATAAACTTGGTTTCCAGGAACAGCCTTAATGATATCTGGACCCGGCATATATTGGACTCGGTACAAGTCTTTCGGTGTGCAGAAGCTTTCCAAACCTGGGTGGACTTAGGAAGTGGAGGAGGCTTTCCAGGGATGGTTTGCGCTATTTTGGCCGCTGATGAAGCGCCAGATACACATTTTACATTTGTTGAAAGCGATCAGAGAAAATCGGCGTTTCTACGCACCGTTGTCCGAGAGTGCGGGGCAAAATGTACTGTTGTTTCAAAGAGAATCGAGGACGTAGACCCCTTGAGCGCAGATATACTATCAGCACGTGCGCTAGCTGACCTGAAGATGTTATTGTCCTTTTGCGACAGACATTTAGGAGAACACGGTACCGCGCTGTTGCCTAAAGGCGCAAACTGGAAAAAAGAGCTGGATGACGCACGCGAGGAATGGAAATTCGATTGCGAGCCGATTACAAGTTTAACTGAACCCCAAGCTGTTATCCTAAGGATCAAAGGAGTATCGCGTGGTTGATCTGTCTCGCCCTTCAGGGCCCCGGATAATTGCGGTTGCCAATCAAAAGGGTGGGGTGGGAAAAACTACGACAGCGATTAACCTTGCCGCTGGACTTGCCGAAGCAGGGTGTAGGGTGTTGGTTGTTGATTTGGACCCTCAAGGTAATGCGTCGACAGGATTGGGGGTCGAGGATAGGGATTGGACGACTTATGATCTGATCCTGGATGAAGCACCGCTTGAGGCAGTACTGCAGGAAACGGATATCGAAGGGCTTTTTGTTGTTCCTGCGACTGTTGATTTGAGCTCGGCTGATATTGAATTGATTTCCAATGAAAAACGCAGCTATCTTCTTCATGACGCACTGCGCCAGACGGCTATTGATAAATTCAAGTTGGATTTCATCCTGATCGATTGCCCTCCGTCTCTCAATCTTCTGACTGTGAATGCGATGGTGGCATCGCATTCGGTTTTGGTTCCGCTGCAAAGTGAGTTCTTTGCTTTGGAGGGTCTTTCGCAGTTGATGCTGACGATCCGAGAGGTCCGTCAAACCGCCAATCCTGACCTCAGAATCGAAGGTGTTGTGCTTACCATGTATGACAACCGCAATAACTTGTCCCGTCAGGTCGAAAAGGATGCACGTGACAATTTGGGTGAGATGGTATTTAAAACCAAAATACCCAGGAATGTGCGGGTCAGCGAAGCGCCGTCTTACGCTTTGCCAGTTCTGCAATATGATTCGGGATCGTTGGGTGCGATGGCATATCGGCATCTGGCTCGCGAAGTCATTCACAAGAATAAAAATATCGCCGCCTGAGCGGCAGTGAGGAGGGCTCAGTGACCGCCAAAAAAACAAAACACAGAGGCCTAGGCCGAGGCCTTTCCGCATTGATGGCTGATGTAACACAAGAAGCAGAAGGTCTAGTCTCATCAGAGCCGCGCCGTCCGGACATGACGGTTCCAATTGAAAAATTGCGGGCCAACCCAAATCAGCCGCGCCGGACGTTTTCGGCAGAGCATCTTGATGAGCTTGCCGCATCTGTTAAGGAAAAAGGTATTATCCAGCCGCTGATCGTACGCGAAATCAGTAGCGGTGAGTATGAAATTGTTGCCGGTGAACGGCGTTGGCGTGCTGCTCAGATGGCGCAGCTACATGATATTCCGGTTATCGTACGCGAATTCGACGATACCGAGGTTCTTGAAGTTGCGATTATCGAGAATATTCAGCGCGCAGATCTGAATGCCGTTGAAGAGGCTGCTGGATACAAGCAGCTTATGGACCGTTTCGGGCACACACAGGAAAAGCTGGCCGAAGCTCTTGGGAAAAGCCGCAGCCACATTGCGAATCTACTGCGATTGCTTTCCTTGCCGTTGGACGTTCAGACATTGGTTATTGAGGGCAAGCTGTCAGCGGGTCATGCACGGGCTTTGATAACAGCGGAAAACCCATCAGAATTGGCCAAAATTGTCGTTCGGGATGGCCTTTCGGTGCGTGCGACCGAAGCGTTGGTGAAAAAACAACAAGCAGATCCTGCCAAGGCCACGCCGCGGTCCAGAAATCTGAATGCTGGCAAGGACGCGGATACGCGTGCATTGGAGAAAGATCTCTCGGCGATTCTGGCTATGAAAGTTGCGATCAACCACAAGGCTGGTACTGAAACTGGGCAGGTGGTTTTGACCTATGAAAATCTGGATCAGTTAGACGATCTTTGTGCTAAGCTCAGCCGTTAGGTCGTGTCCAGATAAAGATCATGACACAGCCTAAAACCACAGCCTGAATAATCAGAACGTGGGAAGGCAAGGCCAGCAGAATAGATAATCCAAACACGGCGGTAACTGAAATGGTGGCCGCCTTTTTTGCACCCGGTCGAATGACACCAGAGGTTTGCCAATCAACGATCAATGGCCCAAAAGTCTGATGAGTTACCAGCCAGTGATGAAGGCGAGAGGAAGAGCGGGCAAAGAAGAAAGCGGCCAACAACAAGAATGGTACAGTCGGCAGAAGAGGTAGAGCAATACCTACCGCTGCAAGTCCAACGCAAATCAACCCCAAGGTAGCCCAGATATATTGCATCACCTACCCCAACAACTCCCGGATCACCGCATTAAGAACCGCGCGTCCATTCTTGGTGGCAATAAGACGACCATTTTTCTGTTCTAACATGCCGATTTCCATCAAATCAGACAGCTTTTTCTGCTGTAGAGGCTGATCAGTTAAGGCGTTAAATCTATCAATATCTAGTCCCTCTATTATCCTCAACCCCATCATCAGGTATTCAACTGCTTGGTCTTGCGTTGAAAGGGCTACCCGTTCCCTTTCCCCTGTGCCTTTTGCTACAGCGGTTAGCCATGCGTTCGGGGACAGATAAGTTTCCGTCGCCAGCTTTTGGCCGTTCAGTGTGATCCGTCCATGCGCACCGGGGCCGATTCCGACGTAATCGCCATAGCGCCAATAGATAAGGTTGTGTTGGGACTCGGACCCCGGCCGCGCGTGATTTGAGACCTCATAGGAGGGCAGGCCATGCGCTTCGCAGATTTCCTGTGTGGCCAGATACATGTCGGCGGCGCTGTCGTCTTCTGGCAGACCGCGCAGTTTACCGACAGCATAGCGGTCACCAAAGGCGGTGCCGTCCTCGACGGTGAGTTGGTACAGAGACAAATGGTCGACAGCCATCGTCAAAGCTTCGGTCAGCTCGGCACGCCAGGCTTCAAGGGTTTGATGCTGCCGGGCGTAAATCAGATCAAAACTGACTCTTTCAAAGCAATTACGGGCGATATTAAATGCGCTACGAGCCTCGGCCACCGTGTGAATGCGACCCAAACGGCGGAGATCTTCGTCGTTCAACGCTTGTATGCCCATCGAGATACGGTTCACGCCAGCATCGCGATAAGCCGCGAAACGGCCGGCTTCTACCGAGCCGGGATTGGCCTCGAGCGTAATCTCCATATCATTGGCTGGGCGCCACAGGGTGCGGGCCTCGTCGATAACTGCGGCGACGGTGTCGGGATCCATCAGAGACGGCGTTCCGCCACCGAAAAAGATGGTGTTCAAGACACGGTCGGGAGTTTCCAGGGCAGAGCGGCGAAGCTCGGCTAGATACGCATCAAGCCATTGTTTTTGATCAATAATTTTGGAAACATGGCTGTTGAAATCGCAATAGGGACACTTGGCCTCGCAGAAAGGCCAATGCACGTACAGGCCAAAGCCCCCATTGCGCCAATCATCCGCCAAAACAGCCCTTCACGAACATCTCCACCGCGCGACCGCGATGGCTGATCTTGTTCTTTTCCCAGCGATCCATCTCGGCAAAGGTAATGTCATGTCCTTCTGGGACAAACATTGGGTCATAACCGAACCCATCCTTGCCGCGGATTGGCCAGACCAAGTGGCCGGGCGCAACGCCCTCAAACACTTCATCGTGCCCGTCTGGCCAAGCCAGAACCAACGTGCAGCGGAATTGCGCCGCGCGGGGATGTGCGGCGCCTTTTGCCTCAAGCTCTTTATGGGCCCGGGTCATGGCCATTAGGAAATCGCGGCCATTGCCAGTTTCAGCCCAATCAGCGGTATAGACGCCCGGCGCGCCGTCCAGTGCGTCGATAGTAAGCCCGGAATCGTCCGACAGTGCAGGCAGGCCAGTGGCCTTGGCGGCGGCATGGGCTTTGATCCGCGCGTTACCAACGAAAGTATCCTCGGTCTCATCCGGTTCAGGCAGGTTCATTTCACCTGCGCCTATTACAGCCACCCCAAAGGGTTCGAGGAGATGCGCCATCTCCTCTAGCTTGCCTTTGTTATGGGTGGCCACCAGCAGCCTGTCACCGTCGAACTTACGGGTCATGCAGTTGCAGCTTTCTGTGCTGCGGCCAGTTCACCCACGCCTTTTTCCGCCAGATCCATCAGCTGATCCATCTGAGTACGGCTAAAGACCGAACCTTCGGCAGACATCTGTACTTCGATCAGTTTGCCAGAACCTGTCATGATAAAGTTGCCGTCAACTCCGGCTTCGCTGTCCTCGGGGTAGTCCAGATCCAGAACTGGTTGACCTGCATAAATTCCGCAGGAAACGGCCGCAACAGGGTCTAACAAGGGGTCAGATATTACATCACCTGCCTTCATCAGTTTGTTTACGGCCAAACGCAGCGCAACCCAGCCGCCGGTGATCGAAGCACAGCGCGTACCGCCGTCGGCTTGAATTACATCGCAGTCAACGGTGATTTGGCGTTCACCAAGGGCAACCCGATCCACTCCGGCACGAAGTGCGCGGCCAATCAGGCGTTGAATTTCCACAGTGCGACCACCTTGTTTGCCGCTTGCCGCCTCGCGCCGCATCCGGGTGTTGGTTGCACGGGGCAGCATACCGTACTCGGCGGTAACCCAGCCCAGGCCCGATCCTTTGATGAAGGGCGGTACACGATCCTCGATCGTGGCAGTGCACAGCACATGGGTGTCACCCATTTTGATCAGGCAGGAACCTTCGGCATGTTTGGTGAACCCCGTTTCGATTGAAACGGCGCGCATTTCGCTTAAATCTCGTCCTGAGGGTCGCATGGAAAATCCTTTGTTTGCTGGGTTGGGGATAACGCCCCCTTGGCTTACGATGCAACCCCGATTGACCTTTCGCACACCTGCGATTTAATGACGACCCAGCAGGGGACCGCCGATGAGCGAAGCGAGCAAAATTCTGGACGAGATGAATGACCGGTCGCGCGAAGTGTTCCGGTTGATCGTCGAGAGCTATTTGGACAGTGGCGAGCCCGTTGGCAGCCGCACATTGACTCGCACACTTTCAGAAAAAGTCAGCGCCGCGACCGTGCGCAATGTGATGCAGGATCTGGAGTTTCTGGGCCTGCTGGACAGTCCGCATGTCAGCGCAGGTCGGATACCGACGCAGCAAGGTTTGCGCATGTTCGTGGACGGCTTGCTTGAAGTTGGTGATCTGGGGGCCGATGATCGGCAGAAACTGGACGAGACATTAGGCTCTAACGCAGGCGATGTGGGCGGAATGCTAGATCGGGTCGGCTCGGCCCTGTCACACGTGACACATGGTGCGTCGCTGGTGCTGACGCCCAAGCATGAGGCCGAAATCAAGCATATCGAGTTTGTTTCGCTGGCACATGATCGTGCGTTGGTGGTTCTGGTGTTTTCGGATGGTCAGGTGGAGAACCGACTGTTCACACCGCCGCCCGGACAGACGCCCAGTTCGATGCGCGAGGCGGCGAATTTCCTGAACGCACTGATCGAGGGTCGCACGTTGAGTGAGGTGCGCCGCCAGATGCAAAGCCAGATCGCCGCCCGCAAACAAGAGATAGACGTATTGGCGCGCGAAATGGTCGAAAGCGGCATGGCCGCCTGGGACGGCGACGGGAGCGACTCGGCCCGGTTGATCGTGCGGGGGCGGGCGAATCTGCTAGGTGAGACCGGTCAGGAAGAGGAATTAGACCGAATTCGCACCTTGTTTGATGATCTGGAACGCAAACGTGACATCGCCGAATTCCTTGAATTGACCGAAGAAGGCGAGGGTGTGCGCATTTTTATCGGGTCTGAGAACAAACTTTTCTCACTTTCGGGTTCCTCTTTGGTGGTGTCTCCATATATGAACGCTGATCGAAAGATAATCGGTGCGGTCGGGGTCATCGGACCCACGCGTCTGAATTATGGACGGATCGTGCCGATCGTGGATTATACGGCGCAACTGGTCGGCAAGCTGATATCCGACCGGAGCTAGAGGGTAAGAGATGGCAGAGCCCAAGAACGAAGATTTTTTGGATGATATCGCAACCGCTGAAGCGGAAGAGTTGGACGAAGAATTTGCTGAGATCAGCGAAGAAGCGTTGGAAATGGACGCGCTGCGTGCTGAGAGGGACGACTTCAAGGACAAATTCATGCGCGCGTTGGCGGATGCAGAAAACGCGCGCAAACGCGGTGACAAGGCGCGTCGTGACGCGGAACAATACGGTGGGTCGAAACTCGCCCGCGACATGCTGCCGGTTTACGACAACATGAAACGCGCCCTTGAGGCCGCAACTGATGAGCAGAAAGAGGTTGCCGCCGGCCTGCTGGAAGGTGTGGAACTGACCATGCGCGCACTGAAGGATGTGTTCCAAAAGCACGGAATTGAAGTGATCACGCCTGAGGTTGGTGACCGGTTTGATCCGAATGTGCACGAGGCGATGTTCGAAGCCCCGTTACCCGGTACCAAAGCTGGTGACATCATTCAGGTCTCGGCTGAAGGGTTCATGCTACATGACCGTTTGCTGCGTCCGGCGCAGGTTGGTGTGTCGTCAATGCCTGCTAACTGATTGGCTTCAGAGAAGCCAAGCCTTCGGCGAGAGTATTTTTGAAAAGATGAAGAGGCGGTCAGGAATTGGCCGCCTCTTTCAATTTGTAGATCAGGTCCAGGGCCTCGCGCGGAGTGAGTTCGTCGGGCAGTACATCATTCAACATATCCGTGACTGGTGACGCTTTGGGTGCTGGGGGGGGAGGCGGAGCAGCAGCAGAGAACAGCGGCAGATCATCGATCAATGCCTTTTGCTTACCACCTTCACGTTCTGTCTTTTCCAACTGCTCTAGCACCACGCGGGCGCGGTCGACAACTGACGTGGGCAGGCCCGCAAGTTGGGCGACTTGCACGCCGTAAGACCTGTCGGCAGCGCCCTTATGGACCTCATGCAGGAAGATCACCTCACCCTCCCACTCCTTGACGGCGACGGTGGCGTTGTCGACACCTTCCAGCTTTCCGGCCAGAGCGGTCAGTTCATGGTAGTGGGTGGCGAATAAGGCGCGGCACTGGTTGGTGGCATGCAGATGTTCCAGCGTAGCCCAGGCGATCGACAGACCGTCATAGGTGGCGGTGCCACGGCCAATCTCGTCGAGGATGACCAGCGCGCGGTCGTCGGCCTGGTTCAGGATGGCGGCAGTTTCGACCATCTCGACCATGAAGGTCGAACGACCCCTCGCCAGATCGTCGGAGGCTCCGACACGGCTGAACAGTTGGCTGACCATGCCAATATGCGCCTGTTCGGCGGGGACATAGCTGCCCATTTGGGCCAGCAGGGCGATCAACGCGTTCTGGCGCAGGAAGGTCGATTTACCAGCCATGTTGGGACCAGTCAGCAGCCAGATGGCAGCTCCGTTTTCTGCGCTGAGGTCGCAATCATTGGCGATGAAGGCATCGCCGCTTTGTTGGCGCAGGGCGTGCTCGACAACCGGGTGGCGGCCGCCTTGCACATCAAAGGCACGGGAGGTGTCGACTTGCGGGCGGCACCAGTTTTCTCCACGCGCGAGATCGGCCAGGGCGGTGGTCAGGTCGAGTTCAGCCAGCCCTCGGGCGGCCTGGTTCAGGCGCGCGGCGAGGGTCAGAATCTCTTCAGATAGCCTTTGATAGAGCCGCTTCTCGATATCAAGCGCCAGATTGCCTGCGTTCAGGATACGGGTTTCTATTTCGGAGAGTTCCACGGTGGTAAACCGAACCTGATTGGCGGTGGTCTGGCGGTGGATATAGGTTTCGCTGAACGGTGGGTTCAGCATTTTCTCGGCATGAGTGGCCGTGGTTTCAATGAAGTAGCCCAGCACGTTGTTATGCTTGATCTTTAGCGACGTGATGCCGGTATGTTCCGCGTATTTCTGCTGAAACCCGGCGATGACCGAGCGGCCTTCGTCGCGCAAGGTGCGGGCTTCGTCCAGTTCGGAATCGAAGCCGGGGGCAATGAAGCCGCCGTCGCGGGCCAGCAGCGGGGGCTCAGCCACCAAGGCTTCGTCCAGCAGGGCAAGCAGGTCGTCAAAGCCGACAAGGTTTTGCACCGCGGTCGCCAGAAGGACCGGCAGGTCTTGCCCTGCACAGACTTCGGCGATTGACGCAGCTTGCGTCAGCCCGTTGCGGACAGCGGCCAGATCGCGCGGGCCGCCACGTTCCAGCGACAAGCGGGACAACGCACGGTCGAGATCAGGGGTTTTGCGCAGCGCTTCGCGCAAGTCTGATGCGATTAGGCTTTCCTCAGCTGCGAATGACACGGCGTCGAGCCGTGCATGGACCACATCCAGATTGCGCGAAGGGCTAGAGAGGCGTTGTTCCAGCAACCGAGCGCCGCCAGGGGTCACGGTGCGGTCGATTACGGACAACAGCGATCCGGCGCGACCACCGGACAAGGACCGGGTCAGTTCCAGATTGCGGCGCGTGGCGGCGTCGATCTGGACCACGCGGTCCTCGGATTCCTTCAGCGGCGTTTGCAGGAGCGGAAGTTTGCCCTTCTGTGTGATCTCTAGATAGTCGATCAACGCGCCCATGGCCGAAACTTCTGCGCGACCAAAGCTCCCGAAAGCATCCAGTGCGCCCACGTGAAACAAACCGCAAATGCGCTTCTCTGCCGCAGTGCTGTCGAAACTGGCGCGCCCGATGGGGGTCAGCGAAATCCCTAGATCGCGGACCGTTTCGTACAATGGCTGCTCCGACCCGTCAGCCACGATCAGTTCGGAGGGGGCCAAGCGTGCCAACTCGGGGCTGAGCCTCACGGAGGTCAACGGCATCACGTGAAAGGCGCCGGTTGAAATATCGGCCCAGGCCAGCGCGGCCTCATCCCGTACCTCGGCATAGGCTGCGAGAAAGTTGTGGCGGCGGGCTTCAAGCAGCGCGTCTTCGGTCAGCGTGCCGGGTGTCACCAGACGCACGACATCGCGCTTTACCACCGATTTAGAGCCTCTTTTCTTCGCCTCAGCGGGGCTTTCCATCTGTTCGCAGACGGCCACGCGAAAGCCTTTGCGGATCAGGGTCAGCAGGTAACCTTCAGCCGCATGAACCGGGACGCCGCACATGGGAATATCAGTGCCGTTATGCTTGCCACGTTTGGTCAGGGCGATGTCCAGTGCCTCGGCGGCGTTGACGGCGTCTTGGAAGAACATCTCGTAAAAGTCACCCATGCGGTAAAACAGCAGGGCGTCGGCATGCGCCTCTTTGATTTCGAGATATTGCGCCATCATCGGCGTGACTGTGGACAAAGGTGGCCCCCTTCTGGCGTGTTCCGGGCGCGACCTTACAAATCCCGCATCTTCTGTAAAAGCCGAAAACTCATTCTCGTTGAGGCGCGCGTTCACCTGCGCTATGAGGCGACAGCCCAACAGTTGTAAAGAAACGACATATCCGATGCCCAAAGCGAAGATCACCAAAGAAGAGGCGCTGGCCTTTCACCTCGACCCGACCCCCGGCAAGTGGGAGGTGCAGGCCACCGTTCCCATGACCACGCAGCGCGATCTGTCGCTGGCTTACAGCCCAGGCGTTGCTGTTCCATGTGAAGCTATCGCAGAAGCACCCGAGACCGCGTATGACTACACCAACAAGGGTAATCTGGTCGCCGTGATCTCGAACGGGACGGCTGTTCTGGGTCTTGGAAACCTCGGCGCGTTGGGGTCGAAACCGGTGATGGAAGGGAAATCTGTCCTTTTCAAACGGTTCGCCGATGTGAACTCGATCGACATCGAATTGGATACTGAAGACCCGGATGAGTTCTGCCGCGCGGTGCGTCTGATGGGGCCGACCTTTGGCGGCATCAATCTGGAAGACATCAAGGCGCCCGAGTGTTTCATCATCGAACAGCGCCTGAAAGAAGAGATGGATATCCCCGTCTTCCACGACGACCAGCACGGGACAGCGGTGATCTGTGCGGCAGGTCTGCTGAACGCGCTGCATATCTCGGGCAAAAAGATCGAGGATGTTAAGATTGTCCTTAACGGTGCGGGCGCTGCAGGTATTGCTTGTATCGAATTGCTTAAATCGATGGGCGCCAAGCACGAAAATTGCATCGTATGTGACACCAAGGGTGTGATCTATCAGGGCCGAACCGAGGGGATGAACCAGTGGAAATCGGCCCACGCTATCACCACCGACCTGCGCACGCTGGAAGACGCCATGAAAGGCGCGGACGTATTCTTGGGTGTATCGGTAAAAGGGGCCGTGACGCAGGATATGGTTGCGAGCATGGCCGATAATCCGGTGATCTTTGCCATGGCAAACCCGGATCCTGAGATTACGCCGGAAGAGGCGCATGAGGTCCGCGTGGATGCCATCGTCGCCACCGGGCGCAGCGACTATCCCAACCAGGTGAACAACGTGTTGGGCTTCCCATACCTGTTCCGTGGTGCGCTGGACATTCATGCCCGTGCCATCAATGACGAGATGAAAATCGCCTGTGCCCACGCACTTGCCAATCTGGCGCGTGAGGATGTGCCCGATGAAGTTGCAATGGCCTATGGCAAATCGCTGACCTTCGGCCGCGATTACATCATCCCGACGCCGTTCGATCCGCGCCTGATCCACCGCATTCCGCCTGCCGTTGCCAAGGCCGGCATGGATACCGGGGCTGCGCGCCGTCCGATCATCGACATGGAGGCCTATGAGCTGAGCCTCAAGTCTCGCATGGACCCGACCGCCAGCATCCTGCGCGGCCTGAATGCCCGTGCGCGTCAGGCGCAAAGCCGCATGATCTTTGCCGAGGGTGACGATCCCCGCGTGTTGCGTGCGGCGGTGATGTATCAACGCTCGGGTTTTGGCAAAGCGTTGGTTGTTGGTCGGCCCGATGACGTAAAGCAAAAGCTGGAAGAGGCCGGTCTGGGCGATGCGGTGCGCGAACTGGAGGTGGTGAATGCCGCCAATACCGCGCATCTCGAGACGTACTCGGATTTCCTGTACCAGCGACTGCAGCGTAAGGGTTTTGACAGCAAGGACATTCACCGCCTCGCGGCTCGTGATCGGCATGTATTCTCGTCTCTGATGCTGGCCCATGGGCATGGCGACGGTCTGGTCACCGGGGCCACCCGTAAATCGGCGCATGTTCTGGATCGCATCAATCACGTATTTGATGCCGATGCCTCGCACGGGGCGGCGGGTGTGACGGCTTTGTTGCACAAGGGTCGGATCGTGCTGATTGGCGATACGCTGGTGCATGAATGGCCGGACGAGAACGATCTAGCCAATATTGCCGAGCGTTCGGCCGCCGTTGCGCGTCACATGGGGCTTGAGCCACGCGTGGCTTTCGTTAGCTTCTCGACTTTCGGTTATCCAGTGTCGGAACGGGCCGAGAAGATGCACCGCGCGCCTGCGGTTCTGGACCACCGCGGTGTGGACTTTGAGTATGAGGGCGAAATGACCGTGGATGTGGCCCTGAACGTTGATCAGCAGGCAGGTTATCCGTTCCAGCGTCTGACTGGTCCGGCGAATATCCTGATCGTGCCAGCGCGCCATTCGGCATCGATCTCGACCAAGCTGATGCAGGAAATGGGCGGTGCTACCGTTATCGGCCCGATCCTTTCGGGCGTCGATAAACCCATTCAGATCTGTTCGACCGTGTCGACGGCAAATGACATCTTGAACATGGCCATCCTGGCCTCCTGCGATATCGGGTAAACCATGACGATCTGGAATCTCGGCTCGATCAATGCGGACATGATTTATGATGTGCCGCACCTGCCCGGGCCGGGAGAGACGCTTTCAGCCAACCGTCTGGATCAGTTCCTGGGCGGTAAGGGGGCAAATATGTCGGTGGCTTCGTCGCGGGCGGGCGCGCGGACGGCACATATCGGTGCGGTGGGGCCTGATGGGCGCTGGGCGCGGGATCGTCTGACCGAATATGGTGTGGATACACGTCATATTGCTGTGGTCGAGGTTCCCACAGGCCACGCCATCATTGCAGTCGACGCTGAGGGTGAGAATAACATCATCCTGTTTCAGGGCGCGAACCATGCGATCTCGCAGGATCAGTTGGGACAGGCCCTGTCATCCGCCGAACCGGGCGATCTTCTGGTGATGCAGAACGAAACAAACTTGCAGGTTGAGGCTGCAAAGATGGGGCGTGAACTCGGCCTGACTGTCTGCTATGCCGCTGCACCATTTCAGGCCGACGCGGTGCAGGCTGTGCTGCCTTACCTGGATTTCCTGATCCTGAACGAGATCGAGGCAGAACAGTTGCGACAGGCAACCGGTCAGTCGGTGTCTGACCTGACTGTGCAGCACGTTATCGTCACGTTGGGGTCACAAGGTGCGCGGTATTTCCACAATTGCGCGGATTCTGACTTTCCGGCGCACAAGGTGCAGGCTGTAGATACCACCGGCGCGGGGGATACCTTTACTGGATATGTTCTGGCTGGGATGGACCGAGGCATGCCAATGGCGCAGGCGATCACTCAAGCAAATCGTGCCGCGGCCCTGATGGTCACGCGGCACGGGACGGCGGATGTTATTCCAGATCTTAAAGAGGTGCGCGAGGCGCAGTTGGGTTAAGACCCGACGAAGGGTGCCTCACTCCCCCACAATTGCTTGACCCGGGCGTCGCGACCGCAGGCTTTGCGATAGGCTTTGTACGCGCTGGCCTGCCGTTTGGGGCCAAAGCGGGTCAAAACCAGCTTGGTGCCTTTGTAATAGTCCTGATGGTAGGCCTCAGCTGGATAAAACGCGCCTTCTTGCAGGATTGGGGTCACGATTTTCTGCCCCAGCGCATTTTGAGCATTGGATTTGGCTTGCTCAGCAAGCGCCTTTTCCCCTGTGTTAGAGACGAAAATCGCTGTTCGGTAGCTATCCCCCCGGTCACAGAACTGACCACCTGCGTCGGTAGGATCGACCGATCGGAAGAACATGTTCAGCAGGGTTTCACGGGAAACGCGGGACGGATCAAAGGTAATCTGAACCGCTTCATAGTGGCCAGTACCACCTTTAGTGACCTGACTGTAACTCGGGTTGGCGGATGTGCCACCGGTAAAACCCGAAACGGCACCAATCACGCCCGGAACGGATTCGAAATCGGATTCGACGCACCAGAAACAACCCCCGGCAACCGTCAAGGTTTCGGTCTCGGCCGCAGGTGCCGGAGCGGCCCGTAACAGTGTCGTCAGCGCCATTAGCGAAAAAAGAAGGGTTGGTTTGAGAAAGTCGAGATAGGCGATGCGGGTCATGGCAGGTCTCCTTTCAGGATCAGGTTGCCCTGACTTATGTACTGGCGCAATCTGCCGACATGGTTTGTCACGGGGTGGTGAGACGATTTTATCGCCTAACCCAGCAATTGCCCCAACTTCATTGCCACGCCCATATTGCCTGAGATTTTGAGCTTGCCTAACGCCACGCCGGTCATCGGGTTCAGCTTACCAGTCAGTAATTTGGCCAGATTGTCTTGCGAGATCCGAATAGTGCAATCGGTGTCGCGATCTTGCGTGGTGGCTTGATTGTCAGCCAGAACGATAACGCCATCCTCGCCGCAATCGAATTTGAGTGAGCCTTCAAAGCTCTTGCCATTCAAACCTTGTTGAATCCCGTTGGCGATGTCCTGAAGCATTCTCGTCCCCTTCACAATTTGCGTATGCGTAAAGAGAAGGGGCGTTCATGTGCAAGGATGACCCAACTGGACCCTGCGTTTACGACATCCGCAAGATCTGCAGAGTCCGCTCACAGGGTTGCCCTGCATAGAAAGCATCAAGCACGGCCTGAAACTCGGTTGGGGCTCCGGGAACGGATGAAAACAACGTCATGGAGGATTGTAGTTTCTTTGCGTCGATCCCACCCAGAATGTCGCTGGCATCGCGCCCTTTATGTCGCAGCATCAGCCCTGCAACCTCGGTCAGGCGTTGGCGGAGGTCCGTGTGGTCCAGATAGGCCGTAGCTTCGGCAAGATCCTCGATCCCGTAAAGCTGCGCCATGTGAGACCGACCAAGTTCGGCCAGCTGCGGAAACACGAACCACATCCAGTGGCTGGTTTTCTGCCCGTGTTCCAATTCGCGCAGGACGTCGGACCAGACCGCGTCCTGCGCCTCGATGAACATATCGAGTTCGTCGTTGAGATCGTCGTCGTCGATCACTTGGACAAGCGCTTGTCCCGCGCCGCCAGCAGCTTCAGACGCAGCGCGTTCAGCTGGATGAAGCCTGCCGCGTCGGTCTGATCGTAGGCACCGGCATCTTCTTCGAAGGTCACATGCGCCTCGGAATACAGCGAGTGATCCGACCAGCGGCCCACCGTCGAGGCCAGACCTTTGTACAGTTTCACGCGGACGGTGCCGGTGACGTGCTCTTGGCTTTTGTCGATGGCCGCCTGCAGCATCTCGCGCTCGGGCGAGTACCAGAAGCCGTTATAGATCAGCTCGGCATATTGCGGCATCAGTTGGTCTTTCAGGTGCATCGCGCCACGGTCCATGGTGATGGACTCGATACCACGATGTGCTTCCAGCAGAATGGTGCCGCCCGGAGTCTCATAGATGCCACGCGATTTCATACCGACAAAGCGACCTTCGACCAGGTCCAGACGGCCAATGCCGTGCTTGCCGCCATATTCGTTCAGCTTGGTCAGGATGGTGGCCGGGCTCATCGCTTCGCCATTGATGCTGACCGCGTCGCCTTTTTCAAAGCCGATCTCGATGAACTCGGGCTCATTCGGTGCGTCCTCGGGGTGGACGGTGCGCTGATAGACATAATCGGGTGCCATATCGGCTGGGTCTTCCAGAACCTTACCCTCGGACGAGGTGTGCAGCAGGTTGGCATCGACCGAGAAGGGTGCCTCGCCGCGCTTGTCCTTGGCAATCGGAATCTGGTTCGCTTCGGCAAATTCCAGCAGCTTGGTGCGGCTGGTCAGGTCCCATTCGCGCCACGGGGCAATGACCTTAATGTCAGGGTTCAGTGCGTAAGCGGCCAGTTCGAACCGGACCTGATCGTTGCCCTTGCCGGTCGCGCCGTGGGCGACTGCATCAGCACCGGTTTCCTCGGCAATTTCAACCAGACGTTTCGAGATCAGCGGACGCGCGATCGAGGTGCCCAGCAGGTACAGACCTTCGTAAACGGCATTGGCGCGGAACATGGGGAAGACGAAATCGCGAACGAATTCTTCGCGGATGTCCTCGATATAGATGTTTTCGGGTTTGATCCCCAGAAGCTCGGCCTTTTTGCGGGCGGGCTCCAGTTCCTCACCCTGACCCAGGTCGGCGGTGAAGGTTACCACCTCACAGCCATACTCGGTCTGCAACCATTTCAGGATGATCGAGGTATCAAGGCCACCGGAATAGGCCAGGACAACTTTCTTGGGCGCGGACATCTGACTTCCCCTTATTCGTAAGACGATTGGCCCCTAACGGGTTTTGGACGTGGGGGCAAGTTATCTGCGTTGACGCAGGGTGGGAATTGGGGTGAAACGGGTGGAAAGAGAACAAGGATTGGTTGAGGGGATTGAATTTTGTTAGGCTACCAATTTTTTAGACATGCTGTTTTGATGCTCTTGGACAACATATCAGTTGCGTTAAAACTAAGTCTCTTCCCATTTCTCTGCTTGGGTGCCGCTTTCTATCTTCTGACTGTACTCCCGATGGGCGTTTCAGAAACGACCGGTGAAGCTCCCTCAGTATCTGGGGTTTTGGTACTTGGTGTCTTGGCTATTATCGCGCTATACCTCATCGTTCTTGTTTGGATAGCTGTTGGCTGGCACCGATATGTGCTTCAAAGTATCGAGCCAAATCTGGCGTGGCCAATATGGAACAGCGATAGAATGTGGGCATATGCGGGCGCATTCATCAGGATTATTCCGCTTAGCTCTTTGCTGTGCTTTGTTGCCATCATTGTTTTCTTGATACCCGCAGCCCTTTTCAACGACGGTGCTGTATCGACCAATGACGGAACAATTCTTGGTTTTTTACTTGGTGTTGTAGTCTCTTATATCTCGATGAGGCTTTCGCTAGTGCTTCCAGCTGCGGCAGTCGGAGAATTTATGAGAGTGCCGGATTCTTGGAGCAAAACCAAGGAATACTCGAAGCCAATTCTTGTCGCGGCGCTCTGTATTGGAGTTCTCACTGCAATCCCAAACTTGCTGCTTCATACTCCGCTCGCTTCATTTATCGGCAGTTTTTTCTATCTCCTTGTTGCGCAGTGGTTCCTGTTCATGTTGGGCATCAGCATGATGACTGCCCTCTACGGTTACATTATCGAAAATCGAGAGCTTCGCTGACTGCCCGTACACATATGTATTCCTTGCCCTTTCGGCGGTGATGCGGCACTGAAATCGCTATGACTGATTTCATGACCCGCGCCCGCGCCGCCGAACAGGCAATGCGCACTGTGTTTCCGCCCACACCGCTGCAGCGGAATGCCCATCTGTCCGACCGCTATGGCGCGGATATCTGGCTCAAGCGAGAAGACCTCAGCCCGGTGCGGTCATACAAGATCCGCGGCGCGTTCAATGCTATGCGCAAACAGCAGGGGCAGGACCTGTTCGTCTGTGCCAGTGCGGGAAACCACGCACAGGGCGTGGCCTTCATGTGCAAGCATCTGGGCGTGAAGGGTGTGATTTTCATGCCGGTGACGACCCCGCAGCAGAAAATCCAGAAGACCCGTATTTTTGGTGGTGACAATATCGAGGTCCACCTAATCGGCGACTACTTCGACGACACGCTGAATGCGGCTCAGAAATGGTGCACGCAGCAGGGCGGGCATTTCCTGTCGCCTTTCGACGATGAGGATGTGATCGAAGGTCAGGCCTCATTGGCGGTTGAGATCGAGGCGCAGTTAGGCGGCTTGCCTGATCATGTGATTCTGCCTGTGGGTGGGGGCGGCATGTCCTCGGGCGTGGCAACGTGGTTCGGAGATCGGACCCATTGCCTGTTTGTCGAACCCAAGGGTGGGGCTTGCCTGCACGCGGCGATGGCGGCGGGACACCCGGTGGTGCTGGATCAGGTGGATAACTTCGTCGATGGTGCGGCGGTCGGAAGGATCGGTGCGAAACCCTTTGAACTGCTCAAGGATCGTCACCTGTCCGACGTGCTGGTGCTGTCCGAGGACCGCATCTGCACCACCATGATCGAAATGCTGAATGTCGAAGGCATCGTTCTGGAGCCCGCCGGTGCTTTGGCGATTGAAGCGGTCGCCGATGTGCAGAGTTTTATTCGCGGCAAGACCGTGGTCTGCGTCACTTCGGGTGGAAACTTCGATTTCGAACGCCTGCCTGAGGTCAAGGAACGCGCGCAGCGTTATTCCGGCGTCAAAAAATACTTCATCCTGCGTCTACCTCAACGACCCGGCGCGCTGAAAGAGTTTCTGGGTATTCTCGGCCCCGAAGACGATATCGCCCGGTTCGAATACATGAAGAAATCGGCGCGCAATTTCGGCTCGGTCCTGATCGGCATCGAAACGCGCAAGCCGGAAAACTTCGCCCGCCTTTTCGCGCATCTGGACGAGGCCGGGTTTACCTATACCGACATAACCGAGGATGAGACGCTGGCTCAGTTTGTGATCTAGGCCAGCCGTGCGGCGCATTCATTGACGAAGACGGCCTTGGACTCGTCATAGACCTTGAGGATCGCAGCAAGATCAACCTCAGCCGCATTGCCGGCGGCCGCATTGCGCTCACCGTCTTGGCAGAGTTTTGAGAACTGGTCAAAACCAAGGCTCAGCGCGCTGCCTTTGAGGAAGTGCATGTTCCGCTCGAACTCGGAACGGTATTTGTCTTTGTGCAGCCGGTTAATGGTATCCTGCACTTCTTCCAGAAAAATCTGCACCACCTCGTCGAATTCAGCGGCGCCCATCTCATCCCGCAGTTGTTTGACCCTGGACCAGTCGATCATGTTCGGCCTTTCCACACATTCCGCGATCGGATTTGGATAACCCAACGCCGGTAAAGAGCAGGTTAAGCAACATGAAAATGCCGCCTTCACCGGATGTTAAGCCGACGCGCGCTAGGGTCGCGACGTTCCGTGACGGTCACAGTACAGAGGGTTCAGGTGGCAGAGGGCAGTCAGGCAGAGATCAGAACAGAACTGGATTTTGGCGCGATCCAAAAGGTGCTGGTCGTCGATGACAGCCGCTTACAACGGCGGATTCTGGTGGCGTCGCTGAAAAAATGGGGGTTCGAAGTGCTGGAGGCCGCCAGTGGTGATATGGCCATTGAGATGTGTGCCAAGGACCCGCCGGACCTTGTTCTAAGCGACTGGATAATGCCGGGGATGAGCGGGCTTGAATTCTGCCGGGCCTTTCGTGCGCTGGAAAGAGATCAGTACAGCTATTTCATCCTTCTGACCTCAAAAAGCGAAAAGCAGGAAGTGGCGCGCGGGCTGGATGCTGGTGCTGATGATTTCCTGATCAAGCCACTTGAGGCTGATGAGCTGCGCGCACGTATTTCGGCGGGGGCCCGGATTCTGGATATGCAGCGCGAACTTTCTGAAAAAAACCGGATGATCGAATCCGCGCTGAAAGAACTGCGGGTCGCGCATGACGCCATCGACAAGGATTTGATCCAGGCCCGAAAGATACAGGAATCACTGGTTCCGGAACTGACGCGAACCTTTGGAAAGTCGCAGGTCAGCCTCTTGCTGAAACCCTGTGGCCACATTGGCGGCGATCTGGTGGGGATGTTCTCGCCCGGGGTCAATCGTCTGGGGTTCTACAGCATCGACGTATCGGGCCACGGTATTACCTCGGCGATGATGACGGCGCGGTTGGGGGGATATCTGTCCAGCAACCATTTCGACCAGAACGTGGCGATGGAAAAGCGCTTTGACAAATTCTATGCACTGCTGCCGCCCGAACAAGTCGCCGGCATGTTGAATTGCCGCCTGATGGCCGATGCAGGCGTCGAAGAATACTTCACGATGGTTTACGCTATCGTCGACCTGCGAAACGGTCACCTGAAAATGGTGCAGGCCGGGCACCCGCATCCGCTTGTACTGCGTCACGATGGCAGTACCGAGTTTCTGGGCGAGGGCGGACTGCCCATCGGATTGTTGCCGGATATCAGTTTCCAGCGAACCGAAACCTATTTGCGGCCGGGCGACAAGGTGTTGCTGTACTCGGACGGGTTTACGGAATGCGGTCTGGCCGAAGGGGGCCTGCTGGAGGAAGAGGGGCTGCGCCAGATGGCGAAGGGCTGCGCGCCTGGCCGTACGGGTCCTGAATTTCTGGACGACATGTTCTGGCGCCTGACGCAGGCCATGGCCCCCGGAACAGGTATGGATGACGATGTTTCTGCAGTTTTCTTTGAGTATAATGGGCCTTAAAGCCCGTTCAGGTGCCGGGTGGCAAAGTGACGGTCCCCGTCATTACCCAGCATATGTACTGCGGCGGCGGTCTCCATCCAGATCGCCTCATGAAAGGCTTCGCGGGGTGGGCCCATCCGGCGCACGGGGCGGGCGCTGTAGATCATGCAGATTTTCTCGGCCCAGAGGTCATATTCTGGCATATAGGTAAACCGGCGAAACGCTCCAATCCGACGGGGGGCCGCGATCAGCCAACCGGTTTCCTCGAACACTTCCCGGTGCAGCGCGCTGATCGGCGATTCACCGGGGTCGATGCCACCGCCCGGCAGCTGTAATTCGGGGTTCAGACCATCGTCGTACCAAGTCACCAGCAAGTCCTTTCCCTGCGGCAGCAGGGCGTAAACTCCCGGTCTGCGTGTATAGGACCGACCCGTTTCCGGGGTTTCACCGAACCGTCTGATCATGTATGGCCCCTTACAACCCAAACTGTACGACCTATATGGTGCCGGTATGCCAACCCGTGGCGTGTAAGGAAACCCCATGTCTCTTGGAACGAAAATCGCGTGGGACGACACCGTCCTGCCCTTTCAACTCGATTTATCGGATATGCGCGGCCGTGTGGCCCGTCTGGACGGTGTGCTGGACGGCATTCTGAAACAGCACGACTATCCGGAAAAGGTCGAGGCGCTCGTGGCTGAGATGGCCTTGCTGACCGCGTTGATCGGCCAGACCGTTTCGCTGCGCTGGAAATTGTCGTTGCAGGTTCAGTCCAAGGGCCCGGTGCGCATGATTGCAACCGACTACTATGCACCCAAGCAAGAGGGCGAGCCGGCCCGCATCCGCGCTTATGCCAGTTTTGACCGCGAGCGCCTGACCGATGGTGCGCCGTTCGATCAGGTGGGTGAGGGCTATTTCGCCATCATGATCGATCAGGGTGAGGGTACGCAGCCCTATCAGGGGATCACCCCGCTGGCTGGTGGCTCGATCTCTGCCTGTGCCGAGGCGTATTTCGCGCAATCCGAGCAGCTGCCGACCCGCTTCTCGCTGAGCTTCGGCAAATCGACCGAACCGGGTATTGGGGAACACTGGCGTGCGGGCGGTGTCATGTTGCAGCACATGCCCAAGGCGTCGCCTTTTGTCGCCACCGGAGACGGTGAGGGTCAAATTCTGACCGCCGAAGATCTGGTTGATGGCGAAGAGGGCGAAAACTGGGGCCGCGTAAACATCCTCCTGGATACGGTCGAGGATTTGGAGCTGATCGGGCCTTCAGTGGCACCTACTGACCTGTTGATTCGACTGTTTCACGAAGAACAGCCCCGTGTTTATGATGCGCAGTCGGTGCAGTTTGGCTGTACCTGCTCGGAAGATCGCGTGCGGCAAAGCCTGTCGATTTATTCGGCCAAGGACATCGAAAAGATGACCACGCCCGAGGGTAAAGTGACGGCGGATTGCCAGTTTTGCGGTGCCCATTACGTATTGGATCCGGGTTCGGTTGGCTTTGATGCGGATGACGCCTGATCCAACGGAAAAGTTGCGGGCGGCACTTAGTCGCCCCGGCATCGAGTCGAGTGATTTCGACCTGAACCCCGAAACTGTTCTGCCCGAAGGACGCAAACTGCGTCCGGCTGGCGTTTTGGTTCCAATCACGCTGGCGGGCGACACACCGCGTTTGATTTTGACGAAACGGTCTTCGGCCCTGAAACATCATCCCGGCCAAATTGCTTTTCCCGGCGGCAAGCAGGATGATGGTGATGCCGATGTGACCGCCACCGCGTTGCGCGAAGCGCAGGAAGAAATCGGTCTGCCGCCGGAGCTGCCAGAAATTCTGGGCCACTTGTCGCCCCATGAAACAGTCACTTCTTTCACCGTGACGCCCGTCGTTGCGATTCTACGTGACACGTTCCAGTCGATCCCCGAACCGGGAGAAGTGGACGAAGTATTCTCGGTTCCGCTTGCACATGTACTTAACCCTGCGAATTATATCATTGAATCGCGCCGCTGGCGGGGTCAGAAAAGGTATTATTACACAGTGCCGTTCGGTCCTTATTATATCTGGGGCGCGACGGCCCGGATGTTGCGGGGATTGGCCGCGCGGGTGAATGAATGACGCAAATTACCGAA
This sequence comes from Ruegeria sp. BB7, assembly GCF_056539365.1. Classification (NCBI taxonomy): domain Bacteria; kingdom Pseudomonadati; phylum Pseudomonadota; class Alphaproteobacteria; order Rhodobacterales; family Roseobacteraceae; genus Ruegeria; species Ruegeria sp. BB7. The sequence goes on along the minus strand of NZ_JBQFUV010000006.1, from coordinate 76,977 downwards.
GGTTGGGTTTCTGACCCGGCCACGCAAAAAGTCTGCTCGGCGCTGACGGATGCCGGGGCGCTGGCTTTGTTCGTTGGGGGTTGTGTCCGCAACGCGCTGTTGGGTGCGCCGGTCTCGGATATAGACATCGCCACTGATGCGAGGCCCGAGCAGGTTATGGAATTGGCGCAGGCGGCAGGGTTGAAAGCCATCCCTACCGGGATTGAGCACGGTACGGTCACCGTGGTCAGCGGTGGTGCGCCGCATGAGATCACCACTTTTCGCCGGGACGTGGAAACAGACGGGCGCCGTGCGGTGGTGGCCTTTTCCGACAAGGTCGAGGAAGACGCGGCGCGCCGTGATTTCACAATGAACGCGATCTACGCGCGGCCCGACGGCACTATTCTTGACCCGTTGAACGGGTTGCCGGACCTTCAAGCGCGGCATGTACGGTTCATCGGCACTGCCGCGAACCGTATCCGCGAAGATTACCTGCGTTCGCTGCGCTATTTCCGATTTCACGCCTGGTATGGCGATACCGAGGCCGGGTTTGATCCGGATGCTCTGGCGGCGATTGCGGCCAATCTGGATGGATTGGAGGGGCTGTCCCGTGAAAGGGTCGGGGCCGAGCTGCTCAAGCTAATGGGCGCGCCTGATCCCGCGCCCTCGATTGCGGCGATGCGTCAGACAGGTGTTCTGGCGCGGCTGTTGCCCGGGGCTGAGGATCGCGCGCTGGCCCCTTTGATCGCGTTGGAGGAACAGGCCGGGGCAGTGCCCGAGCCGATCCGCCGATTGGCCGCCATTGCGACAACCGATATTGCCAAAACCCTACGCCTCAGCAAAGCACAGCTGCAGCGTCTGACACGTATGCGGGACGAGGCATCAGGTACCGCCAGTGTGGCCGAGTTAGGGTTTCGCTATGGCGAAGAAGGCGGCTTGCATGAGACCCTGTTGCGCTGTGCCTTTCTGGAACAGCTCTGGAGCGAAGACCTACGTCAGGATTTGAACAAAGGGGCGAAGGCCGATTTCCCAATTCAGGCCATTGATCTGATCCCTGAATTCTCGGGCCCCGCGCTGGGCAAGAAACTGGCCGAGTTGGAGGCCCGCTGGATCGCCTCGGGTTTCACGCTGACCCGCGAAGACCTTTTGGGCGGTTGACCCAAAGTCTCAAAAGGGGATGACAAATCAACTTCGTTGTGGTTTCGTGCGGCTGTCACATGAATGGAGGGCTGCGAATGTATTACGGGATCTGGTTCGGCTAAAGCCGGGACACTTTGACCCGTAGGGGTGGTGTTCTGGCGCCATCATTCTTCGCATGACCTGTTATCTGCTCAATTGGAGCACTCTCCATGTTTCGCTATTTCGAAAATCTTGTTGACCCTTTTGCTGACTATACCGAGACCGACACGCCGCCCACGCGGTTGTGGCCATTCATGCTGGAGTATTCTCGGCCCTTCATGCGGGTTTTCTTCTGGACCGCGCTGATCTCGATCATCGTGGCAGCGGTCGAGGTTGGGCTGATCTACTATATGGGTCGGGTGGTTGATCTGTTATCTGGCTCCCCGGCTGAGGTCTGGCAGGCACATGGTACGGAACTGATCCTGATGGCGGTGTTTGTGCTGCTGTTTCGACCCATGCTGAATGTGGTCGACGTGCTGCTGTTGAACAACACGATCCTGCCGAACTTTGGCACCATCATCCGTTGGCGTGCGCATAAACACGTGCTGCGGCAGTCGGTAGGCTGGTTCGAGAATGACTTTGCAGGCCGTATCGCCAACCGGATCATGCAAACGCCCCCCGCTGCAGGTGAGGCGGTGTTTCAGGTGTTCGATGCGATTTCCTTTTCGCTGGCCTATCTGGTTGGCGCAGCGATCCTGCTGATGGCGGCCGATCCGCGCCTGCTGCTGCCCTTGCTGATTTGGTTTGCGCTCTATGCCCTGCTGGTGCGCTGGACGGTCGAGCGGGTTGGCCCCGCGTCAAAAGCTGCATCTGATGCGCGTTCGGCGGTGACGGGTCGGGTGGTCGATAGCTACACCAACATCCACTCGGTCAAGATGTTCGCCCATGATGAGCAAGAGCTGGACTACGCCCGTGAAGCCATCGCGGAAACGCGCCGGACCTTCCAGATCGAGATGCGGATTTTCACCATCATGGATGCGGTTTTGGTCACGCTGAACGGTTTGCTGATTGTTGGCGTCGTTGGCTGGGCGATTGCCTTGTGGATGCAGGGCAGCGCCTCGGTCGGAGTAGTTGCCGCGGCGACTGCCCTCACCCTGCGGCTGAATGCGATGACGGGATGGATCATGTGGGCGCTGACCAGTTTCTTCCGTCAGCTTGGTGTGGTGGCTGAGGGGATGGAGACGATAGCGCAACCGATCGACTTGCTGGATTCGCGGGATGCCAAGCCGTTGAAGCTGACAAATGGTCAGATCGAAATTCGTGATCTGTCGCACCACTACGGTCGCAAGACAGGCGGGTTGGATCACATCAATCTGACGATCCACCCGGGCGAAAAGATCGGTCTGATCGGGCGGTCTGGTGCGGGAAAATCGACTCTAGTTAAGCTGCTTTTGCGGTTTTATGACGTGGAACAGGGTGCGATCCTGATCGACGATCAGAACATTGCCTATGTCACTCAGGACAGTTTGCGCAGCCATATCGGTATGGTGCAACAAGACAGCGCGCTGCTGCATCGTTCGGTGCGCGACAACATCCTTTACGGTCGCCCCAATGCCACCGAGGAGCAGATGATTGCCGCCGCCAAACAGGCCGAGGCGCATGAGTTCATCCTCGACCTGCAAGACCCACAGGGGCGTACTGGGTACGACGCACATGTGGGCGAGAGGGGCGTGAAGCTAAGCGGTGGTCAGCGGCAACGGGTGACGCTGGCGCGGGTGATCCTGAAGGATGCGCCGATCCTACTGTTGGACGAGGCGACATCCGCCCTAGATTCCGAGGTCGAAGCATCCATTCAGGAGACCCTCTACGGCATGATGCAAGGTAAAACCGTGATCGCCATTGCCCACCGGCTGAGTACCATTGCCCAGATGGACCGTATCCTGGTGATGGATGGGGGACGGATCGTGGAACAGGGCGGGCATTCCGAGCTGTTGGCGCATGGTGGGCTTTACGCCCAGTTCTGGGCGCGGCAATCTGGAGGCTTCCTGAACCCGGAGGCTGCGGAATGAAGGTTGCCGACCTGATCGATCCGTTCAAAAACACTGAGACGCCCCCGCCGCAAACGTTGGGGGCGTTCATTCGCTGGTGTCTATCCGGCGCGTGGCCGATGATATTCGTTGCTGCTTTTTTCTCGGCCTCGGCGGGTGCGATGGAGGCTGGTACTGCCTGGATGCTGGGTTTGGTGGTTGATCTGGCGACACAAAGTGGCCCCGAAGGTTTTTTCTCGGGCGATAGCCTGCGGATGCTTTTTGGTGTGGTCGTGTTTTTCATGGTGCTGCGCCCGGCCTTGTTCGGGCTGTCTTCGGTTACCAACAATTACATCGTCATGCCGAATGTACCGCCTCTGGTTTTGGCCAAGCTGAACCGTTGGACCCTTGGCCAATCGGTCACGTATTTCGACGATGATTTCGCCGGTCGGATCGCACAGAAACAGATGCAAACCTCAAATGCGCTGGCCTCGGTCGTCTCAGAAACGATCAGCGCGATTGTATTTGCGCTGGCTTCCCTTGTGGGCTCTTTGCTCTTGTTAGGGTCTATTCACCCGTTGGTTATGCTTCCCTTTGCCGCTTGGCTGGTGGTGTATTTCCTGCTAATCCGCTGGTATCTGCCGCGCATCCGTGTGCGGTCTGCTGCGCGGGCCGGCGCGCGCGCGATGGTGTCAGGGCAGGTGGTCGACACGATCACCAATATCAAAACCGTCAAGTTGTTCGCCCATTCCGCGTTCGAAGATCAGGCCGCCCGCAAATCCATGGTCGACCTGCGCGAGAAGATGCTGGCGTTTGGCGCATTGTCCGCCAGTTTCCGCTTTATCTTGATGGTTCTGGCGGGGGTACTGCCGGTGCTTCTCTTGGGCGCGACATTGTTGTTGTGGCGGAACGGGATCGCAACGGCAGGGGATATTGTCGCGGCGGGAGCCGTTTCTATTCGCATCGCGCAGATGACTGGGTGGGTCAGTTTCACGCTGATGGGTCTTTATGCCAACGTGGGTGAGGTCGAGAACGGCATGAAGACGCTGGCCAAACGCGATCGGGTCGAGGATTTGGCTGGTGCAGCTGAACTGGCTGTGATCGAAGGACAGATTGATTTCGATCAGGTTAGCTTTGCCTATGGCCGCGATGTGGGTGGTGTGTCTGAAGTGAGCATGACCGTTCATTCAGGTGAAAAACTGGGTATCGTTGGGGCTTCGGGGGCCGGGAAGTCGACCTTAGTTTCACTGTTACTTAGGCTCTATGACGGGGAAAAGGGCGCTATCCGTATCGACGGGCAGAATGTGACACAGGTAACGCAGGACAGTTTGCGCGGACAGATCGGAATGGTTACGCAGGAAACGGCGATGTTCAATCGCTCGGCGCGTGAGAATATTCTATACGGCCGTCCGGGTGCTTCAGAAGACGAGATGATCGCGGCAGCGAAGAAGGCTGAAGCGCATGAATTTATCCTCAGCCTACAGGATGCCCATGGTCGCAAGGGTTACGACGCCCATCTGGGTGAGCGGGGCGTGAAACTCAGCGGTGGCCAGCGGCAGAGAATTGCCTTGGCTCGCGCGATCTTAAAGGATGCGCCAATCCTGGTCCTGGATGAGGCGACGTCGGCGCTGGATTCCGAGGTTGAAGCCTCGATCCAGGCGGCGCTGCACAGGGTGATGCAGGGCAAGACAGTGCTGGCGATAGCGCATCGCCTGTCGACGCTCGGCGAGATGGACCGAATTATCGTGCTGGATCAGGGACGAATTGTCGAAACCGGTACTCACGACGTGCTGTTGAAGCAAGGGGGGCTTTACGCGCGGTTCTGGCATCGCCAGTCGGGCGGGTTCATTCAGGCAGAAGCCGCCGAATAATGCGCAAAGCACGCTAAGGGCTTTTTTTGTCCGAAAAGCCCCGGTATCAGGCGCCATATGACACAGCAGTTCACCATAACCCGCCTTGGCCACCAGGGCGATGGCATCGCCGATGGCCCCGTTTATGCACCGCGCACCCTTCCGGGCGAAGTGGTCAGCGGGTCTCTGGAAGGGCAGGTGTTGACTGAAATCCGGGTTGAAATGCCCTCGGATCAGCGGGTCAAGGCGCCCTGTCGCCACTACAAGGCGTGCGGCGGGTGCCAATTGCAGCATGCTGCTGATGAGTTTGTAGCCAACTGGAAGGTCGATGTGGTGCGCAATGCACTGGCTGCGCAGGGGCTGGAGGCGCAGATGCGCCCGATCCACACCTCTCCGGCCCGATCACGCCGCCGGGCAACCATTGCGGTACGCCGTACAAAGAAAGGTACGCTGGCCGGGTTTCACGGTCGTGCATCCGACACAATCACCGAGATCACCGATTGCCACCTGTTGGATCCTGACCTGATCGCCGCTATTCCGGTGGCCGAATCCTTGGCCATTCTGGGCGGCAGTCGCAAGGGCGTGCTGGCCGTGACGCTGACCCTGTCCGAAGGGGGGCTGGATGTGGCGGTCAAAGGTGGCAAGCCACTGGACGGCCCGCTAGAGCTGGCATTGGCGCAGGCAACCGAGAAACACGGCCTTGCGCGCCTCAGCTGGAATGGTGAGGTGATCGCCATGCGTGAGCCCCCCGTTCAGCGCTTTGGTGCGGCTGGGGTGTTGCCACCCCCAGGGGCTTTCCTGCAGGCGACAAAAGACGGAGAAAAGGCTCTATTACAGGCCGTTTTGCAAGCCACCCAAGGCGCAAAGCGCGTTGTGGATCTGTTTGCGGGCAGCGGTACCTTCTCTCTGCCCCTTGCTCAGACAGCCGAAGTTCATGCGGTGGAAGGCGAGGCCGCGATGACAGATGCGCTGGATCAAGGTTGGCGCCGAACGCAGGGGTTGAAGCGCGTCACGGTCGAGGCCCGAGACTTGTTCCGTCGTCCGCTGATGCCGGATGAACTAAAACCCTTTGACGCGGTGGTCATCGACCCGCCCCGCGCCGGGGCCGAGGCGCAGGTGTCAGAGCTGGCGCACGCCCTTCTTCCGACAATCGCCTATGTTTCCTGCAACCCGGTGACTTTCGCGCGAGATGCAAAAATGCTGGTAAACGCAGGCTACACCCTTGAATGGGTGCAGGTGGTGGACCAATTTCGGTGGTCGTCACACACAGAACTTGCCGCACGGTTTGTACGGGGCCCCGGATCATGAGCACACAGGAGAATGTAACGATGGGATTTAATCAGCGCCTGCTGAACATCATTGAAAATCCCACCTTTGGCCGGTTCATCACTGCGGTCATTATCTTCAACGCCATTTTGCTGGGGATGGAGACCTCACCTACGCTTATGGAGGCCGCTGGCCCCCTGATCGTGACGCTGGACAGCATCTGTCTGGCTATCTTCGTGGCCGAGATTGCCATGAAACTGCTGGCAACCAGGCAGCGGTTCTTTACCAATGGCTGGAACATCTTTGACTTTATCGTTGTTGGCATCGCCTTAATCCCAAGTGCGGGTGGCTTGTCAGTGCTTCGGGCGCTGCGGATTTTGCGGGTTCTCCGGGTCATCTCGGTCGCGCCTCGCCTGCGCCGGGTGGTCGAAGGTTTCATCTCGGCCCTGCCTGGCATGGCCAGCGTGTTCCTGCTTATGGCAATCCTGTTCTATATCGGCGCGGTAATCTCGACCAAGCTGTTCTCGGTTTCTTTTCCAGACTGGTTCGGTGATTTGGGTCTGTCGGCCTATACGCTGTTCCAGATCATGACGCTGGAAAGCTGGTCCATGGGCATCGTCCGCCCGGTGATGGAGGTCTACCCCTATGCCTGGCTGTTCTTCGTGCCTTTCATCATGGTCACCACCTTTGCGGTGGTGAACCTTTTGGTCGGTCTGATCGTGAACTCGATGCAGGATGCACACCATGCCGAGGATGAGGTGAAGACCGATGCCTATCGTGACGAAGTGCTGGAACGGCTGGAAAGCATCGAACGTCGTCTGACTGAGCAACAACACAGAAAAAAGTGATTTCAGATTTTCAGAAATTTGGCATAATGCTTAAAAAAAATGAGCAGTAGCAGGCAGTGAACATGGATCGTCGAGCATTTGGATTGGGTGCTGTGGCAACGCTGGGCCTTTCGGCTTGTGCTTCGGCCAGCCCACGATTTCTGACTTATGATGGCCCCGAAGTGACCTCTTTGGTCATCAACAAGGGTGCGCGGAAGATGTATCTTCTGCACAACGAAACCATTCTCAAGGAATACAAGGTTGACTTGGGCTTTGCACCGAATGGCACGAAGACCAAGCGCGGCGATGGACGCACGCCTGAAGGCAGCTATTTGATCGACCGTCGCAATCCCAACAGCCGCTATCACTTGTCATTGGGGATTTCCTACCCGAATTCCAATGATATCGCGCAGGCCAAGGCAGCCGGTGTCGATCCGGGTGGCGATATTTTCATTCACGGCCAGCCGAAAAAGCGGTCGGAATTGAAGCGTGCCAAAAAGACGCCGGATTGGACCGCAGGTTGCATCGCCGTCAAGAATGAAGAGATCGAAGAAATCTATGCGATGGTGAACAAGGGCACGCTGATCACGCTGCGCCCGTAGGGGATTTCCACTCTCCGAACCCGAACTGCATATAATCGCGCTGGTAGACTTCGGTCGCCAGCGCTTCTAGTTTTGCGTCATAGATGTCGTCCAGCTTGAACGGCCCGTCCGATGGGCATTGTTCGGGGCTGGGCGGGGCGTCATGGCCCAAGCGGCGCGCCAAATCGGGTAAGGCCGTTTTTATTTCTTCTTCTCGCAAGATTAGATCAGGAATGGCAAATGAGGCTATGCCGTCTAGGACCTGAGATTGGCTGGCCCAAACCCCGTCGACCCGAACGGGTGTTTGCCCGGCAAGGTTCTGTCGTAAAAAGGTAAGGAAAGCCGAAAATGCCTGATAATGCTGCTCGATTGGGTAGTTATCCGGGCGTAATTGTCCGGGAATCGGTACCTTGAACCTGTTGCGCAGCATGTTGCGGATCTTCAGATATGCACCGGGTTCGGTGCTGAGGATATACGAACAGAAGGCCGAATGCGCGCGGGCCAGAGGGTGTCGGAGCACACAGAACTTTCGGTGCCCAGTTTGATTTTGCAGCCAGCGCCTCATTTGTTTGCGATTTTGATTGGTGACCAACCTGTCGGTGCTGACCTTGTCCAGATCGGCCAGCCATTGTGTCACTGGCCCCTCAATCCCGCTGCGGATCGGCAGATACAACAGCGGTGTGTCCGGGGCGGCGATGTAATTACCCACCGCCGGCCCGCGACGGGGTTCGAAATTTGGTGTGCGATGCAGATTGAAACTGTCGACCTCGGCCAAGGCTAACGCTGTTTCTTCAGGGTTCGTCACCTTGGACAGGGTCGGTTCCGGGTTTTGCGGCTTAATCGTGTCGTCGATCGCTGACAATCGCGCATTGACGCCCAGCCAGTCGGCAAGGCCGTTCAGAACGTCCAGATTGTTGAGATCGTCATAGGCAATGTAAAAACCGGTCTGACCTGTCGTCTGCAATGCGTTGAGCACCAGGAGTTGGAAATCCTGCTGTTGATCCAAATACCTTTCAAATTCCTGCGCGTCGAATTCGATTTGAGCCTCGCGGCGGCGTTTTATGTTCTTGAGCTGCCATTGCTTTGTCTCACGCGCGATTTTCAGTGAGACATAGCTATCCAAAGGATTCCGCGTCAGAATGATCTTGGCGCAGCGCGGATCGGTCAATGCAGGCTCTAACACTCGGGGATCGTGCCCCTGGAAGAAACGGAAACCGTTCAGTTTTCCACCGTCTGATTTGATTGCGCGGACAAGTTTCATCGGGTCGTTGTCGCGTTCTTCCAACGTCACACCAAGCAGGTTGTCCGATTTGAGCCGACCGATGAAATGGGGGTTGAACGCCTCACCATGGCACGCGACGCCTTCCAGTGCGTTCAGGTTGAACTCAAGCAGGTTGGACCCGGTACGCATGGCGGCAAGAATGATGAAATAGTCAAATCTGGGTGTCATGGCAGGTTATTGCACCAGATAAGGTTTCTTGAACGGACGGACCCGTGAACCAAACACATCGTCCGTGGGAAAGTCTCCCACAAGATAGGGATGCATACCTTGGTTCTTGAGGTTTTGCAGGAATTTCCCAAAGCCGGATAGATCTACCATCACCGGAGTTTCGGTCAGGTGGCTGGCGCGTTTGGTCCCGATTTCCTCGATCACGGTTTGCAGGGGCTCCATCGGGGATTCCACGAATTCCGCCAGCGACCATGTACGCACCCGTGCCTTGGTCCAGACGGAATTCAGGACCTCAAGCTGTTTGGTCTCGATTTGCTGCAGACGTGCGGCCTCACAACGGATATCGGCGAAATTCATGTTCGACAGGAACAGTGGGATCGCCCAGGCTCCGGTAATGACCGATATCTGAGCATTCTTGTCGCGTGCCAGAAACCAGTTGATTTTTTGGGTGTCTGCAGGGCCGAATTGAAAGCACTGCCTTTCACCGCGCGTGTTCCAGATCAGGTTCGAGATAAAGGCCGTCGGATTATAGTCTCGCAATACGGGGCAATCACTGAGCGCACCATTGGTAATGGTTTCCTCATCTGCAAACTCGGCCCGCTCAGGCGCAAATAGATGCCCGTGGACACGGGTCCCTGTGGCTTCGCTCAGCCAGGGCACGAAATCATCAAACAGTTCGGCAAAGCCTTGAAATACCGAATAGGGGAAAGAAGTCAGCCCGTTTTCACTACCGTGGCGCGGAAAACGGCTTTGCATATACAGCCCGTCACGCCCACACGTCCGGCGCTCAACCGCTTTGGAGAACACTCGGTCGATCTTGCCCGGGTTGGGCTCGGTCGGTCGCATTGCGCTGTTCTGATCGGTCAGAAAGGCCTGGTATAGCCGGTCTGCACGCGGCCAAATTTTGCGAGCAACAAAACAATCCGACCGGCGTAGCAACTGCAAATGGTCATCATAAAAGATGTGGGGCCGCCCCTGGTAATCGAATTTGGACAGGGTCAGAGACCGGCTTTCGATATGGGTGGAATAGAGTCTGGTTAGCGTTTGGAAATAACTTTCATCCGGAATCCAGACCTGGCGGAAATAGCGATCATAAATCTGGCGCTTTGGATCCTGAAGTATAGCCGAGAGGGTCTGTCGCGTCAGACACCACCACTGGCTGCCCATATGTGGCATCAACCCATCAGGGATTTTGCGACGCATGCCGACGGTTCGCTGGAATTTTACGTAGGCATCAAACAGCGTGCGGTTTCTGCGCCAGGAAAATGGAAATCGCAGCGTAAATCGCTCTTGGTCCAACCCGCCGATCGTCCAGCTGACATCGGCCGTGGTTGCACTTTCAATGAAATCCACACGGGGCCGGTCAGCAATATAGGCGATCAGCTCGTCTATTGGCCGTAACGGCAGGCAAGCGCCCGAAGATAGAAAAACATGGTGCACATCCGGAAACGCCTCGAGCATTAGTTCGGCTGCGGATTGAGAGGCTGCGACGATGCCCCAGCCCCCCCATTCGCAAATATGACGTTCCGAGAAACGGATCAGCGGATCATCTGCGCAGGCGGCCAGGAAATCGGAATAGTCTTGCGCAGGTACCTTGCGGTCTACATGGATCACAACCGGGCAACCGGATGCTGTCCAGTGCCGCGCAACCTGAGCGGCCCGGTGCAGGGCCGTATGGGCCAGCATGACAATGCCCAGACGATTCATGCCCAGTTTCCCTTCGACATTAGGCCCAAGATTTCAAGCTGTCGCCAATTGATATATTTTTCGGACTGCTCACACCAGAACACCGGTTTGTCTCCCAGCCCTTCGGAATAGGCACGGTATTCGCCCGAGCGGCGGTAATGCTGGCGGCGGTGCATCTCTTCCGAGGCTTTTTCGCCTAGCGTGCTGATCAGCTTGGCATGCAGCAGCGCACCGCTGGCCTTTTCACCACCCCATTCATCATACACTTGGTTCAATCCGCGCGGCAGCAGTGAATGCGTCGAGCTGACATAGACATACCGCTTGTCCCACTTCACCAGAGGGATCTTGTTCAGTGCAGGCGCTTTCGAAGGGTTGTCACGAAAGAAAACGCGCGCGCGTGGGCCACCCTGAATCCAAAGGTTCTTATACGCCGGGTTCTTGGTGATCATGTAATTGCCGGCATCGAACCAGCGCGCGATTTCGAACGGGTCTTGTCCTTCGCGATAGGGTTCGGCGTCCACGGGGCCTTGCGGATACATATCAACCAACATTGTGCCAAAGCTGCGCACCGCGCAGCCATCCAGCCAATCCGTCAGCGCGCGAACCGGGCGGGTGTCGCAGAACGGGTATATAAAGAACTCATCTGGATCGACGGTCAGAACCCAGTGACCATGCGCAAATTTGCGCAGCAGGTAATTCGACCAATCCAGACCGAAAGTGGCACGTTTGTAACTGGCCTGCGCATGCCAGACCGAGGCGTCGGGTTGGCTGGTCAAGTATTCGCGCGTGCCGTCATCGCTGTCATTGTCGGTAAACAGAAAATGGTCGACGCCCAGCTTCCGGTAATAATCCAGAAAATAGGGCATGCGGATCTTTTCGTTCCGAAGAACGCTCATCAACAGGATATCGTCGTGTTGGATTTGGGCAGTATTGTCAGAAACTGGCTTTAATTCCCGCCGCTTACGCAAGCAGCGCGCTAGACGACGCTTGCGCCGCAATCTCATCCGGTATGAATCCAACAGGCTCACGCGTTTGCACTGCCCTTTTTGTTACGCGAGCATGCCCGGGGGCTGGTAAGCCAGAGTGGTGCCGGGCAATTGCCGTGTTATGCCATCTTTGCATCTTTCAAGGCAACGACTTTAAAAACCGTTAGTCAGATATGCCGCGGCTTAGAAAACTTTCCCCATCAATCCCAATTGCTGCAATTGGGCCCAGCCATCAAACCGAACCGAGTCCGGCGTCCACATATCGGGGCTGTCGCCGATTGCATCATAGTAGGTCCCAAAGAGGTCGGGATCGTGGAAATGCTGGCGCCGGGTCTTTTCGATTTTAGATTTGTCCACCACTTCGGGCAGGAATTTGGTGTGCAGCAAAATGCCCGAAGGAATTTCGCCGCCCGGCCCTCCATACGCGGCGTTCAGATGCCGCGGCAGGGCTGAATGGCACGAGTTCACATAGGCATAGCGCCGCGACCATCGGACCAGAGGGATTTTGTTCAGTGTCGGTGAATGACGGGGTCGATCGGCAAAGAACATGCGTTCCCGCGCACCGCCCTGCACCCATAGATTACCCATCGGAACTTGCCGCTGTGCCCGGTAAGGGCCAGAATCGAACCAGCACAGGGTTCCGGTTGGGTCCGATCGCGGCTCATAGGTCTGATCGCCCAGCGGCCCCTTGGGATAAAGGTCCAACATCATTGCGCCAAAAGCGACGCGATCTTGTTGGTCGAGTGTCTCGGTCAACTCATGCAGCGATTTGCTGTTGTGCTCGGGGTAGATCAGCAGCTCATCTGCATCGACCATCAGGGTCCAATGCCCGTGCCCATAACGCATTTGCAGCCATGTCAGCCAATCCAGCCCGTAACGTGACGCGCGATAGCTGGCATCGGTCTGCCACAATGACACGTCAGACTGCGTGCGCAGAAATTCGACCGATCCGTCATCGCTGCCGTTATCGACAATCAGAAAGTGATCCACCCCCAACGCGCGGTAGTGGTGGAAGAACCACGGCAGCCGGGTGATTTCATTGCGCAGGGTGGTGAAGGCCAGAATGCTTCCCGGTTTAATCTGTTTGGTTTGATCGTTGAGGCAGGTAAGTTGATGGCGGCTGCGAAAGGACCGCCACCGCAACCGGCGCCGTTTAAGCCGCAACCGATATTTCTGAACCCATCCGATGGGTGGAAGACTGTCGGTTGGCGTATCGGTCACCTGCGGCTCACTTCTCGTAGTGGCCGTTTTGGTGCCAACGCCACGCGTCGCTTATCATTGTCTCTAACGTTGATCTTTTTGGGGTCCAGCCCAACTCCTTGCTCGCGCGGACCGAGCCCGAAACCAGCTTAGTGCAATCCCCGGCGCGACGGGGGCCGATAGAGTATGGAACCTCTCGGTTGGTGACGGCTTTGGAATGGCTGATCACCTCCATCACTGAAAAGCCCGAGCCGGTGCCCAGGTTGAACACCCGGCTGCCTTTGCCCTGCTCCAACCAGTTCAGCCCCAGGACGTGGGCGTCGACTAGATCGCAGACATGCACGTAGTCACGGATACAGGTGCCGTCCGGCGTGTCGTAGTCGGTTCCGAAGACGGTTAGCCCATCACGCTTGCCGTCGATAGCGTCCAGCATCAGCGGCACCAGATGGGTTTCTGGGCGGTGGAATTCACCCACTTCGCCATCCGGATCAGCACCGGCTACGTTGAAATAGCGAAAGATCACATGGTTCAGCTCAAGTGCGGCCTCGAAATCACGCAGAATCTCTTCGATGGCGCGTTTTGAGGCACCATAGGCGTTCAGTGGTTCCTGCGGTGTGCTTTCGTCCAGCACCACATTGTCGTGATCGCCGTAGGTGGCACAGGTCGACGAGAACACAAAATTCAGGCACCCCGCGTCAACGGCGGCCTCAATCAGGTTCAGAGAACCCGTGACATTGTTTCTCCAATACCTGCCGGGCTGGGACATTGCCTCGCCAACTTGGCTGAGCGCGGCGAAATGCATCACGGCGGCGGGCTGATACTTGGCGAAAACTTCGTCCAGCCGAGCTCGGTCAAGAAGATCACCCTGTTCAAAAGGGCCGAATTTCACCGCGTCCTGCCAACCGGTTATCAGGCTATCATACGTAACCGGCGTATAGCCCGCTCGCGCCAGCGCTTTGCAAGCGTGAGAGCCGATATATCCGGCCCCGCCGGTTACAAGAATATTGGTCATTTATTCTCCCGAATTCAAAGACCAAGCACACTAACTGAACAAGCTATCCATCTTAAGGGATAGAGATCAATCCAACCCCATCGCCGCCATCATCTCTTCCAGTTTGGGTACATCCTGTGGATTGTTCAGTTCCCAGAACTGGCGACCTTTGGCCTCGACCTCGACGCACAACACCTTGCGGCCATTTTCCATAAATCGCAGCTGTTCCAGCCCCTCCAGTTGTTCAAGCGGACCAGTGGGCCAAGTGGGATACGCGGCCAGGGCATCGGGGCGATAGGCGTAGACGCCGACATGATGGAAAACCGGGGTCGCGTCTTGGCTTGCATATGTCTGCGCGGTGAAGGGCACGACCTCTTTCGAGAAATACATGGCACTGTGGTCAGCAGCGAATACGGCAGTGGTGCCTCCGACGCGCCCATGTTTGCGGTCATTCAGCAGGCTGTTCAGCGCGTCCCCGTCGCAGCGCAGCACCGGCGTGGCCACGCCTGCCTCGGGCGCGGCGCGCAGGCCTGCGATCAGGTCTTCTACAAACCAATGCGGCGTTAGTGGAGCGTCACCCTGCAGGTTAACCACGATCTCGTAATCAGCGCCCAAGTTCGCATGGGTTTCGGCGCAGCGCTCGGTACCGTTCTGGCAGTTTTCCGATGTCATTACCACTTCGGCTCCGAACCCCTCGGCTGCCTCGCGGATGCGGTCGTCGTCAGTGGCAACGACCACTTTGTCCACTCCTGACACTGAGCATGCCGCGCGCCAAGACCGCTCGATCAGTGTCATCGCTTTGCCACTTGCTCCAGTCAGCGGAACAAGGGGTTTGCCCGGATAACGGGTCGAGGCATAGCGGGCGGGAATGGCGATCAGAACAGACATTCAGGCTTCCTTGAGATCAACACCCGGAGCGTAAGCGATAAAGAACGGGTTTGCATAGCCGTCCTTGCCGTAGGTCAGTGGCGAATGGTCGTCGAACCGCACGACTTTGCCGCCTGCACCTGCCAGTACGGCGTGACCTGCGGCAGTGTCCCACTCCATCGTGCGACCCACACGGGGATAGAGGTCAGCTTCGCCGGTTGCCACCAGACAGAATTTCAGAGATGAACCTGCGCTCTTGCTGTCTTTGACCCGGTATTTGTTGATGTAATCCTCGGTCGCCTGATCCCGGTGCGATTTTGACGCCACGATCATAAGTGCCGAATTGTCTGGTTTAGAGACTGAAATCGGCCCAACATCCCCAATATGCACCTTGTCCAACGCGCCGGTTTCTTCGACTGACTGACCATCAGCCTGCGTGTAAAACATCCGCCCCTTGGCCGGCGCATAAACCACGCCGCGTGTTGGAACACCATTTTCGACCAGTGCAATATTTACCGTGAAATCACCGCGGCGGTTGATGAATTCCTTGGTACCGTCCAGCGGATCGACGATCAGGAATGTATCGCCTTTTTCAGAATGTGAGGCTGCCTGTTCCTCGGTCACCAGCAGGGTGTCGGGAAACGCTTCGCGCAGGCCAGCCGAGATTAAGGCA
The DNA here is from genome assembly GCF_056539365.1 of Ruegeria sp. BB7. Lineage (NCBI taxonomy): Bacteria > Pseudomonadati > Pseudomonadota > Alphaproteobacteria > Rhodobacterales > Roseobacteraceae > Ruegeria > Ruegeria sp. BB7. The sequence goes on along the minus strand of NZ_JBQFUV010000006.1, from coordinate 61,475 downwards.
TCGGCAGCTTCATCCGCTTCGGTCACGGGACTGGAATCGGATTTGACCTTTACGTCGAAATCATCGGAATTGTAGATTTCCATGATCTTGTCGCCCGCTTCCAGGGCCAGACGTCGGATAACGGGAATGAGGGCGTCATAGGTCACAAAAATGCTCCGTTCCTGTGCTTTGTTGATCGAATGTTCTGACGGTCTTATGATGTGGTGGTTACGGAACGGCAAGAAATTCGTGGCAGATTGCAGGCGAAAAAACGGGAAAGACGCTTCGGGTGTATTATTTCAAGCGAAACCGAACATTGCTGGGCGGCGCGTTTACGACCGCCGAGTTGATATTTCACGCCGTCGTGCGCAGCGTGCGATCACAACATCACAATGCAGTCTTGGCGATCATTGTTAATATCGTCCAGATTCTGGCTTTGGTCGCGGTGTTCTACACCATAATGTCGTTTCTGGGCCCGCGAGTCGCTAAGATCCGAGGAGAGTTCATACTTTTCCTGTTATCCGGCGTTTTTTTGTTCATCACGCACATCAAGTCCGTCAGCGCGATTGCAGGTGTCGGTACCGGCAATAACCCGATGATGCTTCATTCACCGATGAACATGATGGTGGTGCTGTTGGCGACCGCTTTTGGCATGCTTTACACGCAGATGGTGACGATCATCATAATCCTGTTTCTCTATGTTGTTGCGGTCTCTCCGATCGAGGTACAGGACCCTGGCGGCGCATTTGCGATGCTCATGCTGGCCTGGTTCACAGGTTGTGCAATTGGCGTGGTATTCATGGCCTTAAAGCCGTGGTTTCCGGGCACAGTTACAATCCTGACCAGCGTGTACAGGCGTTTGAACATGATCTTTTCAGGGAAAATGTTCGTGGCAAACGCACTGGGCGGCGCGACACTGGCCTTGTTTGCGTGGAATCCTTTGTTTCACATCATCGATCAGTGCCGGGGTTTTATTTTTCGAAACTACTACCCCCGCAATACCAGCTGGGAATACGCACTATGGGTGGGGGTGGCCCTTTTGATGATCGGGCTGTTGGGGATATTCTTTTCGCGCCAGCATGAGTCTCAAAGCTGGAATGCCCGTCGTTAACTGGCCACGCGCAGGGTCAGGTTGATCCGCCCACCCTTGGGCAGCAGTTTCGATGACCCAAACCGAATGCGGTCGATCCCGTGATAGGTCAGTCGCGCCGGGCCGCACATGATAACCACATCGCCAGAGCTCAACCAAATCGACTCGGACTTGCCGCCTCGGGTCTGGTTGCCGATGCGGAACAGGGCGTCATCGCCCAATGAGATCGACAAAACCGGCCACGAAAAATCGGCCTCGTCCTTGTCCTGATGCAACCCCATTTTTGCACTTTCCCCGTAGTAGTTGATAAGGCAGCAATCGGGATCACGATCAGCGCTGGCCAGTTCGCGCCAGATTTTAAGGATTGGTTCGGGAATTGCTGGCCAGTCCACCCCTTTGGGATGTTGGGGCTGATACCTGTACCCGGATTTATCGGTGACCCAGCCAAGCTTTCCGGCAGAAGTCATACGCACTGACATTTCTTTGCCTGACGGTGTTATTGGTCTGAACAGGGGGGCCGATCTCAGAATCGGACGCAGCTCCTCGATCAGCTGCGCCTGTGCTGAGGCATTCAGATGCCCTTTTCTGATATCAAATCCGCGCAAAAGCAGCTGCGCCATTCAAGATTCCCCAATCCTTGCCAAAACCTTGCCAAAAAGGCCACAGATTCCCGAAAACCGGCCTTTTAGACCGCTTGCAGGGCTCTGATCTCGCCCTTATATACGCCGGGACGCGCGATGGTGTAGGGCCGTTCGCGCATATCAGATCGGGGCCGGGTGCCATAACGGGTCCGCACCCCGGACATCGCCTTGAAGAGAAAGGGATTGAACATATGGGAAAAGTAATCGGGATTGACCTCGGGACCACCAACTCTTGCGTGGCCATCATGGACGGCTCGCAGCCGAAGGTCATCGAAAACGCCGAAGGGGCGCGGACCACGCCCTCGATCGTCGCCTTCACCGAAGATGAGCGACTGGTCGGTCAGCCTGCAAAACGTCAGGCGGTCACCAACCCCGACAACACGATCTTTGGCGTCAAGCGCCTGATCGGTCGTCGCGTGGATGATGCAGAAGTCGAAAAAGACAAGAAAATGGTTCCCTATGCCATCGTGAATGGCGGCAATGGCGACGCGTGGGTGGAAGCCCGCGGTGAAAAGTACTCCCCAAGCCAGATCTCGGCCTTCACTCTGGGCAAGATGAAGGAAACCGCCGAGAGCTATCTGGGTGAGGAAGTCACGCAGGCAGTTATCACCGTTCCGGCCTATTTCAACGACGCTCAGCGTCAGGCCACCAAAGACGCCGGTAAGATCGCCGGGCTGGAAGTGCTGCGGATCATCAACGAACCGACAGCGGCTGCTCTGGCCTATGGTCTGGACAAGGAAGAAACTCAAACCATCGCGGTCTATGACCTTGGCGGCGGTACCTTCGACGTGACCATCCTGGAAATCGACGACGGCCTGTTCGAGGTGAAGTCGACCAACGGCGACACCTTCCTGGGTGGTGAAGACTTTGACATGCGCATCGTCAACTATCTGGCGGATGAGTTCAAAAAGGAACACGGTGTTGATCTGTCGCAAGACAAGATGGCGCTGCAGCGTCTGAAAGAAGCCGCCGAGAAAGCCAAGATCGAGCTGTCCTCGACCTCGCAGACCGAGATCAACCAGCCGTTCATCTCGATGGGTTCGAACGGCCAGCCGCTGCACATGGTCATGAAACTGACCCGTGCCAAGCTGGAATCACTGGTTGGTGATTTGATCAAGAAGTCGATGAAGCCCTGCGCCGCTGCTCTGAAAGACGCGGGCCTGTCGGCTGCTGATGTCGATGAGGTTGTTCTGGTCGGTGGTATGACCCGGATGCCGAAAGTGATCGAAGAGGTCACCAAGTTCTTTGGTAAAGAGCCGCACAAAGGTGTGAACCCGGACGAAGTGGTTGCCATGGGCGCCGCTATTCAGGCCGGTGTTCTGCAGGGCGACGTTAAAGACGTGGTTCTGCTGGACGTGACGCCGCTGTCGCTGGGCATCGAGACGCTGGGTGGCGTGTTCACCCGCCTGATCGACCGCAATACCACGATCCCGACCAAGAAGTCTCAGGTCTTCTCGACCGCCGAAGACAACCAGAACGCCGTAACCATCCGCGTGTTCCAGGGTGAGCGTGAAATGGCCGCGGACAACAAGATCCTGGGTCAGTTCAACCTCGAAGATATCCCGCCCGCACCGCGTGGCATGCCTCAGATCGAGGTGACTTTTGACATCGACGCCAACGGCATTGTCTCGGTTTCGGCCAAGGACAAAGGCACCGGCAAAGAGCAGAAGATCACCATCCAGGCATCGGGCGGTCTGTCCGATGAGGACATCGAAAAGATGGTCAAGGACGCCGAAGAGAACGCGGAAGCCGACAAGGAACGCCGCGAGCTGGTCGACGCCAAGAACCAGGCGGAAAGCCTCATCCACTCGACCGAGAAGTCGATGGAAGAGCATGCTGACAAGGTCGACCCGACCACCATCGAAGCCATCGAGCTGGCGATTGCCGCGCTGAAGGACGAACTGGAAACTGAAAATGCCGACAAGATCAAGTCGGGCATCCAGAACGTCACCGAAGCGGCAATGAAGCTGGGCGAAGCCATCTACAAGGCGCAAGCCGAAGAGGGCGACGATGAACCTGCCGCAGCAGATGCCGCGCCGGGAGATGATGACATTGTCGACGCCGAGTTCGAAGATCTGGACGATGACAAGCGTAACTAACGGGTAACCGGGCCAATGCGGGCCGGTCCGGTTGCCGGGCCGGCCCGATTACGTTGAGACATAAGGAAACACTGATGTCAAAACGCGACTACTACGATGTGCTCGGCGTATCCAAGGGCGCATCGGCGGACGAGATCAAGAAGGGTTTTCGCAAGAAGGCCAAAGAATTGCATCCCGATCGCAACAAAGACAACCCGGATGCTGAGGCGCAGTTCAAGGAAGCGAACGAAGCCTATGACGTTCTGAAAGACGCAGAACGCAAGGCCGCCTACGACCGCTTTGGCCACGCCGCCTTTGAAAATGGCATGGGCGGCGGCGGCCGTCCGGGCGGTGGCTTTGGTCAGGGTGATTTCTCAAGTGCGTTTTCGGACGTGTTCGACGATTTGTTCGGCGACTTCATGGGCGGCCAACGCGGAGGCGGCGGTGGCCGTCGCGCGGCGCGGGGCTCGGACCTGCGTTATAACCTGCGTGTGACGCTGGAAGAGGCGTTCGCAGGTCTGCAAAAAACCATCAACGTGCCGGCTGCCGTTGCGTGTTCTTCCTGTGACGGTTCGGGTGCCGAAGGGGGTGTGGAACCCACGACCTGCCCGACCTGTTCCGGCATGGGCAAAGTGCGCGCGCAGCAAGGGTTCTTTACTGTTGAACGCACCTGCCCGACCTGTTCGGGACTGGGGCAGATCATCAAGAACCCCTGTAAATCCTGTGGTGGTGCTGGCCGCGTGGAAAAAGAGCGTGCCCTGTCCGTTAACATCCCTGCCGGTGTTGAAACCGGTACCCGTATTCGTCTGGCGGGTGAGGGTGAGGCTGGGATGCGCGGCGGTCCTCCGGGTGATCTCTATATCTTTGTCGAGGTCTCGGATCACAAACTGTTCGAACGCGACAGCGTGAACCTTTACTGCCGCGTGCCGGTCAGCATGGTCAAGGCCGCGATGGGCGGCTCAATCGAAGTGCCAACCATTGATGGTGGCCGTGGTCGTGTGCAAATTCCAGCCGGAAGCCAATCAGGCCGCCAGATGCGCCTGCGCGGCAAGGGAATGCCTGCCCTGCGTGGTGGTGGCATCGGTGACATGTTCATCGAATTGGCCGTGGAAACCCCGGTCAACCTGACCAGCCGCCAGAAAGAGCTGCTGCGTGAATTTGATGACCTGGGTGAAGACAACCACCCAGAGTCCAAAAGCTTCTTTTCATCCGTCAAGTCGTTCTGGGACGGTATGAAGGGCTGATGTCCAGCCCATAGGAACCCAAGAAAAGAGCCGGTCCGAAGGGGCTGGCTTTTTTCATAAGTCCAGTTTGACTGTCTTGTAAGTCAAAATTGGCCCTTGAATCCCTTTCTATCGCCTGAGAATGTCCGACCAACCGTTGGGGTGCCCCGAACAAGGGGCTGAGAGGCGTGAATGCGCTAACCCATCGAACCTGATCCGGGCAATACCGGCGTAGGGAACGGTCTAATATGCAAAGACGTTTTCCATGCTGCGTTGCCCATTTGAAGATGGAGCAACGATATGGCGCATATTGCCTTAACTATTGCAGGCTCGGACAGCGGCGGTGGAGCCGGGATTCAGGCTGACCTGAAGGCCATGTCTGCCTTGGGCGTTTATGGCGCAAGCGTGGTGACAGCCGTAACAGCACAAAACACGCAAGCCGTGACAGCAGTGCATGGGATACCGCTGGATGTGATTGCTGCTCAGATCGAGGCTGTGTTGTCGGATCTGGATGTCGGCGCGATCAAGATCGGAATGTTGGCGACGCCGGATATTATTGAGACCGTTTCACGTGCCCTTTCTGAATTTGCAGGGCCGGTCGTTCTTGACCCGGTGATGATTGCCAAATCCGGAGACGCATTGCTGGCGCGGGATGCTGTTCACACGTTGCGGGACATCCTGCTGCCCCGCGCAACCGTGCTGACCCCAAACCTGCCCGAGGCCGCCTGTTTACTGGGTGACGCTGAGGCGGGAACGCCGGATCAGATGGTCAAACAGGGGTTGGCATTGTGCGATCTGGGCGCGCATTCGGTGTTAATGAAGGGAGGCCATGGGTATGGAGACATCTGTCATGATCTTCTGATCGATGCCTCGGGGAAGGTTGCTGAATTCACGGCGTCACGGCGAGTTACGCGCAATACTCATGGCACAGGGTGTACTTTGTCTTCCGCGATTGCGGCGGGGCTTGCCCAAGGATTGCCATTGGTGGATGCGGTTGCTCAGGCGCATGGCTATTTGCAAGGGGCAATTGCGCAGGCAGATAGCTTGCAGATTGGTCGTGGCCATGGCCCGGTGCACCACTTCTACCGCGTGTGGCCTGCGTGACGGTCTGGTCGGTCATAGGTTCTGGTGTGGCCGGGTTGGCCGTGGCAAGCGAGCTTGTCTCGCGCGGGGCCAAGGTTCAGGTCTTCGATCCTGGTGGCCCTCCGGGTCCGCATGGGTGTTCGTGGTGGGCGGGCGGTATGTTGGCCCCTTGGTGCGAATTCGAAAACGCCGAAGAACCGGTGTTGCGATTGGGGCGACAGGCTTTGGATTGGTGGGCCGCGCGAACCAAGGTAGAGCGGCGCGGCACGTTGGTTGTTGCCAATCCGCGCGACCTGCCGGATCTGCGGCGGTTTGCGCGTCGAACTGACGGTTTTAACGAAGTTAATCAGCCAGAAATCCTAGAATTAGAGCCTGAACTAAGTGGTTTCAACAAAGGCCTGTACTTTGCGGAAGAAGCCCATTTGAACCCACGTCAGGCGATGCGCGATCTAAGCCGTGACCTGCAGGCGCAAGGGGTCGTCTTTCACCGAAAACTCGCGCCCACACGGTTGGACAATGCAATTGACTGTCGAGGTCTGCACGCGCGCGAAGTGTTGCATGATCTGCGTGGAGTCAAGGGTGAGATGCTGGTGATCCGCTGCCCGGATGTGGTTTTGACACGCCCTGTTCGCCTGTTGCACCCGCGCATGCCTTTGTACATCGTACCGCGCGGGGATGGCGTCTACATGCTGGGCGCGACGATGATCGAAAGCGAAGACAGCAGCCGCATCACTGCGCGATCGATGCTGGAATTGCTCAGCGCCGCCTATGCGCTGAACCCGGCTTTTGGCGAAGCAGAGGTGTTGGAAATCGGCGTCGACCTGCGCCCGGCTTTTCCTGACAATCTGCCCCGTGTCCGGCGGCTGGGGCGAACAATCTATGCGAATGGCCTGTATCGCCACGGATATCTGTTGGCGCCCGCATTGGCGCAGGGCGTGGCCGATCTGGCGCTTGAAAACAAACACTCGGAGTTGGTTGATGAAGATCGTGCTTAATGGCGCGCCGCAAGAGGTGCGTGCGGAAACCCTTTCTGAGTTGCTGGTAGAATGCGGTTTCTCTGGCCGAGTTGCGACGGCCGTGAACGAGGAATTCGTGCCATCGAGCCTGCGCATTGGGCAAGCGCTAAACGATGGTGACAGGGTTGAGGTTCTGTCGCCAATGCAGGGTGGCTGATCATGAAGACCCTCTACGGCACTGAGCTGCCCAATCCGTTGATGCTGGGCACTGCGCAATATCCCAGCCCGGCCATTCTGGAACAAGCCTTTCGTGAAAGTGGGGCAGGTGTCGCCACTGTGTCCCTGCGGCGTGAATCGGGGGCGGGTGAGACGTTTTGGCGAATGATCCGCGATCTGGGCGTGCTGGTCCTGCCTAATACAGCCGGGTGTCATACTGTGAAAGAGGCTGTGACCACCGCCCTTATGGCGCGTGAGGTGTTTAATACCAAATGGATCAAGCTGGAGTTGATCGGCCATACCGACAGTCTGCAGCCGGATGTGTTCCAACTGGTCGAAGCAGCGCGCATCCTGACCGAAGACGGGTTTGAGGTCTTTCCATACACCACCGATGATCTGATCGTTGGCGAACGACTGCTGGCCGCCGGGTGCGAGGTATTGATGCCCTGGGGCGCGCCAATTGGATCGGGCCGTGGGTTGCACAATGAATACGCTCTGCGCGCGATGCGGGCCGAGTTTCCGGATATCCCGCTGGTCATTGACGCTGGGATTGGTCTGCCCAGCCATGCAGCGCGGGCGATGGAGCTGGGTTATGACGCCGTCCTGCTGAACACGGCTGTGGCACGGGCGGGCGATCCAACGGCGATGGCGCGTGCGATGAAGTTGGCGATCGAGGCCGGGCAGTTGGCCTGTCAGGCAGACCCGATCGCAGCACGCGACATGGCAGAACCGTCAACCCCCGTGATCGGAAAGGCGTTTCTGTCATGAGCCTCGACCGGTTCTACCCAATCTTCGACCACTCGGACTGGCTGCGCCGGATGCTGCCCTTGGGCATGAAACTGGTACAGTTGCGGATCAAGGATCAGCCCTATGCAATGGTCCAAGAGCAGATTCTCCAATCGCGGGACTTGTGCCGCACGCATGAAGCTGTGCTGGTGGTGAATGACTACTGGCAGATGGCCATTGATGCCGGTTGCGACTGGATTCACTTGGGCCAGGAGGATTTGGATGACGCCGACCTGAAGGCTATTCGCAAGGCTGGGCTGAAACTGGGCGTTTCGACCCATGATGACGATGAGCTTGAGCGCGTTTTGGCGATAGACCCGGACTATGTGGCGCTCGGCCCCGTCTATCCGACGATCCTCAAGAAAATGAAGTGGGAACAGCAGGGATTGCCGCGTGTCACCGAATGGAAGGCTCGCGTGGGTGACATCCCTCTGGTCGGTATTGGCGGGATGAGCGTCGAACGGGCGCCGGGTGTGTTGCAGGCAGGGGCGGATATTGTCTCGGTCGTAACCGACATCACCTTGAGCACCGACCCTGAGGCGCGCGTGCGCGACTGGATTGAGGTCACGCGATGAGCCGTTATGCCCGCCAAGTTATCCTGCCCGAAGTCGGAGCAGAGGGGCAGGACCGTCTATCCTCGGCCTGTGTATTGGTTGTCGGTGCGGGTGGGTTAGCTGCGCCAGTGTTGCCGTTACTGGCTGGGGCAGGGGTCGGGCACCTGACCATAATGGACCGGGATAAGGTTGCCCTGTCGAACCTGCATCGTCAGACCTTGTTCACCGAAGCAGATTGTAGCCGCCCCAAGGCCGAGGTGGCCGCCGAGCGCTGTCGCGCTCTAAACAATGAAATTGCGATTTTTGCCGAACAACAGGCTCTAACAAGTGCAAATACCGCAAGCTTTGTCGCCGATTCCGATGTCATTCTGGACTGCGCAGACAGCTACGCCGCCAGTTACACACTTTCGGACACCTGTCTTGATCTCGGTAAACCGCTGATCAGCGCGTCGGTGCTAGGGCTTTCCGGCTATGTCGGAGGGTTTTGTGGCGGCGCACCCTCGTTGCGTGCTGTGTTCCCCGAGGCCCCGGATAGCGGTGCAAGCTGCGCCTCCGCCGGGGTACTGGGTCCTGTGGTGGCGATGATTGGTGCGATGCAGGCGCAGATGGCCTTGGCCGTGATCCTGGGGCTGAATCCGTCACCTCTGGGGCAAATGGTGCAGTTCGATGCGCGTACGCTGCGCAGCACCGGTTTCCGCTTTGACAGCACGCCGGAACCGGTTGCGCATTTCCCATTTCTGTCTGCCGGTCAACTGACAGGAAATGATCTGATCGTCGAGCTTCGCAGCGCGGAAGAAGCCCCTGTACCTATCCATCCCAATGCGCGGCGTATCGATCTGCAAACTCTGAAAACAGAGCCTAATAAAAACCAAAGATTGGCTCTCTGCTGTGCTACCGGCCTGCGGGCATGGCGGGCAGCCGAACAAATTCAACCGGATTGGCCGGGCGAGATCGTCCTCGTCGCGGCCTCAACCTCGTGAGTGAAAAGGAAACGCGAGACATGAAAAAGCTTATGACAGCCATTGCCCTGCTGGCCGCCGCGCCGGCCTGGGCCGAAGACAAGATGACCGTTCTGCTGGATTGGTTCATCAACCCCGACCACGGGCCCATCATCGTGGCGCAGGAAAACGGCTACTTCGCCGATGAGGGGCTTGAGGTTGAAATCATTCCACCCGCCGACCCTTCGGCCCCGCCTCGTCTGGTGGCTGCCGGGCAGGCGGATCTCGCGGTGTCTTATCAGCCGCAGCTGCACCTGCAGATTCACGAGGGGTTGCCGCTTAAGCGGGTTGGCACGCTTGTCGCCACTCCGCTGAATTGCCTGCTGGTGCTTGAGGATGGTCCGATCGAAACGCTGGCTGACCTGAAGGACAAGAAGGTCGGTTTTTCCGTTGCTGGCGTGGAAGAGGCTGTTTTGTCGGCGATGCTGAACACCCATGACGTAACGCTGGACGATATCGAGATGATCAATGTGAACTTCTCTCTATCGCCGTCGTTGATGACCGGACAGGTGGATGCGGTGATCGGGGCCTTCCGCAACTTTGAACTGAACCAGATGGATATCGAAGGTGTCGCGGGCCGTTGTTTCTATATCGAGGAGGAAGGCGTACCACCCTATGACGAGCTGATCTATGTCGCCAACCCCGAAACGATGGACGCCGACAAGATTGCGCGCTTTTTGGCAGCCACGGAGAAAGCCACTCAGTTCATCGTGAACAACCCTCAGAAAAGCTGGGAGATTTTCGCAGCTACTTCGACAGAGCTGCAGGATGAACTGAATGCCCGCGCCTGGGTGGATACTCTGCCCCGATTTGCCCTGCGCCCCGCAGGTTTTGATGCCGGTCGCTATGCCCGTTTTGAGGAATTCCTGAAAGACAGCGGCATGATCGACAGCATTAACCCCGTCAGCGACATCACCATCGACGTGACTGTGCAATGAGTTCCTATGGCAAAGCTTTCACGCTGATGCGTGATGCGGCGCAGGGGCCGTGGCGGAATTATACCCGCCACGCCTTTGTCGAAGGCATGAAAGACGGTTTGCTGCCGCGTAAAGCGTTCCTGCATTATCTGCGGCAGGACTACGTGTTCTTGATCCACTTTTCCCGAGCTTGGGCGCTGGCGGTGGTGAAATCGGAAACGCACGAGGAAATGCTGGCCGCCGCACGCACCGTGAACGGGTTGATCAGCGAAGAGATGAAGCTGCATATCGGGATTTGCGAAGCCGAGGGTATCCCACAAGATCAGCTGTTCGCCACCCCGGAACGCGCCGAGAACCTCGCCTATACGCGCTATGTGCTCGAGGCCGGGTATAGCGGCGATCTGCTCGACCTGTTGGCGGCTCTTGCGCCTTGTGTAATGGGTTATGGCGAAATCGGTACAAGGCTGGCTGCTGACGCCACGTCGGATATCTATCGCGACTGGATCAACACGTATGCCAGCGACGACTATCAAGCCGCCTGTGTTGCGGTTGGTGAATTGCTGGATTCGGCTCTAACAATACGTATTGGAGGCGACTTCGAAGCCTCACCGCGATGGAATCGCCTATGCCAAACTTTCCGCACAGCCACCGAGCTTGAGGTCAACTTCTGGCAAATGGGACTGACACCGTGACCCCTGCGCCCGATCTGACCATCAGCGGGTCCGCCATGATAGACGGTGCGAACCTGTTTGCGCCGCTGACGCTGACCCTTGCAGCGGGTCAGTGGACTTGTCTGCTGGGTGGATCGGGGGTTGGTAAAACCACGGTTCTACGCCTGATCGCCGGTTTGGAAACCGGCGCGGAATTCACCGGGAAAATCACTGCCAGCGATGGGCAGCCTGTCTCGGACCGCGTGGCATACATGGCTCAGAATGACTTGCTGCTGCCTTGGGCCTCGGTTGCGCAGAATATCTCGATCGGGGCCAGGCTGCGCGGCGAGAAACCCGACTTGAACCGGCGTGACCGGCTGATCGAGCGGATGCGCCTGCAGGATCACATGGCCAAGAAGCCGTCTGAATTGTCAGGCGGTCAACGCCAACGTGTGGCGCTGGCCCGGACATTGATGGAGGATCGCCCGATCGTCCTACTGGACGAGCCATTCTCGGCTCTCGACGCTCGTACTCGGGCGGATATGCAGGATCTGGCGGCAGAAGCCTTACAGGGCCGCACGGTTTTGTTGGTGACCCATGATCCGGGCGAGGCTGCGCGACTGGGTCAGTCCATTGTTGTAATGACGCAGCAAGGGCTGACTGCATGCCAGCTGCCATCGTCCCAGACACCGCGCAATGTGGACGACCTTGAGACATTGGAAACTCAGGGCGCGCTATTTCGGTTGTTGAGAGAGGCGGCATGAAAACCCTTTCGGCCATTGCTGCGACCCTCTTCGCGCTGGCAATCTGGCAGGGGATTGTCACCCTGACGGGCTTGCCCAAATTCATCTTGCCTGGCCCGGCCTTGGTGGCCGAGACCTGGTGGCAGAACCGCTGGGTTATTGCCGAGCACACATGGATTACGGCTGTTGAGGTGGTGATCGGGCTGGCCTGCGGCACGATTCTAGGGGCGATCACCGCCCTGCAACTTGCAAATTCGCGTGCAGCTCGGGTGCTGGTGCAGCCGATGCTGGTGTTCACGCAGGCTCTGCCGGTCTTTGCACTGGCACCGCTGCTAACCCTTTGGCTAGGCTATGGGCTTTGGTCCAAAGTCGCGATGGCGGTGCTGATAATCTATTTTCCGATTACATCCTCCTTTTTTGATGGGCTGATGCGAACCCCTGCTGGGTATCTGGATTTGGCGCGTACGGTGCAGGCCAATCCGCGCGCAATATTGTGGCATATTCGGATACCGACGGCGTTGCCCTCGTTGGCTTCGGGGATGCGCTTGGCTGCTGTTTACGCGCCCATCGGGGCGGTGATCGGCGAATGGGTTGGGTCGTCGCAGGGGCTTGGGTATTTGATGCTGCTGGCCAATGGCAGGGCAAAGACCGATCTGATGTTTGCCGCGATGCTGACGCTGGGAGTGTTCTCGATCCTGCTGCATATGCTGGTCCGCCGCGCCACCGCGCATATGGCGGGTGAGGCGCGTTAACCTTTCGGAAACCGATTCTACGCCAGTCTGAGCGCATGACTCAGGACGCCTTTGCCGAAGCCCCCATGTTGTTTGAAAGTGACGAAGCCCCGGTGGCGCCGCTGCCCACAGGTCGCTTGCCGTCTTACATCAAGGATCATCGTAAGCGGCTGCGCGAACGCTTCATGTCAGGTGGTTCGGCGGCGATGCCTGACTATGAATTGCTGGAGTTGGTTCTGTTTCGCTCGATCCCCAGACAGGACGTCAAACCACTGGCGCGGGCGCTGATGGATACGTTCGGCGATTTCAACCGGGTTCTAACTGCGTCCGAGGACCGGCTACGCCAGATCAAGGGTGTAGGTGATACGGTAATCACCGACCTGAAAATCCTCGAAGCTTGTGCCCACCGTATGGCCCGCGCGCGGGTGATGCAGCGGCATGTAATCTCGGGTTGGGACGCGCTGCTGGACTATTGCCACACGACAATGGCGCATCGCGAGACCGAACAATTCCGGGTGTTCTATCTGGATCGCAAGAACGTCATGATCGCGGACGAGGAACAGGCCAAGGGCACTGTGGATCATGTCCCGGTCTACCCGCGCGAAGTGGCGAAACGGGCGTTGGAGTTGAACGCCTCGGCGCTCATTCTGGTGCATAATCACCCCTCGGGCGATCCGACACCGTCGCAGTCGGATATCGATATGACCAACCGGATTCAGGATGCCTGCCTGGCATTGGGGCTGACGTTGCATGATCACTTGATAATTGGCAAATCGACCGAGCTGAGTTTTCGGTCCGAGGGATATTTGTGAATGGTTACTTTACCCAGATCTCAACCCGTCGGTTAACTTTGCGCCCCCATTCCGAGTCGTCGCAGGCCATGGGCATCGCTTCGCCAAAGGCGTCGACCTCAAGCTCGACACTGCTGGGGATGGCGGTTTCCACTGCCGCCAGTACCGCGTTGCGCACCGTCTTGGCGCGCATCAACGCGATCCGTTTGTTAGAAGCAGCAGCACCATCACCATCGCTATAGCCGATGAAAACCAGTTTGCGCACGTCCAGCGTGCCTGCCTCAAGCTGTTGAGCCAATTGCTGGATATTCGATCGCGATTGCGCGTCAGGACGAGAAGACCCTGCCTCAAAGCGGACGGACAGAGACAGGCGGGACATGGGGCGCAACGTGGTGACCAAACGCTGAAGCTCGTCCATCTCAACCTCGGTGCCGCCCGCAGCGATGGCATTTGCCAGCCGGTTTCCCTGTAGGTCGATGGGAATCATTTCAGGGGCCTGATCGACAAAACCCGCTTTGCGGATCGCCATTTGGGCGTCGGCGCTTTGGGTATATGCCAGAAACTGCCTGCCAACGCGCGGCAGGCGATGTTCGGGCAAGTACAGGAACATCGGCGAGGTCAGAGGGTAATCTTCGGTCTTGATTGATTGCCGCGTGGCCATCAGCGTGTGACCGCACCCCCCGGCCAACGGCAAAGCCCGGACCGCTTCGGCCTCGGCTTGGCTAGCGATGCCGATCGCAAAAGGATCGTTTGCCACATCGCGCACAAGATCGCTGCTGCGGCTGTGTCTGGTGATGGTTGCGGGAAGGGCCGCGTTGGTTGACCTCAACAATTGGCTCTCGATCGCCTGTGCAAGGCCTGATCCGGCTTCGGGCAGGTGAAGTGCGATCGGCGCGTCCGGCCCGCCCAAGGCCGACCAATTGGTAACTTCGCCAGAAAACACCAGCGCCAGATCAGCCAAAGAGATATGCGGTAGCAAGTTATCCGGTGCCACGACGGGTACCAGAGCGTCCAGAGCCACAACTCTGGAGCGGCGCGCATGGGTTAGATCACCCAATCCAGTTGCTTGTGCGGCTGCCAACTCTTCCGGGCGGATTTCGCGCAGGGCCATGACGATGTCAGCCTGACCGTCGACCAGATCAGCGAATCCGCTGCTTGTATTGCCGATGTCAAAAAAGAACCGGCCCAACGGTGCATCGCGTCCGGGCTGGTGCAGTTCGTACGTCAAAGTATTCGCATCCGACTTTGCGGATTTAGCGGACAAACCTTCCTGTTTGGCAAAACCCATCATTAGGGCAGGCAGAATCTTTTCTGCCATGACCGACGATCCCGAAAACCGCAGCTCGGCTACAAAATCGGTCAGGTTCGGGCAGGCAGGACCATCGCAGGTGACGCCTGAGCCATCCACGGTCAGTTCGCCGAATTGTGTGTCAACGCGATAGAATTCACCATCAAATCCCAGCAATATGCCGGTTACTTCGACATGGCCGTCATGGGAGGTCAGCGTGATATCCTGCGCCTGTACGACCGAAGAAAGAGTCGCCGAGAATAGTGCAGCGATCGCCACACGGAAAATTGTCATAAGAACGTCGAGCCTGCCTGCGGTTTAATTTGCCGCGATTGTCAGGTTTTGGAACAGATTATTCAACACCAGAAACTCGCCGGTTCTGGAACAGTCCGGAAAGCTCAGCGCCAAATCGCGCGAGCGCAGTTTCTGATCGCCACGCAACTCCAGTGACTGCACGTTCAAGTCCTTGCCGCAGTTTTCCGCCGTCACCTCGGCCTCGACCGTCAGTTCGATAGAGCCGGATTGCTGAGACTGACCCTCGGGGAAGGAGTACACTTCGACATTGCGTGCGTCGCTGAAAGCGGGCTGTGCAAGATGCACGACATTGCCTGTGCCCTGCGCGTCAGACGATGCAGAAACGTGACCTGCATCGCCATAGCTGGCGCCGAATTCCAATGCGTGAATCTGAAGGTCAGTTTCACCCTGCCATTGCAGGGCGACACGGGAATACTGGCCGATATCGGAGATGTGAGTGGTGGCAACGGTCCCTTTCTGATCTTCAAGCGAGATCAGGAAGATCGCGTATTCCGACAAAGCCGGTATGGTCAGATCCAGAACGCCATTAGCGTCTGTTTTCTGGGTAATGGTCAGGCCGCTGTGATGCACTTCGATGCGTTCATCGCCGTGGCAGGGGGCTTTGACGATCAAACGTGCGGCAGCACCGGGGACAGCATGCGCTCGAGCGCTGAGGTTGCAATCACCGCCGTCAGAGGGGGCTGACTTGCTGGCTTTCACAACGGGCTGTATCGAAATAGTGTTTGGTTCCGTATTACGGGCGGGGGTCGAGGAGGTCAGAACAATACTCTCCAGCCCGGGAATGATTGAGGCTTCGGAAACCACGCGTTCAGGTTCCGGCGTGCCTGTCGGCGACGCCAGAGATCCGTTCTGCATCAGGTAACCAATTGCCAGAGCGCAAGCGACGGTGCCGCCGGTGGTCACGTAGTTCTTAATTACAAACAAGACACCCTCCCCAGTTGAAGGAGCGAATCCGACATTGAAGTTGAATCACGGCCAATATGTGGCCGTGAGGTGGACTCAATGTGTCTCAATTGCCGCTTTATTAGGTCAGGCGGCCGTGGCAGTGCTTGAATTTCTTGCCGGACCCGCAGGGGCACTTGTCGTTGCGCGATGGGTTACCCCATGTGCTGGGATTGTCTTCGACAAAGCCGGGGCGCGCGTCGCCCGAAGCGTCGGCCTCGGCCAAAGCCTCGGCCCGGTCAGCGGCCTGATCGACCGCTTTTTGCGCCTGTGCTTGCTGTGCCTGCATTTGCGCCAGCATTTCCTTCTGCTCTTCCTCGGTCAGCGGGCGCACACGTGACAATTGCTGAGTCA
Source organism: Ruegeria sp. BB7 (assembly GCF_056539365.1). Taxonomy (NCBI): domain Bacteria; kingdom Pseudomonadati; phylum Pseudomonadota; class Alphaproteobacteria; order Rhodobacterales; family Roseobacteraceae; genus Ruegeria; species Ruegeria sp. BB7. Next base: position 45,140 of record NZ_JBQFUV010000006.1, on the reverse strand, counting down.
CGGTTTCACGCAGGCTGTCGAGCATGCTTTCAAACAGCTGGAAGCTTTCGTTCTTGTATTCGTTCAGCGGGTCGCGCTGGGCGTAGCCTCGGAACCCAACGACCGAGCGCAGATGTTCCAGCGTCAGCAGATGCTCGCGCCATTTGCTGTCGATGGTTTGCAGCAGAACCTGTTTTTCGATGTTGCGCATGTTTTCGGGGCCGAATGCGGCGACTTTCTGCGCCATCATCTCATCGGCGGCGTTAATCAGGCGCTCGCGCACCTGTTCGTCATCCACGCCTTCTTCGGCGGCCCACTCCTGCACGGGCGCGTCGATGGTCAGCTTGTCCTTGATCGCCTCGTGCAGACCGTCCGTGTCCCATTGGTCAGCATAGGATTTCGGCGGCATGTATTCGTCAATCAGATCGTCGATCACCTGTTCGCGCATGTCCGAGGCGATCTCGGACAGGTCATCCGAGGACATGATCTCGCGCCGCTGGCTGAAGACAACCTTCCGCTGATCGTTCATCACGTCGTCGAATTTCAGGACGTTCTTACGCATGTCGAAGTTGCGGCCTTCGACTTTGGATTGCGCCCGTTCCAGCGATTTGTTGACCCAGGGGTGGACGATGGCTTCGCCCTCTTTCATGCCCAGCGTGGTCAGAACCTTGTCCAGCCGTTCCGAGCCGAAGATGCGCATCAGGTCGTCTTCGAGGCTCAGGTAAAACACGGTGCGGCCCGGATCACCCTGACGGCCAGAACGGCCACGCAACTGGTTGTCGATGCGGCGGCTTTCATGGCGTTCCGAGGCCATCACATAAAGACCACCCGCAGCCAGAACCTTTTCTTTCTCTTCCGCATGGCGGGCCTCTTCGGCGGCGCGCAGTTCGGTGGGGTCGGCCTCGGGGTTTTCGGCCAGCGCCTGCAAAACCTTCATTTCCACATTGCCGCCCAACTGAATGTCGGTGCCGCGACCGGCCATGTTGGTGGCGATGGTCACCGCGCCAAGACGGCCCGCATCGGCAACGATCTGCGCCTCTTGCTCGTGCTGGCGTGCGTTCAGAACGTTGTGCTCGATGCCTTCTTTTTGCAGCATCTGGCTCAGCAATTCGGATTTCTCGATCGACGTGGTGCCCAGCAGGACCGGCTGGCCTTTTTCCTGCGCTTCCTTGGTCTGTTCGATCATCGCGCCGTATTTCTCGGCGGCAGTACGATAGACCTGATCGTCCTCGTCCACACGGGCAATCGGCTTGTTGGTCGGAACCTCGACCACGCCGAGACCGTAGATTTCCGCAAATTCCTCGGCCTCGGTCAGGGCTGTACCCGTCATGCCGCCCAGCTTGTCATACAGGCGGAAATAGTTCTGGAAAGTCACGCTGGCCAGCGTCACGTTCTCGGGCTGGATCTGCACACCTTCTTTGGCCTCGATGGCCTGGTGCAGACCTTCGGACAAACGGCGGCCCGGCATCATCCGGCCGGTAAATTCGTCAATCAGCACCACATTGCCATCACGGACGATGTAATCCTTGTCGCGCTGGAACAACTTATGCGCGCGAAGCCCCTGGTTGACGTGGTGCACGACGGTTGTGCTTTCCGGGTCGTATAGCGAATGACCCTCGGGGATCAGACCCGCGGCAATCAGCTGTTGTTCCAGAAACTCGTTACCCTCATCGGTGAAGGTCACATTGCGAGATTTTTCATCCAACGAGTAGTGATCTTCCTGCAGCGATGGGATCAGCCCGTCGATGGCGGTATAAAGGTCAGAGCGGTCCTGCGACGGCCCCGAGATAATCAGCGGCGTCCGCGCTTCGTCGATCAGGATCGAGTCGACCTCGTCCACAATCGCGAAATTGTGGTATTTCTGGTAAATCTGATCCAGTTCGGCCTTCATATTGTCGCGCAGATAGTCGAAACCCAGCTCATTGTTGGTGGCATAGGTTACATCACAGGCATAAGCGGCTTTCTTCTCGGGATCGGGCTGGCCCGACCAGATCACGCCGGTTGTCATGCCGACGGCGGCAAACACTTTGCCCATCCATTCCGAGTCCCGTTTGGCCAGGTATTCGTTCACTGTGACAACGTGTACGCCTTTGCCGGTCAGCGCGTTCAGATAGGCGGGGAAAGTGGCGACCAGCGTCTTGCCCTCACCTGTTTTCATTTCCGAGATATTGCCCTGATGCAGGAAAGCGCCGCCCATTAGCTGCACGTCAAAGGCGCGCAGACCCAGCGCACGCTTGGCGCCCTCGCGGACGTTGGCAAAGGCCTCGGGCAGCAGGTCGTCAAGGCTTTCGCCATCCAGCGCACGCTTGCGCAGTTCTTCAGTCTTTTCGATCAGTCCGTCGTCAGTGAGTTTTTCGAACTCGGGCTCCAGCGCGTTGATCTTTTCGATCAGCGGGCGGGTCGCCTTGATCTTGCGGTCGTTCGGTGTTCCGAACACCTTTTTCGCGAGCGTTCCGAGTCCCAGCATGTTCACTCCAGCGGATCTGTTCTTGTCTTGGTTGCGACAGGCTTGCCCACCTTGCGCGCAACCCATAGATACGGGGGGTGAAAGGCGGCCCTGTCCAAGGCTTCAAAGCGATGTAAGCGGCAGGTTCCAGAGTGTCAACGCTGCGCCCTGTCGCGGCAAAGAAATAGGATAAATCCATGCCCAAAGGCCTCACTTTTCTGCCATCGCTTGCACTTGCTGCCGTGATGGCCTTGCCGCTGGCCGCCGAAACCAAGCCTGACGCCAGCGCCGTAGTTGCGCGTGTGAACGGTGACGAAATCACTTTGGGTCACGTCATCGCTACGGCGGCGGCGCTGCCCGAGCAATACCAGCAGATCGAAGACGACGTTCTGTACGAACTGATTATCGATCAGTTGATTCAGCAGCAATTGCTGGGTCAGCAGCAAGAAGAGCTGACCAGGTTGAACACACTGGCGCTGGAAAACGAGACGCGCTCGCTGAGGGCTGTGCAGACAGTGACTGCACTGATCGAGGAAGAGCTGACGGATGAGGCAATTCAAGAAGCCTACGACGCGAAATACGCCGATTTCCAAGGCGTGGACGAGTTCAACGCCAGTCACATTCTGGTCGAAACCGAAGAAGAAGCCATCGATCTGAAGGCACAGTTGGATGATGGCGCAGATTTCGCCGAATTAGCCAAAGAGCATTCAACCGGACCTTCGGGGCCGAGCGGCGGCGAATTGGGCTGGTTCGGGCCGGGCCAGATGGTACCTGCTTTTGAGGCGGCGGTGATTGGTCTGGAAAAAGGCCAGGTGTCCGAGCCGGTGAAAACTCAGTTCGGCTGGCATGTGGTCACCCTAAACGACAAACGCAAATCCGAAGCGCCCGCTCTGGAGCAGGTTCGCGCCGAACTGGCCCAAACCCTGCAACAGGACGTCATTCAGGCCCGGATCGATGAACTGACGCAAGGCGCTGAAATTGATCGCCCTGCACTGGAAGGCGCTGGCCCCGAAGTGCTGCGTCAGATTGAGCTGATTCAGGAGTAATCCCCGTGGCCAAGATTACCAAAGTATCCCCGCTGGCCCCGGCGGCCTTTCCCGATCTGCCTGCGATTGACGGTGTGCGTTTCGCCACCGTCGAGGCGGGCGTGCGCTATCAGGGTCGGACAGATGTCATGCTGGCCGTGCTGGATCCCGGAACCTCCGTAGCCGGGGTGTTTACCCGATCTGCAACCCGCGCAGCGCCGGTTCTGGACTGTCTGGACAAGATCGGTGGTCCCAGTGACGGGCCTGCGGCGATTTTGGTGAACTCGGGCAATGCCAATGCCTTCACCGGCCACTACGGCCAAAACTCGGTCGCTGAGGTGACGAAAGCCGTAGCCAAGGCGACCGGCGTTCCGGTTGAGCGGGTCTTCACCTCATCCACCGGCGTGATCGGTGAACCGCTTCCGCATGATCGCATTGTCTCGCAGCTTGAGGCGCTGAAATCCGGCCTCAGCCGTCACGCGATTGAGGACGCGGCACGCGCCATCATGACCACGGACACTTTCCCGAAAGGTGCCAGCGCGCAGGTCGAGATTGACGGTACAACAGTCTCTATTGCAGGGATTGCCAAGGGATCCGGCATGATCGCACCGGATATGGCGACGATGCTGGTTTACATCTTCACCGATGCGCAGGTCGAACAATCGGCCCTGCAAGCGATGTTGGGCGCGCAGACGGATCGCACGTTCAATTGCATCACCGTCGACAGTGATACCTCGACCTCGGATTCGCTGTTGCTGTGCGCCACCGGCGCGTCGGGGGTCAATGCCACCGGCAACGCTGCCTTTGCCGAGGCTCTTGAAATGGTGATGCTGGACCTTGCGCAGCAGGTTGTGCGCGACGGCGAAGGGGCCACGAAATTCGTGGAAATCCGCGTGTCCGGTGCTGCCACGGACGCCGACGCCAAAGTGCATGGTCTGGCGATTGCGAACTCTCCGTTGGTGAAAACCGCCATCGCGGGCGAGGACCCGAATTGGGGTCGCGTGGTCATGGCCATCGGCAAATCGGGTGCCGCTGCAGATCGTGATCTGCTGAGCATTTCCTTCGGCGATATTCTGGTGGCCGAAAAGGGTTGGGTCAGCCCCGATTACAGCGAGGACGCCGCTGCCGAATACATGAAAGGTCAGGATCTGGTAATCAGTGTCGATCTGGGGCTGGGTGAGGGCAAGTCCACCGTCTGGACCTGCGATCTGACCCACGGATATATCGAGATCAACGCGGACTATCGCTCGTGAAAACTGTCCTTGTTTCTGCTGTCGCCCTGATCGATATCGAGGGCCGGGTGCTGCTGGCGCAGCGCCCGGAGGGCAAATCCATGGCTGGTCTGTGGGAATTCCCCGGTGGTAAAATCGAGCCCGGTGAAACCCCCGAGGCCGCGCTGATCCGCGAATTGCACGAAGAACTTGGCATCGACACCTGGGCCTCGTGCCTTGCCCCACTGACCTTCGCCAGCCACAGCTATGATGATTTCCACTTGCTCATGCCGCTATTTGCCTGCCGCAAGTGGGAGGGGATACCGCAGTCACAGGAAGGACAGGCTCTCAAATGGGTGCGCGCGAATGACTTGCGCAAATACTCGATGCCCGCGGCGGATGTACCATTGATCCCTATTTTGCGGGATTGGTTGTAGGGTGATAAGCCAAAGCCATCCGAGTCGATCAGTCTGGATGTCGCGTATGCGATGTAAAACGTACGTTGCCAACTTTAGATGCTGATGTTTTGATGTGATTACAAATTGATACGGAGCATTTCATGTTGGCGCTCGAAGACCCTCGTTGGTCCACACTGACGCATGCTTATGGGTCAGCCAAAGATGTTCCCGGACTGCTCCGGCGTTTGACATTCGAAACTCGTCCCCAAAATAGCTATGATAGCGAGCCATGGTTTAGTCTTTGGTCATGCCTTTGCCACCAAGACGATGTCTTTGATGCGTCCTATGCGGCTCTCCCACACATAGTCAGTATTGCGTCCACCACGAAAGGCCCATTGGACTTCAGCTTCTTCCAACTCCCCGCCGCAATCGAAGTCGCGCGAAAAAAAGGTAATGGCCCTCTGGTTCCTGAGTACCTCACTGCCGCCTACAGCGACGGACTGCTAGCATTAGCAGATTGCGTTGCGGGCCACATTTGTGATCCGTGGGATCAGGCAACACTCTTGTCAGCAATGGCCGCCCAGGCGGTAGCGAAGGGGCATGTTAATATTGCTGAAGCGATAATGAACTTAGACGATGATCTCATCCAAAGACTGATTGAGTTGAGTTTCGATAACTAAATCAGAGTTCTTTGGCATCAGGAGAATTTATTTCACGATGTCGGTTCTAAACTCGAGGCTGCCTTTCGCCGCCCTTGTTACAATTTGTAAGAATTGAGAAAACATCAGGCAAAACTTGACGCTGATCTTTCGTGCGTCCCTTATCGGGGCGCTGGTGTTCGGGCAATGATCCGGACCCGCCATTTTCGGCCCGGGGAGGGGCCGGATGGGGAGGAGAGAAAGATTGGCTCAGAAGCAGTCGGGCGCCGAAGGGATGCAATCCCTTCCAGCGCTGCTACATCGCAATGTGACCCAGTTCGGGGATGCCCCGTGCTATCGGGAAAAGGAATTCGGCATTTGGCAATGCTGGACTTGGGCTGAAGCCGCCAAGGAAATCCGCGCCATTGCGCTGGGGTTTCTGGAAATCGGCGTTGAGCCGGGTGATCATATCGCGGTGATCGGCCGCAACCGTCCTGCGCATTACTGGTCGATGGTTGCCGCACAGATGGTAGGCGCTGTGCCGGTACCTTTGTATCAGGACTCGGTCGCCGAAGAGATGGCCTATGTGCTGGAACATTGCGGCGCGAAATATGTGGTCTGCGGTGATCAGGAGCAGGTCGACAAGGTCATCGAGATTCAGGAAAATCTGCATCAGGTCAAACATATCCTTTACACCGACAAGCGCGGGATGCGGAAATACGACCATTCTCAGATGAACGCGCTTGAGGATATCAAGGCCGAGGGTCGCGCCGGTCACGCCCGGTTTGACGCTGAGCTGGACAAGCGCGTTGCGGCGATCACTTATGACGATACCTGTGTGATGCTCTATACCTCGGGCACCACGGGCAAGCCCAAGGGCGTGGTACTGTCGAACCGCAACGTGATCGAAAGCGCCAAGAATTCGGCGGAATTCGATCATCTGACCCGCAACGAGGACATCCTGTCCTATCTGCCGATGGCCTGGGTGGGCGATTTCATTTTTTCAATCGGTCAGGCCTATTGGTGTGGCTTCTGCGTGAACTGCCCCGAAAGCGCCGACACGATGATGACCGACCTGCGCGAGATCGGGCCGACCTATTTTTTCGCCCCTCCGCGCGTGTTCGAAACCCAGCTGACCAACGTGATGATCCGGATGGAGGATGCGGGCAAGCTGAAGCAGCGAATGTTCCATCACTTCATGGCGCACGCCAAAAAGGTTGGCGGTCTGTTGCTGGACGGCAAGCCCGTTGGATTTGGTGATCGCCTGAAATACGCGCTGGGCAATCTGCTGGTCTACGGGCCACTCAAGGACACGCTTGGCTATGGCCGGTTCCGCGTTGGATACACGGCTGGTGAGGCGATCGGGCCGGAGATTTTCGATTTCTACCGCTCGCTGGGCATCAACCTGAAACAGCTTTATGGTCAGACCGAGGCCACTGTTTTCATCACAGTGCAGCCGGATGGTGAGGTGCGTGCAGATACGGTTGGTGTGCCCGCTCCGGCGGTTGAGTTGAAGATCGGCGATAATGGCGAGATCTATTATCGCTCGCCCGGTGTGTTCGTCGAGTACTATAACAACCCGGACTCCACAGCCTCGACCAAGGATGCCGAGGGGTGGGTGGCCACAGGTGATGCCGGGTTCATTGAGGAAGGCAGCGGCCATCTGCGGATCATTGACCGCGCCAAGGATGTGGGCAAGATGGCCGATGGGTCGATGTTCGCGCCCAAGTATGTCGAAAACAAGCTGAAGTTCTATCCCGACATTCTGGAGGTCGTGCTGTTCGGCAATGGCAAAGATCGCTGCGTCGCCTTCATCAATATCGACCTTACCGCAGTGGGGAACTGGGCGGAACGCAACAATGTGGCCTATGCGTCCTACCAGGAGCTGGCGGGTCATCCCCGTGTGTTAGAGACGATTCGTGGTCATGTGGAAGCGGTGAACAAATCCGTTGCTGCCGATGAAATGCTGTCGGGCTGTCAGGTGCACCGCTTTGTGGTTCTGCACAAGGAACTGGATGCGGATGATGGCGAAATGACCCGGACCCGCAAGGTGCGGCGCGGGTTTGTAGAGGAGAAGTTCAGCGACATCATTGCCGCGCTATATGACGGGTCCGAGAGTGTGTCGACCACGACCGAAGTGACCTATGAGGATGGTCGCAAAGGCTCGATTTCGGCGACGCTGGAGATTGTCGATGCGCCGGTTGTGCCGGTGGCGCAGCACAAGGTGGCTGCGGAATGAGGGCCGGTCGTGCACCGCTTGACCTGCGGTCATCGCCCCGCCCGCCATCCCGTTATTGCGTAAGTCAGGGAGTGACTGATGCTGGATAGTTCAGAAGGATATGTCACCGAAGACGGCCGCAAGATCGGCGGTGTGGTGATGGAGATGAAGAACATCACCCTGCGGTTCGGCGGTGTGGTAGCGATCAAGGATATCTCGTTCGATATTCGCGAGGGTGAGATCCGTGCCATCATCGGTCCGAACGGGGCCGGAAAATCTTCGATGCTGAACGTGATCTCGGGTTTTTATGTTCCGCAAGAAGGTGAGGTTTGGTTCCATGGATCCAAGCGCCCCCCGATGCGGCCCTTTGAAGTGGCGCAGCAGGGCATTGCGCGGACGTTCCAGAACATCGCCCTGTTCGAAGGTATGAGCGTTTTGGACAACGTCATGACCGGGCGACTCAATTTCATGAAGACGAACTTGTTCCAGCAGGCCTGGTGGAAAGGTAAGGCTGAGGTAGAAGAGGTCGAGAACCGAGAAGCGGTCGAGAAGATCATCGACTTTCTGGAAATCCAGCATATCCGCAAAACGCCGGTGTCACGTCTGCCTTACGGCTTGAAGAAACGGGTCGAACTGGCCCGTGCGCTGGCAGCGGAACCCAAGCTGTTACTGCTGGACGAGCCAATGGCAGGCATGAATGTCGAAGAGAAAGAGGACATGAGCCGCTTTATCCTAGACGTAAATGATGAGTTCGGCACCACAATCGCCCTGATCGAGCACGACATGGGCGTGGTGATGGATCTGAGCGACCGCGTGGTCGTGATGGATTACGGCAAGAAAATTGGCGATGGCACACCGGACGAGGTGCGCAGCAACCAGGACGTCATCGACGCCTATCTGGGGGTCAGCCATGACTAAGCATCGGACAGACATGAGGAGCGGCGCAGATGCCTGAACAACTCGTATTCGCGATGGAGGTTTTCCTCAACGGTCTGATGGCAGGCGTGCTCTATGCGCTGGTCGCATTGGGCTTTGTTCTGATCTACAAGGCCTCGGGGATTTTCAACTATGCGCAAGGGGTTATGGCCCTGTTCGCGGCAATGACCTTGGTGGGGATCATGAATGGGCAGGTGCCGTTCGCCCATCTGATCAACGCAACCTTCGGGACGCATATCCATTATTTCGGGTGGAATGTGCCTGCCCTGTTGGCGATCTTGCTGACCATGGGGGTCATGGTGCTTCTGGCCTGGGCGGTGCAGCGGTTCGTCATGCGGCATCTGGTCGGGCAGGAACCAATCATCCTGTTCATGGCCACCATCGGTCTGGCCTATTTCCTTGAGGGCGTGGCCGACCTGATGTGGGGGTCCGAGATCAAGACGTTGGATGTAGGTCTGCCGCAGGGGATCAATCTGTGGATTGATGAGAGCACGTTCAACATCTTCGGCTACGGTTTCTTTATCGACAACCTGGACATCGTGGCAACGATTATCGCGGCGTTACTGGTGGCCGGATTGGTCGCGTTCAGCCAGTACACCAAACAGGGTCGGGCAATGCGCGCCGTGGCGGATGACCATCAGGCGGCGCTGTCGGTGGGCATATCTCTGAACTTCATCTGGATCATGGTCTGGTCGGTGGCCGGGTTTGTCGCGCTGGTCGCGGGTATCATGTGGGGCACCAAATCGGGCGTGCAGTTCTCGCTGTCGCTGATTGCCCTCAAAGCGCTGCCAGTGCTTATGCTGGGCGGGTTTACTTCGATCCCCGGTGCAATCGTTGGCGGGCTGATAATCGGCGTGGGTGAGAAGCTGTTCGAGTTCGCTATTGGCCCGATGGTGGGCGGCGCGACCGAAAACTGGTTTGCTTATGTTCTGGCGTTGATCTTCCTGGTGTTCCGGCCCCAAGGTCTCTTCGGTGAGAAAATTATCGAAAGGGTTTAGGCGTGAAGAAACTGATCGCCATCATCAACGTCGTCGCGTGGGCCGGGTTCTGGGCCTTTGGCTATATCGCCATCACCTCGGACGATCTGAGTGAAAGTCAGTTAGTCGTGGCCGCGATCCTCGCCTTTGCAGGGCTGGTCACAGGTGTTCTGGCCTACATGAAACTGGTGCGTGGATCTGAGGCGAGTGGATACGCCAAAGGGTCCAACCAACTAAATACCGAGGCCCGGAACCGGGCGCAGGAAGAGTGGGAGAAGTAAGGCATGTTCTACCGTGAGGCCGGGGATTTCAAAACCTCCTACGTCGATGACAACCAAACCTTCCCGATCAAGTTCGACCGGTATCGGTACTATGTCGTACTGGCAGTGGCAATTGGGATCATACCGTTCCTCATCAACGATTATTGGGCGAATGCGCTGTTGTTGCCGTTCCTGATCTATGCAATCGCGGCGATCGGTCTGAATATCCTTGTTGGTTATTGCGGGCAGGTCTCGCTGGGGACCGGTGGGTTCATGGCCGTGGGGGCCTATGCCTGTTACAAGCTGATGACGGCCTTCCCGGATGTAAGCATGTTCATCCACGTGATTTTGGCGGGCGGGATCACCGCCATCGTCGGTGTTCTGTTCGGTTTGCCGAGCTTGCGGATCAAGGGGTTCTATCTGGCCGTGGCGACGCTGGCGGCGCAGTTCTTTCTGGTGTGGTTGTTCAACAGGGTGCCGTGGTTTTACAACTACTCGGCCTCGGGTCAGATCAACGCGCCCGAGCGCGATGTGTTCGGTATCATCATTACCGGTCCGAATGCCCCGGCATGGGCGACCTACCTGTTCTGCCTGATCTTCCTGACCATCTGCGCCATCATCGCCCGCAATCTGACGCGTGGCACAACGGGCCGTACATGGATGGCGATCCGCGACATGGACATTGCCGCCGAGATCATCGGGGTGAACCCACTGAAGGCCAAGCTTACTGCCTTTGCCGTCAGCTCGTTCTTTGTTGGTATCGCAGGCGCGCTGTTCTTTGCGGTCTATCTGGGCGCGGTCGAGGTCGGAGAAGTATTCGGCATCCAAAAATCGTTCCTGGTGCTGTTCATGATCATTATAGGCGGATTAGGGTCTATTTTTGGATCGTTCGCTGGTGCAGCGTTCCTGGTTCTGCTGCCGGTGGTGTTGAAGGTGACAGGCGTCGATCTTCTGGGCTGGCCGACCGATATCGTTGCGCATCTGCAGTTGGTCATCGTTGGCGCGCTGATCATCATGTTCCTGATCCTTGAACCCCACGGCTTGGCACAGTTGTGGCGCGTCGCAAAAGAGAAACTCAGACTCTGGCCATTCCCGCACTAAGGGGCAGGCCCAATCAGATAACGGGTGTGAAACCCGACCCCACCATCGGATCAATCAAGGGAGGAAACACCCGATGAACAAGACACTGGCAACCATGGCGCTGGGCGCCCTTATGGCGGCAGGCCCGGCACTGGCGGATCTGGTGATCCCGGACCTCAGCTATCGTACCGGCCCATATGCTGCGGGCGGCATCCCGTTCTCGGATGGCTATAACGATTATTTCACCCTGCTGAACGAGCGCGACGGCGGCATTGGCGGCGCTCCGATCCGTGTGATCGAGTGCGAGACCGGCTACAACACTGAAAAAGGTGTCGAATGCTACGAGTCCACCAAGGGTGAGGGCGCGCTGGTGTATCAGCCTTTGTCGACTGGTATCACCTATCAGCTGATCCCAAAAGTGACCGCAGACAACATCCCGTTGCACACGATGGGTTATGGCCGGACCTCGGCGGCGAACGGCACCGTGTTCAGCCATGTCTTCAACTACCCGGCGAACTACTGGAACGGCGCATCGGGCGCGATCAACTATCTGCTTGATGAAAACGGAGGCGATCTGAGCGGCAAGAAAATCGCGCTGATCTACCACAACTCGGCCTATGGCAAAGAGCCGATCCGGACGCTTGAAAACCTGTCCGAAAAGCATGGTTATGAGCTGGCTCTGCTGCCTGTCGACCATCCAGGGCAGGAACAAAAATCGCAATGGCTGCAGATCCGCCGTGACAAGCCCGACTATGTGATCATGTGGGGCTGGGGTGTGATGAACCAGGTTGCAGTTCAAGAGGCCGCCAATATCCGCTTCCCGATGGAGAACTTCATTGGTGTCTGGTGGTCTGGCGCTGAGTTTGATGTGGAACCGGCTGGTGAAAAAGCCAATGGCTACAAGGCGCTGACATTCACCGGCCTGGGTATGGATTATCCGGTTTATGACGATCTGCAGAAATATGTTGTCGATGCAGGCAAAGCTGCGGGCGCTGGTGATCAGTTGGGTGCCGTCCAGTACAACCGTGGCCTCTATGCCGCGATGCTGGCGTCTGAGGCGATCAAGACCGCGCAGGAAATACATGGTACGGCTGACATCACCGCAGCCATGATGCGTGATGGCATGGAGGCGCTGGAAATGACCAACGCCAAGATGGATGCGCTGGGCATGGCCGGTTTCGGGCCAGAGTTCACGGTTTCCTGTGAGAACCATGGCGGCCCCGGGCTGGTTGGTGTGGTCCAGTGGGACGCGTCTGCCAAAACCTGGAACACTGTGCAGGACTTCAAGCCGACCGATGCCGAGGTGATTGGTGCGCTGATCGACGAAGACTCGGCGGCCTATGCAGCGGAAAACAACATCGAACCGCGCTGTAACTAAAGCAATCGCGGGGCGGCGGCGCACCGCCGTCCCCAATCCCACACTCGCATGAGGACACGCGCTGATGCTGGATGCGGCCCAAACCACCGAAGTTCAGGCGGAAACCCTGCTTGAGGTCAACAATATCGAGGTAATCTACAATCACGTGATCCTCGTGCTGAAAGGCGTAAGCCTAACAGTGCCCAAAGGCGGAATTACTGCGTTGCTTGGCGGCAATGGGGCAGGCAAGACGACAACGCTAAAGGCTGTGTCAAACCTTCTGCATTCCGAACGTGGTGAGGTTACCAAAGGCTCGATCAAGTATCGTGGCGTCAGCGTACATGAAAGTGACCCTGCCGATCTGGTGGAAAAGGGCGTCATCCAGGTGATGGAAGGCCGCCACTGTTTCGAACACCTGACGGTTGAGGAAAACCTGCTGACGGGGGCCTATACCCGCAAGGACGGCAACGCAGCTATCCAGCAGGATCTGGAGCTTGTGTATACTTACTTCCCGCGCCTGAAAGAACGCCGCCGATCGCAGGCAGGCTATACCTCGGGTGGGGAACAGCAGATGGTTGCCATGGGACGAGCGTTGATGTCTCGGCCCGAGACGATCCTGCTGGACGAACCTTCTATGGGGCTGGCTCCGCAGTTGGTCGAAGAGATTTTCGGCATCGTGAAAGACCTGAACGAGAAAGAAGGTGTGTCTTTCTTGCTGGCCGAACAGAACACCAATGTGGCCCTAAGGTTCGCGCATTACGGCTATATTCTCGAGTCGGGCCGCGTCGTGATGGACGGCCCGGCGGCTGATCTGCGCGAGAACCCGGATGTGAAAGAGTTCTATTTGGGAATGTCCGACGAAGGGCGCAAAAGCTTCCGCGACGTGCGTTCATATCGCCGCCGTAAGAGGTGGCTGTAAGCGGATGGAGGATCAGGTCATGACGACGACATATTACGACGCGCTTGAGACCCGTTCAGCCGACCAGCGCGCCTCTGACCAGGCGCAAGCGCTGCGCATTCAGTTGGCGCGGGCGCATGCCGCACCGGGTTTTGCGGCGCATCTGGCCGGGGCCGATATTGATGCAATTGCCTCGGTTGAAGACCTGGTGAAACTACCGGTGCTACGCAAATCTGATCTGGCGCAGGCTCAAGCAAAGCGTCCCCCGTTCGGCGGATTTACAGTGAAACCGGCGCGGCATTTTCACCACGTATTCCAATCCCCCGGCCCGATTTATGAGCCCGGCAGCACCGATCCCGACTGGTGGCGCATGGGACGGTTCCTGCATGCTGCAGGTGTTGGGCCGGGCGATATTGTCCACAACTGTTTCGGTTACCATCTGACGCCTGCGGGCATGATCTTCGAAAGCGGCGCGCGGGCCGTTGGTGCCGCCGTTTTACCTGCCGGCACCGGTCAGACCGAATTGCAGGTGACGGGAGCGCGGGATGTGGGATGTACGTCCTATGCGGGCACTCCGGACTATCTGAAGGTCATTCTGGACAAGGCTGATGAGATGGGTGTGGCTTTGCAATTCGCCTCGGCGGTCGTGGGCGGGGGCGCGCTGTTCCCGTCTCTGCGACAGGAATATGCCGACCGGGGTATTTCCTGCCTGCAATGTTATGCCACTGCTGATCTCGGCAATGTCGCCTATGAAAGCCCCGCTATGGAGGGAATGATCATCGACGAGCATGTGATTGTCGAGATCGTCACCCCAGGCACCGGCACCCCGGTCGCGCCGGGCGAGGTGGGTGAGGTCGTTGTGACATCGCTCAACCCCGACTATCCGCTGATCCGTTTCGCAACGGGTGATCTGTCGGCTGTCATGCCGGGACAGTCGCCCTGTGGGCGCACCAATCTGCGGATCAAAGGCTGGATGGGCCGGGCCGACCAGACCACCAAGATCAAGGGCATGTTCGTGCGCCCCGAGCAGGTGGCTGCTTTGGTCGATAAACACGAAGAAATTGTCAAAGCCCGCGTCATCGCTGCCCGACAAGGGGAAATGGACATAATGACCGTCCAGATCGAAAGCCCGAGCGGCGACAACACGGCATATGCCAAATCCGTGGTTGAGGTGCTGAAACTCAAGGGCGCGATCGAGGTCGTGGCTCCGGGTTCTTTGCCCAAGGACGGGTTGGTAATTGAGGATCAGCGCGTTTACGAATGATCCTGCACAAACATCTCTGCGGCAGTATGTGCCGCAGAATTGTTTGCCTGACCACTGGTGTTTCTTAGCATTTTAGTCGATTAAAGGCGGAACCTGCGCCTTAGCCTGTCACACACCGGAAACATGGCCGAAATCGAATACTCAGAACACGGAACGCGCAATCGGGGCGTTTTTGGCACCCGGTTGGTAGCAACTGTTGCCTTTGTGGTTGCAGGTGCCTGTCTGCTTCCGATGGTTGCTGTGGTTCTTGCCGCGGTCACGGGTGGGACCGAAACAATTTCACATCTTCTGGATACGGTTCTGCCCAGCTATGCGCTGACCACGCTGATCCTGGTGGTATTGGTGGCGCTTGGTACGTTGTTTCTCGGGGTGGGTGCGGCGTGGCTGGTGACGATGACCCGGTTTCCGGGTGTCCGGTTTCTTGAGATCGCCCTGGTATTACCTTTGGCCTTCCCCGCCTATGTTCTGGCCTATGCCTACACGTTCATTCTGGATCATCCCGGTATCGTCCAGACCACCCTGCGCGACCTGACCGGCTGGGGCCCGCGCGACTATTGGTTCCCCGAGATCCGCTCGACTGAGGGTGCAGCGGTGATGCTGATCCTCGTGCTGTATCCATATGTCTACCTGCTGGCCCGTGCGGCGTTCCTGCAGCAAAGCGCAACGGCCTTTCTGGCGGCGCGTGCGCTGGGCAAAAGCCCATGGCTGGCCTTCTGGCACGTTTCGCTACCGATGGCGCGCCCGGCAATTGCTGGGGGTGTCCTGCTCGCCATCATGGAAACCATCGCCGATTTTGGCACCGTGGCCTATTTCGGCGTTCAGACCTTTGCCACCGGCATATACACAAGCTGGTTTTCGATCGGAGATCGCGCCGCCGCCGCGCAGTTGGCTCTGTGCCTGTTGGGCTTTGCGCTTTTGCTGGCGGTTATCGAACGTACCCGACGTGGCAAGGCGAAATATTACCAGGCTGGCAAAAGCCATGCCTCGTTGCCAGCGACACCCTTAAAGGGTTGGCTCGCGGTTGGCGGATTTACCCTTTGTGCCATTCCGGTGCTGTTGGGCTTTTTGCTGCCGGTCTTCATTCTGATCCAGATGGGGATGGAATCAGAACAGAACCTGCTGTCGCGGCGCTATATTGGTTTCATCCGAAATTCGCTGACGCTGGCCGGGACAGCAGCCGTGGTCACTGTATTTGCGGCAATATGCGTGGGGTTTTTTCAACGTTTGCGCCCGGGGCGTGGGTCATCGACCGCCGGATACATCGCGCGGCTGGGCTATGCTGTTCCGGGTGGCGTGATTGCAGTAGGCCTGATGGTGCCCTTTGCCAGTTTCGACAATGCGCTGGATGCATGGATGCGGCAGACCTTCGATGTTTCGACCGGACTGCTGGTAACGGGTTCGATCTGGTTGCTTATTGCAGCCTATATGGTGCGATTTCTGGCCGCCGCCCTCAGCGCCTATGAAGGTGGCCAGAGCACGGTGCATGTAAACATGGACGCTGCTGCCCGGTCTTTGGGTCAGACCCCTTTGGGTACCCTGCGCCGGGTTCATCTGCCGATCCTGACGCCCTCGCTTCTGACGGCGTTGCTGATCGTCTTTGTCGACGTGATGAAAGAGCTGCCCGCCACCCTGATCATGCGGCCATTTAATTTTGATACGCTGGCGGTGCAGGCCTTTCGGCTTGCCTCGGATGAGCGGCTTGAAGGCGCTGCCGTGCCCTCGCTGGTCATTCTGGCGGTAGGACTGCTGCCGGTGATACTGATCTGTCATCAGGTCAGGCGGCGTTAGCACACGTCGAACCAAAATATCACACCCTTGTGTGCTCGGGCTTGATTTAAACGCGTTTTCCGGCAAGGCTGAGGGTATGAACATGCAGCCTCCCAGTCGGTTTTCTGCAAACTCGGCCCAGATGCCCGTCGCGTTTAACCGGCACGAGATGTCCCATATTCTATCCGTCTATGGCAGGATGGTCGCCGCCGGAGAATGGCGCGATTACGGAATTTCCAACCTGCGGGATATGGCAGTTTTCTCTATCTTTCGGCGCACGGCAGAGCATCCGATATACCGAGTCGAAAAACACCCGCGCCTACGCCAAAGGCAGGGTATGTATTCCGTGATCGGCATGGACGGGCGCATTCTCAAACGCGGTCACGATCTGCGCACAGTCCTGAGGGTGCTGGAACGCAAGCTGATCCGCTCAGTTGACCTAGATTAGAGCCTTTTATGCGAAGTGACAGGCCCGTCGCCCTGATCCAGAATGCGTGCGATTGCCTGATCCATCGGCTCGAATGTCACATCCATGTGATAGGCATTGGCGTGCAACAGCATATTCTCATCGTAGACCCAAGCCACGTGGCCTTTCCAAAATAGTAGATCACCGTGCTTTGGTTCCGTTCCCGCGGGCAAAGCTTCGCCCAGTTCACGTTCCTGATCGCCGCTGTCACCGGGGCAGGGAAGGCCACAGGCCAATAGCCCCACCTGCACAAGGCCCGAACAATCCAGCCCGAACCGGCTGTTGCCACCCCACAGATAGGGCGTACCCAGAAACAGCTCGGCCACAGCGACCGGGTCGGTCAGATGAGTGGCGTTGAGCTTGGCGTGGACCGAGGGGATGAACCCCAGTTCGGTCTCCAGGAACCTGTCCTGTTCGGACAGAACCTGCACCCGGCTGCCGAAACTTAGCGAAACCTGGTCCGGGCTTTTCATATCTGGTTGCGCGTAAGCATGGGTCGCGGGGGCTGTGACCCAGTGGGTGTCGGGGACCGGAGCCCCCAGTTGTTCCGACGCCACCCAGCCGGTGTAGCCGTCCTTGTCAGCGGTCACGTGGCTCCAACCATTCTGGGTTTCGTCAACTTTGACCGTGTCGCCGTACAAAAGCTGCCGGTCCCGCGGGCCATCGGGGTTGCGCAGCAAATCGGCAAGGGGATTTATGACGCGCTGTCGGGTCATAGGCCCAGTATCTCGGGAAGAGCTGTCAAAAGCGCACGTGGGCCTTGGCCGAGGCCCCCTTTGCTGCGGCCCGGTGCTTTGCTGGGTTGCCAGGAATAGATGTCGAAATGCATGTAGCGACTATCGCCGACAAACCGGCGCAGGAAAAGGGCTGCGGTGATCGACCCGGCGAACCCACCCGAGGGCGCGTTGTCCAAGTCAGCGATGCCCGGTTCGATCATGGCCTCATAGGGTTGATGGAAGGGTAGCCGCCAAACCGGATCGGCCGCCTGCCGGCCCGCCCGCGCCAAGGCATCGGCGGCGTTGTCATCATCGGTATAAAACGGTGCCAGATCGGGGCCGACGGCCACCCGTGCCGCGCCAGTCAGCGTGGCCATTGAGATCACCAAATCAGGGTCGCCCTCATCCGCTAGTGTCAGCGCATCGGCCAGTACCAGCCGCCCTTCGGCATCAGTGTTGTTGATCTCGACCGTCAGTCCCTTGCGCGAAGTCAGGATGTCGCCGGGCCGAAATGCGTTTCCGGCCACCGAGTTTTCAACTGCCGGGATCAGAACCCTCAGTTGCAGTGGCAGCTTCAGCGCCATGATCATTTGCGCCAGACCCAGCACATTGGCTGATCCGCCCATATCCTTTTTCATCAGTGCCATCGAATTGCCGGGCTTCAAGTTCAACCCGCCTGTGTCAAAGCAGACCCCTTTACCAACCAACGTCAGCTTGGGGCCTGAACGGCCCCAATTCAGTTCAATAAGGCGTGGTTCCTGCGCGGCGGCACGCCCAACGGCATGGATCATTGGAAAGTTCTGATCCAGCAAGGCCTGCCCCTTGATCACATTGCACGTTGCGTCGAATTCCTGTGCCAGCGCTTCGGCAGCGGCCTGCAGCTGATCTGGCCCCATATCCGCAGTAGGCGTGTTGACCAGATCGCGTGTCAGAGCCTCGGCCCGCGCCAAAACCTCGATCCGCGTGGCATCGATACCCTCGGGCGCGACCAGACGGGCTTTGGCCGGAGTTTGCTTGGCATAACGATCAAAAGCATAGCCCGTCAGCAGCCAGCCCAGACATTCGGTCGCCAGCACTTCATCGGGTATGCCTGATGCGATGTGATAGGCACCGTCAGGCAGGGTCTCGGCAACGCTGGCCAGCGGAAACCTCTTGCGCGCGCGGCCTGCAGGTTTGCCGTAACCCGCTACTGCAAACTCTGGTACACCATCCGATCCAGGTAGCAGCGCCACCTGACCCAGTGCCGCGGTAAAGCCGCTGGCTTTTAGCCATTTCGCCACCATTTCCGGTTGGCCTTCCAGCCAATCATCCAGATCAGATTGCGCAATCACGTGCAGCGGCAGCGACGGGTCTGAGGGCGAAGCGAAGGACAGGGTCATGGATATCTCGGCTGGTTCAAATTGCGCACAGCCTAGCCTGCCATGCCTTGTCCGCAAGCCCTGTCAGACAGAAAGATCCTGCTGATCCCAAATCACTGTCAGCGATTTCTCACCGACCCGGATCAGGCGCGAAAGCGTTGAACCGGTTGCCACCGCATCGCCCGCATCCACCGAATTTGCCACATCCCCGGCCACGCGGGCCAGTGCGACCATGCCGATCTGCTCGGCAATTGCCACCAGGGACCGCGCACATTTACGCAACCCTATCCAGTCGCGCGCCCGCCAGAAGCGTTCGCAGTTTGACAGTCGCACCGCAAGTTCCTCGATCGTGCGGCACAGCACGTCCAACGCGTTCTTGTCGCCCAGTTGCCGGTACAGCCCGTTTAACTGATCCGGGTCCAGACGGACGGTTTCTTTGTGTTCAAGCGTGAGTATCTTATCCACCACATTCACCCCAATTCATTACACCCCCACGGCGTAGACTGACTTAGACGGGGAATTCCTTTGCAAAACCTTGCATTCGCGCAGGATAATCACTCGAATTTTCCGTGAATTCAGGCTAGAGCAGCCCCCAGCGAACAAATCAGGGAAACGACCATGCCAATTACCACCGATGACCTAGCCGCTGCCCGTAATGCCTGGGGTGAAGGGTTGATCGCCATCTCAAAAGCATTTGAAACGGGTGGTATCGATGCAGCCCGTCCGGTTGCCGAAGATGTGCTGGACGCTGCCTATGGCTATAATTTGGGCCCGGTGCTTTTCAAGCCGACCATGGCCTCGGGGGATCAGACCTTTCGCCCGACGCGTCACGGCGCACTTGCCTATTTTGTTGGCCATGATGCCGACTATCCGCTGGACGGCGGTTTCGGGATCAAAGGGTGGCGAGCGATGGAAAGCGTGACATCTGCCACTTTTGTCGAAGGTGATGTCGCCATGTGGATGGGCGCAGTCATACTCACGGACAAGGATGGCAACGTCACGCAAGTCGACAAGAGCTTTGGCTACAAGAAAGACCCCGAAGGCGTGCTGCGCATCGTGTTGCACCACTCATCCTTGCCCTATCAGCCGTAACTCAGGACGAAGCAGAGAATTTGTTGGAAATTCTACCCAAACAAAAAACCCCGCCGAATGCGCGGCGGGGTTTCAAAGAATTCTGATCCCAGAACTCAACCTTTTTTCAGAACCTCACGGCCCAGCAGTTCGGCGATCTGGACGGCGTTCAGGGCGGCACCCTTGCGCAGGTTGTCCGAGACGCACCACAGGTTGATGCCGTTCTCAACGGTCGAGTCCTGACGGATACGGCTGATGAACGTGGCAAAATCGCCCGCGCATTCAACCGGCGAGACGTAGCCACCGGGTTCGCGCTTGTCGATCACCATGATGCCCGGTGCCTCGCGCAGGATGTCGCGGGCTTCGTCTTCGTCCAGGAATTCCTCGAACTCGATATTCACGGCCTCGGAGTGACCGACGAAGACCGGAACGCGGACGCAGGTTGCGGTGACCTTGATCGACGGATCGACGATCTTTTTGGTTTCCACAACCATCTTCCACTCTTCCTTGGTCGAACCGTCTTCCATGAAGACGTCGATCTGCGGAATGACGTTGAAGGCGATCTGTTTCTGGAACTTGTTCGGTGGAACGTCCGTGGTGGGGTTGTAGACCGCCTTGGTCTGATCCCACAGCTCGTCCATGCCTTCTTTCCCGGCACCCGAAACCGACTGATACGTCGACACGACAACGCGCTTGATCTTGGCGCGGTCATGCAGCGGCTTGAGCGCGACAACCATCTGGGCGGTCGAGCAGTTGGGGTTCGCAATGATGTTCTTGTTCTTGTAGTCGTGAATCGCCTGAGGGTTGCATTCCGGCACGATCAGAGGAATGTCCGGGTCATAGCGATACAGCGACGAGTTATCGATCACCACGCAGCCAGCCTCGGCCGCCTTGGGGGCGTAAACCTTGGTTGCGTCCGAACCGATGGCAAACAGCGCCATGTCCCAGCCGGTAAAGTCGAAAGTGTCGATGTCCTGGGTCGTCAATGTCTTGTCGCCAAAGCTTACTTCGGTACCCAGCGAACGACGGCTTGCCAGCACGGCAAGTTCATCGACCGGGAACTGACGTTCCGCCAGGATGTTCAGCATTTCGCGGCCCACGTTACCTGTGGCGCCGGCGACAACGACGCGATAGCCCATTTCATGTCTCCAATGTTAAGGACGCGCGTTCATAGCCGCGTTGCAGCAAAGAAAAAAGGGCTTTCGGTCCCAATTTCCAAGATTAACGACGAATTGACACGGATCAGCGTGCCTTAAACCGGGTTCAGCAAGGACCGATAGACTTTTACGATGGCTTTGGCTTCGCCCTCGATTCGAAAATTCTGCTCGACATGGGCGCGGGCAGCCTTGCCCGCTGCTGCCAGTTGGGCAGGATCGTCCAGCATTTGGTCCAGCGCATCAGCCAGTGCCGGGGCGTTGTCCTTTTCGACGAGGCGGCCCGTCTCTCCATCTTTGATCTGGGCGCTAAAGGCACCGACGTTGTGGCAAGCAATCGCAGGCACGCCCGAGGCCATCGCTTCCAGCGGGGTAAGTCCAAAGCCTTCGTGGCGCGCAGGGGCAACGAAGAGATCTAGCGACCGATAGGTTTCGACAATCTCGTCCCAGGGCCGCTCTCCAAGAAAATGCACCCGATCCCCAAGACCGGCCGCTTGCAGCTTTTGTTCCTGTTCGCTCTGAAAGCTTTCGAATTCAGAAGCGGTGCGACCGGTGAATACGATGTTGGCGTCGGGATGGGACGGCAGCACTTTGATCGCGGCATCCACCAACAGATCGACCCCTTTCTGCGGGCGGATACGGCCGAAACAGCCGATCAGGGTTCCACCGGGCAGGCCCAGCTTGTCGCGTAACGCTTGCTTGTCTTCGGCAGGGTGAAACAGTTCTGTGTTCACGCCGTGCATAATGACGGTCGACGGGTGCTGCAGGAATGAGGCCGCTTGCGGCGTTGTGGCGATCAGCGCATCCATTTTCGAGATCAACCATTTCGTGAACCCGGAATGGTCCCTCTGTGCCGCTGAAGTGAACAACAGTTTCAGGTTCCGGCGCAGGATGTGCCGAAGGAACAGGCCCATCAGCATTTCGGTATTTCGGCGCGCGTGCCAGACCCGCAGTTTCCTGTTTGGCAGGAACGGAACTTTGATCAGTCTGATATGCGGCAGATCATCCGGCAGGCCGGGACCCGTGGCGACAATACCGATCATCTCTTTTTGGATCGGCAACAGGCGGATAACGGTCGTGGTTACCCCTGACAGGCTGTGTTTCAGGTTTGGCGCGATCACCTCGATATCCTGCACAGCACTCTCCATAGATGGTGTCAGTCCACATTGTCTCGGCTGAATAGATAAATCAGGCAACCAATGGCAAGGGTGACCGCGAAAAAGCCGAATATCGCTGTGTAGGGTGCGGTTGGGCTGATGTCCACCGTGGCCGCGTGTATGCGACCGGTGACGAATTGCGCAAGCCCAACCCCACCCACGCCGAACAGGTTCAGAAGGGTCACTCCGCGTCCGACCAGATGCGGGGGAATGAAGGCGCGCCCATGGGCCATGATGACCGGGAAAGCCGCGCCGGTAAAGCCGATCACAGCCAGCAACAGAACCGACAGCCAGACCGCATTGTCGATCCACAGAATCATTAACATCAGCGCCGCAAGGCTCAGCACATTGCCACCGAATATGACCCATTTTCGGGTTCCCAGAATGCGATCCAACGGCCCGTAGGCAAAGGTTCCTGCGATCATCGCAGCCCCCATCACAAGCGTCGCCTGCCCGATTTGCGCCGTGTCGAGCGTAAAGATGTCCTGCAAATAGGGTCCGGCCCATAGCCCCCGCAGCGCGCCTGAGGGCGCATAGGCCACCAACATCAGTGGCAGGATCGTCCACAGTGCAGGTTCTTTCAGCAGGTCCAATACCGAACCTTTGTGTTCGGTCTCAACTCGTTTGGGGTCATGCACCGTTGCCAAGATACCCAGTGCAATCGCACCCGAAACCAAGGCC
Organism: Ruegeria sp. BB7; assembly: GCF_056539365.1. NCBI lineage: Bacteria > Pseudomonadati > Pseudomonadota > Alphaproteobacteria > Rhodobacterales > Roseobacteraceae > Ruegeria > Ruegeria sp. BB7. The sequence goes on along the minus strand of NZ_JBQFUV010000006.1, from coordinate 22,083 downwards.
AGAACCCACATCGTCGCTCGCCAGCCAATCCACTCGACGGCCAGCGCTGTGGGATAAGAGGCAACCAGATTGCCCACCGACCCGACCCCCAGCATCACGGCGGCCAGCGTTGCAAAGCGCGCAGGTGGGTATTCGCGTGCAAAAATGTAGTAGGACGCCATCAGAACCGGAGAGCACCCGATCCCGATCAGCGCCATGGCGATAGCGATGTGAAACGGTGTGCTGGCCGCAGCAAACAGCGCCGCACCACCAGCCCCGCCAACCAGTAGTAATACCGTCGCAGTCAGGCGTGGCCCAACCCGGTCCAATGCCCAACCTACGGGCAATTGCATGGCGGCAAAGATCAGAAACCAAAGGCCCGAGGCAAAGGCCAGATCCTCGGGCGTGGCGCCGATATCGCGACCCAGATCCACGCTAAGCACGGCCAGAAAAGCGCGAAAAAATTGGCTGAGCACATAGCCCAGACACAAAACCACCAGACCTGCTTTCATGAAACGCTCTTTCCCGTCAATCAGTGCTGAAAGGATTGGCACGGCGCGATGCCTCACACAAGCGCGTGTGTTATACTGTTTTTACCGGACAGCGTTCACATTCGAGCTATTTGAAAAGCTAACTATAATCCCGAGGTGCCGATGAAAGACGCCCAGGCCGCATTTTACGAAAGCCTGCCGTTGCAGAAGGACTTCATCCGGCTGGCTGAGCCAGCCCGCTTTGCAGCCGTGCCTGATGACTGGGTTTTGGGTGTAGCTGATATTGTCGAATCCACCGGTGAGATCGCCAAAGGACGCTACAAGACCGTCAACATGGTTGGCGCGGCCGTTATCTCGGCCATGATCAACGCGTTGAAGGGGCAGGGATTTCCTTATGTCTTTGGAGGTGACGGTGCAGGGTTCGCTGTACCTGCGAGCGCAGTCGATACCGCCCGTACAGTATTGGCCGAGCTGCGGCTCTGGGCGGACGAAGAGTTCTCGATCACGTTGCGCGGGGCTTTGGTGCCGGTGTCCGAAATTCGTCTGGCGGGTAAGGATCTGCGCGTGGCACGCTATGCGCCCTCAGACGGGGTCGACTATGCCATGTTCTCGGGGGGCGGTCTTGCCTGGGCCGAAGCGCAGATGAAAGAAGGCCGGTTCGATGTCGCGCCCGCGGAACAAGGTGCGCAGCCTGACCTGACCGGGCTTTCTTGCCGTTGGTCCAACAGTAAGGCGCGGCGTGGGAAGATCATTTCTCTGGTAGTGCAGCCGACGCCGAATGCGACCGAAAGCGATTTTGCCGATTTCGCACAATCCATCTTGTCCGTAGCCGAAAGGTTGGAGCGCGCGGGTCACCCGGTGCCGGAAAACGGCCCGCCGATCAGTTGGCCGCCACCGGATGTGGCGCTTGATGCCCATGTATCGCGGGCCGGGGGCAATCTGTTTTCCCAGAAGTTGAAGCTTTTGGGGCAGAACCTGCTAATTGCATTACTGTTCAAGACCGGCAAGCGGTTGGGGGAATTCGATCCCGGGCACTATAAGCAAATGGTCAGCCGCAATGCCGACTTCCGCAAATTTGATGATGGGTTAAAAATGACGCTGGATTGCGATTTGGCCACGTTGTCGCAGATAAAAATGTTGCTGGAACAGGCGCGCGGTCAGGGCAAGGTCCGATATGGCTTGCATGTGCAGGATGAAGCGATGATGACGTGCTTCGTGCCTTCGGCCACCCGTGATGACCATGTGCATTTTGTTGACGGGGCCTCAGGCGGTTACGCTCAGGCCGCAGCCGTTATGCAGGGTTAGAGAACAGAGACACCAACATCACCTCTAACACCGCTGTTCAGAGCCTGTTTGAACCGCTTCCCTACGCAGACATACCACTGTTTCTAACTAAGTGAGCGGGCGATGTCGGTAATGACTTCATAGGCCACGCGAACGTCATTTTCCGTGGTTTCAAACTGGCCAGCCTGAAAGCGGATCGCCAGATCTCCGTCGACGCGGGTTTGGGTCAGGTAGATGCGGCCGTCATCGTTGATGGCATTGACCAGCCGCAGGTTCAAATCATCCAGGTCAGGGTTTCCTTCGGGTGCATAGCGAAAGGTCCACAGCGACCACATCGGTGGGGTTACAATCTGGAAGTCAGGTTCAGCCGCCAGCCGATCATGGAGACCGACGGACCAGTTCACGTGATTGCGAAGCCGTTCTCGCAATCCCTCCAACCCGTAGGCGCGCATCACGAACCATAGCTTTAGCGCCCGAAAGCGGCGACCCAAGGGCACCGACCATTCCGAGTAGTTGATGATCCCGTCCTTGCCATGGGTCTTTAGGAATTCCGGGCTGATCGCCAGCGTTTGAACCAGATCATCGGGGTCCTTCAGGAAATGCGCGCAGCAGTCGAATTGTACGCCCAGCCACTTATGTGGGTTGAAAACGATACTGTCCGCCTGATCCACCCCGGACCAGTAATGGCGGTATTCCGGACAGATCATTGCCGATCCTGCCCAAGCCGCATCTACGTGGGAATACAGCCCGTATTTCTGTGCGATCTTCAGGCATTCGTTTACAGGGTCGGTCGCTCCGGTGCCTGTTCCACCAACGCATAGAATAACGCCCGCAGGATGACAATCAGAGTCTAAATCGGATTGTATTGCAGCTTCCAGTGCAGCGGGGTCCATCCCGCGCCAGCCGCCTTTGATCGGGACACGAACCAGATTGTCCTGCCCGATCCCCGCAATCCAGATTGCGCGATCCACCGATGTATGAACCTCGGCCGAGCAATAAATGCGCAGCGGTTTCCGCTGGAACAACCCGTGTTGATTGCCCTGCCAGTTCAACGCTTTTTCCCGCATGGTCAGCACAGCCGCCAGAGTTGCGGAAGAAGCGGAATCCTGAATGACGCCTGCAAACCCCTGAGGCAGGCCCAACGCCTGTCGCAGCCAGTCCATCATCCGCGTCTCCATCTCGGTCGCGGCCGGTGATGTCTGCCAAAGCATGCACTGAGGTGCGATAGCGCTGGCCAGAAATTCACCCAGTACCGACGGGGCCGAGGCGTTCGAATTGAAATAGGCAAAAAACCGGGGGTGCTGCCAATGGGTGATTCCGGGCATCACGATCTCTTCGAAATCGCGGAAGATATCCTCCATCGCCTGGGGCTGTTCCGGCGGCTGTTCTGGCAAGGCGTCCAGAATATCACCCGGCTCGGTTTGGGCTCTCACGGGCTTGTCACCAACGGTCAGGTGATAATCCTGCGCCCATTCAGCAATCTTCTTGCCCCAATCCGAGAATTCATCCCATTTCATTTCGAACCTCAGTTAAGTTTAACTGGTTGGATTTTGTCCTGCTGACAGTGATGAATATCCAGTGCGTAAGGTCAATGTTCTTTCGTTCTCATACTTTTGCGAAGGCTGATTGGAGAGACAATAAGGCTCTAACAAAAGGTAAAATGGCTGTAATTCCAGAAAAACATATGGCCCGTTGCAGTATCGGCGGATATGGGTGAGAATCCCTTATGACCAATGAAGTACCATTGACGTCACGTTCATTGCCCATTGCGTTATTGCGGGCTCGGGAACGGGTCATGGGGCCTATTCGCAAGATGCTGGCAGATGTTGGTATTACCGAGCAACAGTGGCGCGTGTTGCGTGTACTGAACGAAGAAGGCCCGCAAGAGCCGACGCATATTGCGGACCGGGCCTGCCTTTTATTGCCCAGTTTGACCCGCATTCTGCAAAAGCTTGAGCTCAAGGGTTTGATCCGGCGGCACGCCCACCCATGCGACAAACGCCGCCAGATTGTCGAGATCACCGAGACGGGAAAGCAGATCATTCGGGACAATATTCAGGTGACAGTACATCTGGCTGAGGATTTGCGCACCAAGTTGGGCCCGGAACGGCACGAGGCCCTTCTGGACCTTTTGAACGAATTGCGTGAACTGGAAACGTGACGATCCGCGCTGGAAGTCGGCGTGGGAACCCCGCCAGAGAAAGGTGCTGCCTCTGGCGGGGTGGCCAGACGTATACTGGAATTGGTGCCTGGCCCAGGGTCGGTTGCGTCGGCTAGATTTCGACGGTCCGGCCCGCGATCCAGAGAACACGCTAGTCTGAAATAAGACTGGCTTTCTGGTACAAAGACATGTGGGGGCAGTATCTTTGACCATAGTTCCCTGAAATTTTTACTCCCATCGTGCCAGTGCAGTGCACCGGCGCAACGGGCCGTGCTCGTGCTTCGGCGAATGCTTGGGTTTCCGCCGAACTTGTGAGCGGTGGCCAGAACGCGTGGCACCCCGATTTGCCAACGGTTTTGCGCTCTGCCACCTAAACAACTTAGGGCTGTTCTGGTTTATTCAAAGGTAAGCCATAATATTTATGAACGCAACATTAACAGGCTTTTTAATTTAAAGGAAAATTTCAGGGACACCTGAAAATACTCATATGGATTGGACGGCTTGTTCAGACGTACGTCTACACTAAGATGCGTGTTGCCTGACGTTTTGGGGGACGCGATGACTGATTGCTTATTTTCTCTTCCTGACCTGCCAACAATCCCAGTGCAAGATCAGGATGCGGTGTATCCGGTAGGCCGGATCTTTTGTGTCGGCCGCAACTATGCCGCCCATGCCGCTGAGATGGGACATGAGGTCGACCGAGAAGCGCCATTCTACTTTACCAAATCTGCGCCTAATGCGGTTCTGACCGGGGCAAGCATTCCATACCCTCCCGGGACCAAGAATTTCCATCACGAGATGGAGCTGGCGGTGGCGATCGGCAAACCCGTGTTCCGCGCGACCAGTGCGCAGGCTTGGGATGCGGTCTATGCTTACGGTTGCGCCCTGGACATGACTCGGCGGGATCTGCAGATTCGTGAACGCAACAAGCAACGCCCCTGGGATCTGGGCAAGGATCTTGAGGCTGGTACTGTGTTTGCACCAATGACCCTGGCCTCGGATTGGTCACCTCTGGATGACATCCGCATTCAACTAAGCGTTAATGGCGAAATTCGTCAGGACGCAACGTTGGGTGAGTTGATCTGGAAGATAGACGAAATCATCAGTCATTTGTCTGAGTATTATCATCTGCAGCCAGGCGATCTTATCCTGACTGGAACACCTGCTGGCGTGGGTCCCGTGCAAGCAGGGGACGTGATCGATGGCGGAATAGACGGGTTGCAACCGATCCAATTGACGCTACTGGATGCAGAATAGACCCTATATAGGATCTTTTAGCCAGTCACTTGAGAAGTCGACTCGGTCTAGACCAGTGAACCGACGGACCCGGTCCAATTCAGAGTGCAGCCGTTTGGTTCGGGCATCTGACCAGCGCACGGATCGCTCCGGCCACAGAGCGCTGACGTAAAGGATTCCCAGATCGCGGTTTGCCTTCATATCAATGCGACCGATCATCCGGTCACCCTCAAGCAACGGGAAAACATAGTACCCATAGGTCCTTTTGGCGGCAGGAACAAAGACCTCGATCCGATAATGAAAACCAAACAATCTCTCGGCTCGGTTGCGATCTCGCAGCATGGGATCAAATGGGCTGAGCACCCGAATTCGGCCCGGCGGGGGTGGTGTCTTGGCCTCGGTCATACCCGGCCGGGCCAGCAGTTTACGAAGTCGGCCATCGGCGCAAGTGACTTCGATTTCCTGTAATTTGCCCTGTGTTAGAGCCTTTTTTGACCATTCCTTGGCCTCAGTCACAGTGACTGTGTCCCAGAAAGAGGCCAGTTCACCGGGCGTCGCAAAACACAACCTGTCCAGCGCAGCATTGCACAGCCAATCCACCGTTTCCTCGGTTTCGCAACTCATATTGCCCGGGCACAGGTGCGTCTCGATCACCCTTTCGGTCAAGTCATAGCGTTTCTGAAACCCATTTCGGCCAATTACGGTCAGAGCGCCGGATCGCCACAGGAACTCCAACGCTGTTTTTGAGGGATGCCAGTCCCACCAGCCGCCTGACCCTTTCTTTTCATCCTTGCCTACATCTGATGACGACACTGGCCCATGGTCGCGAATATGTTGCAAGACCGTGGCAAACCGCTGCTCGAACCCGTCTCGGCGCCAGTTCTTCCAACGGGATTTCAGCAACTCTGCGTCGCGCTGAAAGCGCAGGTGCCAGTGAGGGTAAAAATCCATCGGGATAACGGCGGCATCATGGGTCCAATGCTCGAACAGCGCCTTGTCTCTTTCGTAGAGACGCTTGAGGTTCGTCGCACGATAGGATGCTCTGCGCGAAAACAGGATCATGTCATGGGCGCGGGCGACTGTATTGATGCTGTCCAGTTGTACAAAACCCAACCTGTGAATCAGATTCAGCAGATCCCCGCCCTTGGCCCCGCCCGAGGGCTGTTCGGCCAGGGCATGGCGATCCATAAACAGGGCGCGGGCCGCCTTGTTGTCCAACCGCGGCAGCGCCATGGGTTTAGCGCCGTTTCAGTGTGTCGCCATAGCTGATTTTAGGGGTCAGGGTGACGCGTGTGTCCACCTCGGCATTTGGATCGGCCAGTTGTGCGGCGATGATTTCCGCCGCCTTGCGCCCGATTTCATGCCGGCAGGCATCCATTGTGGCCAGCTTGCGCGGCAGGCCCTGCAGCAGTTCTACGTTATTGAACCCGGCCAGACCGATTTGCCCCGGTATGTCGATTCCCTGTTCCAGCAGGTACAGCAATCCGCCCGCACCGATCATATCGTTGGAATAATACAGAAAATCCAGATCGGGTGAGCGTTCCAACATGGCTTGGGTCATCTCACGGCCTTTGGCCAGAGCTGATCCTCCGGAATAGAATTCACGATCTTCGATCTCGATACCGTTTTTGCCCAGAACTTCAGTGAAGCCTTCGAACCGTTTGCGCGCACGGTGGTCCAGCGGCATCTTGGTGCCCATGAAGCCGATATGCTGGTATCCGGCCTTTAGGATCGCTTCGGCCATCTCGCGCCCGGCGCGGCGGTGAGAAATCCCGACCATCGCATCAACCGGTTTACCGTCGGTGTCCATGATCTCGACCACCGGAATGCCTGCTGAATCCAGCATGGCACGGGCTGCGTCCGTATGTTCCAACCCTGCGACAATCACACCCGATGGCCGCCACGAGAGCATCTCGTACAGGACCTTTTCCTCTTTCTCGGGCAGATAATCGGTGACACCGACCACCGGCTGCAACTCGGTATCTTCCAGCACCTGATTGATGCCGGTCAGAACCTCGGGAAATACCATGTTTGACAATGACGGGATGATCACTGCGACCAAATTAACCCGGCTTGAGGCCAGCGCGCCCGCGATTTTGTTGGGTACATATCCCAGCTCCTTTGCGGCGGCCAGAACACGGGTTCGGGTGGCGTCGGACACGTCGCCCCGGTTCCTCAGAACCCGGCTGACCGTCATCTCGGATACTCCGGAAGCCTCAGACACATCACGAAGGGTAAGCGGGCGTTTTGTTTCTGTGGTCACGGAGAGCACCTGCACTGTTGTTTTGCCCGATGGTAGCGTGAACAGGATGGGATTTACAACTGTTGTGCAAAGGTCATGACAACCTTGAAAAACCAAGGTACAGAGAGCCTTGCGCGGCCCCGTGGCTCAACTGGATAGAGCAGCCCCCTCCTAAGGGGCAGGTTGCAGGTTCGAATCCTGCCGGGGTCGCCAGAAAAAACAATAACTTGCATAGAAATCATTGCACTACAACATGACAACTGGAACGAAACTCGGAACGAAATAACGTTGTTCGATGACGTGTTGGCTGCCGCTGTTAGAAGAAACGTGGACCTCGAAAAATGGAGTCCAGGGAAGCGATCTCATTGGCCTGGCGGATTGCCTTTTGAGGAAGCTCTCACACCAGTGTTCGCCAAATCCCAAAACACTACTTGCAGACGGTTTACTAACGATGAATAAGAGCCAAAACCAACTTATTTATAATGGCTTCAGGCCCTTTTGCTGACGCTGACGGAGGACCCCCTCGCTCGCTTACCTCACGAGTTCCATTATTCCTCTTGCCTGAGCAGCATTTTTGATTTCACGAACACCAGAAACCAGAGTGCGGTTGTCAAACTTCTTTCCGCTCTTTTCACAGTTGGCTTTGACCTTCTCGGCCTTCTGAATAGTCAGTTGCCGCTCTGAAAGACCGTAGTTCTTGAGCAAATCGCGGGCAGCCTCAAGATGAAGGCCGATCATGCGGATTGCCAATGACATACTGTCCTTCTCAACTTTCAGTCCCGGCTTGCCGGCAAGCGCATTAAAGATGACTGCATAAGAAAATGCAGAGAAGGCTTTGCGGCGATAGAAACTCGTCGGAATCTCCTCTTCGTTGAACGTTTCCTTGAAGCTGTTCCTGTAAAAGTCGATTGCTTCCTGATCGAACTCGAAGACAGCATCGAACTGATCGGAAAGTCAGTCGTAGGCCGGTCAGGGTCTTTGGGTGCCGTAATGTAATTAAATCTTTGAGCAAAACCATAGACCAGGGAAGCCGCTCCGATTTGGTCAGGGAATGTCTCACCAACCGTCATTCCAAAAACTCTAATTGCATGGTTCGGAATAAAAATATCTGTTTCCTAGGTTTATCGTTCAATCGGACTGCCAGAATACGCGCGGAGCAGTACATCTTTGATTTCTTCCATATATTGAATGTTTTGAATCTGATGTAAAAACTGACCGAACTCGTCTCTCAAAAAGAGACCTCGAAAAGAGACCTCGCGATTTGCTTTCAATGTCTTCGACAAATCTTGCCGCCGATGATGCCGTTTCAATGATTGGGGCCTGTTGTCGGTGGCGATCCCTGTCAGTTATTCAGTAACCTTGTCCATCGCCAGTGTTTTGCCGACCCCAGACGGCCCCAAGGTGACCGACCAGATTTTAGCAGGGTGATCCTGGCCGCCCATTCGATACCGCGCTCCGGCTGCATTCAAATGCCCCGAAATGAAAGACAAAGTAATCATCAATGGGAGCTCCAGAGAAATATCTGATTCAGTCTTAAAAATATCAACGATTTCATCAAGAAAGGAGCCAGGGGGACGACATACAACCCCTTCCAGGTTTTCTCCCCTTTGAAAGACATCATCATCCTGACGGTCTTTGAGCCTCTTCACTCATGTCAGGATACGCTTTGAGAATGCTCGCAGAATCAAACTCTTTTGCTCGAATAGCTTTGGTCATTTTTGTTCTCCTTCTAAGACCCTTCCCAGCTGATTTTCGGCGGGCAACAACCAGATAGGTCTCCGCTTACTTTTCCGAAAAAAATGTCAGTAAAAAATCTGACCTGCCCGAGAGGGGACCCCAGTCAGCGTCAGCAAAAGAGCCTGAAATTCTTAGAAATAAGGTGTTTTTGGTTCTTTCTTGTAGTCGGCAGACCGTCTGCAAATGGTATCTTCCCAAAATCGAGATCGACATGGACCACAACCACTGAGACTCAAGACAGCGCGCCTTGGTCTCCTCTACACCTTGACCAGGACGCTGCCCTATCGCACCATTTGTCCCCGCTCTCTGCGCTTCTGGCGTGGCTGTGCCTCATTTGGTGGCGCTGGCACATCGAACAAAACCTGCCGCGTTTTGCGACCTCTGGTTCAGGGTGAGGAAGGCCAGGAGCCGGGGGCATGATACAGGAAATCAGAAACACACAGCCCAATCCATAGCTATCGCTGTTGCGGCCAGCAAACGAATATCAATTGACACTTGTCGACTCGTCGACAAAAAATCACATCATGAACAGGCAGAATTCCAAAACAAAACGCCAAATCGTCGGCTTTTCCTTGGCTCGGGCACTGGCCCGAGAAGTGAAGGCGGAAGCCGCGCAACGCGGTCTCTCGCTTCGTAAGCTATTCGAAGAAATCTGACAGCTATATTTGGCTGAAAAGAAACGCAGGAAAGAGCCATGATTGAGAGCGAAGATCAGCTCGCCGGTGTTGCTGCGGCTTTAATCGGACCAGACATGGTCTTGCCCAGATTGGAGCAAAGGCTTGTCGATCGCCGCGAGGCTGCCTCGCCTGAACTGGTTGCGACGTTCCGGCGCGGGATCGAAGCGGGTGGAGATCCTCTTGGCGATGTCTTCTGCGCCTTGCGCAGCCCGGAAGAACGGCGCGAGGATGGCGCCACCTATACGCCGCCCGCGATCGTGGCGTCGATGATTGCTTGGGCACAGCGTCAGTCAAAAACCCCGGTTCGCATCGTTGATCCAGGGGCCGGATCAGGGCGTTTTACGATTGCAGCAGCACGCGCCTTTCCGAATGCAGAATTGATTGCTGTTGAGATTGACCCCCTGGCCCGGCTCCTGCTCCGCGCCAATGCGGCGGTGATTGGTTTTGCCGATCGTCTTTTTGTCCGGGCGAGCGACTTCCGCCGGATATCTCTCCCTGCCACCAACGGCCCGACGCTTTTCATCGGCAACCCACCATATGTGCGACACCACCAGATCAGTGAGCGGTGGAAAGACTGGTTCGGAAAGACAGCAACTGCGCTGGGATTCCGGGCGAGCAAGCTTGCCGGTCTGCATATCCACTTCTTCCTGAAAACCAGGAGTATTGGGCGGCCTGGTGATTTTGGAGCTTTCATTACAGCGGCAGAATGGATCGACGTGAACTATGGATCGGTTCTACGACAGATGCTTGCCAACGGGCTTGGCGGTGCCTCGCTCCATGTCATTTCCCCAGATGCCCGTCCCTTCGCCGATGCACTGACTACGGGGGCGATCACAGCCTTCAATCTCGGGGAGCGCCCGGATCGGTTCCTTGTAGACTCCGTCGACTCTATCGAGTCCCTGGCGGATTTGAGTTCAGGGTCGACGATCGAATGGGCGACTTTGGAAGAGGCTCCCCGGTGGTCTATTCATATCCGAAAGGGGGCAAAACCAGCGCCAGGCCATATCGAACTTGGCGATCTGTTTCGCGTTCATCGCGGCCAGGTTTCAGGCGCGAACGGCGTGTGGATCGCGGGACCGCAGGCAGAAAAGCTTCCAAAGCGGTATCTTCTGCCCTGCATCACGAAAGCCCGCGATCTCCTCGAAGCAGGAGCCACACTTGAAGACGCCAGTGGTCTGCGTCGCGTGGTCGACTTGCCGCGTGACCTCAATGATCTTGAAGACGCTGAACGCGATTCCGTCGAGCGTTTCCTGGTTTGGGCGCGAAAACAGGGCGCGCATGAGAGCTATGTCGCACGCCACCGACGGGCCTGGTGGTCTGTTGGACTGAAAGATCCGGCACCAATCCTTTGCACTTACATGGCGCGGCGTGCCCCAGGATTCGTGCGCAACGCTTGCGGGGCGCGGCATCTTAATATTGCGCATGGCCTTTATCCGCGTGAGCCGCTGGATGACGCCACGCTTTCACGTCTTGTGGCATATCTCTCCAAGAACGTCTGTATCAATTCAGGCCGCATCTATGCCGGAGGGCTGGCAAAGTTCGAGCCAGGAGAGGTATCTCGACTACCCGTCCCCTCCCCCGATCGTCTTCCAGAATTTACTATTCAATGAGTATTCCTAACGTGTCTCGACTACCTACCAAATGGACCGACGCCGAGCTGGAGGAGCAAGCGCAGGCGTCCATTGACGCTTTCGTTGATCGCCGTTTGAAAGAACCGCGTGATCGATACCTTGCTCATATTTCTCTACGTCAAGCCGCAATCATGCGTCTCTTTAAGACGTTGATTGGAGTTGATCCCAAGAATCCTGATGTTGAAGTCGTCCGGGAGGTTCTCCTCGATTCCGACCTGCTGAATGCATTGCGCTATGTCGCTGGTCCACCTGTCTCCGAAAATGACCTGAATGTTTTGGTGACGCGCTCCACTGCACGGATTACCAAGACGCGGCTCAAGGTCGAGGATGACTTGGTTCAGGCGGTCCTGCGGTTGATTTGTAGCCTGTCGGACCCAATCAGGTTTCCCTGGATCAATGATCGTCGCACGCCCGCCCCGCATGAACTGAAACATGCAATCCGGGCCACGGCGGCGCTCCACGCTACTCAGACCTTGCAGACAGAGAGGCGTGGATTTGGTCGAGCTGTCGAGAAGGCCCTGAAGGATCGGCTTCTTGAGCTCGGCTATGAGCAGATGAAAGCACCGAACAAAATCGAATCGCCATCGCAGTGGCCAACGGCGAATACTTTCTATGGAGAATGCGCAGTCTATGGCCGCAAGGCCGATATTTTGATCGGGTTGGCCGATGGCCGGATCGTCGCTGTGGAGGCAAAGGATTCGGCGTCGGCGCTAAACTCGATCAAGCGCGTCCTCAACGATACAGCAGCGAAGGCTGGGCACTGGAACACAAAAGCGGGTGAGGGAATCGTTCCGGTCGCGCTGCTCTCAGGTGTGTTCGGTGTAGAAAACCTCAAGAGTGCTCAAGCGTCAGGTCTATACTTGGTCTGGACACACGAACTGGATAGTTTTGTGAGCTGGCTGTTAGCGCAGTAAGTGTGCGCGCCGACCTGTTTTCTAAGAAGCAGAAAGTCCCAGCAGTTTTCCTGCCGGGGCGTATTGCTCTCTTCCGGAGAAGAGTGATCAATCTTTCGGCAGTGGTAGCAGACCAATTGCGCGCCCATCCCTCAGTTTGAATGACACTTGACCCAGAAGCACTCAAATTTCCGGTGCGCGAACGCCGGATTTTTTTGCTTTTTTCAGTCTTTTTCTGCCTGATTTTTTACTGCGTTCGGGGTGTCGGACCTATCTTCTAGTTGAGGCAGAGAAGCCCCCGAAACAAGAGGAAAAACCGAGCTATGACTAACATTCAATTCGCCAAAATATCCCCAAAACTTTTTCGGAAGACACGAATCAGGAGCCCCCAGGGGTTTCAGTTTCAAGCGAAGCTGATCGAGGAGATGAACAGTAAGTGTTTCATGGAGGTCAAAGTCTGGGATCACCGAACCAGCAATGGCGATCTGGTCGGAATCTATTCGATTCCTGCGGCCAATTCGGGCCGCGCGAAATACGTGGACCTTGAAGCCAAGATCAACGGCTGGCCGATCTTTTAATACACTAAGAGGATAGGCAAAATGAAACAGGCACATGCCCTTGAAATAATTTGGAGCAAAAATCAGGTTGGTTCTTGTTATGTGTATTAACAATACTGTTTTTCTTTGGATGGCGTTTGGGGATGGGATTGATTTGCGTAACCGCCTCGCCTTCCCGGATCAATTGCCAATAAGTTCCACCGAGGAGCTTATTTCCAGGTCTCTCTATGCTCTGTTATCTTTGCTCGGCCTGGTAACCGCACTTGCTGTAATCTTGGAAAGAAGTGATGGCCGCCGTTGATCATAAATTGGTTCTTTGTCTTCGCAGGAAGTCGAAAGCGACGGAAATGGGATGTTGGAATTGTTGACATTGACAGTCAGGTGGGTGGGTTAAGCTGTGGTTCAACCCAGAACCACACGATGACATCGTTCAGTCGACGAACGCCCCCGCCTGTAGGCAGGTTATTGCTTCTGGGCCGGCGGCGGGTTGGAGAGTGGTTCAAAAGAACCTACATGTCTGGAAACAAGAGGCCATGACGTACTTGCGAACGTAAGGAATCCGACATGAAGAAGACAACAGTAGCTTGCCTGCTTGGTGGCACATTGCTCTTGGCAGCATGTGGAGCCCCGACAACACCAACTCAGGCTCAAGCACAAAGTGATGCTCGGTGTGCTGCTGGCATTTTGGGGGGTGCAGCTCTTGGTGGCGTCTTAGGCAACCAGATTGGTGCAGGCTCGGGCAAAACCCTTGCAACGGCAGCTGGTGCTGGACTTGGAATGTATGCTGGCCAATCGGCTTGTAACTGACGACAAGACGTAGACTGCAAAAGAGAGGCGCTATAGCGCCGAATGAATTCCCACGGGGGGCCAGCGGGTTGTGCCGCTAAGGGCCCTAAGTCGCCTTTTCCGTGCCAGTTGATTGCTGCCGGTGCAGTCGGTTGACGGTCGGCTTTCTAAGTATTGATGCCATTTAAAATGGTCAGTGTTGCGAACGTAGCGAACGGCAACTGTATGGCCCGCTCGCCAAACTGGGACAAAAGCCGCGAAGGTCAATGATCGAAACCTTGCAACAGCTTCATGTGTGTTTTCTTGTTTCGGTACGGGTAATAGCTAAAGCTGAATATTTGGTCCGGTAATCGCTTCACAAGCAGATCTGTTTGTTGAATTTAACAGTTGCGTGAGTTTTCAGCATTAAAGCGAAGTAAGCTTTGCTCTTTGAACTGCCTCAACTCAATATGTGAAGCACATGTCGCTACTTGCGGAGATTTGATGCGAATTAGCGTAGGCATCGCTGTATCAATACTGGTTGCCATATCCATCGGCGTGTCGACGGTTATAGTCCACTCCCTGTGGTGGAAAACAGCGCGCGACAATAGCCGCATGCTCGCAGCCGAGATCAACAGTCAAATTGCAAACACCGTTCGTATAGAGGTGGGCGTAACGCTCAGGTCGGCCGAAGCCGCCTGGGCAGCCGTACGCACGATATTTGTCCAGAACGTTATCGCGACGCGACAAGCCGACAAGAGAGAGTTCGTGTTTTTATCACAATTGCAGGCGCAACCGAATATTTCATGGATTCTCTTCGGTTGGCCCGATGGAAATTTTTTCGCGTCGCGTCGTTTAGGTGATGGCGGGCTTGAGATGATTGAAATCGACAAGGATATCCGTGAAAGGATGTTGCGGAAGGACCGGTATATCTTCATTCCAGGAGACATCCAGTTCGAAGAGCGAACCTTTACCGAAACATCCTACGATCCACGTGGACATGCCTGGTACGAAAACTTTATGGGTCTGGATTCCACAGGGTGGATAGAAGCGCGCGACCTCCCGGATAGTGACAAAACCGTTTACGCCTTTGCTGGCCCGATAGACGTCAACCGAACTCGGCAAGGTGTCCTAGCTGTGGCGATCGATACGGATCGACTTTCGCGCTTTTTGGCGACAATTGCGCCCGGTGAGTTTGGCGCGGCGTTTATTCTGGATTCCGATGGTAATGTGATTGCGGTACCTGATGCGGACGCAGATGAGGTTACCCCCGCACGCATGGGTGAGGGGCAGCTTTATGAGGTCGCCAAGATCGCAGGGGAAAATTTGTTGGGTGATCCCACAACGAATGCCCCAGGCGCATTGACAAAACGCGTTGTCCTAGGAGGTGTGCCCTATGCGGTAGCTCTTACGCCTTTGGGGTTTTACGGCTGGCGCGTTGCCACGGTCATTCCTGAATCGGCCTTTCTTACGGAAATCGACAAAACGTTGATAAATTTGATCTATATATTGATCGGTGTGGTTTTTGTTGCCACAGGCTTGGCGATCTGGCTGGTTCGCAAAATAGTCGCGAACCCGTTAGCATATATCGCCGAAGACCTGAGCAAAATAGAACGCTTTGACGTTGAAAGCATTTCGCGCAGGCCCTCCAGACTCTCTGAGCTTGCAAACCTCTCTGCTGCGACCGCTAGTATGGCTGCAGGCCTTTCAGCGTTCCGCAAGTATGTACCTACCGATTTGGTGCGCATGCTGGTTGCCGAGGGCATCAAGACTCAGCCAGGCGGAGACATAAAGCAGATTTCCGTGTTGTTTTGCGATGTCACGGGTTTCACAGGTCTGTCTGAGAAACTTGGCCCCAGAATCGTCCAAATGATGGAACCCTTCTTCAACGCGTCCTCTGCGGCCATCTCTCGTAATGGGGGAACCATCGACAAATTCATGGGTGATGCTGTGATGGCCTTCTGGGGCGCGCCGCGCAAGGATATTAATCACGCCGAAAACGCCTGTCGCGCGGCACTGGACCTTGTTGCCGCTGTAGAGGAGGCCGGAATTGAAGACGACGCTGGCAACCCGCTGCGCGTCAGGATCGGGCTAAACAGTGGCGAGGCTCTGGTCGGCAACATAGGGTCAGAGCAGCGTTTGAATTATACCGCAATCGGCGATGTGGTGAACGTTGCCAGCCGATTAGAGGGAGCCAACAAGGATTACGACACACTGATCCTGATTGGTCCAGAAACCCGACGCCAAGCGGGTGATAAGATATTGGTGCGTGAGCTGGATACGTTAACAGTATTTGGGCGCACAAAGGAGTTGGTGGTCCACGAACTGATTGCGATGGCGGATGAGATTGACGGATCGCTTGCGTGGATTGAGGCCTACGAACAAGGCCTCGCGTATTACCGAGCAGGGCAGTTTGAAAAAGCTGTTGCTGCCTTTAAGGCCGCTGATCAAGAACGAAACGGAGATCCCGCCTCGGTCGTCATGATGTCCCGCGCCCAAGTTCTGTTGGAGAATCCGCCACCGGACGACTGGAATGCAGTTACGAACACCAATAAGAAGCGGTAGTTTGCGGGGCCCGTAGACGCTAATTGTCCGTTGAAGATTGGAACAGAGAGAGTTTTTGCAGCAACAAATAATTGCAAGAACGCCCAGAGCCATTTCTCTGCATTTCGCCAGATTTCGCCGCCATTTGCTTCCGTATAGCTTCCGGAAGCAGGCCGAAAGCAAGGAGTGTTCTGGATATGTTCAAACTGACCAAACGCGCGGCAGAGGGGCTTACGATTGAGCCCAAGGAATACCTTGTCTGGGACCGGGACATGCGCGGCTTTGGCCTGCGGGTCTACCCGTCTGGCAAAAAGACCTATTTGGTCCAATACAGGGCCGGACGCCGGACGCGACGGATCACCATCGGCCAGCCTGGCATTCTGACCGCAGAAGAAGCGCGGACACGGGTCAAGCAGCTTCTGGGCGACGTGGCGCGCGGTTCAGACCCTTCTGCCGAGAGACAGGCAAAACGGCGCGCGCCGACCGTTGCAGGTCTCTGTGACCGGTTCCTAGAAGAATATGTCGATCAGCATTGCAAGCCGACCACTGCCCGCGACTATCACAGCGTGATCCGCCGCTTCATCCGGCCCAAGCTTGGTCCTATCCCGATTGCCGAAGTGACTCGCGCCGACGTGGTGGCGTTTCATCACGGGTTGCGCGAAACCCCCTATCAGGCCAACCGAGCCGCTGCGATGTTGTCGAAACTGTTCAATCTGGCCGAGGATAGGGGACTACGGCAATCGGGATCAAATCCCGCGCGCCGGATCAAGAAATTCCGCGAAGAAGAGAAGAAACGCTACCTGTCCGACGCAGAACAGATACGGCTTGGTGAAGTGCTGGCAGAGGCGCTGGAAGAGGGCTCGGAGACTGTCTACGTAGTTTCTGCTCTCCTGCTGCTGATTTACACTGGGTGCCGCCTCAGCGAGATTCTGACGCTGCGCTGGGACTATGTAACCTCGCATCATCTGGAATTGCCGGAAAGTAAGACTGGCCGCCGCCGTATTCCCTTGCCGAGGGAAGCCTATGACATCCTGATGGACCTCCCCCGCCAATCGGGCAATCCCTTCGTCATATTGGGCGAGTCAGAGACCGGACCGCTCAACAACCTGCAAAAGCCGTGGCGACGTATACGTAAGGTGGCAGGACTGGACGACGTCCGTATACATGATCTCAGGCACACATATGCCTCGGTGGCGATGAAAGATGGGATCGACCCGTTCACCCTTAAGGAGATTTTGGGTCACAAGAACCTGACCACGACCCTGCGTTATGCACATCTGGCAGATGATGCGGTGCAAAGAGCAGCGGGATCGGTTGCAGCCCGTCTGGCACGCGCTGTCCGTAAGGACGTCCGGACTCCCCCTTTGCGGGTCGTTCAATAACCTCACATTGCTGCGATCCGTTGCTTCGGTAGTAAAGTCGCAAGGTGAGACTTGGGGGCGGGTATTTGAAGCGGGTGCCGTTAGGTAAGGTTGTACACCGAATCTCTGAATCTCAATCGCGTTGCCAAAAAACAACGCTCAATAGCTGAGTTCTTTTTTGACGCGAGAAAAAAAGGCACAAAAAGTCTTTGTAAAACAAACATGAAATTTGCCGCTTAAATTTTAGGCAAACAGAACGAAACCTTTAGTTTTTAAGATGAAACCCGTACTCAACACCAAATTATCCGCGCACTTATCCACAGAAGTCGTGGATGCCTTACGTATTGATTGAATTCAGCGGTCATGCAAAACAGGTGATTCTAAGAATCTGGGTTACAGGCCTGCATGATTCATCGTTGGAACTCCCCCGCAAATTATCGGAAGTGAACTTGGCTCGGCTTGCTGGTTTCAGCGCCAATTGAACTTACGGTTGGTACGGAGCAAGGCGCGCAGGGCGTCGTGATGACAAACGCTGTTTGAACTCCGTGTACCTGTGACACCACCAGGTGTTGTTAGGCTCGACCACGTGATGTTGGGGCTAACTCGGGAGCCACGACGCTCCACGTGCAAGTAAACTTACGTGGCGCGACCTATTCCGGGTATACCCCGGGTAGGGCCAAATCCCTCTACCCGGGGTATACCCGGAGTAGGAGCGGGGTTAGGCAGCTAAATTAGGTAAGTTTTGCACTGGTACCGAAACCAGTCCCTGAGTATCTGGACAGTCGCAACACTGAACCAAATCTGTGAGATGTGACGTTGACCGCAAACATTGCCAAAGGCTCTTTCGATGTGAGCGAAGCGGGCCGAATGAAACGCGCATCATCCTTAACTGATGAGGATTTGAACAAGCTCTGGGAAATCTGCGAACTCGAAGGCAATTGCAGCGCTGAGTTTTCAAGAAGAGTTCGTGAAGCGGTCTATTTCTATTTTCCCGGACCCAGTAAACAATTTGTTCTGTCGGCAAAGGAACGAAATCGCTTCTACGCCAAGCTGGAAAAATCTATCGGCGATCTCCGAGAGAAATTGGGCGGTATGCATGATGACATGATCGTCGAAATTGATTGCGGTGGAGACGGGTACGACCCGGAAGGCTTTGACGTAGGCCAAGCCGCGGACTTAGGAGTTTTTACCTACGGTGGTTATCTTCTTTATTCCCTTCAAGGGCAGCTAGAAGACTTCGCAGAAATTGTCGCTACAGCAAAAAAAGAGAATGGGAACCCCCGCGGCAAACCCAAACAAAACGAGGCTTTGGAATCTACAATTTCTGATCTTGGCGAAATTTACCGGGACTTTTCCGGAAGAGCCCCAATGGCAGGGTATCGCTACGACGAGCTAGATGAACGACAACCCTACAAGGGACCGTTCTTTGACTTCCTCCATACAATTCTTTGGACGGTGAACAGGCGTGACTTCCCTACAAGCAATACCATTGGCGACACCGCCAGACGGCTGTTTAACCTAAGAAAATAGGGTGATGGCGTAATTGTCCCAAAACTTGGACATTTACGCCATTAGACCGTGATCCATCTTCGCTGCATTCTGCCTTCAATACCTTCAAACGCAGTGAGGCGAAGATGCAGACACAACCTAACCCAGACTACTTTGATCAGTTGATCGACGAAAAGGCGGCAGCGGATTACCTCTGTTACTCTGTCCGCGCTTTGCAAAATTGGCGCGTGCGTGGCGGCGGCCCCCTGTTCATCAAAGTGTCCGGTCGGTCCGTTCGCTACACCCGCCGCGACCTTCAAAAATGGATTGCTGAAAAGCGCGTGGCGAACACCAGCACCGCACCCAACAATTAATCAAGTTTTGCCCGCGTAGAGCTGGCAGCGCTGCGCGGGATTTTGGGCCGGATGGTTCCTGAGGGGCGCGAGGTCAAACGCCACCTCGCGCCCTTCTTTTGTCTGCCGACTGATAATTCTCAACACAATGGAACAATCCAAATGAGCAACCAACCTGCCCACAAACTGAAACTGGGTCTTATCACAGCGACCATCTGGGATAATGATGGATTTTACTCCGTCGATGTAACCCGCTCTTACCGGGATAAAGATGGCGACTGGAAATCTACCACCAGCTTTTCGCACAGCGATTTGCTGAATGTCGCCAATTGCACCGAGCGAGCGGAAATTTGGATCGGACGGCAGATCAATAACCGCCAATGACCTGAGCCGGGCGTCCAGCCCGGCCCCAAAACAATAGCTGCCCCGCCGGAGGCACTATTGAAGGGCGCGCAAGCGCCCGCCCTTTTCCCAACCTCAAACAAAACAGCGCGGCGTTCGCCGAAAGAGGTGGGTGATTGTAGCACCCCCCTCTGGAAATACCGAAACCCAAGGAGACCCAAAAAATGCAAATTGTTCATCGAGGCTTCGACACCATCGCACTTTCGATTCAAGCGAACATCTCTCAGGAGTTGTTCGACTTGCTGAGCATCGAACGTGAAAGGGCCGAAGAAGAGCGGCATCCCGTTCCTTTCAGCTACGGTGGCGCGGATTTTGACCTCTTGCCGCATGGTGGCAACGGATATCGCTTTATCCTCAAAGGTGGGCCTTTGGACGTTCATTGGTCCTTTAAGAAACCAAATGCACGCGACCCGTGGGGCATTCGGGTTTCGGTGGGTTCAACACTCCTTGCAACGCAAGGTCTCGGGCACGCGCGATCCTATATAGATAGGACCCTAACAAGGCTTGGCGTTCGCTTTGAGGCGCATCAGGTTAGTATCGGTCGTGCGGATTTCTGCGTTGATGTACTGGCACCGAAATTCGAACTTATTCCCGAGAATTTCGTCATTCACAGCCACACGAATCGCGCTGACTATCTCACCGCTCAGGATGATATGCGCAGCAATGGTAAATCTGGTCAGTTCACATCCGTTACGGTCGGTAAAATGCCGGGACGGCAGGTCATCATTTATGACAAACGTCGCGAAGTGATCGACAAGAAAAAGCCGATCTGGTGGGATATCTGGAACGCCAACCTAGTTTGCCTCCTTTGGACTCTTCTGACGTGTCTCAGAGCCGCGTATGGCGCGTTGAGGTGCGTGCAGGGAAGGCCTTACTCAAAGATCGTTGGCAGATCAGGACGTGGCTTCAGTTCGATGCCATGTTCGGCGATGTCATTGCTGAAGCGATGCAAAAGATTCGGTACTGTGTGCCTGAACCGGACGACACAAACCGCGCGCGGTGGGGGAACCATGAACTCTGGGACTTGGTTTCTGAATCGTCAGAAGATGATTTGCTGGAAATGCGAAGTTACGTAGATGCCACCAAGATCAAAAACGTTCATCGCGACGAGCACAGACGGATGATCATGGCGCAGATTATGGGCAATGCGACGACACTAGCCGCACTGGAAGATACTAAGGAAAGTGAGTTGGGTGATTTCATGGATTCTGTGGGAGGCAGGCTTTTTGAGAATGTCGCGGCCAATCCTGAGCGCGCGGCTGCTAAACTAATTGAAGCAAAAAACAGGTACCGATTCATTGCTTGGCGTTGGGTATAAAACTAGTTCCGAGATTGATGAGAAGTGTGCCCTTTGACAGTGAAAATAAATCCGTTTGCCCTTGAAGCAGTATAGTTCTAGGTGCCGCCACCGCAAAATACGCTAAACGCCAAATGATCGCATAACGCGTAATATTCTCTTACTTTTGTCTACGCTTTCTTGATCGCTTCGTAGAAGACCTCCAAGAAGGCAGGTTCCAACAAAACGTGCGTAGAATATCGCTCGCCTATCAATGGCTTCGGCGTCGTTTCGTACCAATCCGTTGCGCTGTTACCTTTGTCCTTTCTTTTTCCTTTCTCAAAAATTTCCCTGAACCGCCTCGGAGAAATTCCGTGAAAATGTTCTACTACAACTTTTTTCTTGTGATCCGGATCATGTGTGATCGCATCGTCATGAAGAGAAATTGCGCGGCTTTTGGGGTATGGTTCGATGTACACAATCCTACTTATGCCCGCCGCAATCAGGTGCTTGGCACAATTGTGGCAAGGGTAGGTTGTTACGTAAATCGTAGCCCCTTTTGTTGACAAACCCAATCGAGCGGCGTCTGCCAACGCCGACATCTCAGCATGCGTCATTCGCCCAAACTCAGTGATGTCGGAAATCAAGGACTTTTTGATTAGTTGTTGAAAGTTTTCGTCCTTCAACAGTTCGGACGGCTCTTTGTTTAAACTTCCGTGCTTAGCAATGGCATCGACAAAGTTGTGAATAATACGAATTGTTTCAAGCTTATTTGCCTCGACCTTTCTATCCATATCCCTTTGAGGGTTGTCGTCAGTACACCAATAGTTCCCACCGCCTGGACGTGGGACTTCGTTGCAACCAATTGATATCACATCCCCGTCCGTCGACATGATGGCACTGCCTGTCTGACGTCAGCACCAATGGGACAGTTTAGGTCGATTTGATAAGAGAGGGTTTCTGGCTCATCGTAACCGCCAAGGAGTGGAGATGAGAAAGAAACCCG